>JBEKAC010000008.1:0-99603 GCA_050018395.1 Dehalococcoidales bacterium
GTCTCTCGCTTTATCGTACTCTACCCCTTCAGCCGTAAAATGCTGGCCGCCATCGACCTCGATCACCAGTTTCGCCTTTGGACAGTAGAAATCTACAATGTACCCTCCAATTGGTTTTTGCCGGTAGAAGATAAGCCCCTGTAGCTGTCTCATCCTCAATTTCGACCACAGCGACCTTTCGGCATCGGTCATATTATCCCTGAGTTGCCGGGAGCGTTCCTTTAGTTTTTTACTGTAAGGCTCCATGAATCTGCCTCACAATTCCTTTCCCGTCTCCCTCTTTCTTAAAGAGGGATTAAGGGAGTTTTCCCCTTATTTCACCCGCGTAAAAGTCCTGGTCACGATATCCCCGCTTAAAGTCAGTGTGGTAGCGGTCACCGTGTATTTCCAGGTGCCCTTGTTGAACAACGCCGCCAGCAGGCCGGTAACGTCGCTCACTTTTACGTTGACATAATCATTGTTGACGACCTCGTAAGTACCGGTGACAGTGTGGCCGCCGATGTCCGCAATAAGGGTCCCGCCCTGGACGAACTCGATGGAGTTGTTGGCGTCGTCCGCGGACTGCCATTTCCCTACTATCGAGGGCTTTCCCCCGCACCCCGCCACCGACAAAATTACCAATATCACCAGGCAGCCCAGGCAGATAAACTTCCAGCCTGATTTCATTTTTTCCTCCTGTTAATCAATTTCTCTTTCACTCTCCCCTTACGAAGGGGAGAGGATGATTTAAAAACCCTCTCAATCTCCCTTTACGAAAGGGAGAGGTAAAACCCCTCCTCGTCTCCCTCTTTCTTAAAGAGGGAAAAAGGGAGTTTTCCCCTATCGCTGCCTCCCCATGATCGGCGGAGGGGACGGCGGGTTGTCTTTTTTGGGTGCCTCTTTAGCGCCGCGGCCCTTCGTTTTTTCTTTATAAAGCGACATGATCAGCTGCCGCATCTTTTCTTCCGCATCGCCGTCGGTCTGGGCGCTGTTCATCAGCTGGTCGAGTTGCGGCTCGATCTTCTCCAGCTCGTCGGGTTCGACGGCCGGCAGCTCGCAGGACTTTTCCAGCGCTATTTTCAGCATCCAGGACCTTTTTTCCTGCTTCTCCAGGTCTGCCTTTTCCCTGGTCACTTTGGTCAACTGAAAGTACATCCAGACAGCCAGAGCCGCCAGAATTACGACCAGGACAATCAAGAAGACAATCATTGTTTACACCTTTCTTTTCTTTATTTTGCTACTCTTTTTTGCTCGCTTTGATGTTTTCCACGAACTGCCGGAACAGGTAAACGTTATCCAGCGGCCCGGGCGAAGCCTCCGAGTGGTACTGGATGGCGAAGATGGGCAGCTCTTTATGGCGCAGGCCCTCCACCGTGCCGTCGTTGAGGTTGATGTGCGTTATCTCCAGCTCTTTGCCGATGGTGGACGGGTCGGCGGCATAGCCGTGGTTTTGCGCGGTGATGTGGATGCGCCCGGTGGCCAGGTCTCTGACCGGATGGTTGCCGCCGCGGTGCCCGAACTTGAGCTTGAAGTGCCAGCCGCCGAAGGCGCGGTGGATGAGTTGCTGGCCGAAGCAAATGCCCATGATGGGCTTTTTCCCCACCAGCTTTTTCACGGTATCCACGGCGTAGTTCACCTTCGGTAAATCGGGGTCGCCGGGGCCGGGGGAAAGCATGATGCCGTCCGGCTTTAGCTTGAGGATTTCCTCGGCGGACGTGGTGCAGGGGACGACGGTGCTGCGGCAGCCGTGCTGGGCCAGCAGCCTCAAGATGTTGTATTTCAGCCCGCAGTCCAGGGCGACGACGTGATACGGGGCTTCGACGCTACCCCAGGTATAAGGTTTGTCCGTCGTTACCTCTTTCACAAAATCGATGTCCCCATAGTTGGGGGCTTTTTTTATGGCCGCCAGGGCCTGGGCCGGCGTTTTTGAAGTAGTTATCATCCCCTTCATCACCCCGGAGGAGCGCAAACGGCGCGTGATGGCGCGAGTGTCCACCCCCCATATCCCCGCGATGCCCCCCGCCGCCAGGTAATTATGGAGCGTCTTGTTATTGAGATAATGACTGGGCAGGTCGCACTCCTCCCGCACCACGAAGCCTCTCACCTGTATCCGCCTCGACTCGTCGTCCTCACTGTTCGTGCCGTAGTTACCGATGAGCGGGTAGGTGGGTATCAAAATCTGGCCGGCGTAGGACGGGTCGGTGAGCATTTCCTGGTAGCCCGCCATGCTGGTATTAAAGACCGCCTCGCCGATGGCGTCCGCCTCCGCCCCGAAGGAAAACCCCTCGTAGGTTGAGCCGTCCGCCAGTACTAGAATTGCCGGTTTAGCCATGATTTATTTCCTTATCCTTTTCCGGTGTCATTGCGAGGAGTCCCGCTCATGGTGAGCTTGTCGAACCATCGGGACGACGCGGCAATCTCCATCACCATTTTGTTCCCATCCCAGGGATTGCCACGCTGCGCTCGCAATGACGGCTTTCTACTTTTTATATTTCATCTTTATTTGCAGCCCTAAATCCCCCTCGGCTCCCCCTTCATCTCCGCTCAGGGCAGGCCCTTTATAAAGGGGGACGATATCATATTCTTTTAAACCGTATTGTCCCTCTTTCGTAAAGAGGGATTGAGGGAGTTTTTTCATTCAATTCACCCTCACCCTTCCCTCTCCCATCGAGGGAGAGGGACATATCCTGGATTCCCATTCCCTTAGAATGACATCTTATATTTCGTACCTTCCTCTTATCCTTAACGCTTCATCCATATAGACCGGTTTGCCCAGGTAAATGGTGCCCATGACTTTGCCCTTAAGCTTTTGCCCCGCCAGCGGCGTATTTTTGCCCTTGGAGGCGAATTGCTCGGTATCTACCGTCCATTCCTTATGCAGGTCGAAGATGCAGATGTCCGCCGGAGCGCCGGTCTCCAGCGTGCCCAGCTTCTGGTAGCCGAGGACGTGGGCCGGGCCCACGGTGAGCGCCGCTATCATGTTATTAAGACTCAATTCACTATTAAAGATAAGTCCCACCAAACTCCCTAAAGCGGTCTCCAGCCCGCTAATGCCGAAAGCGGCCTGGCTGAACTCGCAATTTTTATCGGCTTTAGTGTGCGGAGCGTGGTCCGTCGCCACGATATCGATGACCGCGTCGTTCAGAGCCCGCAGCAGGGCGATGTTGTCCCGCTTCGTCCTCAAGGGCGGGTTGACCTTGGCCAGCGTGCCGTATTTCAAAACGTCGGCCTCGGTGAGGGTGAGGTGGTGGGGCGTGACTTCCGCAGTTACGTGAACACCCTCTTCTTTGGCGGCGCGGATTAAATCCACCGACCCTTCGGTGCTAACGTGAGCGATGTGTACGTGCCCGCCGGTCTCTTTAGCCAGGTCGATATCGCGTTTAATGATAAACTCCTCGGCGGAGGCCGGCATGCCGCGCAGTCCCATCTCCAGCGAGACGGCCCCCTCGTTGATCTGGCCGCCCTGCGTAAGCAAGATGTTTTCACAGTGGTCGATTATCGGCCGGCTGAAATCGCGACTGTATTCCAGCGCCCGGCGCATGATTTCCGGGCTGTTCACCGGCGAACCGTCATCGCTGAAACCGACGGCGCCGTTCATCTCCATGGCATTCAGGTCCGCCAGCTCTTCGCCTTTACGCCCAGCAGTGATGCAGCCGATGGGGAAAACGCGGATGACGCCTTCCTGATAAGCCACTGTTCTCACGTAATTCAAGGTTTCTTCGTTATCGAGCGGCGGGTTGGTGTTGGGCATGCAGCAGACGGTGGTAAAGCCGCCCCGCGCCGCCGCCAGCGTCCCCGTGGCGATGGTTTCCTTTTCTTCGTAGCCCGGCTGCCGCAGGTGGCAGTGCAGGTCGATAAAGCCGGGGCAGACGATTAGCCCGGCCGCGTCCAGCACGGAAAAATCGTCTTCCGCCGGCGCCTGGCCATCGCCGAGCCAGACGATTTTCCCGTCTTTTAACAAGAGGTTAGCAGTCCTATCGATGTCCTGGGACGGGTCGATGACCCGCCCGCCCCGGATGAGCAATGAGTCGGCCATTATCTTTTGCCCCAATTATTAATTAACATATTTTCAACACTCTTTTTACAGGTGTTCCCCCAACCGACCTCTCTTCCACTATCCCTCTCTCCGTTTACAGCGAGAGGGACGATACTATTGCGGATATTCTATATTTAGCCTCAATCCATCTTTCATTTTTTATCTGCTTGCCCTGAGCAAAGCCGAAGGGTGTTTTTGACTTTTGAGTTTTGAAATTTGATTTTTCCCTGTTACTTGTACCTGCTATTTGTTACTTCCTGTTTAGTGGTGTCCTCCCGTAAAATGACTTGGCTTGAAGCCGTGCGCCTGAGCTTCCTCCTCCGAGGCGAAGACAATCAGGTTCTCCGGCCGGATGTCCTTCGCCCAGTGGCTGTCGGCGCTGTGGTATTTCTTTTCGTCCAGTTTGTGCTCGTGCCAGTCCGTGCTGGCGACGTATTTAGGCTCGAAGCCGTGCTCGCAGTAGACGCAGCGCAGCGTCAGCGGCTGCAACTTGACTATCTTGAACTGCGGTTTGAGATACTTCGTTTCCGTCGGCTGTATGGAGACGCACCTCGGGTTGGGGCAGACCGGCGTCGGCTCCTGCCGGTAGAGTGGGTAGGATATCGGCGCCGGAGATTCCACCTCCGGCACTTTTATATCTTTTACCCCGAGGAAAGCGGCCAGCAGTGCCATGCGCACCGGCACTCCGCGCGCCGCCTGCTTGAAGTACATGCTCCGCTCGTCCGCGTCCACATCGTAAGCCAGCTCGTCCACCCGCGGCAGCGGGTGCATCACTAGCGTCTTACGGAATGCCCTGCCTTCCAGGAGTTTTTTATCGACAACGGGGTATTTGTGTTTTAAGTCCTCGCCCTGTTCCGTGGCGGTGAACCGTTCCTTCTGTGGGCGGGTAACGTACAGGGCGTCCACACCACCCTTAAGCTCTACCGCCACGCTGATATCCGGCATCATCGCCAGCTGGTGCGGGCTGTTGGGGGTGGTATATATCGCGTCGATGGGAAAGAGGCTTTCCCTGTTCTTCCGAGCTTTTTCATCCAGCGTCTCCACCTCCCCGCCGTACTCGGTCACCAGTTTATCGATAACGTGCTGCGGCACTTCCAGCCCCGGGCTGGGACAGAAGAGGATGTCCGCCCCGAAGCGCGCCAGCGCAAAAATCAGCGAGTGGGTGGTGCGGCCGTATTTCAAATCGCCCCAGAGGGCTATTTTCAGTCCTTTGATGTTCTGTCTTTCCTTGATGATGGTGTACAGGTCGAGGAGGGTCTGGGTGGGATGCTGGTGGCCGCCATCCCCGGCGTTGATGACCGGTATGCCGGCGTAGTCCGCTACCACTTTGGCCGCCCCCTCCCACGGATGGCGGATGACGATGATGTCCGCGTAGCTGCCGACGATGCGGGCGGTATCGGAGATACTTTCGCCTTTAGCCAGCGAGCTGGCGCCCACGTCCGATGCGGTAATAACGCTGCCTCCGAGGCGGTTCATGGCCGCTTCGAAGGACAGGCGCGTGCGGGTGCTCGGCTCGAAAAACAGGCTGGCCATCACTTTGCCTTTACACAGGCCGTATTGTTCCTTCATATTGGCGGACATTTCGCTGGCCAGGGAGAAAAGGGACAGGATTTCTCCATTGGAGAGGTCGTCGATGGTCACCAGACTTCGGTTAGCCAGTGTCATAGCCGTTCCTCCTTCCCGTGTTTCACCGGGACTCCAGCTTTTCCGATTGGCCGTTGCTCGCTTTGCCGTTGGGCAGGTCGACGATGGCCACCTCGTCCCGGCCGTCGGTCTCGGTCAGGCGCACCTGGATATCTTCGTGGCGGGCGCTGGGGATGTTCTTCCCCACGTAATCCGCCCGGATGGGCATTTCGCGGTGCCCGCGGTCGATTAGAACGGCGAGCTGTATCGAACGTGGCCGCCCCAAATCTATAAGCGCGTCCATGGCGGCGCGGATGCTGCGGCCGGTGTAAAGCACATCGTCCACGAGGATGACGGACCGGCCGTTGATATCGGACGGAATGTCCGTGTGCTGTAAAGCGCTGCCGGCCTCCGCCGGGTTGAGGTCGTCCCGGTAGAGGGAAAAGTCCAGCGCCCCGACGTTCAGCCGGGATTTCTCGTAAAGCTCGATGTTCTGCGCCAGCCGCCGCGCTAAAGGAAAGCCCCGCGTCCTTAACCCCACCAATACCAGGTCCTCCACCACCTTGTTACGCTCGATGATTTCGTGGGCGATGCGGGCAAGGGTGCGGCGGATGTCTTCCGCGGTCATGACGATTTTTTCCGGCATAAAAAAACCTCTTGCTTTGGTTTACCCACCGTGGCTTCAGCGCAGGCGGGCTAGCAAGAGGTGCGGATGTGCGGGTATCCGGTGATTTCCCCTTGCCGGCCTCGCGGGACTGGCTTAAAGGTTCTGGATTCGACTCCTTTAATGATGTTTTAACTATTATAGCAGAAAAAAAGGGGAGGAGACAAGGGGGGCTTCTTGATAATAGGTCAATGTGAGTTCTTCAATCTAGGTTTAACCTTCATGGGGAAAAAGTCATAGCACAGTTAACGCTCAGAACATCGCAAACAGATTGATAAAAGAGTAACTAATCTTCAGGGTGAGGAGTTATTGCCACTATAGTGATTACCGGTATTCTGTTCCCGTTTTTATCTATTCCGTCCGGGCCGTAATGCCAGAATACCCTATACGCTGCCGGAGTATTCTGTTGGGCATAAGCTTCAAAAACCTTTTGCCCATAACGCCTGGTTAATGAAGTATATTCGTGGGTTTGCAGTGACTTAGCCCGGATATTTATTTCCAAATACCCTAATGTTTTTCTTACTTGTTTCAGAACACCTTTTTTGGAGTGGTCATTTTCCAGCGCATCAAGTTGCTTATCCGCAGTGGGAGTAAAACGTAAGTTAAAGATCATCTTTTACGTACTTGGCGAAGGAGCCGCTATCTATTGTCTGCCCGTTATCTGATTCGGTCATCCCTTTATCTATTGAAGCTAATATTTTCTTATTTTTAAATACCCACAATTCAGAAGCCGGGATAATTACTTGAGGATCAAGTAATATTTGCCCGAGGCTGTTGTGGCTTATGGCAAAAATTACTCCTTCTTTTACTAATATATCAGGTAAAGTAATTCGCTTTTTTGCATCAGGTTTTACCGTCCTGGGGATTGTTATAAATTCAGCATCCTTGATTATAGTTGCCATACTCATATTCCTAACTGCATATATACAGTGTTACGTATTTATTTAAGTATATATTCGGTGGGCGAAGTTGTCAAGTGGGATAATCCCACTTATGGAGTATTATTCTGGGGTCGCTATAATTTACCGATTATCCCCTCACCTTTTCCATCAGCACAATGGTCACGCTATCGCTTAAGTGTTCGGTGCCGTGTTGCCGGAAGCCGAGCTTTTGATATAGCCTTATATTCTTATCGCTGCGGTGGCCCGTGCCTAAAGTAAACCGTTTCACCTGCGGGAACTCCGCCTGGATGGCGTGTATCAGCCTAGTGCCGGTGCCGCGGTGCTGAAAATCCGGGTGGACCATCAGCCGCCCTATGTAACAATCTCCCTCTTGATTGAGCTGCCCCCTGACCGAGCCGATAATCACGCCGTCCCGCACGGCTTTAAGGACCACGTTGTTCCGGAAATCGTCCTTGATTTCTTTCAGCGTCTGGGTAAGCGGAGGTATGGAGTAGTCGTTATAGATGGCGGCCTCGCTTAAGTAGGCCAGCTTTTGCAGCTTGAGGATGGCCGCGGCGTCCTGCATCTTGGCCCGTTCGATAACGATGTCACTATTCTGCGGGCGGTATGCCCGGTTGATTTTATCCAGCCTTGCTTGCTTGGAGAAGAAGGCTTTTTCAAACAGCTCATAATCCGCCCTGGAGAATTTTTCCCGGCACAGCGCGGCTTCCTTTTTATTGTTTTCAAAGGTGTGGCGCATTTTTTCACAGGGGTATTCATCGCATTTGCCGCAGCTGTCGGTGCCCTTTTCCGCCAGGCATTCCTTAACGCCGAGGCCGCATGTTTTTACGCTTTCACAACCAAGACAAACGAATTTATCGGCCGGCAAATCTTTGCTTTCCCAGCCCACTATCTGCCACATGGCCATCACTTCTTTCAGGCGTTTTTCGCTGCCTTTGAGGTTGGCTGCATACCTGGGGCATGAATTGCAATCGTCGCCGCAATAACCGAGATTTAACATACGTCTCCCGATTTAGCGTTTTCTCATTATAGCTTTTTCTCCGCAGGCAAAGCCAGCCTTGCGCGCTCATGCTATAATAAACTATAATTTCCTTTGGCACAGGGGTGTAGCTCAGTTGGTAGAGCAGCGGTCTCCAAAACCGCCGGTCGTGGGTTCGAGCCCTGCCACCCCTGCCACTTTCTTTCGCCGAGGTGGTGGAATCTGGTAGACACGCCATCTTGAGGGGGTGGTGAGCGTAAGCTCGTCGGAGTTCAAATCTCCGCCTCGGCACCACCTTTCCCCCCATTTTGAAGCTGATTCTGCTGCTGTTGTTGAAGGAATCGGTACAGTCATTTATAATCAGGATTGTAATGGCGGAACAGGCTAGACTTATCGATATCTATCTCCTCGGCAAGCGTTACCGCGTGCCGGAGGGACTCACCATCCTCACCGCCCTGGAATACAGCGGCTACCATCTGTTGCGCGGCTGCGGCTGCCGGGCGGGCTTCTGCGGGGCCTGCGCTACCATTTATAACTTCCGTCATGACCCGCAGCTAAGGTACGACCTCGCCTGCCAGAAGACCGTCGAGCCGGAAATGTGCATCGTGCAGATTCCCTTCTTCCCGGCGGTTAAAGCGCTGTATGACCTGGAAAAGCTCGCCGCCAACGGCGAAAAAGTCAAGGCGCTCTACCCGGACATCGTCAAGTGTTACGGATGCAATACCTGTACCAAGACCTGCCCCCAGGGGCTGGAGGTCATGTGGTTCATGACGGACGCCCTGCGGGGGGATATCCCGGCGGCGGCGGATAAGTCCTTCGATTGTCTCATGTGCGGCCTTTGCGCGGCCCGGTGCCCGCAGGGGCTGGTGCCTTATTACGTGGGTCTGCTGTGCCGGCGGCTTAACGGCCGCTATTTGACGCCGCCGGCAGAACACGTGGCCAGGCGCGTTGAGGAGATCGCCGCCGGCAAGTTCGATGCGGAGATCGCGGCGCTGAAAAAATCCGGGGAAAAAGAGCTCCGGCAAAAATATACCGAACGCGACGTCGAGCCGGCGCTGGAACAAAACTGGGAATAGAGTATTAGATGTACCCGGCCTATCTTGAAGAGAACATTCATACCGTCGAGGATACCCGCGTCCGGCGCCTCATCGAAAACCTTCCGCGCCTCGATGAAGCAGCCAAGGATGCTCTTTTAAAGAAATACCACCCGGACTATATCAAGTCCTCCATGAGGAAGCTGAAGGTCGGCGTCAACAGGGGCGATTATACTCCCCTTGAATTAGCCGATTTGCTGGAAGGCAACAGCCGCATCGACCCTTTAAAAATCGACCCGTCCAGCCCCGATTATAATGTAGACGTGCTGGTCATCGGCTGCGGCGGGGCTGGCGCCTCCGCGGCTTTGCTGGCCCAGGAAGCGGGCGCGCGGGTCCTCATCACCACCAAACTGCGCCTCGGTGATGCCAATACCGTCGGCGCGCAGGCGGGCACCCAGGCCGCCGACCGGCCCAACGATTCCCCCGCTATCCATTACCTGGACACGATGGGCGGCGGCCACTTCGAGAATATCCCGGAGCTGGTGGAAACGCTGGTGAAAGACGCCCCCTCCGCCGTCAAATGGCTGGAAAAGCTGGGTGTCAACTGGGATAAAGCACCGGACGGCTCGATGCGCGAGCTTTCCGGCGGGGGCACCTCCCGCCGCCGTTTGCATTCCGCCCGCGACTATACCGGGCTGGAGGAAATGCGCGTCCTGCGCGATGAAATCCTTAACAAAAAAATCGACTACCTGGAATATACCGCGGCCGTCGAGTTGATCCTGGACGATAAAGGCCAGATTGCCGGCGCCGTTTTATTGAACATGGAAACGGAAGAGCTGATTATCGCCCGGGCCAGGGCCGTCATACTGGCGACCGGCGGCCTGGGGCGGCTGCACATTCAGGGGTTCCCCACCACCAACCACTACGGCGCCACGGCGGACGGCCTGGTGCTGGCTTACCGCGCCGGCGCCCGGCTTATCTTTATCGATACGATGCAATACCATCCCACCGGCGCCGTTTTCCCCCTCCAGATTTTAGGGCAGCTCGTCACGGAAAAGGTCCGGACGCTGGGCGCCCAGCTGGTGAACAACCGGGGCGAGCAGTTCATCATGCCTCTGGAGCCGCGCGACGTGGTAACTTCGGCGATTATCCGCGAATGCCGGGAAAACCAGCTTGGTTTAAAGACCCCCAACGGCGATAGCGGCGTCTGGCTGGATTCCCCGATGATCGATATCATCCGCGGCGATGGTACCATCGCCCAGGAGCTGCCGGCGATGGTGCGCCAGTACCGCCGCTTCAATATCGATATTACCCGCGAGCCTATCCTGGTCTATCCCACCCTGCATTACCAGAACGGCGGCATTAAAATCGATACCGAGGGCGCCACCAATGTACCCGGGCTCTTTGCCGCCGGGGAATGCACCGGCGGGGTGCATGGCCGCAACCGCCTTATCGGCAACTCAACGCTGGAACTCTTCGTTTTCGGGCGACGGGCCGGCCTGGCGGCCGCTAAGTACGCTAAAGATGTGAAAAGGGGCAACCCGACTACGGAACACGTGCGCCGCTGGCAGGAAGAGCTTAAAAAGGCCGGCATTGCCGACGAGCGCCCCGTCTCGCCGCGCCTGCTGCCGGACTATGCCCGGCGCAACGGCGGCTACACCAGCCGTGTCTTTCCAGCGTAGCGTTTTATCCTGAAGTTAGGAGAGGTACCATGCCGCTGCATGTCCAGCGGGACATCAAAGAAATCGAAGCCATCCTGAATGAAGTCCTCAATACCCGGTGTCCGCCGGTAGGCCGCTGCCGCCTGCTTTCCAGCGGCTTCGGCACGGCCCATTCGCTGAACATCTCCGAGCAAATCAGCGGGCACAAGGAATGCCTGGGCTGCGGCAACTGCGTGGATATCTGCCCCATGCTTTCCCGCGAGCCGTCCCGCCGCGATAAGACCGTTCAGCGGACCTCAATGGCGCTGGAAAGCATCGTTGGGGAGGACTGCGATTTATGCGATGCCTGCATCCTGGTCTGTCCCCAGGTGGACACGACGATTAAGAACTACGTGGTCAACCACCGCCTGGTGGAAGTAATGTCCCGCCTCGAACAGCGCATCGGTGATGATAACGAGCCGGACATAGATTTGTTTTTAGAGGAAGCGGTTGACGGGGAGTGAAGTGAATCCATCGTCTCCCTTTTGTAAAGGGAGAGTGAGAGGGATTTTAAAAAATCTCCCTTTATCCCTTCCTTCGACTTCGCTCAGGACAGGCTCTTACGAAGGAGGGACAATCTATCGTCTCCCTTTCGTAAAGGGAGATAGAGAGGGTTTTTACAAAACTGTTAAGAGTGAAAAATAAGAACCATACCGGCACATTCGCTTCGCTCAGTGTAAACTCCAGCCGGTATCCAGGTAAAATTGGAACCGAAAATAAGCAAATTCAAATAACTGGATTCCGATTTTCCTCGGAATGGTTATTAAGATGATATTCAATGTCATTCTGGAGTCCCGATCAATCGGGACGAAGAATCCGGCTGGGGAGGGGAATGTAATTCCTCTCCATATTGGGAGGGAAAGAGTAAGAGTGAGAAAAAAGGGGAAAACCCCCTTAGAACCCCTTTATAAAAGGTGGAAATAGAGTATATATGGACTTTGAACTTTCTGAAGAATTAAAGATGATACAAAGCCTCGCCCGGGAGTTCGTCGAGGGGCAGCTAAAGCCCCTGGAAAGAGACCTGCTCGGCCGGGCGGCGGACTTAAGCGATGCGCGCGCTTATCTCTCCCCGGAAAAAGAAACGGCGCTGGTGCAAACGGCCAGGGAAACGGGGCTGTGGGGCGCCGGCATTCCGGAGGAGCTGGGCGGGGCCGGCTTGAGCACGCTGGGCGTCTGCCTGGTGGAAGAAGAGCTGACCAAAACTATCGTCCCCTTCCACTTCGGCGACGTCACCCCCATCCTTTTTGATTGCTCTCCAGAACAGCGGGGAAAATACCTGCTCCCCATCATTAACCTTGAAAAACATCCTTACCTTGCCCTGATGGAAGATGACGTTGCCGATGACCTTTCCGGCATGAGCGCAAAAGCTCAAAAAGACAACGGGCATTATGTTTTAAACGGGAAAAAGCTGGCGTTCTCCCGCCGGCACGAGGATTACTTTGCTTTAGTCTTTGCCGCGGCGGCCGGCGGCGTTACATGTTTCCTGGTGGATAAAGATAACCCCGGCTTTACCGTCGCTAAAAATGAAGAACATTCCGGCTGGCTTGCGCAGTTGAGGGAACCATTAGCGCTGTCTTTCCAGGACTGCCGGGTTCCTGCGGCTAACATCCTCGGCGAGGAAGGTAAAGCCTTCCACCTCGGTAAAAAATGGCTGCCACCTCGGCGTATCGTCCGCGGCGCGCGTTGCGTGGGTATCACCTCGCGCCTGCTGGCAGAGGCTTCCGCCCGCGCGCTGGCCACCGAAAGCTTCGGGCAGGCTATAAGCGGCCGGCCCGGCGTCCAGGCGGCGCTGGCGGAAATCGCCATGAACATTCACGCCGCGCGTTTGATGGTTTATGAGGCCGCGGTCACGGCCGATGCCGGCAAATCGGTATTCCGGGAGGCCGCGATGGTGCGGCTGTTCACCACCCGCATGGTACGCGCCGCCGCCGACCAGGCGGCGCACATCTTTAACGGTCCGCCCTACGTCGATGGTGTATCGGTGGAAAGGCTGTGCCGCCGCGCCCTGGATGTTAGCCTGGCGGATATCGCCCTGGATGCCCAGCGCCACATGGTGGCAAATGACGTTCTCAAGGGACTCAAGGTGTAGCCGGAGAAGCCGGAGATAGGACGCTAAAATGAACGAATACGAATATATCGTGGTGGGGAGCGGCATCGGGGGTCTTTACGCGGCTTTGCTCGCCCGGCAGCAGGGCACCGTCCTGGTCATCACCAAGGGCAGCATCGAAGACTGCAACACCCGGTACGCCCAGGGCGGCATCGCCGCTGCCATCGGCAAGAACGATTCTCCGGAACTGCATATCCAGGACACCCTCAATGCCGGCTGCGGCCTTTCCGATGAAGAAGCGGTGAATATCCTGGTGCGGGAAGCCCCGGCGCGCATCGCCGACCTCGTGGAATACCGCGTGCCGTTCGATACCCTCGATGGCGAGATAGCCCTGACCATGGAGGCGGCCCACAGCATCCCGCGCATCCTCCACGCCGGCGGTGATGCTACCGGCGAGCATATCGAGGTGGCGCTGAGTAAGAAAGTGCGCGATGCCCAGATCCAGGTGCTGGAAAACTTCCTCGCCACCGAAATCATCGTGGAAAAAGGCAGGGTCACCGGCATCAAGGCGCTGGATTGCCGCACCGGCACTTATGAAGAGTTCCAGTGCAAATTCTTGATTCTGGCCACCGGTGGGGCCGGCCAGCTCTTTAAATATAATACCAATTCGGACATCGCCACCGGTGACGGCGTCGCGCTGGCTTATAACGCCGGCGCCGAGATCGCGGACATGGAGTTTTTCCAGTTTCACCCCACCGCCCTGCGCATGCCCGGCGTGGCGCCTTTCCTGATCTCGGAAGCGGTGCGGGGTGAGGGGTGCGTCCTGCGCAACGGTGAAGGCTACCGCTTCATGGTAGACTACCATGAAAAGGCGGAGCTGGCGCCCCGCGACGTGGTCGCCCGCGGCATCGTTAGCGAGATGAAGAAGACGCATTCGGACCGCGTTTACCTGGACGTGACGCAATTGCCGCCCCACACCATCACCACCCGTTTCCCGCATATTTACCGTTTCTGCCTGGACCACGGCCTGGATATCACCAAGGCGCAGATACCGGTGGCGCCGGCGGCGCATTATATGATTGGCGGCGTCCGCACCAACAGCTGGGGCGAAACTAACGTCGCCGGTCTTTTCGCCACCGGCGAGGTAGCCTGCACCGGCGTCCACGGCGCCAACCGCCTGGCTTCGAACTCACTGCTGGAAGCCATCGTTTTCAGCCGGCGTATTATAGAAAGGACCCGGGGCAAATCCAAAGAAAAGACATCCGGTGCGGAGAAGGTAAAAGATATGCATGTCCAGCTAAGCGAGCGGCCTGTCCCCCGCGCCCTGCCCTCCCCCAGCCTGGCGGTCCTGCAGCAGATGCACTGGGAGCGGGCGGGCATCGTCAGGGAAAAAGAGGGGTTGAACCAGGCAGCCGGCGTGCTCGCGGCCTGGCAGCATTCGTTGCCCCGCCCTACCGACCAGCCCTCTTACGAGTTAAGCAACCTGATGTTGACCGGGCGTCTTCTGATAGAAGCGGCCTGCATCCGCGAGGAAAGCCGTGGCGCCCATTTCCGCACGGATTTCCCGCAGAGTGTGCCCCGCTGGCAATGCCATATCGTCTGGCGGAAGTAGAAGGATTTGTATTGAAAAACCCTCTCTTATCTCCCTTTGCGAAAGAGAGAGGGTGATCGAGCTGTTCGTAAAATCCTCCGCGTTCTCCAGATAATTCCCTCCTTAATTAGGAGGGATAATAGGGAGATTTTACACTCGCGACCTTTCCTCCCAACCCCCTCTCCGCCAGCGGAGAGGGGGAACAAAAGGGGGTAAGGTCAGAATTGCCTATTTTCACCCTCTGCTTAGTCCGCTCCTCTCAAGGAGAGGAAGCAATTTAAACCCTCTCTTATCTTCCTTTACGAATGGGAGTTAATCGGATTCTTTTTTGTTGATTGAATCTTCTCTTGTCCTCCCTTCGTAAAGGAGGACGAAGGAGGATTTGTAAGATATAATCGTGGCATATCTTAGGCATTCGCCCCGCTATATAGGCTTGAGGGTGACATCCACGACCTTTGACGTTTTGCGAGGATGGCGAGTTACTTTGTACTTGGTTTCAGGGATAGCCGCTTTATCCCTTACCCTTCCTGACCTTCCTAAATATTTGATTACCTTTTGCCTGACTTTAGCACCTTCATGCACAGTTTTAACTTCATAGTCATACCAGTTCCCTGAATGTGGCGGTATTTCTTTTGCTCTAATGAAGCTCATGTTTCACCTTCCTGTCTCACTTAATACATAAGTCCTATCCGGCCGGAATAAGTCAAAGATTGAATGCGGCATTAACCTATCGACTGTATAAATCCCCAAATCAAAAGGGCTATCACCAAATTCAAAGATTATATCCTTACTATTATCTACTTTCAATATTCCGAAAGGAGTAGCAAACAACCCTGAAATCGTTATATCGTATGGGTTTTTGTATTCTAATACCAATACAGGAATATTATTCTCATTTGTGACTTCAAAACCTACGTTACTTCTCCATATGTTCCACTTATTATCTGGATTCCGGCTTAATGCACTATCAATTATTGTGACGGGAGGTGCCAACGCCTTATTTTTAATCGCATCTGAGAAACTCTTTTTCTCATATGTGCCAGGTATATTTGTGTTAAAATATCCAGACATTTGTAGAGAAAAGTTGTCCGTTGAGCCAATGGTTGTATAGTTATTAACAATCTGGTTTGTATAACCAGCAAATAGTATTGCATCAACAAAGATTTGCCGTCCGTCGGTATATATATTGAATATAGGTTGCCCATTGACAATTAATGCCACACTTGATTTTTGCTTAAGCTCACCAACAGTCTTTTGTGTGTAGAAAAAATCGTTTGGTCTTGTCCCAAAGTGTACTACTACCTGAGTGGAATCATAATAAGGTCGTTTAAATTCAATTGTTTCTTGCTGTGGGAGATAATCAACATATAGAGGCATACTTAACCAAGTTGCCGCTACTACTAAAAATATACTTATTACTCTTATTAACATCCCTAATGGACGTCGCATGACAATACGATTAGTTAATACCCACATCCAATAACCCAAGCATAAAGATAGGACTATAATGGGGAAAACGAAACCCAAAGTTGGGATTATTCTAGTTAGCATGTTTCCTCCAATAGTAGAAAGATAAAACATGCCGATTGATACAAGTATTCGTATGAGGTAAGATAACTTACTAACCTTCTTATTTTTTGGCGGGTGAATGTTATTAATCTCCATATCCCTTTCGGAATTATTGATATGGTCTGTTTGAATCGCCTTATTCCTTTTAAGGTTAGGCTTGAATTTTCGCCTGTGATGTTTCTTGGGCATTTACACATAGTATAATCTCATTAGGCACTCTAAGCAAGAGTGAACTTTACCGGAGGATTTGCTATATTGACTTCACATAAAAGCCGATATATAATAGCCTTACCCTCAAAAAGGAGTTAGAAGATTGTCTCACGTTAGCGGCAAATCACCAAAGAGCCTCCTTCACGTCCTGGGCACTACCACGCCCGGGAGGGCTCGCTGTGTCTCCGGAAGGGAGTTTGCCGCCAGGTAATCCGCCGCCGTATGACACATTCAGAGCCCGGGTCAATTTCCCGGGCTTTTTTATTGTTAAAATTTCTTAATAATCAGAGGTGTATAATGGAAATAGTAATTTATTATTGCCGGCCTTGAGACTTCCTGAAAAAAGCCGCTGGTCTGGCGGATGAACTGCATCGGGCGCTCGGCGTAAACCCCAGGCTTGTTCCCGGTTCCAACGGCATCTTTGACGTTGTCGTCGATGGGAAAAGCGTTTTCTCCAGGCGTGAAACCGGCCGCTTTCCGGAGCCGGGAGAAATAGCCGCGAAGCTGAAGCAGGATAACGGCTGATTTGAAAAGTGCATGGCTAATGCATTATAAATATAAGGGCAAATCACTAAATAACTTAAGGGAAGGGATACTATCTTGGCTAAGAAGAAGAATGTAAGCAAAGCCCCGCGGGAAATGACGCATCGCGCGCTATCGCATCACAAGCGGGCCATACGAAGGCAGCGCATTATCCTTTTCGGCGGGATAGGTGTTATCGTTGCCGTGGTGGCAATAATCGTGTCAGGCTGGTTTACCGGCTATTATATGCCGCTGCACAAGACGGTGCTCCAGGTATATAATACCAAGTTCAGTACCGGCTACTTCATTGACACGATGGTTTTGTCCTTAAGAAGTGCGGCTGCCTCGAGCAACGGCTCCGCGGTTGATACCAGCCAGGTGACCTCCAGTGTCATTAACGAAATCCAGCAGAACGAACTGGAAAAACAGGCCGCGGCCAAGGTTAGTGTGACCGTAGCCGATAATGAAACGCTAGCGCTGCTGAAAAACTACGGACTTCCCGTAAATGCGTCCAGTAAAGATTTAGCGTATGCCACTTTGCTGCCGGATAAAATGAAGAGTGATTATTTTGCTAAGATTATTCCCGTGAGCGATAACCAGGTGTATCTGAAAGCGATTATGGTTGAGGACGCAAACACCGCGGAGACAGTGCGTGAAGGTCTGCTGGCCGGCGATAATATCACGTCGCTGGTAGACCAATACGGCCAGGGTTATTTTACCCAGAGCTATAAAGGCGATTTCGGGTATCACAACGCTGCCTACTTCACCACCGAGCAGATTCCCACGGTGCCGGTAGCCTGGGCGTTCAGCGATAATGGCACCAAGGGGGCGATAAGTCCTCCCCTGGCAGATACCGCGTCTTATAAGCAGAAGGGCTACTGGGTGATTCGTGTTAACGACCGGCCCACCCCCGTTACCGCTAACGTTACGGCCATTCTGGTTGGCAGCCAGGCGGAAGCTGTTTCTCTCAAATCGCTGCTGGAAACCAGCGATAATATTTCCGGCCTGTCGGACCAGTATTCCCAATATACGGACACTAAAAACAACCATGGCGAGCTTGGCATTGTCACCGCCGCCGATAATGTGAGCAATGAGCTTTTCGCTTACGTTACCAATCCGGATATACCGCTCGGCCAGTGGAGCGACCCCGTCCAGGATAAGACCAACTGGACCCAGGGCGGCTCCTGGATAGTGCAGGTGGCTGACAGGCAGGATAATACTAAGATCAGTGATGATGACCGCAAGACCCTCATCGATAGGGCTTATACCACCTGGGCGGGCGGCCTCATGGGGGAGGCTGCCAAGGATGTGTATAATAACTTCACGGATAAATTAAAGGCCTGGGCGGTAGAAAGGGCATCCAAGCAAGCGGGTATCGTTACGAGCACGGGATAGCACGATGAAAAAAAAGAGTATCGGCATCGGGCTGCTGGGCCTGGGAGTGGTCTCCGGGCAGGTCGCCCGGGTTTTGACCGAAAAGGCGGATGAACTGGCAGAAAAGGTCGGCTGTCCGCTGGTCATGCGCAAGATCAAGGTGTTACCGCAGGACCTGGCGCGACCGCTGGTTAAAAAGCTGCCTGCCGCGCTTTTCACGGTGGACGACGACGAGTTTTTTAATCACCCCGGCATTGATATCGTTATCGAAGCTATCGGCGGCGAGTTTCCGGCTTACGACTATCTTAAGCGGGCGCTGACCGGCGGCAAACATGCCGTCACCTCCAACAAAGAGGTCATTGCCAAGCACGGCATCGAGCTGCTGGCGCTGGCGCATAAACATGGCGTGGGCTTGCAGTATGAGGCCAGCGTCGGCGGCGGCATCCCGCTCATCGCCCCTTTCAAGCATGACCTGGTGGCGAACCGGATTAGCGCCATCTACGCCATCATCAACGGCACGACCAACTATATCCTCACGATGATGGCTAAAGAGGGCATGGACTTCGCCGCGGCGCTGAAGCGGGCGCAGAAGCTGGGCTACGCCGAAGCCAACCCGGAAAATGACATCGAGGGGATTGACGCCCACTATAAGCTGGCGATACTGGCCTCGCTGGCTTTCCAGACGGAGGTCCGCCCGGAAGATATTTACCGCGAGGGCATTTCGCGTCTTGACGCGCGGGATTTCCGTTACGCCAAAGAGCTTAATTTCGCCATCAAGCTGCTGGCCATCGCCAAGCAGAGCGGTGACGCTATCGAGGCCCGCGTCCACCCGGTCTTTATCCCGCAGGACTCTTTCCTGGCCAAGGTGGACGGGGTCTATAATGCCGTCCACGTGGAAGGCGACCTCGTGGGCAAGGTGCTTTTCATCGGGCAGGGAGCCGGCGCTTTGCCCACCAGCAGCGCCGTGATCGCGGACGTCGTTTCCTCGGCACGTAAAATCTGCCTGGGTGTCGGTACTCTTTCCACCTGGAAAGAGGTTTCCGGCAAGGTCATCAGGCCCATGAACGATATTGAAACGCAGTATTATATCCGCCTGGCGGCCAAAGACCGCCCCGGCGTGCTGGCGCGGATCGCCACTATCTTCGGCAACAACAAGATAAGCATTTCCTCCGCCCTCCAGCCGGAAGTGGATGAAAAGACCCGGACGGCGGAAATCGTTATCATGACCCACCCTGCCCGGGAAAAAGCCATGCAGAAAGCCCTGCGCGAGCTGGATGGGCTGGACGTGGTGAAGAAAATCAGCAACTTCATTCGTGTCGAGGATATAGAGGGGAGCTAACAAATTGTCATTCTGGAGTCCCGATGTAATCGGGACGAAGAATCCGGGGGTGGGAAAAACAATTAACGATTGCCTCATCAGCATGTTCTCGGAGGAACCAGTAGACTTCGTCTCCCTTTATAAAGGGAGATGAGAGAGGGATTTTGAAGTAGTAAATCACGACCATTATGCAAAAAGAACTAATTAACTGATTTAGAGGAAATAAAAGTGAAAAACGGCGTTCTTTTCCATTACAAAAAATGCCTGCCCATCACACGCAAGACCCCGATGTTCACCATCGGGGAGGGCGATACGCCTTTAGTCAGGTGCGATAGGCTGGCGCAGAAGTACGGCTGCAAGGAGCTTAATTTCAAGCTGGAGGGCTGCCATCCCACCGGCTCTTTCAAGGACCGGGGTATGGTGATGGCCGTATCCAAAGCCGTGGAAGCCGGCAGCAAGGCCATTATCTGTGCCTCCACCGGCAACACCAGCGCCTCGGCGGCGGCTTTCGCCGCTTTTTGCGGGCTGGAGTGCATCATCGTCATCCCCGGCGGTAAAATCGCCATGGGCAAGCTGGCGCAGGCCATCGTTTACGGCGCGAAAATCATCTCCATCGAAGGCAACTTCGATAAAGCGCTGGAAATCGTCCGCAATCTGAGCGAACGGAACCCCGTGACGCTGGTCAACTCCCTGAATCCATATCGCATCGAGGGGCAGAAGACCGCCGCTTTCGAGATTATCGATGTCCTCGGCGACGCTCCGGACTATCTTTTCCTGCCGGTGGGCAACGCCGGCAACATCACCGCTTACTGGAAGGGCTTTAAAGAGTATTTTGACGTTGGCAAGGCCACCAAAAAGCCGAAGATGTACGGCTTCCAGGCGGAAGGCGCCGCGCCTATTGTCCGCGGGCACGCCATCGAGAAGCCGGAGACGGTCGCCACCGCTATCCGCATCGGCAACCCGGCCAGCTGGGAAAAGGCCGTCGCCGCCCGCGACGAATCCGGCGGCATTATCGATATGGTCAGCGACGATGAAATCCTCGCCGCCCAGCGCATCATGGCGGCGGAGGCCGGGGTCTTCGGTGAGCCGGCTTCGGCGGCGCCGCTGGCCGGGCTGATTAAGCTCACCGGCCAGGGCAAGAAATTCACGGACAAGGTAATCGTTTGCGTGGTCACCGGCAACGGCCTTAAAGATACCGAGACCGCCCTCAAGAAAGCTCCCCAGATACTGGCGCTCCCGGCGGACATCAAGACGGTGGAAAAAGCCCTGGGGTGGGGCAGGTAACTAAATCTCCCTCACTTGATGGGAGAGAGTCTGGCCTGCCCGGAGCGAAGCCGAAGGAAGGGATAAAGGAGGTTTTCCCCTCGGGGACTTCTAAACGGTCCATTGTGGCCAAACCTATCTTTTGTCTCCATCTCTGCTAGCGGAGAGGGAGAATAAGAGGAAAAGGTCGTCAAAATCTCCTTCCTTTTCACCTCGTTCTCCCTTATACTGTAAACTGTTAACTGTAAACTATTAACTTTCAACTCACTTACATATAACAAATATAAACAAATACAAACAAATCAGCCTCGCCTTGAAGCTAAACCTTAATAAAAAAATATTTGAAAAAACAAAAAACAAATCCCTTAAAGATTTTCCCTCTCCTTTGTTACTTGAGAATTGTTACTTGGTACTTAACTTCAGGAGGCGGCGCATGATTGATGAAAAGCGGATAAAAAAAGCGGTCAAGGATATCATCGAATCCATCGGAGTCGACCCTGACCGCGAGGGTTTGCGGGACACCCCCCAGCGCGTGGCGGAAATGTACTCCGAGCTTTTCCAGGGCCTGGATAAAGACCCTAAAGAAGACCTGGCAATTGACTTCGAGCTGGGACACCGGGAGATGGTCGTTGTTAAAGATATCCCTTTCTATTCGATGTGCGAACACCACCTTTTGCCTTTCTTCGGCGTGGTGCACGTGGGCTATATCCCCAATAAAGAGGGGCGGATTGTGGGCATCAGCAAAATCGCCCGGGTAGTGGAGACGATCGCCCGCCGGCCGCAGGTGCAGGAACGCATGACGACGGAAATTGTCGAAACTATTTTCAGTGGACTCAAAGCTACCGGCGCCGGCGTGGTTATCCAGGCGGAGCACATGTGTATGATGATGCGCGGCATCAAAAAACCGGGCAGCAACGTTATTACTTCGGCGTTGCGGGGGACCTTCCGCAGCGACGGTGTTACCCGCGCCGAGTTCTTCTCGTTAATACAGGGGAGGTAAATGTTATGGACAGAGCTAAAAACGCCCGTGAGACTATGGGTAAAAGAGCCAATTGCGCTCAGTCCACGCTGACCGCCTTCAGCGAGGATTTCGGACTGAACAAGAATACCGCTTTCAGTATCGCCCAGGGGTTCGGGGGCGGGATGCATATCGATAGCATTTGTGGGGCGGTCACCGGGGCGTACATGGCGCTGGGCCTGGCCAACCCGGTCTCCGAAGAAAGTCCGCGGCAGAGCATGGACAAGACCAATGCTTTGATCAACGAGTTTAACCGTAAGTTCAAAGAGCTTCACGGCGCGCTCACCTGCACGGAACTCCTGGGCTACAACTTAAGCCGGCCGGAGGCACTTAACAAAGCCCGCGAGAGCGGCGTCTTCCTGTCCAAATGCCCTGTTTTTGTCGGCGATGCCGTCAAGATAGTGGAACAACTGCTCAAACTGGAATAAATACCCGGTTTGAATATCTCCCCCCTCAAATATTGGTCCGTGCATTTGTTTTTTGACATCTGGCTGCATCGTTAGAATATTGGTCATTATTTCCTACCATATTTCTAACCGAATGTTTATTATTTTATATTGACTATTCACCACCCCGGTAAGACAATATAACTATCTGAACTCAATAGATTCTGGAGGCTACGAACTGTCAGCCGTAATTGGTCACCTGGTTGGCGGGGAGCTAGTGGTGAAACCGGCCATGAATGGTCGGTTTTTCTGTTTGTGGAGAATAAAATAATCTATCTGGCAGGGAAGAGATATGTGGCAGTCAAAAGACCGTCGTTCCAGTATTGAGATCGTCGCGGATATTCTCCGGCTGTTGCGCCTGGGGTACGCCAGCAAAGTTGAAATAATTCATACCTCGCACATCGGTAGCGAGCAGGCGGCCAGGTATCTGGACCAGCTGATCCGGGCCGGCGCCCTGGAAAATTCCGAAGATAAAATGGGTCTGCCCAGCTTCCAGATTACCCGCAAGGGGCTGGCGCTCTTGAGCACCATCGAGAACCTGCGTGAAATGCTCCCCAAGGCCGGCGCCGTGGATATTTTACAGCAGTCCAAGATCATGGAATTGAATATCGGGCAGATTCTGGTGACCCGTAAAATCGCGGAATTGGCCCGGGATAATCCCAGGTTTGCCACTTTCGTCCACGACAGCCTGGACCGCTACCGCAAGGGTGATTGGGGCGAGTTGAGCGAGGACGATAAGCACCTCAACGACATCAGTGAAAAGACCGGGCGGCTGATACTATCCTCTTATGAGTCCGGAACTTTCCCGGAAATCTGGATCATGACCAGCCCCGACCGCTCGTATTCCACCATTATGATGGCGGGAGAATACGCCACTACCGAGCCCATGGAGCCTTACTGGGCGGAAAAGAAAACCGCCGCCACGGAATAATCGCCATATCAACTTTTACGGCCGCCCCTTCTTTTATCTGGACTTATTCTTCTTCATGATACTTTGCGGGCACTGCGTGCAGTCATGGCCGTCTTTGCTTTTAAATAGATTGGCAAAGTAGTCCTGATATTCCGTGATTTTTTTATCGTTAAGGCTGTAATGAACGTGCGCCCCGATTTTATTGGCGCTGCAGATGCCGGCGTTCTTCAGGATTTTCAGGTGCTGTGATATCGCCGGCTGGCTCATTTTGGTCTTTTCCGCGATGACGTTGACACACAAATTTTTCGACTCCGTCAATAACGCGATGATTTCCAGCCGGGTAGGGTCGCCCAGAGCTTTAAAGAGTTCTGCCATGTTAACCTCCGCATTAGAATATACGAATATAATAATATAATAATATAATAATATACTAAAGTATATGTCAAGGTTTTTTTAGAAAATATTTTGTCCCTTGACAAATTATCCTATTCATTTAATAATGGGATACGGAAAGTATGAAAGGATAGATGTATTATGAGATTTGGGATAGGTGGTCATTCCTATGAGATAAACAGAGAAGACATCATCAATAAAACTAGAGGCGTTCATCCTAAGACTTTTGATGGAAGAAATAAATACTTCTTGGAACTTCACGGGTTAAAATATCCCATAAAGCAAGCTATACACTTGACAACCGGGCTCCGCTATACCGAAGATTTTACGGCGCAATATGCTAAACGCATATTAGAAAAATTAGGGTTTACTGTTCACACATTAGAAGACTCAAAAGAAATCGAACCGGTTCGTATTATCGCCACTAAAACGACCTCAGGCGAAGGTTCTTTGAAATTCGCTGTCACCCTGGAACAAGATGAAGATGGATTTATCATCGCCAGCTGTCCGGCCTTACCCGGATGCCATTCGCAAGGAAGAACTGAAGAAGAAGCCATTGCCAACATTAAAGAAGCCATCAGGGGTTACATCGCCAGCATGCGCCGGCACGGAGAACCGATACCCAGTATCACCGAGGTACGTGAGGTGGAGGTCGCCGTTTAATGCCGAAACTTCCGGTAATGTCAGGAGATGACTTCGTAAAAGCATTAACCAAAATAGGCTATCGACGGGATCATACGGAGGGAAGTCACATTATACTGCTGCATCCGTCAAAAGGCAGGCTTTCCGTACCCAGACACAAAGAGTTGGGTCGTGGATTGTTGCTGCCTTTAATCAGAGACGCCGGCCTCTCCAGAGATGAATTTCTTGATTTGATCTGAATTTGTGTTCGGGCTTTCCTAAACGTCCAGCTTAGCGTACTTGGCATGCGCCTGGATAAACGCTTTCCGAGGCGGGACTTCGTCGCCCATCAGCATCTGGAAGGTCTCATCGGCTTTGGCCGCGTCTACAACGCCAACCTCGAGCAAGACCCGGTTGGCGGGGTTCATGGTGGTCTCCCAGAGCTGTTCTGCCGTCATCTCCCCGAGGCCCTTGTAGCGCTGTAAAGATACACCTGACTTATCAGGAATTTTATCCAGTATTTCAGCCAATTTATTCCAGGGTACGTCAACACCCAATTCTTTTTCATTCTTTTTTACGGAATATGTCTTACCATCAATATATTGTTTTACCTTGGGGTAAAGAATATTTAATTTTTTTAACGCTGCATCTTCAAGCAACTTGCGATTGAGTTTGGCCTGTTCGGGAAGCTGTAGGTAATATTCATTGGTTGCCGGGTCATTAACCACTTTAGAAGTAATTTTAGACTCTTGAAACCACTTGGCAACAATGGACAACAATTCACTATCATTTTTACTAAAGTCGAGCTGCACAGAATTCCCTTTTTTAACTAGTATTTCGCCAAATTTTCTGGGTAGCCCTGAACTCTCAAGAGAAGATAGGTTTTGGTCATAGTCCCTCAATGAATTAAGAACTTCGATTATTTCTTCTCCCTTTAGTTTAACGGAATTATCTTTAGAAAATACGGTAACACTCTCAAATGCAAGCTTGGAGTAATATCTACCAAGCGCCTCCTCATTATATATCCACTCGCTAAGTTTACCTTTGGTAGCACGATACAAAGGCGGCTGGGCGATGAACAGGTTCTTGTTGTTGATGAGCTTGTTCATGTGGCGGAAAAAGAAGGTCAGCAGCAGTGTGCGGATATGCTGGCCGTCCACGTCGGCATCGGACATCAGGATGACCTTGTGGTAGCGGATCCTGCCCACTTCGAAGTCTTCGTCGATACCCGCCCCGATGGCGGTAATCATCGTGCGGATTTCTTCGTTGGCCAGCATCTTGTCCGGCGCCGCTTTTTCCACGTTGAGGATCTTGCCGCGCAGCGGCAGGATGGCCTGGAAGCGCCGGTTACGCCCCTGCTTGGCGGAGCCTCCCGCGGAATCGCCTTCTACCAGGAACAGCTCGCACTGCGCCGGGTCTCTTTCGGAGCAGTCCGCCAGCTTGCCGGGCAATGTCCCGGAGTCCAGCCCGCTCTTACGGATAATGAGGTCGCGCGCCTTGCGGGCGGCTTCTCTGGCCCGGGCGGAGGTAACGCATTTTTCGATGATTTTCCTGGCGTCGTCCGGGTGCTCCTCGAGGTAGAGCGCCAGGCCTTCGTTGACGGCGCTTTCCACCTGGCTCTTGATTTCGATGTTGCCCAGCTTGCCCTTGGTCTGCCCTTCGAACTGGGGCTCGGCCAGTTTGACGCTGACGATGGCGGTCAAGCCTTCGCGGACGTCGTCGCCGGTCAGGTTAGGGTCGTCTTCTTTTAGTATCTTGGATTTATGCGCGTAGTCGTTAAGGACGCGCGTCAGCGCGGAGCGGAAGCCGGTCAGGTGGGTGCCGCCGTCGATGGTATTGACGCAGTTGGCGAAGCTGAAAGCCGACTCGCTGAAGCCGTCGTTGTATTGCAGGGCGACTTCGATAGTGGTGGTATCGATGGACTTGGTGATGTAAATGGGCAGGGCATGGCGCACGACGCGGTTGCGGTTGAGGTGCCGCACGAAGCCGGTGATGCCGCCCTCGAAGTAGAACGTGCGCTCACGGTCGTTGATCTCATCGCAGAGGGTCATTTCCAGGCTTTTGTTGAGGTAGGCCATTTCCCGCAGGCGCTCGCTGATGGTATTGAAGTCGTAAGTGAGCTCGGTGAAAATTTCTTTATCGGCTAAAAAGGTGGTGATGGTACCGGTGCCTTCAGCTTTACCGATGGCCTTCACCGGAGCTACCGGCACGCCGCGCCGATATTCCTGATGGTACAGCTTGCCGCCGATTTTGACATCGACGGTCATCCACTCGGAGAGCGCATTGACCACCGAGGCACCGACGCCGTGCAGACCGCCGGATACGGTGTAGGACTTACCGCCGAACTTGGCGCCGGCATGCAGCACCGTCATGACCGTTTCCAGTGCCGAGACCTTGGTGGTGGGGTGGATTTCCACCGGGATCCCGTGCCCGTTGTCCTCGTTGCGCACCGAGCCGTCTTTTTTCAGCGTGACGATGATGTGGTCGCACCGGCCGGCCATGGCCTCGTCCACGCTGTTATAGGCTATTTCATAAAGCAGGTGGTGCAGGCCGCGCTGGTCCGTGCTGCCGATGTACATGCCGGGGCGGCGCCGCACGGCTTCACGGCCGCCCAATACCTGGATGTCTTCGGCGGTGTATTCGGCGGCACCGTTGTTTTTCTTAATATTCTTTGGTTCCGTTGTATCTGCCATTAAAAGACCTCTCCAAACTGGCGAAATGTCAAAAAACGCCAGAACTTATGTTCTTAATATAATAGGTTTCTATACCAGTGTCATTATAGCATTTTCTAGATTCGGAGTAAAGCTGGAGGAGAACAGGGTAATGTACGATTGACATCTCATCAGGGACTCACAGGAAAAGGTGACGGGTCAATTTGAAATCTATTAACGATTTCTATTATCTTATTTTATAGGATGATATCCTATGAGCGATGAACCTGCCAGTGAACAACGATTAAGACGGTCCGGTCAAAATAGGCGTGGCCCGTCAGAATTCACCGTAATCTGCCCTGGCTGCGGCATCGAACTTGTTGCAAAAGACGCGTCAATCGCCGACCGCTTCAATGCTTCATCTGCCTGTCTTGACCTCTACTGGCAACTCTCGGCTTTCACGCTATCGCTCGACGATCCGGACTTCCCTCACCAGCTCGGCGTGGACTCATACGCCGCTCAGCACTCCGGTCTGAATGTCAAACCCATAACCACGGTATTCGCTCTCGTCGGCCTCTATCTGACCTTCGAAAAGGGGTACACCGGCCGGGCTGTCCAATTGGCTCACGTGAAGCTTGGCCGAAAGCACATCAACTGGCCGCGTTTCCAGGCACCTGACGCCAAAGCCGACGTAACCGTTAGAGATGTTCTTCAAAGAATTACCGCGTCTAATTACAATGAGCAGCTTCAGAGATGGGGTCACTCGGTCTGGGCCATCTGGCAATCAGACCACGCTAAAATCTCCAACCTGGTAAACTCGTATTTGAAAGATTGAGTCAACAGTTCAAAGACGGGGCATCGTCTCCCTGATAGGAACGGAGAAGGATTTAGTTTTTAGCTTTTATTTGCGGTTTTGCTTTTTGAGGTTTGAGTTTTAAAATTTGATTTACCCCCCCACCTCCCCCTATAATGCCCCTTAGTATACTTGCATTGCAGGAGTGTGAAATGGTCAAAAAAGACTGGTCCGCCATGACCCCCGATGAAAAACGCGAGGAACGCTTTAACCGCTGGCTCAACCCCGCGCACGTAAAATTCAAGGATGCCGCGGCGGAAAAAGCCTATAAAGAGCGTGTTACCCGCTTTATTAAGGTCATCAAGCTGGAGGAGCCGGACCGTGTGCCGGTCATGCTGCCCACGGGAACGTTCCCGCTATATAACGCCGGCATGACGCTCAAGGACGCCATGTTCGATAATAAGCGCGCCGTGGCGGCCTACCGCAAGTTCTTTAAAGAGTTCGAGTCGGACACTTTCACCGGGCCGGGCATGTCCGCCTGCGGCCGCGCCATGGATATCGCCAACAGCATATCGATGAAGTGGCCGGGGCACGGTTTACCGGATGACGCCGCGATGAACCAGTTTGTCGAAGGGGAGTACATGAAGGCCGAGGAGTACGACATTTTCATGGATGACCTTTCGGATTTCATTTACCGCTTTTACCTGCCCCGCTCGGTGGGCCTGCTGGCGCCACTCGCCAAAATGTCCCCCCTCTCCCACCTGCTCGGCTTTTCCAACAATTTCATGACCCCGGCCATGATGCCGGAAGTCCGGGCGATGTACCAGGGGATGATCGAGTATGGTAAAGAAACGGCGGATTGGGGTAAACCGGCGATGGAGTTTGCCCGCGAGGGACTGGAGGCGGGTTACCCGTCTTTAATGGGCGGCTTCGGGCACGCCCCCTTTGATATTCTAGGCGATACGTTAAGGGGCACCAAAGGCATTATCACCGATATGTACCGCCGGCCGCAGAAAATCCACGCCGCCCTGGAAAAACTGGTGCCCATCCTGGTCGCCACCGGCATCGAGGCGGCCGAGTCGATGGGCGGGGTGATGGTGATGTTCCCCCTGCACAAGGGCGACGATACCTTTATGTCGGACGCGCAGTATGAGGAGTTTTACTGGCCTACGTTCAAGAAGGTCATCCTCGGCATCATCGAGGCGGGACTGGTGCCTTACCTCTTTGCCGAGGGTAAATATACCAAGCGCCTCAAGACCATCCAGGAACTGCCCAAAGGCAAAGTAGTCTGGCTCTTCGACCAGACAGACATGAACAAGGCTAAAGAAGTGCTGGGCGGCAAGGCCTGCATCGCCGGCAACGTGCCCACCTCTTTGTTGCAGGTCGGGGCGGCTAAAGACGTTAAGGCATACTGCCGCCAGCTCATCGAGGTCTGCGGCAAAGGCGGCGGCTTTATTCTGACCGCCGGCGCCTCGATTGATAAAGGCAAAGGCAAAAACCTGAAAGCCATGTGGGCAGCGGGACAGGAATACGGGGTTTATAAGAAAAAATAGCTTTATTTCCGCCGTCTTACCAGCAGGTAGGTGCACGCGAACCCGGCCACGAACCACCCGCCAACCACGGCGAAGGCCAGCCCCAGTTTAACCGGCAGGTCAGTCAGCGTGCCGCGCATCAGGTCGGCCATGTACTGTATCGGCAGCACTTTGTGCAGGCCCTGCAGCCAGCCGGGCAGCTGTGAAGACGGGTACATCACCGGTGAGAACATCATCACGAAGAATATCATCAGCTGTGTCAGTATTTGCGTCATCATCGGCTTGGGGACGGCAAAAGCCAGGGAATAGCCGGCAAAGGTGGCGCAGGAAGCAATCAACAGGACAGCCGGGACTACCAGCCAGCTGACCTGTAAATTGAACCCGAAGTGGAACTTGCCGAGGATAATCGAAAGTAAAATGCCCGGTATCATCGTCCCGAACATATTGGTGGCGTCCGCGGCGATGTGCGCCATGCGCGGCACCGGCAGCGACCATACATAATCGAAAGTCCCTTCCGACCGCATGCTGGAGATTACCTGGGGAACTACCACCAGGCCTACCGTTAACAGGACGATGGTCGGCGAGCCGGTCGTGAGGAATTTGGCTATCGTGGCGGTTGTCTGCGGGTAAAAATAACCGATGCCGTAAATGAAGGCCACGGAAATCCCCAGTTGGACGGCCAGGTTAAGCGTCAGCCAGGGCCGGTTGCTTAAAAAGACCCATTTCAGCATCAGGAAATAGCTTCTGAACCACTTAGCCATCGCTAGGCGTCCTTCCCGTGGTTGCCGTTGTTTTCATGGTTTTTCACCAGCTGCACATAGACGTCTTCCAGCGTCGCCGGGCCGAGGTAAAATTCCTCGATGATACGGTTTTCTTTTAAGCCGCGCGCCCAGGTTATGGCGGTCGAGACATTTGCCGGAGAAATGTCGCTCAGAATGCGGCGATTAACCACCAGCGGCTTTTTTAGATAATCAGGTAAAAGCGGCGCGGCGGCTTTCGGCTCCAATATCAATTCCAGCCGCATGTCGTCCCCCTCGGATTCTTTAAGGTCGGCGGGCGTGCCCATACCTTTTACCTGCCCCTGGTCGATAATCGCCAGGCGGTCGACGACGCGCTCGGCTTCGAGGATATTATGGGTAACCAGCAGGACCGCCGAGCCCCGTTTGGCTAAAGCCTGAACTTCCTGCCAGATAGCCCGCCGCCGCAGGGGATCGACGTCGTTCGTAGGCTCATCGAGGATAACGATTCTCCCCGGCACTACCGCCGCCATGGAAAACGCAACCAGGCGGCGCACACCGCCAGATACGTTCAAACCGAGCGTTTTCTTCCATTCGGTCAGCTCCAGCTTATCGATTAACTCCATCGCCCGCTGGTGAACGTCGGCTTTTTTACCGCCCCGTATCCGCCCGGCAAGCTCGATGGCCTGCATCGAGCTAAGGCCGGCAATGGGCGCCTGTACCTGCGCCTGGAAGGAGCAGACCTCCCGGGCATAATCCGGTTTAGCGACCACGTCCATCCCGGAAATGGTAATTGTGCCGGAAGTGGGCATGGTAAGGCCGATAATCTGGTTGACCAGGGTCGTTTTGCCCGCCCCATTAGGTCCCAGTAGCCCGAAGACCTCGCCCTCGTTCACGGCCAGGCTGATGTCATCGTTGGCTTTGACCTTGCTCTTGCCCTTGTAGATTTTGGTGACGTTCTTTATTTCCAGCAGCATATTTATCCCGGATAAGGCGATTTAGATAATTTACTATAACCCGCCCCGCCGCCGCGCCACAATGGACATCAGGCTAGTCGGCCACTGGCCATTCGGGCAGGTTTGTTGCCTAAAATGGCATGTGATATACTCGAAATAGGGGAGTGTGCAATCGGAGTCTTGACTCGACCCCAGGAGCGGGAGGGGAAAAAGTGGACGATAGCATCGAAAAGGCCAAACAACTGGCGGAAAAAATTGTCCAGAATGTGGAAAAGGTCATGGTCGGCAAGACGGAGGCGGTGCGGCTGGCGGTCATCGCTTTAATCAGCCACGGGCATTTGCTCATCGAGGATGCGCCGGGCGTCGGCAAGACGATGCTGGCGCGCAGCCTGGCAAAATCGATCAACTGCAACTTCAAACGCATTCAGTTCACCCCGGATATGCTGCCCAGTGATATCACCGGCGTCAACGTTTTTAATCAGAAGTCAGGCGATTTCGAGTTTCACCCGGGGCCGATCGTTGCCCAGGTCGTCCTCGCCGACGAGATCAACCGCGCCACGCCCAAGGTGCAGTCGGCTTTGCTGGAAGCCATGGAAGAGCGCCAGATTACGGTGGACGGCGTCAGCCGCCGCATGCCGTCGCCTTTCCAGGTCCTTGCCACCCAGAACCCGCTGGAGTATGAAGGCACTTTTCCCCTGCCGGAAGGCCAGCTGGACAGGTTTCTCCTGCGTATCAATATCGGCTACCCTTCCCTGGAGGAAGAGGTGGCCATTGTGGAAAAACAACAGCTGGTGCATCCCATCGAGCAAATCGGTCATGTCGTTGATGCCGCCGATGTTCTGCTGCTCCAGGAAACGGTCAAGAAGATCTACGTGGACGACCTCGTCAAGAGGTATATTGTCACGCTGGTGGAGGCCACCCGCCGCCACCCCTCGATATATCTCGGCGCCTCGCCCCGCGGCTCGTTGGCGCTTTTCCGCACCGCCCAGGCCCGCGCCCTTTTGTTCGGGCGCGACTACGTCCTGCCGGATGACGTTAAGGCCCTGGCCGTGCCGGCGCTGGCCCACCGCTCCCTGCTTTCCTCGGCCGGTCAATCGCAGGGTACGGACAGCCGCGTCTATATCAAAGAAATTCTCGAGACCATCCCCGTGCCCGGCGCCATCCCGGAAGCTAAAAAGGCCGAAAAAAAGTAAATCCCCCCGCCTTTTCCCCTTGGGCTGATAAAAGATGAAAATTCGCTGGTTTCTCCTTACCATACTCATTCTCTCTTTCGTCCTGGCTTTGCTGGGCGGCTATACCATGCTGTGGAAGCTCTTCGTCTTCCTGGTCGTCCTGCTTTTGTTGAGCTATATCTGGCTGCGCCTCAATGTACGTTACATCGACGGCCGGGTGGAGAATCTCCCGAAGTATTGCCGCGTCGGCGAGCAGTTTGACGAGGAGTTTATCTTCGTCAACCACGGCCTGATACCCACCGCCCTCATCGAGGCGCGGCAGGATACGGACATGCCGGGCAACCGTAACGTGGCGGCCTTCCATCTTACGTCCCAGGGTTCTTACCGCTGGCAGACCAGGATGTCCTGCACGCGCCGCGGCGAGTACAGCCTGGGCAACATCAACGCCCGCATTACCGACCCGCTGGGTTTCCTTACGATTAACCGGCGTTTCGGCTGGGGGCAGTATGTCATCGTTTTCCCGGACACCATTGAGGTGCCGTATTTCCAGGCGATACCGCACCAGGAACCGGGCTCGAGCCCGCGGCGTTGGTTCGCCGCCCAGACCAGCAATGCTTCCCGCGTCCGCGAATACGCCAGCGGCGATAGCCTGCGTTATATCCACTGGCCTACCACGGCCCATACCGGCAACCTCATGGTCAAGGACTTTGACCCGGACCGCACCAATTACACCTATAAAGATATCTGGATTATCCTGGATATGGCGCGCTCTGCCCAGTCCGGGCAGGGCGATGAATCCACCGGCGAATACGCCGTGACCATCGCCGCCTCGCTGGCCAAGAAATACCTGGACAGCGGTAAAAAGGTGGGGCTGCTGGCCTCCGGCGACCGTTCGTATCTGCACCTGCCGGACTCCGGCGAGGCACAGACGGAGGACGTGATGCGCTCGCTGGCGCTCATCAAGCCGGGAGGCGAGGTCTCGGTGGAGGCTTTGCTTTTCACCCAGGAGGAGCGCTTTAACGCGGGTTCCGCCGTCATCGTCATCACTTCCTCGGATATTAAGCGGGTGGGGCCGGCGCTGCGCCGCATCGTCAAGCGGGGCACCGCGGTGACGGCCATCCTGCTTGATGCCGTCAGCTTCGGCGGCAATATCAGCGCCGCGGAAACAGCGCGCGGCCTGGCCGCCAGCAGCGTTCACGCCTATATCGTCCGCCGCGGCGCCAATATCGCCAGGGCACTGGACAGCCGTTTTATGGCTACATCCATGCAGGACACGGGAGTAAAGGACAGAAATGAACGGTAACGTGAAAAAACCGGTGCTTTCCCCGGAAGAGCTGAAAAAACTGCTGGTGCCGGAAGCCCCTGTAGTGATACCCCGGCTGGGCAACTGGTGGCAGTGGGTCAACCTCGCCCTGCTTTTCCTCACGCTGGAAGTGGCGGTCTATTCCATCGAGCGGGCGCAGTGGATATACCCCCAGCCCGCTTTCACACTGCTGCTTTTCCTCTCGATGCTGCTGGTCTGGCTGCTCGTGGTAGCACGCCTGCATTGGGCGCTGACACATGGCATCGCGGTAGTCACCGGCGTCCTGGTGACCATATGGCAGTCTATCATCCTGCTGCCAGGCACGCACAGCATCGGTCATTTGTTTAACGTATTTCAATTATGGTGGCAGGGGTCCGCCGGCGCTTTGCTCCCGGAGGAGCAAAAAGTCGTTTTCGCCGCCGTGCTCACGCTGCTGACCTGGCTGCTCGGCTATCTTGCCACGTGGTTCGTGCTGCGCAAGAATAATCCCTGGGTGGCGATCTGCCTGGGAGCGCTGATCCTCATCGCCAATTTAAGCAATCTGCCCGCCCGTTACTATTTCTTTTTCCCCGCCTTCTTCATCGCGGCGGTTTTCCTCATTATCCAGACGCGCATCGCCGGGCAGTTCGTCAGGTCCGGGCGCGGCTCGGGCTATTCCTTCAAGAGCGTAATTTACCTTTTCGCCTCGCTCGTCTGCATCATCTCCCTGGCGGCTTCACTGGCCTGGTATTCGCCGCAGGCGCGGGCCTCCGGCCTGCAAAGCTATATCTCCGCCAGGTTTACCTGGAAGCAGAATTTAACTGACTCTAAAATCAATATCTTCAACGTGATACCGGCCAAGCAGGTAATGAACACCTCCTCCACGCTTAAAGAAGTGGATTTTGAGAAAGGCTGGAACCAGGGACAGACCCTCCATTTCACCATCAAATCGGACCGCCCCGCCTACTGGCCCATCGATATTTATGATAGCTATACGGCCCAGGGCTGGATAAATGGCCCCACTACCAGCCAGCTGGTGGACGCCAAAAAGCCCTTTACGGACCTCGGCCCCAACCTGGACGACGTCATGAACTACGAAGTTACCACGGAAATCAACACGGACGTGCTGGCGGTCGCCGGTAATTTTGTTGCCTCGAGCGAGCCGGTGCAGGTGCACCAGAACGCCGCCGGTGATGTTACCGAGGTCACTATCCCCCGCATCCTCGCCCCGGGTGAGCACTATACTGTAGAAACAGTCCTGCCCAACCCCACGGCGGACCAGCTGGCCGCCGCCGGCACCGGCTACCCCCAAAATATCCTGGATTCCTATCTCCAGTTGCCGGCTAATTATTCGCCGGAAGTCCAGGCTTTGAGTGAAAATGTGACCGCCGCGGCGGCTACACCCTATGAAAAGGCCCGGGCAGTGGTCAAGTACCTTTCGGCTTTTCCTTATCAAGCTATCATAAACGCTCCGCCCGCGGGGAGCGACGGCGTTGCCTACTTCCTCCCCCGGCGACCCCGGCAGCGTCCCGGGGACTTACCTGGTGCGGGACTGGCACTATCACGCCTGGGCGCAGGTCTATTTCCCCGGCTACGGATGGGTGAACTTCGAGGCTACGCCCGGCGGCGGCGGCGGCAGCGGGAGCCAGGTGTCCGCACAGACGTCGCTGGTATCCGTCCCCGCCATCAGGGACCTGCCGCAGTGGAACGTCTGGAATTATCCGCTGCCCAGCGGCAGTATTCCGCCCGGCAGCGCCCCCCCGCTCTATCCCACCGCCTCGCCAACCAAGTATCACTCCTCAGAGTTCTTTTTTGCCAGGGCGCTGGGCCGCACCATTGCGGTTTTTATCTTTGTCGTGCTGCTCCTCGGGGTGCTCTTCGCTTTGTTCGTGATCACGCGGCGGGTCTTTAACCGCCGTTTATGGTTCGTGGACCGGGATGACCTGGCCTATACCACTTACGCCGGGCTGTGCCGGCTGGCGGCGCTGGCTAAAATAACGCCCCACCCCCAGCAGACCCCGCTGGAGTTTGCCGCCGAGCTCAAGGCGGCCCTGCCGGAAGAAACGGAAAACATCGATACGCTGATACGTGCTTACCAGGAAAACCGCTTTGGAAATAGGGAGGGCAAGCCGGCGCTTTACCAGGAAGCGCAGTTGCTCAAGGCCCGCCGTGTCCTCTACGATAAGCTGCTCCGGCTGATGGGGAAGAGGACGTGGGGACTTAAAATTTTTACCCCCGGGGGCAACTAGGGATTGAGACTGGATTACAAGAGGCAGCCGCAAGAGCTTTTGATAAATATCTACTGCCTGCGAATTGAGCTTAAATCAACTATTTTCAATGACCGCCTTGTCGTAGAAATAGTGGGTGAATTCTTGTTGCAAATGATTGAGCGAATCCGTCAAGTCCTGGGAATAGTGTGATTCTACTAATATTCATAATGTCTAGAGCTTGAAGTGCTTCAATTGTTACCTCATTATTTTCACCAGTTGGAATAATATATTTCCGGACTTTATTTTTCAAATCCTTCATTTCTGTATAATTTGTCAAGGTATCCATTATATTTGTTTCAATGTCTCCTGGACAAAGAAAAACTCCCCTTTGATATGATAGCCTTTCATTCATGCGAAGAGGGGTTACACTTAATAAAAATTTTTCGAACCTTCTTGTTCTAAAAATTAATTTGAAATCCTTTCCATTCCTGATGTCTCTATAAGATTTATATTCCTTATATAAGTGATTTGCAATTTCTTTTAAATGTTCCTTACACCATTCATAATTAATTGCCCAAATAGCAACTTTGGATTTAGGCTCTGCAGCTTCAAAAGCAAAATAAGCCGCTACGTGGGGAGAATATGTGAAATCTAGAAGGCGAGTTGGAGCACCGTGATGTTGCATTAATGCTAAACACTCGTCATCATCATTTGGAGAAAACCTTTCATATTGATGAACCCTTCTCTGGAACTCACGAATCATGTTTGTTTCAACTTGCCTTTTCTTATTTTGGGGTACGTTAAATTGCCCGCAAGCTCTTTCAAAAGATGTTTTTAATTCCCAAGAACCATTTTTTTGGCCACGAAACATCCAACCGTTGTTAACGAGAGAATCAACTTTACCTAAAAAATCATTTAGACTAGTACATTTTTGTTTAAAATAAGGATAACGCACCATTATTCCCTCCTCGTAAATCTGGATTAGCAAAAGATTAGCAGAAATATTGACATAAAGCAAGCAACCGGAAAACTGAATAGAAACCGAAGCTAGAATCAAGTACCCCTGCCGGGACTCTAACCCGGGCACGCGGTTTATTAGTCCATGGCACTTCCACCTTTTAACTACCTCTCTTTCCCCGGATGTAATACTTTCGTGATTATTCGCCGCGGCATTTTATGATTTTTCCAGATATCATACTTTACAATTTAGATGTATTGGTCGGTTTATGTCCGGGCTTTGTCTTAATGCATTAGTGAAAAGGAGAAAAAATTATGAGCAAAATCTTTTCCGCGGGCCGCAGGTATTTCCTGGTTTTTGCGGCATTAACGGCCCTCCTGGTCCTCTCGGCCTGTTCGTCATCCACGGCGACCACCACCACCCAACCCCCGCTCACCACCACCACCCCGCCGGTAACGACTACCACGCCGCCGGTGACGACTACCACCCCGCCGGTCGGCCAGCCGGTCACTATCAATCTGGTTGCCCAGAACATGGCTTTTGACCAGAGTACCATTACAGTTTCCGCCGGCGCCCAGGTGACCATCAACTTTAATAACAAAGACAGCGGCATACCGCATAACTTTTCCCTCTACACGGATTCCTCCGCCTCCAAATCGCTGTTTATCGGGCAGACCATCACCGGTCCCAAGACCATTACTTATACGTTTACCGCGCCCGCCACGCCCGGCAATTACTTTTTCCGGTGCGATGTGCATCCTACCATCATGACCGGCACATTCGCGGTGCAATAGCATGGTGAATACACAGACAGTCGCGACTGATATCGACAGCGCCCAGCCCGCCGGTGACGAGGTCATCCGCTGCGAGCGGCTGACGAAAAAGTACCCGGAGAACATCCTGGCGGTGGACGGGCTCGATATGGTGGTGCATTGCGGGGAGATCTTTGGGCTGCTCGGGCCCAACGGCGCCGGCAAGACGACTACCGTCGGCATGCTGACTTCCCTGGTCGTGCCTACCGCCGGCAAGGCTCTGGTGGCCGGGATCGACGTTGTGGCTCACCCGGCCCTGGTCAGACAGCTCATCGGCGTCGTCTCGCAGACCAACAACCTGGACCGGGCGCTGACCGTCTGGGAAAACCTTTATTATCACGGGCGTTTTTTCGGTATGAGCGCCCGGCAGAGCCGCGAAGCGGCAGACCGGCTGCTCGTCGAGTTTCGTCTCACCGAACGCGCCAAGGCGGATGTGATGACCATCTCCGGCGGCATGGCCAAGCGGCTCCAGGTGGCGCGCGCTTTAATGCACAGCCCCTCCGTCCTTTTCCTGGATGAGCCCACCGCCGGGCTTGACCCGCAGAGCCGCCTCGCTTTGTGGGAAGTACTCAATAAAGCGCACACGGAAGGACAGACCATCCTGATGACGACCCATTATATGCAGGAGGCGGATACCGTCTGCGAACGCATCGCTATCATGGACCACGGGCGCATCCTGGCTTCGGACTCCCCGAAGAACCTCAAGCAATCGGTCGGGGCGGACAGCATCATGACGATATCGGCCACGGGCAACCTCGAGGCCCTGGCCAAGCTGCTTAAAGAGCGTGTCGAAGGTGTCACCGGGAGCCAGCAGCTCGACGGCACGATACAGCTCCGGCTCAAAGGCGCCTGGGGCGTTTTACCCAGGGTCGTCTCCGTCGCCGAGCAGGGGGGCTATAATATCACCGATCTATCCGTCACTGAGCCTACCCTGGAAACCGTCTTCATCGGCCTGACCGGAAAGGAATTGCGTGACTGATGAACACTAAAGCCTGCGTGAGAACATTCCCCGTGCCGGAACCCGGGAAATCGATGGCGGCGGCCAGCAGTACCGCGTTCGGCGCCCTCCTGTTACGGGATTTAGTCGTCTTGAGGAAAAGCCTGGGCATTTTCATCGCGCGCACGCTGATCCAGCCTTTCCTGCTGGTCTTTGTTTTCCTTTATGTATTTCCGCTGATCGGCGAGGGCGTGGGCGGCGGGTCGGCGGGCGGCGAATCGCTTTTCGCGACGATACTGGTGGCCGGCGTGGTGGGGCTCTCAATAATGTTCCAGGGCATCCAGGCCGTGGCGCTGCCGCTGGCTACCGAGTTCGGCTACACCAAGGAAATCGAAGACCGGGTGCTGGCGCCGCTGCCGGTATCGCTGGTAGCGATGGGCAAAGTAGTGGCCGGCGCCATCCAGGGCATCGTCGCGGCGGTCATCGTTTTCCCGATAGCGTCAATTATTCATGCCCACGGCGTGCACCCCAACCTGGTTGTGGACTGGCCCGTCCTGCTCACCCTCATTCCCCTTTCTGCTGTCATGACGTCCGGTCTCGGCCTGGTGCTCGGCACCGTCATTCAGCCGCGCAATATCAGCGCGATGTTCGGCTTCATCATCCTACCCATGACCTTCCTCGGCGGCACCTATTACCCGTGGACGGCGCTGGAGGCAGTCAAGGTGGGCGGTTTTTCCTGGCTGCAGGCCCTGGTCTGCGTCAACCCCCTGATCTACGTCACCGAGGGGTTCCGTGCCGCCCTGACCCGGGCGCCGCACATGCCGCTGTACGTCGTTTACCCGGTGCTCACCGGGTTCTGTGTTGTGCTTTTAGGCGTTGGCTGCCGGGCCTTCCGCCGCCGGGTCATCAGCTAATCCCACCATCCGGTGATAAAAGTCACAGAATTACGCTCCGGCTAAGGCTAAAATGAAAATAAGGGTGGAGGGGAGAGAGGGAAAAGGAAGAAGGTGATGTGGCAGTGAGAATGGACTTAAGAGAAAGCGAAGGTTCCTGAGCTCCTCGCGAAAGACAAAAAGCCCCGGCTGATTTACAACGGGCATTTGGCGATGGAAACCAAAACGGAGGAGTAATGGAACGAAGCCCAGGGGCAGGCGCTCCAGCTAAAGAGGCCTGCTCCTTTTTTATACGCTTTTATTAAAAGAACAGGCGTTAGTTATTGATATCGTTTTATATCTGGAAAACAATACGGTCGATAATCATCATGCCGTACAGGGCGGCAATGTAAAAAATGGAATAGACGTAAAGCCGCCGCGCCGCCCCGGAAGACCCTTTAAAATTCATACGCAGCGCCAGGTAAAGAAAACCGGCACCCAGGCAGCCCGCCGTCCCCGCATAGATAAAGCCCATCCCCGCCGCCGGTACGAGCAGCAGCGTCGTGATGACCAGCAGCACCGCACAGCCGGTTATCCAGATGTTCACGCCCTTTTCCGGCAGCATTTTCAGCCCCGCCCGTGCGTAATCCTCCCGGCGGAAGGCGGCCAGCGTCCAGAAATGGGGCAGTGTCCAGAGGGCGATGATGGCCGCCAGCAGCAACGGCGTCAGCCCGATGCCCTGTTTTACCGCCACCCAACCAATCAGCGGCGGCATGGCCCCGATACCGCTGCTGATGACGGCGCTCCAATAGGTACGCCGTTTCAACCAGATGGTATAAGGCAGGACATAATAAACTAGCGCCGCCGCAGCCAGCAAGGCTGCCGTCCGGTTGACCATCGCGTTAAGGATAAGCACACCGGCCAGGCCCAGCCCCAGCCCGAATGCCAGCGCGTAGCCGGGCCTGACGTGGCCGGAGGGTAAAGGCCGCTGGCAGGTGCGCGCCATCAACGCGTCGATGTCCCGGTCGAAGTAAGAGTTGAACGTGTTGGCGGCCGCCGCCACGCAGCCTCCGCCCAGCAGCGTGTAAAACAGCGTCAGCGGCGGCGGCGTGCCCTTAACGGCCAGGAACATCGCCGCGGCGGCGGTGATGAGGTGGGGGAAAATCGCCCGCGGCTTGGCCAGGCTCAGGTAAGCCGTCCACGGCCTTTGCGTCAGTTTTAGCGTTATTGTCGCCAATTTTTTACCTCGCCATCGTTAACGGACGATGAAAATCGTCGTGAAAACCAGCAGCCAGATCAAATCGATAAAATGCCAGTAAAGCGACCCTATCTCCACGCCGACCGAGTTGCCGGCGGTAAAGCGGTGCCGCGCCGTGCGCGCCAGAAGCGCCAGCATCAGTAATACTCCCCCGAAAACATGCAGCGCGTGCACGCCGGTCAGCAGGAAGAAGATGGAGCCGTAGGCGTTGGTCCAGGGCCGGAAAGACTCGTGCAGCCACTCCCAGCCGGTTATCCCCAGGAAAGACGCCCCCAGCAGGACCGTAACCAGTAGGCCGATGAACAGCCCCTTTTCCCGTCCCTTTTTTATCATGTAGCCGCCCAGCCAGACCGCGATGCTGGAAAGCAGCAACAGGCCGGTATTTATGGCCGGCAGCGTTGCCAGCGGGTGCTGCGGCGGCCAGGGGGTATCGTGCCCCCGCAGGTAATAATAGGTCCAGAACAAAGCCCCGAAGAGAAACGTCTCGGAGATGAGAAAGAGTACGATGCCCATGCGCATCGGGGAGGAAGGCGCTTTTTCCCGGGCAACCGTCGTATCTTTCATATCAGGCTTCTCCCTGGTTCTGCGCGCTGTCGGCGTCGTCCGGCTTTCCCAGGCGGGCGTGCGGCGCGCTGGATACGCCGTGGAGGTGCGGCCTGTCCAGCACCTCCGGGATCTCCTTAAAGTTATCCTCCGGCGGCGGCGAGGACACCATCCATTCCAGCGTCCGCGAGCCCCAGGGGTTGTCACCGGCGATAACGTTGCGCTTGAAGCTCGACCGTATATTCATTACGAGCACCACCAGCCCGGCAAAGACCAGGAACCCTCCCACGGCCGTGGCGATATGCAACGGCTGGAAATTGGAAGAGAGGTCATACGCGGCGGTGCGCCGCCGCATCCCTTCCAGTCCCAGCCCCAGCATCGGCAGGACCAGCAGGAACGTCCCCAGCGTCATTAAAAGCCACTGGATTTTACCCAGCCCTTCACGCAGCATCCGGCCGGTCACCTTGGGGAACCAGTAGTAAAAGGCCGCCATGACCGGCATTAAAAAACCGCCGAAGAACATGGCGTGAAAATGCCCCACCACCCAGTAGGAATCGTGCAGGTAAAGGTCGACGGGCACGATGCCCAGCGGCACGCCGGTCAGCCCCCCGATGAGGAACAATATCACCGCGGAAAACACGAAAATCAGCGGGGTTTGCAGCCGCATCTTGCCCATCCAGGTAGTGGCCACCCAGGCAAAGACCTTCACGCCGGTCGGCACGGCCACCAGCAGCGTGGTGACCATGAAAGGTATGCGCAGCATCGCCGGCATGCCGGAAGCGAACATATGATGGGCGAAGACCACCGTCCCGCCGAAGGCAATCCCCAGGGTGGATATCGCCACGCCTTTGTAGCCGAAAAGCGGTTTGCGCACGAAAACGGGGATAATATCGCTGATCATCCCCAGCCCGATAAGCACAAAAACATACACGGCGGGATGGGAATAGAACCAGAAAAGATACTGGTAAAGCAGCGGCTGGCCCCCCATCGCCGTATTGAAAAACCCGAAGCCGAGGGTCCGCGAAAGCAGCAGCATGATGAACGCCATGCTGATGAACTGCGTAAAGACCAGCGTCAGCCCCACCGTGCCAAATGTCGCCCAGATGAAAATGGGCATGCGGAAAAAGGTCATGCCGGGGGCGCGCATTTTCATGATGGTGGTGATGATGTTGACCGCCGTCAGGATTGAGGAAATGCCGATTAAGAATACCGCGATGAGTATCAGGCTCATGCCCGCCGGCTCGTAGCTGGTGCTTAAAGGCGGGTAAGCCGTCCAGCCGGTATCGAAGCCGCCCGCCATGAAGCTGAACATCGCCAGCAGCGCGGCCGGCGGCGTCAGCCAATAGGTAAAAGCGTTCAGCCGCGGGAAAGCTACGTCGCGCGCCCCGATCTGGAGCGGGACGAAGTAGTTCATCATACCGGAAAATATCGGCAGGACGACCATGAACAGCATGATGATGCCGTGGTCGCTGATGACCGACTCGTAGGCGGTGCTGTTCAGCAGCCCCAGGTGCGGGTCGGCCATGTGGATGCGCCCGATGAGCTGGAGCACTACCGCGAAAGGCAGCAGGCCCAGCCCGGTTACGAAATACTGGATACCGATGACTTTATGATTGGTATCCACGCTGAAATAGCGCTGCCAGCCGCTTTTAGGCGGCTCAACAGTTTCTTTGGGCGCGGCGCCGATAGCCCAGCGCCACCAGTGGTTGAAAACGCCCAGGGCTATCAGGTAGGCGATGACGCCGGTCATGATGCCGATGGTCAGCACGCCGTCGGCGGACCAGGCCGGCCGCCCTATCAGGACGCGAACCAGCATTGTTAACCCTACCCCGACGCCCGTACCCGCCAGGCCGGTCAGAGCACCCCGGGCGGCGTCAAGACTCAAAAGCTTCTTCAGGCCCAGCGCCGCAAGGATATAGGTAAACAGGCCGGCCAGCCCTCCCACGACCAGCACCGGCACCGGTTTCCAGACCGCCATGCCCAGCGCCAGCCGCGCCAGCAACACGATGCCCGCCCCGATTACCCCGCCCCCCAGAGCTTTTAATATGTTTACATTACGCAATACTAAATCCTTTTAAGATTCTTCTTGTTATTGCACGATAAATTCGCCGGTCATGGTGGTGGGGTGGACGTCACAGCGGAAGAAGTACTTGCCCGGCGTAGTGGGCGCCTGGAACATGTACATCGCGCTGTTAACGCCGGTAATAATCTTCCCGGTAAATATCGCTTTGGTCGCGGTGCTGTCGGTATAGACCGAGAAATTGTGGGGCACGTTGTTGTCCTTGTTGAAGAAATTAATCATCACTCCGGCGCCGGCGGGCACAGTGATGGTGCTTTTATCAAAGGCCAGGTTTTGCGCCGTCAGGTCTATGGTGACCTCCTGGGTGGTCGGCGTCGGCGTGGCAGTGACGGCGGGTTGATGCTGTTTAACCCAGTCGGCAAACTGGGCGGCAGTGACCACATAGACCGGCGCCGTCATCCCGGTATGGTTGAAGCCGCAGAGCTGGCTGCACTGTACCAGGAAATTCCCCAACGCCGTCGGTGTAATGCGCAGCATCGGGTTAAGCCCGGGCACCGCGTCCTGCTTCGGTCCCCACTGCTGCACCCAGAAGGAATGGATAACATCCTCCGACTTGATGTTGAACATTAGCGTCTGGTTGTCCGGCACTTCCAGCGCGTAGGAGGTTATATTGTAATCGGGATAATCGAACTGCCAGGCGAATCTGGAGGCCGTCACGTTGATGACCAGCGTGTTCTGCTGGGTAACGTTGCCCCCGGCCGCTGTGCCCGGCACCGTCGCGCCCAGGGAATAAACGCTCTGCGTACCGCCCGCCATCAAGTCCGGCGGAGAGATTTCGTTGAGTACCCGCGCCCCGTAAAAGCTTAACGTCACCACGATAATCAGCGGGATGATCGTCCAAGTTATTTCCAGCGGCGCGTTGCCCCGTATCGGGCGGGCGTCGGTATCGTCGCCTTTGGCGCGGCGGAAGAAAATCAGGGCGTAGACGAATATCGTCACCACCACCACGAAGACCACACCCGCGATGGCCAGCAGGACCTTGATGAAGTTATCGACGTAGGTCCTTTCCTGGCTGGCGGGGTGAGGTATGAAATTGAAATGCAGGAAGAAATAGGCAACGGCGCCGGAGACCAACACTATCACCAGGCACATGATGAGCATGTGGTGCCAATCTTCCAGGCGCCGTCGGGGTTCCATCCCGTTTCCCTCCGAGATGCAAAATTAACAGGGCTGCTTAACCGGATATCGTACGGTTCTTTCTATTGTACTACAAAAGTCCCTATCATCGAAGTGGGATGCACGTCACACCGGAAGAAATAACTACCGGGCGTGCTCGGCGCGGTAAAAGTATACGTTACGGTATTCGTCCCCCGGATTATCTGCCCGATGAAGATGGATTTTGAAGCGGTGGAGTCCGTATACAGGGCGAAGTTGTGCGGTATGCCGGTGTCTTTGTTGGTAAAAACCAGCGTCACGCTGGCGCCGGCCGGCACCGTGATGGTGCTAAGGTCGAAGGCCATGCCTTGCGCCGTCAGGTTTATCGTCACGCTCTGCGGCGCAGCGGTGGGGGTAGGCGTGCCCGTGGCGGTCGGAGTGGGCGTTGGCGTCGATGTGCCCTGTACCAGGAAGTTGACCTTGGCCACTACCGGCGGGTTGAGGGGTGTCGAATCGTTATTGACGAGCTCGATAGCGATGAAGTGCGAGCCCACGCCCACGCCACCGAAGGTGTAGCTGGTCGTGGTGGCATGCGCGAAGATGCCGTGGTCCGGCTCGGCCGGGACGCCCTGGGTGGTGGGCGCGTCAACATCCAGGTAATAATGAATATGCCCCTCGCCCGGGACATTGGCCTGGTCAATCTTGTCCACCAGGTTGAAATTGGATATCTGGACCGTCGCGGTGATATCTCCGGGCGGCAGGACGGAGCCTTCTTTAGGCGAGGTAATGACCGCGGTAGCCGGGCCGATTTCCGGCAGCACCGTGTCCGTCACCGAGGTCACGACCGCCGGGCTTAAAGGCGCGTGGTCGTTGTTCACCAGCTCCACGTAGAACGTGTGCGGCCCACCGCCCACGTTGTGCCAGGTGTAAGATGTGGCGATGGTGGCGGCATAGGTCCCGGGTGCGGTGACCGCGGCCTTGGTCGGGTCGGTCGGCGGCTGTACGTCGAGGAAGTAGTGGATATGTCCCTCGCCGGCGACTTTCGCCTGGCCCATTTTATCCACGATGGAGAAATTGCTCACCTGGACGGTGACCGTGACATCACCGATTTGGGGTATCACCCCGCCCGTCGGCGAGGTTATCGTGATGCCGGGAGCCGGCGCAGAGGTCGTCGGCGGCGGCGTGGTCGTCGGCGGAGTGGTCGATGGCGGTGTGGTCGTCGGCGGCAGCGTAATAGGACTGCTGCTGGAACAGGCCGTCAGCGCCAGGGCGATGCAGAGCAGTATCGCGGGGAGCAGTAAAAACAATTTTTTCATCCTCATTTTCTTCCTCTCAAACCGGGGCAGGTGCGGGTGGGACCCTGAAAAACCCCCCGTCCGCACCTGCCCGTGCTTTACCCGTGTTTGGAACCGTTTAGCTTTAGGGGCCGCCTCCTGTGGACGCCGTCACGGTGACCACTACCTGGATCACCACCGGCGTGGTCAGCGGCGTATTATCGTTGTTCACCAGTTCCACGAAGAAGGTGTGCGTGCCCGCCGCTACGTTCTGCCAGGTGTAGGAGGTCGCGGCCGTGGCGGCGTAAGTGCCCGCGGCGGTCGTGGCGGCCTGGGTCGGGTCGGTCGGCGGTACCACGTCCATGTAGTAGATGATATGGCCTTCGCCGCTGGCGATGGCCTGACCGATTTTATCCACCAGGTTGAAGTTGCTCACGCTGACACTGATGGTGATGTCGCCGGGCTTTATGGATGCGCGGTTTTGCGGCGACGTGATCGTTATTTTCGGCGTCGGCGCCGTCACGGTAACGGTCACCTTAGCCACCACCGGCGGGTTAAGCGGCGTATGGTCGTTATTCACCAGCTCAACCGAGAAGGTATGCGTCCCCGGCGTGACGTTGCTGAAGGTATAGGTCGTATTGGCCGTGGCGGTATAAACACCCGTGGACGTAACAGCCGGCTGGCCCTGGACGGTAGGGGCATCCACGTCCATGAAATAGTGCAGGTGCCCTTCGCCGGCCACGTTAGTATCGCCAAGCAGCGCGACCAGCTTGAAGTTAAGCGCCATCGCGGAAACGGTGATGTTCCCCGATTCGAGGCTGGTCCCGTCCAGCGGCGTCATCGCCAGGGCGGGAGAATTAGCGCCCAGTTTTAAGGCCAGCACTACCGAGAAAGGAGAACCGAGACCCACCGGCAGGAGCATGGTATCACCGGCGAAAGCCGGCCAGGCATTGACCCCGCCCGGCGCCTGGTAGCTCCACACCTGAGCGCCGGTGGTGCGGTTCAAGGCGTAGACCATACCGTCGAGGGTGGAAGTAAATACCAGGTCGTTGACGACGGTCGCCCCGCCGACATCGAGGGAGTTGAAAGATTTATCCCAGAGGATTTTACCGGTATTCACGTCGAGGGCTACCAGTTCCCCGGTGCCCTGGTTAAAGGGTTGTGTGCCGGTCACGGCGCCCGGCGTTAAGTTGGCATACAGGTTGACGACCGGCACGTAAACAACGCCGCCGGCATAGGCCATGGGCGTCTCCACGCCGCCGAAGATGCCGGGATATACCTGGGCACCGGCAGCCGGGATGTTGACCAGCTGGTCGTTCTGGTGCATGCCCACGGGGGTCATCCAGAGAATGGCGCCGGTCTGGCGGTTGAAGGCCACCACTTTACCCAGCTTGCCGGCGCCGATGACGACGTCCTGCTGCTTGCCGCTGACGGTGGCGCTGGCGAGGATGGGCGATGCCTCGAAGTCGGCATCCGAATTATCGTGTTGATTAACCTGGGTAAACCAGGCGAGATTACCATTGGTGTCATTCAAGGCAACCAGAGAATCGGTATAAAGGTTCGGGCCGGGCCGACTCGAGCCGTTGGGGTAGGTGGGGGTCCCCGGCCAGGGAGCCGGATTGCCGATACCCCAGAAAGACGTACCGGTACTGGTGTCTACAGCCGGGGGATACCAGGCCCCGCCGCCGCTGTTCACATCTTTGTTGCCCCAGATATCCGCGGAATCGACGGTATCAAAATTCCACATTATCTTGCCTGAAGTCTGGTCAAGAGCATAAATCGCCCCGAAGCCGCCGCCGGTATAGAAATCACCGCCGCCGGTGCCGGGTACAGTAGAGACCAGCACGAGGTTGCCGTAGACGTTCGGCTGGATATCGATGCCGCTGGTCGGCTGCTGGGATATCCGCGTGGACCATAGCTGCGCGCCGGTGTTCACATCCAGTGCTACGATGGTGTACGGGTCCGAGTTGCCGAAGATTTTACCCCATCCTACGGCGATACCGTTGGGCCCGATGTTCGATTCGTTAAAGAGGTGTTTCCACTTAATTTTGCCCGTCGCCAGATCGACGGCGAAGATGTTGTTGCCCAGGTCCTGGAAGTAGGCCGTGTTGCCCATGATAATGGGCGTGGTTGACGCCGAGCCGAAGGCGCCGACCCCGGGCAGCGGTACCGCCCAGGCGGCCCCGAGGGTATTCACGTTGGCCGCGTTAATCGTTGAATCAGTAGTGGCGCGGCTGTTGGTATAGTCGCGGTTTGGCAGCGGCCAGTCTTTCACGTACTGGCTTACCTCGGGGGGTATTGCCGGTGAGGTCACCGGCGGTGTAGTCGTGGGTGGCGTAGTGGTGGGTGGCGTTGTCGTGGGTGGCGTTGTTTTAGTTGGCGTAGTCGCAGGTGGACTGGTCGTAGGCGGGGTGGTGGTGGGGGGAGTGGTAGTGTTGGAACTCGATGTGCAGGACGTTACCAGCAGCATCACTACCATTAACAGGGATGCCAGAACGATGGTTGGCCGTCGCCAATCTTTGAACATTTAGACCTCCTCATCCGTTTTGTATTTGCCGCGATATCCTTACCGCGACAAAAATTACTAATCTCTTTTAAATAATGTCAAACGCATAATGGAAAAATCATAAAATTGCCGCCAAAGAAATTACAAAACTATGACGTTTCCCGGGCCGGGAGGAGAAACGATGATATTGCGCGCAGTGCAAATAAGGAAAGTAAAGTAAAGAATTAAGTACCCCTGCCGGGACTCGAACCCGGGCACGCGGTTTAGGAAACCGCTGCTCTATCCGCCTGAGCTACAGGGGCTTGTTCTATTTTGAAGCTAAAACAACGACATTAAGCCGTGACATAGAGGTGTAAAATAGATATTGCTAATAATTTGCTAATAGACCTTTTCATTTGCATCGTTTTCATGCCTTGCCATATCAGCCATTCTATTATACTTGGGACTAAATGCTTCGTCAAAATGACGGGCTGACGCCTCTTGAAGTCCAGGAGCAACATGGCTGTAGAGGTCGAGCGTTGTAGAGATGGTGGCATGGCCTAGCCTTTCCTGAACTATTTTAGGGTGTATACCTTGCTTTAGCATAACAGAAGCGTGAGTATACTTGACCTTCCCCCATCTTTAGTATCACCATAGACTAGAATCCAGTCGCTGCTTCAGCATACTCCTTTGGTGTAGATCCTTTCAATGAACTGTTTGGTCTGACCTCGTTATAATCCCTTCGCCATTCTTTTGCAAAGAGTCATCAATTTGTACACGCGCGAGCTGGTGGTCTCTTCTGCGGTTAGCCTTGCGAACCCAGGGTATTCATCTGTTTGGTTACTCTTGCTTTTAATCGAGCCTGACGTCCTTTAGCAGTCCGCTGTAGCAAACTGTTGGCAACAGACTTGGTTTACTAGAAGTCGTCCCATCCGTAGTCGGCACACTACCGAATCCCTTCCCAGAGATATTGCTTTAAGATAAGATGGTCACGACCGTAAAAACAGATGAAGCGAGCGCCATCTGGCAGTCACATCTGCCGCAACGCCTCACATCCCTATCGTTTCTTTATCAGTAAAAGAAAGATGAGACCAGCTGTTTGATAGCAGCCTGTGGGCATTCCTATCGCCTCCGTGAAATACCAGAGTAATGATGTGGTATTTTCTGCCAAGTAGAGAACTTTGCTTTGTTCACAGAACTGGTGAGACAGTAGATGTACAATGTGCGTTGCCACATTCTCTTGAGTTGCTGGTTACTGACGAATGGTGCCGTGTAGAAAATATCGCAAGCGCGCTGGTTGTCCAGACCGGCATCGCGGCGACATAGATACATCTCGGTGTTGGCCGTAAAATGACCGGTCTTCTCTCTGATAAGTTGCCCGAGGTGTGTTAACCACGGTCGTAGGGCGCGGATGAGAAGTACCTCCGGTAGGCCGAGCGCACTAACGACAACTCCTTAACTATTTGTAGTAGGGCCGGCATCCCCCCTAAGCGCACATCATAAGTTTATCGGCGGATAAAGAGCCCAAATCGACGCATACTATTTTTACCATAGCCTGTCTTGAAACTACCCACGTTATCTTCCACTGCGCTATTCCTTAAATTTCAAGCGGTGCTACGGATGAAGGTAGCTTATTGATACAAAGGTAGTGATACGGAGTGCCCCATAGATTTCTTACGTGTTTCGTCCTGTGATAGGTGGAAATCAAATCTTGCAACTGGGATGATCTTGCTGCCTGAAACAAACCCTTCATCTCAATATTAAAACGCCGCACTCTTGAATCCCGGCTTTTCCCCAGGTAGTCATCAAGCGCAGAGGGGTAAGATACCGGGTTTATGGAACGGCCGGCGGCTGTTGTATATTCTGAAATCTGCGCTATCACCTCGGCTATTGCCGCAACGACTTCATTAGTTGCCGGTTCACCTTCTGCGCTTGATACAGGAAATCCTGTCAAGAAGAAGGGAAAAGACCTGGACCACTCTTTCAGGAGTTGACCATGGCGGCTCCTTGTGTCAAAAACATTTTTATACCAGTTATAGTGTTCGCTCAAGTTCCACATGGGTGAGGAAGAATAGAATTCACAGCCTGCCTTTTCTACTAATGAGAGCAGTTCTGGGTAACTCCAGAGATATGCCGAAACTAATAGCGGATTGACAAGCACATCCTTCCACCATGCATAGAAAGGCCGGGAGGCATTCAACTTCGCGAAATCCTCCCCGAACAGTTGCTGGGCGAGATGCAAAGAAGCTTCGCTGTGGACATCATTGATTCCCGCCAGTTGACAGGCCCGCCATAGCAGCAGCCTCTTCGTCAGTTCAAGGAGACAGCCGTACCGGTCGTTAAATGAAATTACAGCCAGGCCTCCCGGTATCAAAAGTTTACAGATTTTTTTAAACATCTCATCACGGTTGGGCAGCGTATATAAAAATCCCTCGGCAAGTACGATGTCATAAAGCCTGGTAGACTTAAAGCTGTCAATACTTTCAGATGACAACTCCACAATACGCCCCTCAAGCTTGAACTCCTTAAACCGCATCTTCAATTGTGGCAAAACCTGATCATTCGGTTCCACCAGGGTGAGGTTGGCGCCAAAAGACGCAAGGACCAGGGAGTTTTCGCCGGAGTTGCAACCGAATTCCAGCACTGAGCGGTCACGTAGCATTGCGAGCGGAATTCCCAAGTGCCTCTGGTATAGATTAAGGCGCTTTGCGCGGTGAGATTCCCAGGCCGCCTGGTTCTCCAGTGCGATAGGTACCGGGTTGAACCTGTTCTGCTGGTAATAGTCTAAAAGCGATCCCGGCAAGGCCGCCGGATTCTGTTTCGCCTGTTTTTTATTGGTTTGAGCCAAATCATGCCTCCTTTTTTAGCCCGGAACTGCCGTACTACTGTTTATTGGAAGAACGGCGGCGGTAAATAGCATTTAAAACGGTACTTACTTTCTTCCATGCGTGCTTATATACTTTTAGCTATTCCTGGCGTCAGGGCTAAGTATACATGGCTGCCGTTGGGGACGTTTTGAGGAAGATAGATAGGTATTCCCATATGGTTCTTGCCGGCCCGCTGTACGTCCTCGTCTACGAAGAAACGCACTGATTCCCTTAATTCTTGAAAAAGCCAGGTGGCGCCGATAGCTGTGCCGAACAGGCCGAATTCACCGTTTTTTGCTGTAGCCCGCGCTGTCTCCACGACTGATTTGAGCCACTGTAAACACTTCATCGCAGACTCGAACGAGGAAAATGCCGTATCTGTTCTGCCCCGATATTGACCTTTAGCCTTAAGCGCTACAATTGTCAGCTCTTTTGGTACCCAGTCGGTAGCTGTGAGTACTACTTCGTATCCTGTGCTTCGGAGCAATTCTATTACCGTTGCCGCAGAAAAATGCGTGCAATGGTCGGTGATTAACAGATCGAACGGATTCTGGAGAAATTCAGGCACCTCCACCACGAGCAGTCCGCCGTCCGTTAGTTTATTTCGCAGGCTATTGAGAAGCCTCTTTGGCGTGATGATATGCTCCAGTACGTGAATCATTGTAATGAGATCATAGGTGCCTGGAATCTGGGCCGGCGGAATGGTAAAAAAGGCTTCAACGTGGTCGATACCCTCAACTACGGAACGGGATTTATCATCCAGCTCGGTCCGGGCAAGTGACCAGCGCGGCGCGATGCGGCCGAAAGCACGAAGCAGGGCGCCGTTACCCCATCCTATATCCAGCAGCCGTCCTGTTTCCGGCCAAGGCGTATGGGATGCCAGGCACTTAAGCAGACGTTCGGAGCGGGCGGAAGGCGCCCCGGAAACCACATCAAAAACGGGCTGCTCGGCTCCGGCACTCTGGTGATATATAGTATAGTCCCGGTAAATTTTATCAGTATCGGACTGCCATGCGGAGTCGATGACTTTCTGCACGCCGCCGCAGGCGGGGCATACGCCGAGACGCCCGCCTTTGCGCCATGGTTTACAGTCTGAAGTTACGCCGTGAAATGATTCATAGCCGGGTAATGCTTCAACCGCTGATTCGCCACACAAATGGCAGATGATATCCAGAGACGGCCTCCTTAGATTCTGTTTTCTCTGGCTCTATAAGCTGAATACCGTGTCAATTGTCAACCAAACATCCGGCGGCTTAATGCCGAACTCCTTGCGTAAACGGGTTGTATCCAGGGTAGTGTGCCGCGGTACGGTTTCAAGCTGGACACCTCCATTCTTTGACTCTATTGGTTGGACCAGGTCCGGGCTGGCGCCGATACGGTGGGCAATATGACGCGCCACCTCCGCGTAAGTGACGTCTTTATCGCCGGATACCTGGAAAATCCCCGGTGAACGCGCTTTGGCAATATGGTGAAGGACTTCGACCGAGAAAGAGACAGGTATAGGCGCTATTACCATATCCGAGTAAGGATGAATAACTTCATGGTTCCGGAGTTTCTTGAGCCAGTCTTTGGCTAGAGCCATATTAGGGTCAAGGACCTTGGTAAATCGCACGACCGAAGCCGGATTACCCAGGGTAAGCAGTTGTCTTTCAGCTTCTGCTTTTTGCCGGCCGTATTCCGTCACGGGACACACCGCGTCATCGGCCTTGCGCCGGGGAACGGAACCATCATAAACCAGGTTGGTAGAGAGAAAAATAACGAAAGCGCCGGTCTGGGCGAGCTTCTTTGTTAGGGCAACAGTCTGGTGCACATTTACTCTGGCGGTGGCTGCCGGCTCTTTCCGGCATTTCTCGAGGGAAGTCACCGAAGCACAAAGATAGGCGACTGAAATATGGTCCGGCGGCTGCCAGTTTGCAGTGTCCTCATTAAGATCAAGGAAGACCCTGTTTTTTGACATAGCGTCAATCCTGCGAGTTGTTTCCACGATGGACTCTCCACCGCTCATCAGGTAATCGGCAAGGGCCCGGCCGATTAACCCATCAGCACCGACGATAAGTGATACGCCTTTCATTATTTACTTTTTGGGGCACGGTCGCCATGCTTCTTGGAGGAACACAGCGCCATATAATATTGGGCCATCGGGTAAAAACCGGTATGCACTACCTCATCATTCATAGAGAAGAGAAAAACGTTGTGGAAATAGCGCAGCATCAGGTCTTTTAGTTCTTGATGGTTTTTACAGTTGACATGCCCTTCCTTACTGGGTGGGGAGGCATATGCTTGAGACTGGATGGATGGCGTGCCGATTATCAGGGTGCCGCTGTCAGTCAGCGAGTCGGTAATATTAGATATAAAGAGTTCCTCATGCTCCTGTGGGATGTGTTCCAGGACATCCATGGCGTAGGCGCCGTCAAACCCGCCTTTTACCGGACCCTCAAGCATGTCGTGGACCTTGCAGTCGAACTCCCAGCGCTTTTCCATGCGGTCAAGTACGTCTTTAACAAAAACAGAATCAAAGTCCACGGCGGTTACTTTACCCACCTCCTGAAGGACAATACGCGTGCCGAACGCGTCTCCGCAACCGACCTCTAATACGTTTTGCTTCCCGCTTAACATCTTGGCGACGAATTTGTAGCGGGAGAGTATAAAAACCAGGCGTTTTGGGTCGTCGTGCCAGACCTGGTTGGTAGTTAATCCCAGCCGTGTCAGTCCCTTGGTGTTACGCAGATTGACGACGATTTGATACTGCGGCTCTCTGGTCTTTTCTTCATCCATGTTTTTTAGCCCCTGTCCGGGAAGGTTCCGTACCCATTGAAATTATACACCGCCCGGCCTTACCGCTTTTGACCGTCTCGATAGCCTGGTTTATCTGCTCCAGGGTGAATTCGTGCGTAATCAATCCGTCCAGTTTCAGTTTTCCTGCGCGGTAGAGCCGGATATAGCGGGGGATATCGATATGAGGGCGGGCGCCGCCGCCGTGAGAGCCCTTCAAGACTTTATCGAAATGCAGCGGCAGCGAATATATCGAGATATTATCCCCCTTCTTCGGCACACCAACGAGGATGGTCTTACCGTCCGGGTGTGTCAACTCATAGGCCAACTCTATTACCCTGGCGCTACCCGTGGTATCGAATACCACATCAGCGCCGGCCTGACCGACAATCCCGCGTATTTTCCCGGCAAGGTCGGAGGCAGTCTTTGAGTTGAAACAATATGTAGCCCCGAAGAGCTTGGCCATCTTGACTTTGGCTTCGTTAATATCAATGCCGATGATGGGGTAAGCCGAGACCATCTCCGCCGCCTGAACGATATTAAGGCCGACACCACCCACGCCGAAGACCACCACAGATTGCCCGATGTTCACATGTGCGTCATTGTTGATAGTACCCATCGCGGTGGTCACCGCACAACCGAACAGCGTGGCCAGCTTCATATCAAAATCCTCGGGTATGGTTGTAAGTCGGTTCTCGGAAACCACGGCATAATCATTGAAAGTGGTCACCCACCCGGCGTTAACTTTCCGTCCGTCCCAGAGGTAGGTGGGAGTATCAGACTGCAAACCATTACTTGGTCGCCAGTGCATGACCACAGTGTCGCCCTTCTTCACTGTCTTTACGCCCGGGCCGATATCCATAACAACGCCGGACCCCTCATGGCCCAGCAGGTGCGGCAGAAACTTGTCCGGACCTTTAGCGCCCTGTATCTCGTTAATCTGCGCGCCGCAGATGCCGCTATATTCAACTTTAACCAGCACCTGACCGAAGGATAATTTTTCCGGCAACTCAAGGTCTGCCACCACCAGCGGCTGGTTTTGCTCCACCAGGATAGCTGCTTTCATGGTCACTCTCCATCCAGGCTTTACGGTTAAAACCCTGGATTACTATCTATTCAAAATAAATAAACTCATAGTCGCCGGTATAGCCAAAATGGTTATAAATCCAGATCCATGCAGCCGTATCGAAGAACGCCTCGCATGTCAGCGCCCAGCATTGCAGATTGAACAGCTCTTGCTCATTCCGGTAGCTTTCAACGGTGATGTATTGATTCTTGCCAACCCGTTCGATTTCACTCAAGGCTGTCTGTAACTCAAAGAGGCGCAGGTTATGCAGGCAGGTTAGTGAGATAACCAGGTCAAAATATTTATCGCCGAACGGATAAACATCCTGCGCCCGGTAGCGGAACAAATAGTCCCGTATCGGTTCGGGTGCATCGCTTAGCCCATGTTTGGAAATATCAAAGCCGCAAATCTCTGCCTGCGGCAGCAGTTTCTTCAATTCGTAGAGGAGGTGAGCCTTACCGCAACCCACGTCCAGAATCTTGGCATCGGGTTTAAGATGGTAAATCTCGATCAGCTTTTCGGCTACCACTTTCCATCGGCCGTCATATTTATAGCCGCCATAGCCGTAGCGCCGGTCGCCATCCCAGTAGTCAAACTCATATTCCTTGCCCTTAAGCATGCAGTGGACTTTATCGTCCGTCATCCGGGCGATGTAATCTCTCTTGATCCTTTTATGGAGAGGGGTGACGATATTTAATAACCTGCCCACGTAATTCCTCCTTAAACCTATGGCCAGCTTAACGCGGCCGGTGGCTATGCTCCCAGGGATTGCCTGACGGCGGTGACAATAGCGCCGGATGTAATGCCGTACCGCTCCATCAGGCTTGCCTGCGAGCCATATTTATCCGGGAAGATATCAGGTATACCAATCCGTTTAAATCGTTTGGCGGGATTGAAACTCGCCTCGGCGATAATTTCAGCGACGGCGCTCCCCAGCCCTCCGGTAATCATGTGTTCCTCGATGGTGACAATGGCTTTTACATCGGCTGCATAATCAAGGATGGCCTCTGTGTCCAGCGGTTTGATAGTGGGGACGTGCAGCACGGCGGCGCTGATTCCCTGCTCGTTCAAATCGTCCGATGCCTCCAGTGCGTTCTTCAGGGTGATGCCGGTGGTCACAATCAGTGCATCTTTCCCCTCCCGCATGGGAATTGCCTTACCGATTTCAAAAGGCCGGCTACTATTTGTCACAATCGGATCGCCCCCTTTGGCCACCCTGATATAGATGGGACCCCGGTAATCTACCGTCAAGGGCATGAATCGGCGCATCTCTTCAGCATCAGCCGGAGCGACGATGGTCATGTTCGGCAGCACCCGGAGAATCGCCAGGTCTTCAATCATCTCATGCGTCGGTCCCAACGGCGCATATACCATCCCGCCGCCGTTACCGATTAACCGGACGTTGGCTTTATGCAAGCACAAATCCAGCACAATCTGGTCAAAGCAACGCCGTGTCAGGAAGGTGGCAATGGTATTGACGTAGACGATTTTTCCTTCCAGCGCCAACCCGGTAGCCATACCGATGATGTTGGCCTCGCTTACGCCTTCCATGAAAAACCGGTCCGGCATTTCTTCCTTAAATTGCCGCATGGTGCCGAATCCCAGGTCTGACCCGATGAAGAAGATCCGCTTGTTCTTCTTGGCGAGTTCGTAGACCATATCCAGGCACGTTCTCCGCATCGGTTAGTTTCCTCCTAATGCGGCCAGGAGTGATTTAATCTCCTCATCCGTGACATTGCTCTTGTGATGCCAGTTTAGGTTATTCTCGACAAATCCGACACCTTTACCCTTCACGGTATGGCAGATGATGGCGCTCGGTTTATCAGGCTCGAGCGGCAGGGCGGAAAGAACGGATTTTAATTCAGCGATATTATGACCATCGACTTCAGTCGTGGCCCAGCCGAAGGCTTGCCACTTCGCGGCAAACGGCTCCATGTTTTGAACTGCGGCAGTCGTATCATATGATTGCTGCTTGTTGTAGTCTACCAGCACGGTCAAATTGCTTAAATGGTGCTTGCCGGCGGACATAGCTGCCTCCCAGACGGAGCCTTCGTTAGACTCACCATCGCCGATGATAACGAAAATACGGTGACCGGCTTTCTCATATTTGGCGTTAAGCGCAAACCCGACACCAATGGGCAAACCGTGACCTAGGCTGCCGGTCGAGGCTTCGATACCGGGTACCTTGCCGTATTCAGGGTGTCCGCCCAGGATACCGTCGCTTTTACAGAACTTCTGCAGCTCGGAACGGGGAAAAAAGCCCTTTTCAGCCAGGAGTACATAGAGAGCAAGGCAGCCATGGCCTTTGCTCAAGATAAATCTGTCCCGCTGCTCCCATTTCGGATTCTTCGGGTCGTAACGCAGAATATCGTCGTAGAGGACTCTTAATATCTCCACCAGTGAAAAAGCCGCGCCGACATGCCCCCTCCTCCCCGCTGCCAATGTCTCAATAATTGTCCGGCGCAGGTCTTTAGACCTGGCATCCAGGCTGGGCGAACGTTGTCCCGAACGTTTAGGTATGATAGGGGAAGTGTCCATATTCATTCATGACCGTAGCTAACATCCGCCTGGACTTGACTAACTGTGCGGTTTGCAATTTATCTTTATCGATTGTTTGTTTTACCGCAAAACCGCGCCTCATCAGAAACTCGGGTACGAATTCGTTGAGCAATATAAGGCACCACTTGAGTCCAAATAGAGGATAAGCAATTCCCACTCTCTTGTCAAGGAATCGGATATCTTTAAAGTGCGTTAAAATACCTGCCAGGAACCTTTGTTTCAAGGTCTCACCCAGTTCCATGCCGGGGTGAAGCAGGAAATCAGCTGTCATCTTGGCCGGGTCATCCCACCCGAAATATTCAAAGTCGAGAAAGACAATATCGCCACCGGGACGTTTCAAAGCGTTATGAAACCCGAAGTCCGATGGGCTAAGAGTCCTTTCATTAAAGGGAAGCTCGGTGTCATAGGACATGCCTGTATCGTGAAGATTATCCTTGCACCAATCTGTAATCTCCTTAAAAGAGGGGACAAAGTCGTTTTTCAGAAACGCGCTAAGCTCTCGATAAGGTGCTTCCATATTCTGGAGGGTCAATAACCTGTCAAGCCGCCGTGAGACACTATCGACCACTTCCCGAGTCGTAAAATAGGCTTCCGCCGCCATCGACAAAGAGCGGCTGTTTTCTATCAAACTAAGCTGCCGTAATTTTCCCAGGAAATCAACGGAACGGTCAATATCAGCGTCGGTGATTTTTGCGGATGGTATTTTCCGGCCGCTGATATATTCGTAAATCGCCATGCCGCCTGACCTGTTCGCCGCTATCGGCCTGGGTATGCATCTAATACCGTTCTCCCAGAGAAAGTGCAGGCCGGAAAACTCGGCCTCCAGGCGGTCCCGGTCTTCTGAACTGTGGCGGAAATATAGTTTGGCGGTATAAACACCGGCACCCTCACAGGTCAAACGATATACTTGGCTATTGCGCCCGCCGCTTATCCTTCTCATTGAAGCGACACTTTGGCCTAGCAGCCTGGACAATTCCAGCTTCAGGGCTGCGGGACGCACGTTAGTCTTTTGTGCCGAATACATCGTCGCTTATATCCTTCCAGGCAGCAAAAACCCTGGCGTTACTTAAGCTTGAACGGGGCGGATGCGGCGAGTAGAGAATCCTCTCGACGTTATCCGGAAACGAATCCTCCAGGAAAGTTTCTTCCAGGTCATCGATGAAGTGGGTGCATCTTCGCTGCCTGATTTGGTCGATCTTTTCCTGCCGCGTCGATGCAAAATATACGTCCCTTGGAGATAGCCCCAGCCCTTGAGCCTTGAAAAAATCGTGCTCCCGCATCCAGTCCATTGCTGCTGTGCGCAGGTTGGTACCGGTCTCATCATAAGCGGCGTATTCGGTTTTATGGCTGATGATGTACACTGGTGCCTGGTGCATTTTACAGAGTTTAAAAAAGGCGGTGGCACCTTCGGCAAGCGTAGCCTCTTTCATTCTCGGCCCGTAGAGGATGGCCTGCAGCCGCTGCCAATCTATCTCGCCGTCTGGTAACTGGCGAATCACGTCACGGATAGTTTTCTTGTTTTTCCTGACATTTTTCCGGATTAGACCTCGCTCTATGGCCACGGCATGTAAAAGCTCATCATAATTGACGAGTGTATTATCGAAATCGACGCCGATTATTTTGCCCATATTGTTCGGGGCTTGGCCTTTTAATGACTTCATTATAGGGTTGGGGATTTTATCTGCCCGGTAAGTTGCTGCAGATAGCACAGGGTTCGCTCCTGGCGGTTGTGGCAGGCCTGCGGCTTACAGGTATATTGGCTGCCTCAATCCCTCGTTTCTGCCTTATGTAATTTTAACACGTTCCCTGAGCCTTTTGCACATTCTGCGGATTGTTTTTAACGTATACGTCAGGATATCATTAGTGTTTCATCAAAATAGGTTGCTCGGTGATACTGCGGCAAAGAAAAAGGCTATTCAGCCCTATAAAAGGTGGGTGTATTTTTGGAGAAACGCCCGCCCGATGCGGTCGGCGCTGGTGCCGAACTGATTGGTGAAAGGCAGCTTGAGACTCTTGAACCGCTTCTGGAGTTCCTCGTCTTCGGCGGAATAAACTATCTTGCCTTCCAGCCGCTCCATTATCTCCAGTACCACGTCATTGATTTCTTCCGGCGTATTGTCCACGAGCCTGACCCCTGTTGACGATATGTATTTGAGGGATTCAGCCAGCTCTACCCGTGATGCGCAGGCTTCACTAAAGGTCATGAGCCGGTTCTCTTTTTCAGACCGGTATAGTTTGTAAATACTGATATTCTGATAAGGCATGGACAGCGCCATGGGAAACGAGTTGATCATCACACAGGGGACGCCGAAGGTAGACGGCACCAGGTAGGGTCCCGACTGTGTTCCGATGAAGAAGCGGCAGCGTGCCCAGAGGAAGACATCCATCGAATCGCAACGGGCTTCGCTGTGGGCATAGTCTATTACCCGCGGCATAGTCGCCAAAGGGGGCATAGACGGATTACCCATGCGGATAACCCAGCCACCGCGCGCTGTTATGGACTCTATCGCCATCCGGTAGGTATCGATATCCGAGTCCCGGGCGTTTTTGGAGGCGGTAGCGCGAACGTGCAAGCCTACGAACCAGTCGCCTTCTTTCATGCCGAAACGCTTTAGGCATTCCCAGCCCCATTCGTGGTCGGAATCCTTCAGGGTAAGGAGCGGCCCCCTGCCTTCCTTTTCCCACTGCTGCTGGACTTCCAGGATGGCGGCAAGGTAATTTAGCCTCCGTCCGTCCGCGAAAGTGATCACCCGCAGGTGGTCTTCGAGGCGCGTAGCCAGCGGGGTCAGCAACTTCACTCCTACCGGGTCTGTAATCATATATGGCAGGTATTGCCGCCAGTAGTCCAGGTAGCACCTGTTGGCCGGTTTATCGTCCAGCACGATAGGGCGAAATTGATTTCGCCAGCCGAGGATACCCATTTTTACATAAATATCTAGGAGAGCCATGTGGCCGATGGCGTAAGTCCATTCGCGCAGGAAGCGGATACCGAGCTTGTCCAGTTGATGCTTCCGGGCAAATTCATCTTGCGCCTCTGCCCCCATGCGTAGCGCACTTATCATCGTATCCCACTGCCCCCGGTGCAGGAGGGCAACAGATTGTTTAAACAACTCCGGATACCTGTCATCCGTTTGGAGCGATATAGCTTTCTTCCAGAGGGTAAGGCCTTCTTCAAAACGGTTGAGGCTGAATAACGTGCTGCCTAATCTTTCATAAGCCTTGGCCGAATCCGGTTTGAAGGCAACTGCCAGTGTGTTGATAAAATAGGCAAACAGAATACCCACTTTACTATCGGAAATTTTACTCCCCAGCCATTGAGGAAATGCGCTTATTTTTCGCCACAGCACTGGCAGGCCGCCGGAGTGAATTTGCTTGATTTGTTGGTGTACGAAACTCATCATGACCTTAATAAAAAGTTAAGAATATTGCCTTTATTGTGCTCCGGCGGTTCAAATAAGATAAGACCATTTACGCAAAAAGTCCCGTCCTGCCCGCGTATTGGCATTTTTAGAACTGCTGACGCTTGCCCGGCTAAACCGCTCCTTGAGTTCTTCATCTTCTTTTGAGTACTTTATCGTTCCGTCCAGTCGGTCCATCATTTCTACGACCACATCGTTTATTTCCTCCGGGGTATTATCGACGAGCTTAATCCCCCTCGATGCCAGGTATGCCCCGGATTCTGTCGTTGCCAGCGCCGAGGAGCTTACTTCAGAAAATTTCAAATACCGCGCCTCCGCCTCCAACCAGTGAAGTTTATAAATGTAAAGATCCTGGGTGAACCACTGGCGTAACCCGATGGAAGACCAGTTTGTTGCCACGCACGGGACACCGAATGTAGGCGGTATCATCAGCGGCCCGGATTGAACTCCGATAAAGAAGCTGCAGCGTGCCCAGAGGAAGACATCCATCCAATCACGGCGGGCTTCGCTGTGGGCATAGTCTATTACGTGCTTCATAGGCGGCAGTGGTTCCATGGACGGGTCGCCCATACGGAAAACCCAGCCGCCCCTTGCGACTATCGACTCGATCGCCATGCGGTAAGTGGCGATATCGGCATTACGGGCGCTCCGTGCTTTCTCCCTTCCACCTCTGACATGCAGCCCTACAAACCAGACATCGGCCGGGACGCCGAGGCTCTGCAAACACTCCTGCCCGCGTTTCAGATCCGCATCTGTCAAGGTGAGCAGGGGGCCGCGGCCTTCTGCATCCCATTGCTCCTGGATAGTCACTTCCCTGGAGTAAGGATCATAAACCTGGCTGCCGGAAGAATCCTTGACCGCAGAAATATAGTCTTCAAGGTATTTTGTGATAGGCTCCAGCAGGCCGATGGCCACCGGGTCTGAAATCATATCGGGTAGGTAGCGCCGCCAGTAGTCCAGGTAACTGGGATTAGCTAACCTGTGACTTACCAGCAGAATGGGGTGGGCAGGCGAGCGCTGGCCTAAGATATCCATTTTTACATAAAAATCCAGGAGGCCGGTATGGCCGATAAAACTCGGGTACTCGCGTAACAGCCGGATGCCCAGATTATCCAGCTGGTGGGCCCTGGCGAAGTCGTTTCGCATATCCAGGACCTTTTGCATAATGGCTTTTGCCGACTCGAACTGACCGCATAAGTAAAAGGCGCTCTGAATCCGGTTGTGGCCTTGTGCCCAGTCGGGCTTAAGTTGGAACAACTTCTTCCAGACGGCAAACGCCTCATCGAAATGCCCTAATTCTATGAGTGTCTCGGCTAACAGTACCTGTGCTTCGGCAAAATCCGGTTTTAGCTTAGTGATTAGCTTGTAGATGCGAAGAGTAGTGCCCAGGCAGTATCTATTGACGAGCAGCCATCTCGGCAGGGCACAGACTTTACGCCATAATGCCGGTGGGCCGCCCTTGAAGAAATCTTTAATCTGTCGCCAAACAAAGTTCAAAATTACTTTGTTTTTCATCCATTTGTTTCCATCTTGGTAGGCTTTAAAAAATACCTCGTTTAGCCGCTCCGTGTTATTTAAGTTTTTTGGCCAGCATGGTCTTGATATTGTAATACTTGATGTCATCCATGGGGTTGGGAATCTTGCCGGCGGCAAAAGCATCACGCAGGTCTTTGATGGCTTCTTCTACAGTGTACTTTGGTTTTATGCCCAGTTCATGTTCGATCTTGGCGGAGGAGATATGGTATGACCGGTTATCGTCGGTCGGGGTGGTGACGATTTCCACTCCCTCTTTCCCGACTACATCGCGCACCATGTCTGCCAGTTCTGCAATTTGATGGTTTTCAAATCCGAAGTTAAATGTTTTACCGGCTATCTTTTTATCGGGCACCTCAAGGAGTTTGACATAAAGGTCGGTAATATCTTCGATATGCACGTTGGGGCGCTTTTGCTTACCGCCGAATACGGATATTTTCCCTGTGTTGATTGCCAGGTTAGTCAGGATATTTACCGCCAGGTCCAGCCTTAGCCGTGGAGAGTAGCCGCACACTGTTGCCGGGCGGATGATTACCCACGTGAAAATTTTAGTAGATTCTTTCTGCAGCACTTCCTCACAGAGAGCCTTGTACTTGGAATAATCCGTCAGTGGCTCCAGTGGCAGGTCTTCCGTAACGTTTTCTACTTCCTTGATCCCGTAGACGCTGGAAGAAGAAGCGTAAATGAACCGCTTGACTTTATTTTTTTTAGACACCGCCACAAGGTCTAAAAAGGCATCATAATTGATGGATTTGCCAAGTTGCGGATTCAGTTCAAAACTGGGGTCGTTGGAGATACAGGCAAGGTGTATTACGGCGTCCGTGCCCGGGATTACTTTTTCCAGAAGGGTCCTATCTCTGATGTCCCCTTTGATTTGTTCCAGGTTGGGATTACTTTTAACGGCATCAAGAACATTATCTCCGTATAAATAGAGGTCAAGGCACTTGACCTTATAGCCCTTATTCAGCAACTTGGGCACAAGGACAGACCCGACATAGCCGGCGCCGCCTGTAACCAGAACGCTTTTTATAGGCTTCATACTTTGCTCCTCGGAATATAGTAGCCTGCTATCTATTTCATTAGAGAAACGATGTACTTATATAACGAAGCACGCTCGATCGGGGTCTTGTTGCCGACGGTCATTACCGCCTCGGCGCCTACTACGTTTCCGACGAAGACAACCACTTCCATAGGCACTTTCTTGGCGACGCATAAGGCTGTAATTGAGAGTACTGCGTCCCCCGCTCCTACCCTGTCTACGGTCCGCTGCACGAATGCCGGAATCTGGAAGAAACCGGTTTTTTGGCTATAGCCCATGGAGCCGTTTTTACCGCTGGTAACGATGATTTTATCACACTTAAGCTCCCTGGAAAGCTGGAGCATGATATCCCGCACGTCATCTTTCTGGTTGCGGAACTCCAGCCGGATTTCATGTTCCGCCACGCTGACAAAATCAGCGCGGGGGTATTTTAATATGGTATTAAATCCGCGGTTGCCCGCGTTAGCCTGCGTATTCACCGCCAGGAAACGCGCTTCATTACAGATAATTTCAATAGCTTCTTTAGAAATCATGCCGTGCCCATAGTCCGCCACGATGACTACATCATACTGCGGGAGAACCTGATGCAGCTTGCGGCATAATGACTTGTTTTCTTTCTGGCTGATCTCTTCTCCGTTCATCACATATACTTCGAACAGCTTCGTTAAAGAGTAGTTCTCGATAAAACGGCGTTTGACAATGGTCGGCGACTTGTCTTTATACAGGAACATGTTTTCCACATTAACCTTCATGCGTTCGCGGACAAAATCTTCCTGGGAATCTTCTGTGCCCAGAAAGGTAAGCAAACCGGCATGGTCACAAAAATTAGCCACATTGTTACAGATGGCCAGGCTCCCGCCCGCATACTTCTCCGAGAAAACAAGCTGAGCTGCCAGTACCGGTTCTTTTGTTGATTTACCGATGACATCACAATAATGATAGTCATCGATAATCGTTTCCCCTATAACCAGCACTTTAAGGGAACGGATACTATCCAGGTATTGCACGACTTTTTCCGCTGAATACCTTTTGGTAAAGTCCACCAGAAAATCGCTGACGTCTTTCGTAAAAGGCGTTATGTATTTATTGATGAGGCTGGAAGAACTAAAGGTAATATCATCGGTGAGCGCCAGCTCTCCGCCGATAGACCGGACGGCAGCCTCTTCATCAATGATTTTCCCGGTAAAATCTTTACTGGCATCCTTATAATCTGAACCTTTAGCATAAAAATCCGGTTTTAAAAGTTTTATCGTTTCTACGGAAGTGGGCCAGTTATTAATAGCTACGTAATTAACACAGTCAAGGGCGGCAATGGATTCAGCTCGTAGGTCTTCAGAAAACGCTGGGCGGTGCGGTCCCTTGTTGACAAACCTGTCCGGGGTTAAAGTAACCACCAGGATATCGCCGAGTTTCCTGGCCTGTTCAAAGTGACGGATATGACCGATATGCAGCAGGTCAAAAACCCCGTGGCAGAGGACAATCTTCTTTTTCTTAGCTCTTAATGCATCAAGGGTTTTTGCCAGTTCTTCAAGATTTTTTATCTTGGAGCTCTTTTCCATGGCATCACCTCGGTATTAATTCTTTTCCCGGCTGCCCGAGCGTATCACGCGGGAATACTCAAGCAGGTTTCTTAACTCTTTTTTACGTTATTTACGCCGTCCCAGATATTTAAACCAGTCGTTGGTGGCTTTGGCTATCGACTTTTCGTCCCATACCGGAGCAGCCCGCCAGTAGTCAATATTTTCCAGGAGTATTTTTACCCCTGTTTCCAGGCTTATTTTAGGAGACCAGCCGAGTTCAGCCTTAATGCGGGTAATGTCCGCCAGTGTGCAATCAGGCTCGCCGGGACGCTTGGGGATATGTATCACGCCGGTCTTATTATCCAGTAGCTCAACCAGGCGGTTAACGCTGTAGGTGTGGTCGCTGCCCACATTAAATACCTTGCCGGTCACAGATGACTTTGCCGCAGTCATAAACGCCTCGACGACGTCGGTCACGAAAGTGAAGTCCCGCGTCTGCGTGCCGTCCCCCACGATGGTAAACGGCTTACTCGCCAGCTTCTGCGCCAGGAAAACGCCGAAGACGGCGCCGTAAGTGCCTGACGTCCGTGAGCGGGGCCCGTAAACATTGAACAGGCGGAGTGAGACACAAGGCATCCCATATAACTGGCTCCAGTGCCGCACGTATTCTTCGCCGATATACTTCGTAAGCGCGTAGGGATACATCGGCTTGATGGGTGAGTTTTCAGGTGTGGGGTATTTATCAGGAATCCCATAACATGAAGACGAAGCGGCATAAAGGAAACGTTTAACGCCGGCCGCGCGGGCGGCTTCCAGTACGGCAACCGTGCCTTCTACATTGGCATGGTGGTAAGATTGCGGCTGCTGGATTGACGGTACAATGTCAGCCAAGGCGGCGATATGAAATACCCAGTCAATACCTTTAAAGTAAGATTCAATAGCCCCAAAATCGGCAATATCAACCTCATGGATCCGCAAGCGAGCATTGCCTGCCAGGTGGGCCAAGTTCGCCGGCCGTCCTGTAGAGAAGTTATCCAGCACGATGACCTCTTGCCCTTCTTTTAATAACCTCTCTACCAGGTGGCTGCCGATGAAGCCGGCGCCGCCGGTGACGATAACCCGTTTTGTCATCTCTGTATTCTTCATATTTTTAACCGAGAGATTTTATTCGCCAATCCAGCACTGGATGCACGGAGCCGGGGAACGTCAGCCAAGGAGTATCCTTTTGACTTAAACTAAACATGGTGAACGATAGGACGTTGATCTCAACGATGTCATCAGGCTGCCTTCTGGCCAGTTTTAACTGAATCGATAAATCGACTGAATAAGTCAGGGTATTAAAAAATCTTGGCGGGAAACGGCACTCCGCCTCGTAAAGCCCGATGGCGCCGTGAGAATTATCTTCGGTGATATTTTCCTCCGGTATACAGCTGGAATAACAAACGATCTCCTCCATGGGGCCTCTGATGGTAAAGGAGGCGATAGGGTGCTGTCCTTCCTGCAAGCTCCAGTATCTGACTTGAAGCACCATCTCGCTGTGGACGTCAAGCTCACCTCTTATCTTACCATCGGGCGAGAGGCTGCATACAGAATGCAGCCTTATCTTATCATTGCCCGGGGCGGTCTGCGGATCATCCCAGATAATTTTCCCTGTGCTCTGGCGTGATGTCGCCAAATAGTGTTCTATTACCTTACTCGTTTCTCCGGACATGACAATCTGTCCTTTATCAAGCATTATAGTGCGCGAGCATAGACTGGAGATATTGTTAAGCTGGTGCGATACTACCAGCACGGTGCGTCCCTGTTTCCCCACCTCTCTCATCTTGCCGAAGCACTTCTGCTGAAACTCGTAATCGCCCACTGCCAACACCTCGTCTATTAACAAAATATCCGGCTCAAGATGGGCTGCCACGGCGAATGCAAGGCGTACCTGCATACCGCTGGAGTATCTTTTCAGGGGCGTATTCATGAACTTTTCCACCCCGGAAAATGCTACAATTTCATCAAATTTACGGTCGATTTCTTTTTTCTTCATGCCCAGGATAGCGCCGTTTAACAGGACGTTCTCGCGGCCGGTGAGTTCGGGATGGAAGCCGGTGCCAACTTCAAGCAAAGAGCTTACCCGGCCGCTCACTTCGGCAAAGCCCTCGGTCGGCGTAGTGACGCGGGTAAGGATTTTCAACAGGGTTGTTTTTCCGGCCCCGTTACGGCCGATAATGCCCAGCACTTCGCCTTCTTCGACCTGGAAGGAGGCATTTTTTAGCGCCCAAATATAATCCCGGCCGGAGCTTTCAGGGTTGTCGTGCTTGCGCCGGAAAGGTGCGAGGAGGGTATTTGTCAGGCTTTCCCGCAAGGTCTGATAGGATACTATATTACCCAACTGGTAGCGCTTACCTATGTTTTCTGCACGAATGGCTATTTTACCCAATTTGCGGTGTCCTCATTCGTGATTATATCACGTCAGCGAAAGACTTCTCCATGCGCCGGAAGTAAAACGCTCCTGAAGTAAGCACGATTACCATAATAACCGCCGAAACAGCCAGTAAGCCGCCCGGCGGATTTGTGCCCAGGATAGCCCAGCGGAAGCCTTCTATTACTCCTGTCATGGGATTTAGCCCGTAGAATATCTGAAACCGCTTAGGTAAAAGGCTGCTGGAATAGACCACCGGCGAGGCCAAGAGCCAGAGCTGGATGAGAAACGGCACAATATACTGGACGTCACGGTAACGCACATTTATCGCCGAGAGCCATAATCCGACTCCCAGGGAGGTAATGACAGCCAGAAGTAAAAAAACTGGCAGCAATAGTATTCTTAACGTGGGGGCATAGCTAAAGTAAAACATCAAGCCGATTAAAATGAGGAAGGCAATGGTAAAATCGACAATAGGCGAGAGAATCCCCGACACAGGCATAATCAACCGGGGGCAGTAGACTTTTTGAACGAGAGCGTAACCTGAAATCAGGCTGGCGGTCGACCGGCTGAGACCTTCGGCAAACAGTGTCCAGGGAAGCAGCGCGGTGTAAGTGAAGAGAGGGTAGGGGATTCCTTCCGAGGGTACCTTGGCTAAAGTCCCAAAGAACAGGGTAAACACTATCATCATCATCAGGGGTTGAATAATGGCCCAGGCAAACCCTAAAAGGGTCTGTTTGTAGCGTAACTTGACCTCACGCCAGGTCAGGAAGTAAAGTAACTCACGATACTCCCAGAGCTCTCGGAAATTGACCGGTACCCATCCGGACAAAGGTCGGATAACGGTGACGGGAGGCGTATCTCTACCCAAATGATGCTTTGAGACATCTGCCGCCCTGGCCGATGGCGAATTTGTTTTATTCTGACCTCTCATCTCTCGATGTTCACTTCCGTGTTTCCGTCATTATCCCCCCACCCAAGTATAGCGTCGCTTACTGCCGCCAAGCTAGCAACAATGGCGTCCGGTGTTACCCCATCGCTTTCTGTCGGTGAAGGACCCCCTATCAGGATAGTCTTACAACCCGCAACTTTGCCTAATTCCATGTCTTTCTGAAGGTCTCCTACCACAAATGATTGTTCCAGGTCGATATTCAAATCTCTGGCTGCCTGGAGTACCAGGGCTGGCTTTGGTTTACGACACTCGCAATTATCATCGGGATGATGAGGACAATAATAAACGCCATCAATATAGGCGCCTTTGCGGGCAAGTTCTTCCTGCATTTTCTTATGGATTCTATTCAAGACTTCCTCGTCGAAATAGCCCCTTGCAATACCCGATTGGTTCGTAATAATAATCACCTTGAAGCCACACTTATTCAGCTTTTTAATAACCTTCGCCGCCTCGGGAAAGAGCACGAAGTCTTCGGGGCGGCGGCAATAGTTTACGTCTTTGGCTATGGTACCATCACGGTCAAAGAACACTGCCCTATTCATAGGATTACGTACCATGAGTCCGGGACTTCCGATTTATAGTGCCTCAATTTTTTCTTTAATCCGGCAGGGTATGATATGGGCAAGAACCATGTGCGCGTCTTCAACCTGCTGGTAGTTCTTTTTGGACAGGACAATTGATTTATCCGCGAGGTCTTTCAGTTTACCGCCGCCGAAGCCGATGAAACCGATGGTTACCGCTCCATTCTTGCGGGCATACTCTATGGCCCGGAGAACGTTAGGGGAATTACCAGAAGCGCTGATACCGATAACCACATCTCCTTTTACTAGTTGGTCTATGAGTTGCTCTTCAAAAATCCGATCATAGCCAATATCGTTAGCCAGGGAGGTAATGAAAGCCATGTTATCGGCTATGCAGTTTGCCCGGACGCGGGGCTTGCCCGCTACGGCTGTCCCAATCTGGAGGTCGCGGGCAAAGTGTATCGCCGTGGTGGCGCTGCCACCGTTGCCCATAATGAAGATTCGTTTACGCTTCCTGTAAGCATCGAAGATTATATTTGCCGCTTCTTCGATATCGTGCGTGGAAAGCTCCTCAAGGCACTCTTGCAGTCCCGCTAAATATTCCTCAATCAGTGCCATATTGCCTTACCTGTCTTACACTCGAACTGATTATTCTCATTTTCCACCAGGTAAATCTAGGTTGTTAGCCCTTATTTAGAATAGGTATCAACCCTCAATTGGGATGGTAAATTCGTTTCGTTTTAAAAAATTGTTACGATAGATATTCACTGTCAGTATATTACAAACACCAATATTTGCCAACGGTCCATAGATACCAGCTAAAAGCCGGATATATCATTTAGATAGGTAACAATCGCTGTTTTGTGGTGTTCCTTTCTATTATCACTAGGTTACGCGTAAAATGAAGCGGGAATCTTGCTAATAATTTGCTGATAGACGGAATGAACCGTGTTAACACCATTTGGTATTTTACGAACAAAACAGGATTTTCACTATTGATACAAACATTCTAATTTGTACGTAGAACTACCATTTGGTATGGTGGCAACAGATTAGGAAACCGCTGCTCTATCCGCCCGAGCTACAGGGGCGTACTAGTAATTCTAACAACTGGTCGGGTATACTGCAACCAATTATCGCTGATAGCCAGTCATAGGCTGTTCCCAGGGTTTATAGCACGCTCCTGAAGGCAGTTCCGGAAACGTCCACTACCGCCGAGCCGCCGTCGATAAGCAGGGCCGAGCCGGTCATAAAGGAAGATTCGTCGCTGGCCAGGTAGCTGCAGAGGCCGGTAATATCCGAAGGCTTGGAAACGCGCCGCAGCGGTACATCCCTGGCAAAGTAGTCCAGCGCTTCCTGTTTGGTTTTGCCCAGTTTCTCCGCGATGGGCAGGATCATTTCATCGAGCAGCTCGGTATCGATACCGCCGGGGCAGACCGCGTTGACCCGTATCCCGTACGGCCCGTAGTCCAGTGCGGCCTGCTGGGTGAGCATGATCAAGCCGGCTTTGGAGGTGCAGTAGGCCGGGCAGATGGGCAGGCAGCGCATGCCGCCCAGCGAAGCGATGTTGATTATCGAGCCCGTTTTGGCTTTTTTCATGTAAGGCAGCGCTTCCCGCATCATCAGGAAGGGCCCCGTCAGGTTGATATCGATGACCTTACGCCAGTCGTCCGGGGCAAGGTCGGCGACCGCCCCTTTGATGTCGTGGGCGGCGTTGTTGACCAGCACATCTATTTTCCCGCCGAACTTCACGGTCTCCGCCACCATCCTTTTAGCGTCTTCTTCTTTAGAAACATCCCCCGGGCAGACCAGCACCGACCCTTTGGGCAGGGTTTGCGCCGTCTTTTCCAGCATTTCGCGGCGGCGGCCGGAGATGCAGACTTTTGCCCCGTCCTTGACGAACCTTTGCGCAATGGCTACCCCCAGCCCCCTGCCGCCGCCGGTAATCAGCGCAACTTTCCCTTTCAGGTCCATGGTGTGTTTCCTCCTAAAATATTTTAAGGTTTTAGCTAATCTTCTCTCTCGCCGGTAAGCGATACCGCCATGCAGACGTAGGGCGTGGTTATTTTATTAGTGACTATCGGGCAATGCCACAAACCGGCGGGTGCGATTAAAACGAAGGGCTTATCGAATGTATATTTTTCTTCTTTGCCCAGCTCGCCGATGGATATTTCCACCTCTGCTCCCAGCTCATCCAGGTGGTGCGGGTCGGTCCCGATGAAGAACACCGCCTCATCATATTTATGCACATGCGGTTTCCGGGACATACCGGTGATGCCGGTGTTGTAGCCGCAAGCGTAAATGACGTGAAGTTTTAAGCCCCCAAGCTCCTTCGCCCCCACCCCGAATAACGCTCCTGCCGGCGTCTTATGAAAAGGTATCTCGGTCACATATTTCGCGTATTTTTGCTTTGCCGTTGCCATGATTACTCCTTTCCTGATTATTAGTTATTGTATCTTGGTTATCGGTTTTTTCGTTACCCCCCTATCTTTTTTCTCATTTCTGCCATCTGTTGATTAACCCGCTTGCGGTGCGCGGCGCCGCCGGGCCCGGGTGGAGGGTTCGGGTCGTAGGGCATTTCCTTGAGGTTTTCCAGCATAGTAGGCAGGCGCTGGAAGGGCACCGATATCAGGAACAACCCCGGCGGAAACATATTCATGGCCTGCATGCCCATCCCCAGGCCGGTGATGTAATAGTTCAGTTCCCCGCTAACGATAGGATAGACGTAAATCCAGGCGCAGGCCACCACCGGCGTCGCCACGCTGGTGAAAGGCTTGCCGGTGGAGTAGTTAATCGACCGCAGCAATGTCTGCGCCTGGGTGGTATTGGCGGTTAAAACCAGCAAATCCGGGTCGAAGGTGAGCTTGTCCACCGGTGCAAAGGCCACGTACTTTACAGAGCCTTTCTGCAGCCGCGGCAGGTAGTCGTACATAGCGCGGCAGGCGTTGGCTCCTTTGAAAAGCCCCTCCTCCCCTCCGAACGCCCCGCTGGTGAGCAGCGGCTCGGCGTCTTTGATGCCCAGAATCATCTGTTCCACGCCTACACAGACCCAGTCCTCCGGCCCCACGTAAAAAACATTGCCTTCCTGCGCTTCCTTGAGCATTTCGCAGAAATTCAGCTCTTTGGCGAGTTTTTTGATGCCCGCCGGCCGCGTTATCATGTATTTCACGCCCACCGGCTTTTTCTCGAAGTTGAATTTGTCCAGTACGGAGTAGTCCTGCTTTTTAGCGGCCATAACGTTCTCCTGTTGCTCTACTTGGGCTTGTGCCCGCCCGGCATCGCTTCTTTGACGTCGCCGGTGCCCAGCATGATGGACATCTGGATGTGCGGCCGGGTGAATTTCAGCCATCTTACCGGCCCGTGCGGTACGTTTTTCGGAATGTAGACGGCCGACGTCGTGTCGGTCACCTGTTTTTCTCCGCCCAGGTAAGCCTCGATTTCTGCCCCCAGGTCGGCGGGGTTTTCCGGGTCGGAGCCTACATTAAGGACGATTTCATCATAGCTATGGCTGTGGCTCCCCTCGATGGAGCTGGGATTGGGCATTTCCCACACCCACATGTATTCCATATAGGTGTTGCAGCCGGGGACCAGGCTGTTGCTCATGTAGGTCAGGGTAGGGTTGGTGCGCCCCGTAATTTTAAAAGGCGGCGTTATTTCGCGGGCCGGCTGGTCCACTGCATACTTATCGCATTCGCCGGGTTTGGTGGCCCTGAGGGTCTTTCTGGCCCCTTTTTTCTCCTCGAACTCGCCGCTGAACTTGATGGCCATCTGCATGTGCGGTTTCTCGAAGCTTTTCCATGATACTTTCCCGTGCTCCACGCCTTCCGGGATCCACAGCGCGGTCGTTTTGGTGGTCAACTGCCGGTCCTGCCCCAGGTACCCTTCGATTTCCCCGCCCAGATATTCCGGATTATGCGGGTCCATCCCGAGCGTAAAAATAATCTCCGGGTAGCTATGGAATTCCATGGCCAGGTGCATCGGGTTCGGCTTGGGTTTGTCTTTAATCCAGCTGAACATGATGTTCATGTTGCAGCCGGGCAGCAGCTCATCGCTCATCAGCCACCCGCCGGGAAACCCCGTTTTCTTGCGGGACATTTTAATCATGTTTTTTTCGTATTTCGCCACCATGTAGCTAATCCTCCTCTTTCAGTTCGGCAACTATTTTTTTCGATTTCTTTTTATGCCCCTCCGCCCCCAGCGTATAGGATTCCGGCACCCACGGCATCTCTTCCAGGCTTTTAATGATCTGCGGGAGCTTGTCCCAGGGGATGGAAAGCAATATCCGCCCCTCCGGGAAAAGCCGCCGCGCCCTCATCCCGAAGCCGAAACCGGTGACGGTCAGGTTCATCTCCCCGCTAAGCAGGGGGTAGAGGTAAATCCAGGCGCAGCCCGCCGCCGCCGTGCCGCGGGCCTGCCACATTTCGCCGGTAGAATAGCTCTTGGCGCGGATAAAAATCTCCGCCTGCGTCACGCTGGCCAGGACGATGAGCAAATCGGGCTCGAAGTTGAGCTTGTCCAGCGGCGCGAAGGCGAGGTACTTAACGCTGTTTTTCGCCAGCCGGGGCAGGTACTGATAAATGCGGCGGTTGGCGCGCGCGTCCCGAAAGACCCCCAGCTTCGGTCCCACCCGCCCGCTTTCGTATATCGGGTCTTCGTCAATCATGCCCAGCAGCAGCGGCCCGATGCAGGTAAAGTCCTCCTGCGCCACGTAAAACTCGTTGCCCTGCTGCGCCTCGACGAGCATTTCACAAAAGTCCAGTTGCTTGCCCGGTTTTTCCAACCCCTTAGGCCGCGTGGCGAGGAATTTCACACCCACCGGCGGTCTCTCGAAATCGAATTTCTCCAGCACAGCCAGTTCTTTGGGTATCGGGCTCATGGCGGTCTCCTTGAAAACAACGATGGAATTGTGCTATCCCCTATAATAAGATTGTCGGCGGGGATATTCAAGTCAATCACAAGTTTGACCGCCCCGCTTTAATTACCTATAATTGCTGATTGCCGGGGAATTTTGAAAGAGGGAAACTATGGAACATCAATGTTTAAAAGATAAAGTGGCTATCGTGACGGGGGCAAGGCAGGGCATCGGCCGGGCGGTAGCATTAGCGCTGGCGGACGCCGGAGCCAGCCTCGTTCTCGCGGACGTCGTTGCCGATGACGGTAAACTGGACGGGGTAGCGGCGGAGATCGGCAGACTGAACCAGGACGCTTTAACCGTCAAAGTGGACATCTCGCAAAACGCCGACGTTGAAAAAATGGTCAGCCATGCCCTTGAGCTTTACGGCCGGATCGATATTTTAGTTAACTGTGCCGGCGTCTGGATTCCCGGCCAGACGCTTTTAGAGACTCCGGAGAAAAACTGGGACAAGGTCATCGATACCAACCTCAAAGGCACCTGGTTCTGCTGCCGGGCGGTCGGCCGGGTCATGGCTAGGCAGGGGGGCGGCAGCATCGTTAATCTTTCCTCGCAGGTGGGCATCAATCCCGGCACGGGCGCGGGCGCCTATTCCGTTTCCAAGGCGGGGATTATTATGATGACGCGCGTGCTGGCGCTGGAGCTGGCCGGAAAAAACATCCGGGTCAACGCCATCGCGCCCGGCATCGTTAAAACGGACTTTAACATCGCTTTATGGCGCGATGAGGCCGGGGCTAAACAGATGGGACGGATGGTGCCGCTGGGCCGGCTGGCCGAAGCGGAAGACATCGCCCGGGCGGCTTTGTTCCTGGCTTCGGACGACTCTAACTACATTACGGGTGTGGTGATACCGGTGGACGGCGGGTGGCAGGTAGGGCCACCGCGCCGGCCGGACTAGGCCAGGTATTGCTTTTGTAGCTCCGGGTCGTACTTGGCCCGGCGGCCGGGACATTTCAGTTGCGTACACAGCAGGCAGGTCTCGAAGCCGCTTTCGTTGGGGAAGACGATGCCGGAGCGCGATTTTATCGGGTGCATCACGCCGCCCGCCGTCAGCGTTACCCCGATGCGCTTTTCGGCGTCGGGAAACAGACGGAAAAGCGGCCGCTGCTCGCCGATGCGCCAGTCCTCGATTTCCCCGGGATTCATCAAAGCGGCCCGGGGCATATCATGTTTTTCTTTCACGTATTCCTTGAGGTAGTTGACCGCGTTGACCAGCAGGAAAGTTTTGATATTATCCAGGTAAAAGCTCTTCATCATGTCCCCGCGGGCTACCGCCAGTTCGTCCAGCTCTTTACCGATGGTGACGATGAACGGTATCACCGTGTCCCGCCCATTGAGGAGCTTGTTCAGTACCCGGCTCGTAAAGACGGTGCCCTCGATGTCCACCGCCGCGCCATCGATAGCACATGCGTGCGCCAGCCGGTAAATCCCTTGCGGCCGAGCTATATTTTTAACGGTTTCCGCCAGCTCCAGGACCATTGCTTCCAGCCGGGCGTCCATGCGGACGGTTTTCAGCCGCTTGACGGCCGCCGCCGCGTCCAGTTGGGCCGGGATGTCCAGCTGATATATATTTTTATCCTCGGGGTTTGCCAAGTTTAACTCTCCACAATTTTAGCTGCTCATTTAAGCATAGATAATAGCTACAAGAGTGTCAAGAATAAACCAAGAGAATACCGCTCATGGTGAGCCTGTCGAACCATAGCGGCGTGTGTAACTCACCCTTCGACAAGCTCAGGGTGAGCGAATGGAGGGCGTTTTTCCCCATTGTTTATAACCAGAATTTGACGTTGCTTGCCCTGGCGCTTAAGGGGTAAAATCAGTTACGGTCTTTTTGTAAGGAGGAACCCGTCATGAAAGCTGCCTTTATCGTTGCCCCCCGCGAGTTTGAAATCAGGGACATTCCTATGCCCAAAATCAGCCCCGATGAGATGCTGGTCAAAATCGCCGCCTGCGGGGTCTGCTCCTCGGATATGCCCAACTACCTTGATACCAGCGTCATGCACGCACCCTTTCCGCGCCGCGCCGGCCACGAGCCCGCCGGTACGGTGGTGGAGGTGGGGAAAAACGTTAAGGGTTACAAGGAGGGCGACCGGATTACCGGTTTCTGGCCGGCGGAATGTTACGCCGAATATACCGCCTGCAATCCCACCGACCGCGTTGCCCGCGGCCACGGTTCCGTCATTGAAAAGATACCGGACCGCATCCCCTTCGAATATGCGCTGGGCGAGCCGCTGATGAGCCTGGTCTCTATCACCCGCACCGCGACGCCTGAGTTCGGCGACTTCGTTTTCCAGATTGGCGCCGGCTTCATGGGGCTGGGCGTTATCTGCGGGGTGGCCAGCCCTAAAATACGTGAATATATCGTCGCCGACCTCGATGAAGGCCGTTTGAAGCTGGCCAAAGAGCTCGGCGCCACCATCACCCTCAACCCGTCCAAGGTCGACGTCGTCCAGGAAGTCAATAAAATCACCGGCGGCCGCGGCGTCGATGTCGCTATCGAGGTAGTCGGACACCCGCCGGGCGTTAAAATGGTCGGCGAAGTCATCAAAAACAACCGGGCGAAAATCATTATGGTCGGCTGGCACCAGGCCCCGGACACCTACGAGCTTTTCAACTGGATAAAGTCACCCATCATCTACAGCCCGCAGGGCATCGGCATGTCCACGGACTACCAGAGCGAGCTGCGCCGCGCCATGTGGGCCGTGCAGAAGGGCGTTTTCCCCATGCCGAAGCTGGTGACGCATAAATATAAGCTGGAGGATATCGATAAAGCTTTCCAGGACAACGTCAACCGCACCCCCGGCTACATCAAAGGCGTGGTCATGCCCTGAGCTTGTCGAAGGGGGACACGAGGGGGTTTTTACACTAATTGCCAGCGGCGGCTTTTTAAGCTACACTTTTTAATGTCCGGTAAAGTATAATTTAGCATAAAGCAAATCAATGAATAATCAGGAGCTTTAAATTGGCATATAATATCACCCTCATACCCGGGGACGGCGTGGGGCCGGAAATCTCCACGGCGACGCGCCAGGTGCTGGAAGCCACCGGCGTGAAGTTCAACTGGGAGTACGCCTACGCCGGGGCGGAGGTCATGGCTAAAGAGGGCACCCCTCTGCCGGACGCGGTGCTGGCCTCGATTAAAAAGAATAAGGTGGCTATCAAGGGCCCGGTAACCACGCCCATCGGCACGGGCTTCAGAAGCGTTAACGTCGCCCTGCGCAAAGCCCTGGACCTCTATGCCTGTGTGCGCCCCTGCAAGACCTATCCCGGCGTCCCCTCGCCGTATGAAGGGGTGAACATCGTTATCGTGCGGGAAAATACGGAAGACCTCTACGCCGGCGTCGAGTACGAAAAAGGCACCTCAGAAGCTAAAGGGCTGATTGCTTTTATCAATAACCAGAAAGGCAATGTCATCCGGCCGGATGCCGGCATCAGCATCAAGATGATTACCGAGTTTTGTACACGGCGTATCGTGAAATACGCCTTCGAGTACGCCCGCAAATACGGCCGCAAAAAAGTCACCGCCACCCATAAAGCCAACATCATGAAGTTCTCGGACGGGCTTTTCCTGGCGGTGGCGCGGGAGGTGGCTAAAGACTATACGGACATCGAGTTCCAGGACGCCCTCATCGATAACCTGTGCATGCTGCTGGTGCGCCGCCCGCAGGAGTTCGATGTCATCGTCGCGCCCAACCTCTACGGAGACATTATTTCGGACCTCTGCGCTGGACTGGTCGGCGGCCTGGGATTAGCGCCCGGGGCCAACATCGGGGAGGGGATTGCGCTCTTCGAGCCTACCCACGGCAGCGCGCCCAAGTACACCGGCCAGAATAAGGTCAACCCCATGGCGATGATGCTCTCCGGCGTGCTCATGCTGCGGCACCTCGGGGAAACTAAAGCCGCCGACCGGCTGGAAAACGCCATCGCCGCCGTCATTAGGGAAGGTAAAAGCGTCACTTACGATATGAAGCTCCGCCGCGATGACCCCACCGCCGTAGGCACGTCCCAGGTGGCGGACGCCGTCATTAAAAAACTGAAATAGCAATATGCGGCCGCTCAGGGTGAGCCGAGTTTACCCTGAGTCCATCGAAGGGAACCATAGCGGAGGGTCAACTCGCCCTTCGACAAGCTCAGGGTGAGCGGGGCGGACAAGCACATTGCAGTAGTAGTATATTTGTGTTACAATTTCCCCTACGATAATTAAAAGAAGGAGTATTTTCATGGACAAAACAGAAATCCTCAAGTTCATTACCGAGAACCCGGTAGGCTACCTGGCGACGGTAGAAGGCAAATCTGCCAGGGTGCGCGGCATGGAGACCTTCCGTGCCGATGAAAAGGGCCTGATTTTCTACACCAGCAAGATGAAAAACGTCTTCCAGCAGATCGCTGACAACCCGAATGTCGAAGTCTGCTATTTCGCCAAGGGCACACAGGTGAGGGTGCGGGGCAAAATGGAGGTGCTGGAAGACCTGGCGCTGAAAAAAGAAATCGTGGGCAAGCGGCCGTTTTTAAAAACGGCCTACGAAAAAAGCTTTGACGGCATGGCTGTCTGTCGCCTCAAGGGCAAAGCCACCACCTGGAGCATGCAGGACATGACCGCCCCCACTGTTTTCATCGACTTATAAATAGCGAAGGAGTAGCACCGTGGATAAAAAGGAAATCCTGGATTTTATCACTAAAAACCCGACCGCTTACATGGCGACCGTCGAGGGGAAAAAACCGCACGTGCGCGGTATGGGAACGTACCGGGCGGATGAAAATGGTATTATCTTTTCCATGCAAACACCTAAAGATGTTTATAAACAGCTGGTTAAAAACCCTGAAACAGAATTATGCTATTTCGCAGCGGGCGTCCAGATTAGAGTCGCCGGAAGAATGCAGCTGGTAACCGACCTGGCGCTTAAAAAGGAAATAACGGAAAAACGCCCGTTTTACAAACCGGGAGTGGAAAAGGAAGGGTGGGACTACGTGGGTGTTTTTATCTTGAAGAACGGCAAAGCTACCGTCCTCGATATGAAAGGGCCTCCGCCTCCCCCCGGCGCTCCCAAGGTCTGGGTTGAACTTTAAAGTTTATTGATATAATTTTCCCCTCTCCACCGCGCGGGGAGGGGAAAAGGAATACTGCCGATGAGCCCCAAACAAAGCCAAGTGGATTGCATTTTTTGCAGAATCGTTGCGGGAGAAATTCCCACGAAGATTATCTATCGCGACGAGGATGTGGTCGTTTTCCCGGATATCGCCCCGGCGGCGCCGGTGCACCTGCTGGTCATCCCGGTAAAGCATATCCCTTCCATCGCCGCTCTCACGGACGCCGATGTCCCGCTGGTAGGCAAAATGGTGGCGGCGGCCAACCGCGCGGCTAAAGCCCGGGGCCTGGCGGGAACTGGCTACCGCCTCGTAATCAATAACGGCGCGCAGGCCGGACAGGTAGTACCCCATCTGCACCTGCACGTCCTCGGCGGCCGGCCGCTGACTACCATGGGGTAGCCGGTGGAACAATGTTGATGTTTTTTGGTAAAAGGATTATATTATCTCCAAAAGTGCTTGTAATGCTTTAACGGGCTTCGCCATTACAAAGAATAGTGAATTTTATAGACAATCAAAAAATATCATGGTATACTCTGTTGAGTAGTTTGGAAAATCAATCGTAAAAAGACTCAAAAAACCATTTTTTGCAACCGTCAATCTGTTATCTGGAATTAAAGAGAGTCAACGAGGCAAGAACGCTAAAAATAGCCTGAAACAAGGACTTTAATATGACGGAACTATTAAGAGTAACAGACCTCAAGACCCAGTTCAAGACCGAAAGCGGCGTGGTGAAAGCCGTCGATGGAGTGTCCTACTACATCGATGAAAAGGAGATCGTGGGGCTGGTGGGGGAAAGCGGCTGCGGCAAATCGGTCAGCCAGCTTTCCATCATGCAGCTTATCAGCGCTCCCGGCAAGATTACCGGCGGCGAAGTTGATTTCCAGGGGCAAAACCTGCTGGCCTACAAAGCCAACGGCCCGGAGATGCGCTCCGTGCGCGGCGCCAGGATCGCCATGATCTTCCAGGAGCCCATGACCTCGCTCAACCCGGTCCTGACCATCGGCCAGCAGCTGACGGAAATGCTGATGCTGCATCTTAAGATGAACGACGAGGCTGCCCGCAAGCGGGCCATCGAGCTCATGACCATGGTGGGCATCTCCGGCGCGGAAAGGCGTATCGACGATTACCCCCACCATTTCAGCGGCGGTATGCGGCAGCGCGTCATGATCGCGATGGGGCTCTCCTGTAACCCCAAAATCCTTATCGCAGACGAGCCCACCACCGCCCTTGATGTCACCACCCAGGCACAGCTGCTGGAAATGATGAAAGAAATGGTGCAGCACTTCAGCGCCTCGCTCGTCATCGTCACGCACAACCTGGGCGTGGTCGCCCGCTATGCCCAGCGGATTTACATCATGTACGCCGGCCGTATCGTGGAATCCGGCACCACCAAGGACATCTTCGGCCATCCGCGGCACCCCTACACCATCGGCCTGCTCAAGTGCATCCCGCGTCTCGACGAAGAGGAAGGGACCAAGCTCGTGCCCATCGTCGGCTTGCCGCCCAACCTTATCAATATGCCCCCCACCTGCGCTTTCCTGCCCCGGTGCTCGTATAAAATTGAAAAGTGTTTCAAAGAGCCGTGGCCGGACCTCGCTCCGGTTGACGGCGTAAATCATTTTATTCGGTGCTATGCTGATACCAGGGAGAAGAAGTCATGAATCAGGTACAAGATGAATTTTTGCTGAATGTATCCGACCTGAAAATGTATTTCCCCGTTACCCGCGGTCTGCTGCGCCGCAAGGTGGCCGATGTCAAGGCTGTCGACGGCGTATCCTTCAAACTTAAGAAGGACGAAACGCTGGGGCTGGTGGGAGAAAGCGGCTGCGGCAAGACCACCATCGGCCGCTGCGTCATCGGACTCTACCGTCCTACCGCGGGCAAGGTGTTGTTCCAGGACAAAGATATCGCCGCCCTGCCGGAAAAGAAACTACGGGATATCCGCCGCAGCATGGCGCTGATCTTTCAGGACCCTTATTCCTCGCTGGACCCCCGCCAGAGCGCCGGCAGCATCGTCGGCGAGCCGCTGAAAATCCATCACATGGTCTTCGGCAAGGGCGAGTACCGCGATAAAGTGGAACAGCTTTTCCGCATCGTCGGCCTTGACCCCGCCATGTCCGACCGCTTCCCGCATGAATTTTCCGGCGGCCAGCGCCAGCGCATCGGCGTGGCCCGCGCCCTGGCCTGCGACCCTTCGCTGATCGTTTGCGATGAGCCCATTTCCGCGCTGGACGTTTCCATTCAGGCCCAGATCATCAACCTGCTGGAGGAGCTCCAGAGCCGTGTTCAGGGTTTGAGCTATCTATTTATCGCCCATGACCTTTCCGTGGTGCGGCATATCAGCGACCGCGTGGCGGTCATGTACCTGGGACGCATCATGGAAATCTGCAAGTCGAGGGTGCTTTACGAAAACCCCCTGCACCCCTATACCCGGGCGCTGCTTTCCGCCGTGCCCATCGCCGACCCGTTCGTGGAAGAAACGCGGGAACGCATTATCCTCAAGGGCGAAGTGCCCAGCCCGCTGAACCCCCCACCCGGCTGTCCCTTCCACCCGCGCTGCTTCATGGCGATTCCGGAGTGCAGTCAGGCCGTACCGCCGCTGCGTACCATTACCGAGGGACACGAGGTCGCCTGCATCAGGGTATAGTTTCCAGATTTTTCGGCAACAAAAAAGCGGCCGGCGATTTTACTCGCCAGGCCGCTTTCTTTTATTCCCTTTATTTTCTTATTTGGACCAGGGTCCCAGCGGCAGCAGGGTGTGTCCATAGACGCTGTTAATTGCCACCGCGATACCGCCGTAAGCCGCGGAAGCGCCGCAGAACAGGCCCTCGACGCCGGCGATCTTGGGAGACCAGCCGCCGATGAAGTGCCCCGCCAGAAGGATGAAGAGGATGGTCAACGAACCGAAGACGAACGAATGGACAAAAGTGAGTTTAAGGGTGCCGATGAACATGAGGCCGGTGAAAATAGCGAAGAAGATGCACATCCAGCCCAGCGCCTTGGGTTCCGCCGGTACCAGGTGGGTCCATACCAGCAGGAAATAACCGCCTAACGCCATCCAGAACAGCCCATAGGAGGTGAAAGCCGCCAGCCCGAAGGTATCGCCGCGTTTGGCTTCTACCGTGCCGACGATTACCTGGGCGAGGCCGCCCCAGAAAAACCCGAACACGAGCGGAACCGGATTACCGATGATCCCCAGGTTGAAAATTTGGAGCAGCATCGTGCTGAACCCGAATGCTATCAGACCCAGGGCGCCCGGATTGGCCATTTTCATTTGTACATTAGTCGAGTCTTGTGTCACCAAATACCTCCAAAAAAATTATAATTAACGGCCGGAGAGGAAATCACCGCCCCGGCCGTTTTTCCCGTGGTTTATTTCTTTTTACCGGCGACCAGCGTCTGCACGACCGACGGGTCGGCCAGTGTGGAAGTATCACCCAGGTTATCCGTATTGCCGGCGGCGATTTTCACCAGGATGCGGCGCATGATCTTGCCGCTACGGGTCTTGGGCAGGCCGTCAGCGAACTGGATGACGTCCGGCGTGGCGATGGGCCCGATTTGCTTGCGGACGTGCGCTTTCAGTTCGGCTTCCAGTTCCGGGCTCGGCTTTTCGCCGGTTTTCAGTGTGACGTAGGCATAGATGCCTTCGCCCTTCAGCGAGTGGGGCATCGGGACGACGGCGGCTTCAGCTACCCTGTGATGGGACACCAGGCTGCTTTCCACCTCGGCGGTGCCGATGCGGTGGCCGGAGACTTTAATTACATCGTCGATGCGTCCCATCAGCCAGTAGTAGCCGTCTTTATCCTTGCGGGCGCCGTCACCCGTGCAGTAAACGCCCGGGAACTTGCTGAAATAGGTCTCCTTGAACCGGGCGGGATCGCCCCAGATGGTGCGCATCATGCCGGGCCAGGGTTTCTTGATGCAGAGCCAGCCGCCTTCATTCTCCCCGACCGGCTTGCCGTCTTCGGCAAGAATAACAGGTTCGACGCCGGGGAAGGGCAGAGAAGCGGAACCGGGCTTGATGGGCATGGCGCCGGGGAGTGGGGTGATCAGGATGCCGCCGGTTTCCGTCTGCCACCAGGTATCCACGATGGGGCATTTCTCTTTACCGATAACGCGGTAGTACCACATCCACGCTTCGGGGTTAATGGGTTCGCCCACGCTGCCGAGGAGGCGGAGGCTGGAAAGGTCGCGTTTATTGGGTAATTCCTCGCCCTCTCTCATCAAAGCACGGATGACCGTGGGTGCGGTATAGAAAACATTGACTCTGTATTTCTCTACGATTTGCCAGAACCTGTCCGCGGCGGGATAGGTGGGGACGCTTTCGAACATAAGGCTGGTAGCGCCGGAGGATAAAGGCCCGTAAACGATATAGCTATGGCCGGTAATCCAGCCAACGTCGGCGGTGCACCAGTAGACATCCTCATCCTTGATATCGAAGATCCATTTCATGCTCAAATAGCAGTGGAGCAGGTACCCGGCCTGCGTGTGGAGGACGCCTTTGGGCTTACCGGTGCTGCCGCTGGTGTAAAGCACGAAAAGCGGCTCGTCGGCATCCATTTGCTCCGGCTCGCACTTGGCAGACAAATCGGGGGCATTCATCAGCTCATGCCACCAGGAGTCTCTGCCGGCCGTCATGTTGATTTCAATGCCGAGCCTTTTTACGATAATTGCCTTTTTAATGGTAGGACAAACAGCCATAGCAGAATCGGCGCCGTCTTTGCTCTTGATCTGCTTGCCGCTGCGCCAGTAACCATCCGCCGTGATGAGTAATGACGATTTGAGGTCGAGAATACGGTCCCTCAGAGCTTCAGCGCTGAAACCGCCGAATACCACGCTGTGGATCGCCCCGATGCGGGCGCAGGCCAGCATGGCTATCGCCAGCTCCGGAATCATCGGCAGATAGATGGAAACAGAATCGCCTTTCTTAATGCCCATTTTCTTCAGCACATTGGCGAATTTGCATACTTCGTGGTGAAGCTGCTGGTAGGTAAATGTCCGCACATCGCTGTCCGGTTCACCCTGCCAGATGAGGGCGGCTTTGTTCTTGCGTGCCGTCTTGAGATGCCGGTCGAGGCAGTTATAGGCTATGTTTATTTTCCCGCCGACGAAGTGCCTTACATCCGGCTTGTCTTTAAAATCAGCTATCTCGTACTTGTCCCATTTCTTGTACCATTCCAGCTCTTCCGCCCATTTTCCCCAGAACTTGTCCGGGTTTTTGATGGACTCGTCATACAGCGCCTTGTACTCGGCCATACTTTTTACCGCGGCCTTTTTAGCGAACTCCGGCGGCACGGGGAATACGCGGTTCTCTTCCATCATGGAGGAGATAGCCTGGTCGGATATTTGCCCCAGGATTTCTTCTTTGGCCTTGGTCTCTTTGTTGTCCTTGGTACTCACTTGTATCTAACTCCTTTTCTCTTTGTGGCTGTTCACTTCATGATTCCCGGTACTGAGTAATCATGTTAAGTATACCACTTTATTACCATCTTTCCTTAATGAGCCAGCGTAAAAGCCGGGTGGCATGGTTTTTGTCCAGATTGCTGACCCATCTCTCCAGGGTTTCCATGTCGCCGTTGATCAGGGCATCCATCTCGGCGTGGGAAAGGGTGTAGTAGTTATCCGGTTCGTTGGCGGGCACACCCATATCGCCTTCCAGCAGCTGGTGGTCATCGGTGACTTTAGCCAGGGCGGCCAGGACGGCTTTTCTCTTTTCCTGCCGGTCTTCCTGACCTGCCTGTTTGCTTTCTCTTCTGCGCCCCAAACGGTCTCCCCGGTAATACCCAACACTTTCTATTATAATGCTAGCACCCGCCCGAATCCACCAAACCGCCCGGCCGATATATCTTGGCCGTCATTAAGTCGTACGCAGATATGCCCCTTAGTACTAGTCCTCCGGTGCTAGTCCCCCGCAATTGCGAATTTATACGGAACGTTCTAAAATATAGGTGAGCGCCCCCGCTTAAAACCGGGACTCCAGGAGCAGGATGAAAACCAGGATTTTAATCGCCGACGACCACGCCATGCTTAGAGAGGGGATGCGCAACCTCCTTGAGCAGGAAAAAGACTTTGAACTGGTAGGCGAGGCCACCGACGGCGAAGAAGCCGTGCGCCTGGCCAAAGAGCTGAAGCCGGATATCGTTATCATGGATATCGTCATGCCCAAGCTCAACGGCGTCGAGGCCACCAAGCAGATCAAGCAGGTGGCTCCCCCCACCGCCCTGCTGATTCTCACCGCCTACAGCGATATCCGCTATATCATCGGCCTGCTGGAAGCCGGCGCCTGCGGCTACCTGCTGAAAAACTCGCCCGGCCGGGACGTCGTGAAAGCGATACGCGCCGTGCGCTCCGGCGAATCCGTGCTCGACCCGGAGGTGACGCGCAAGCTGGTGCAGCGTCTGGCCAATATCTCCAAGAGCCAGGACGAGCGGGAAACCGGCGGGCAGCTTACCTCGCGGGAAATGGAGATCCTGAAATGGGCGTCCCGCGGATTGAGCAACAAGGAAATGTCGGAAAAGCTGTTCATCAGCCTGCGCACCGTCAAGGCCCACATGACCAATATCTTCAACAAGCTCGGCTGCTCCAGCCGCACGGATGCCATCATTAAAGGACTCAAGCAGGGATACATTGACCTTGACGATATACAGTAGCTTTTATTTGAATATATTCCCTCCCTTCCCCTCTTGAAAACAGATATGGACGCAGCCGAGAAAAACCACAACGTCTCCGAACAGAAGTACCGCCACCTCTTCGAGTGCGCCTCGGACGCCATTTGGATTCAGGACGTCGGCGGCCACTTCGAGGATGGCAATAAGGGCTGGGAAAAGCTGACCGGCTTTACGGTGGCGGAAATCAAGGGCAAACACCTCTCCCGGTTCCTGGCCCCGGAAGCGCTGGCACTGGCGAGGGAGGTGCGTAAAAAGCTGGTCAGGGGGGAGGACTTTGAGCAGCCGTACGAGCAGCAGGTGCTGGTCAAAGGCGGCGCCGCCAAGACGGTCAAAATGTCCACCAACGCTATTATCTCCAACGGGAGAATTACCGGCTTCGAGCACGTAGCCCGGGACGTGACGCAAGAAAAACAAACCCAGGAAAACATGCGCGCCTACCTCCAGCAGATAACCCGCGCCCAGGAGGAAGAACGCAAACGCATCTCGCGCGACCTGCACGATGATGTCTCGCCGGACCTCATCATCCTCATCCAGAAACTGGATCAATTAGCCGCGGCCCCCCGCCTGAAACTGGCGACGATTAAAGAAAACCTCGAGGATATCCGCGGCCAGGCTGTGAAAGCGCTGGAAGGACTGCGTGCGACGGCCCAGGGACTGCGCCCCCGCGTAATCGACGACCTCGGGCTGGTGGCCGCCCTCGAGTGGATCGCCGAGGAGCTGGAAAGGGCGCAGCACATCCGTACCCGGGTGGAGACGAAAAACATGGAGCGGACGCTCCCGCCGGAGACGCAAATATTGCTTTTCCGCATCGCCCAGGAGGCGCTGAACAACATCCGTAAATACGCCAGAGCTGCTAACGTATCCATCCGGCTGGATGGCGGCGAAAAGAACATCCGCATGACGGTCACCGATGACGGGCAGGGCTTCGAGGCCCCCGGTAAAATTGAGAAAATGGTCAGCGCCGGCCGGCTGGGGCTGATGGGTATGCACGAGCGGGCCAGGCTGCTGAACGGCACTTTGCAGATAAAATCGGCGCCGGGGAAGGGCACGGTCATTACCATTATGCTGCCCTGGCCGGCCAATGACTATGCATGATGTAATCATCATCGGCGGCGGCCCCGCCGGGAGCCATACCGCCCGCCGCCTGGCGGAACACGGCCACCGGGTGCTGGTGCTGGAGAAAAACGCCCGGGCAGGAGAAAAGTCCTGCTGCACGGGCCTCGTCGGCATGGAGTGCGTAAAAACTTTTGAAATCGATGATAAAGTCATTCTCCGCCGGCTGAACAGCGCCACGCTTTATGCGCCTTCGGGTACCAATTTCCGTTTATACCGCGACGAGCCGCAGGCCTGCGTGCTGGACCGGCGGGCTTTTGACGTGGCGATGGCGGAACGGGCGCAGCACGCCGGGGCGGAATACCGCTTTCAAAGCCGGGCAACCGGCATCACGATGGAAAGCGACTGTGCCCTCGTGACCGTGTCTTACGGCGATAAAGAAACTCAAATTCAAGCCAGGGCCGTTGTTATCGCCAGCGGCTTTACGCCGGGCTTAGTTGAACGGGCGGGGCTGGGGGTCTTTAAAGACCATGTTACCGGCGTCCAGGTAGAAACCGAAACCCCCGGGCTGGAAGAAACGGAGGTCTACTTCGGGGACATGGCGCCGGGTTTCTTCAGCTGGCTGGTGCCTACCTCGCCCGGCATGGGGCGGGTCGGGCTTTTAGCGCGCCGGGACGCGGGGCAGCACCTGAAAAAGTGGCTGCAATTCCTGGCTGCCCAGGGGAAAATAGCTTCCGCGGATATGTCGCTGAACTACGGCGCCATACCCTTGAGGCCGCCGGCGCGCACCTATGGAGAAAGACTAATCGCCGTCGGCGATGCCGCCGGACAGGTAAAGCCTACCAGCGGCGGCGGTATTTTTTACGGCCTGCTGGGGGCGGATATTGCGGCGGAAACCCTGCACCGGGCGCTTGTAAATGATGACCTTTCCGCTCAAAGTCTGGAGCATTACGAGCGCGCCTGGCGGAAAAGGCTGGGCGGGGAAATCAGGACGGGTTACTGGGCGCGTAAAATCTTCGAGAAAATGAGCGACCGGCAAATCGACCGGCTTTTTAGTGTGATCAAAAAAAGCGGCATCGATGCCGCCCTGCTCAAAGCCGATGACGTGTCCTTCGACTGGCACGGCCGGACGATAAAGAAGGTGCTGAAGTACCAGGTGGTCACCAAAACCCTGGGCATCGTCCGGCTGCCTTTCCGGTCAAGAAGCATTGACCCCTGACGCCCATAACGTTTAGAATGAAGCAGAATAAAAACAGGGAGAGGCAGATGGCAGACACGACCGAACACATCCCCAGCCTGGGCGAGGCGGTAACGCTTTACCTGGGCAAACTCACGCCTAAAGTCCGGGAAAACAGCCAGCCGGAGGTATACAGATTCGCCCGGTGGTACGGCTGGGAAAGCTCCTTTGAAAAGCTGGCCGGGCCCGCCGTGGCCAGCTACGCCGAACAGCTCGATGTATCTGATTTGGACTATGAAAAAAAGTTCGGAGTCCTGCGCGCTTTCCTCGCTTACGCCAAAAAAGCCGGCTGGAGCCAGTCTAACCTGGCCACGCACCTCAAGACCAAGAAAAGCAAAACCGGCGCTGCGGTGACGGCCGGCGGTAAAAACCAGCCGGAAACCGTGGCTTTGACGCAGCAGCGCTACGATGAAATGAAAGCGGAGCTGGAAACGCTGAAAAAGCGGAGCCGCGAACTAATGGCGGAAATCCAGCGGGCCGCCGCGGATAAAGACTTCCGGGAAAACGCGCCGCTGCACGCCGCCAGGGAAGAGCGGGGACACGTGGACGGGCGTATCAAAGAGCTTGAGCAGACGGTGAAAGCGGCGAGCATTATCGAGGAGAAAAAGGAACCCACCAAAAAATCGACGATTGGAGATAGCATCGTCATATGTGAGATGGCTTCCGGCGAGGAATCCCGCTATATGATCGTCGACCCGCGGGAGGTCAACATCGCCAAGGGGAAAATATCCATCGCCTCGCCGCTGGGCAAGCAGCTCCTGGGAAGGTGTGACGGGGATATCGTGGAGATAACGGCGCCCGTCGGCAAGGTGCGCTATCAGATCAAGCACGTCGAGCGCTAGCCCGTATATGCTATAATAGTCTTGTCACACGGGGATATAGCTCAGCCGGGAGAGCGCCGCGTTCGCATCGCGGAGGTCGGGGGTTCGAATCCCCCTATCTCCACCATAATTTATAAAGCTGGGAGAGCGTCCCGATTATATCGGGAAGGTCGGTGGTTCGCCCGTCCCGAGACACGCTAAGGGAAATCCCCCTATCTCCACCTAACGATTTCTTGCTACCGGAGCCTGATTTAGCTTCAACTATTTACAATTACCCGGTTTTGGGTATATATTTAAAGTATAGTTCCAGTTTAGGTTAATTAAGCCTCCTTGAGATACTTCTAGTTTTACATCAAGCGTTGGATGACCCGAGCTCTAACTAAATTTCAATAGAGAGAGGCATCCAATATATATCCAGGATAAAACCCTCACCCATTTCAACTGCAATAGTTTCTTTATCTTCAGAATTGAAGAACAGAGCTGCCGTTCTTTATCCACGCTTGCTACCACTTGGAAACTACGCCTTATGGAGAACTAATATGAAAATACTGCTCGTATATCCCCGGTACCCGGATACTTTCTGGAGCTTCAGGCACGCTTTGAAGTTCTTATCGAAAAAAGCCACCTTCCCGCCGTTGGGACTGCTTACCGTGGCCGCCATGCTTCCCTCCGAATGGGAGAAAAGAGTGGTAGACCTGAACGTGAAACCGGTGAGCGACGAAAATCTTAAATGGGCTGACTACGTTTTCGTCAGTGCCATGGTGGTGCAGAAGGATTCCGCCAGGGAAGTGATAGAAAGTTGCCGGCGTTTGAATATCAAAGTAGTGGCCGGCGGGCCCCTTTTCACGACCGGCTATGAAGATTTCCCCGGAGTTGACCACTTTGTACTGGGCGAAGCTGAAGTTACCCTCCCGGTATTTTTAAGAGACCTGGCTCAAGGGCATCCGCAGCACATTTATGCATCCGATGAACGCCCTGATATCAATAACACGCCCATCCCGTTGTGGTCGCTGCTGAACATGAAAGATTATTCGGCGATGAGCCTGCAGTATTCCCGGGGATGCCCTTTTGATTGTGACTTTTGCGATATTGTCGTGCTTAACGGCCATACGCCCAGGACCAAGGGCAGCCAGCAAATGGTTGATGAACTTGAAGCGTTATACGACCACAACTGGCGGGGCAGCCTGTTTATCGTCGATGACAATTTCATCGGCAATAAGAAAAAACTGAAAGAGGAAACCCTGCCGGCGATGATCGAATGGTCGAAGAAGAAAAAGAACCCCTTCACGTTTTTCACCGAAGCATCCATTAATCTCGCCGATGATGATGCTTTGATGGATCTAATGACCGAGGCAGGTTTTAATCGGGTTTTTATTGGTATTGAAACTCCAGATGAAGACAGCCTGCTGGAGTGTAACAAGCTGCAAAACAGAAACCGTGATTTGGCCGAAGCCGTGAAAAAAATCCAGAACCACGGTCTGGAGGTACAGGGAGGCTTTATCCTCGGTTTTGATAGCGACCCGGCTTCCATCTTCAAGAAACAGATTAACTTTATTCAAAAGACCGGCATCGTGACCGCGATGGTCGGCTTGCTTAATGCTCCTAACGGCACAAAACTCTACCAGCGGCTCAAGAAAGAGAACCGCCTGCTGAAAAATTTCTCCGGGGATAATACGGACTTTTCCCTGAACTTTGTTCCCAAGATGAAATATGAAACGCTGGTAACCGGCTATAAACAAGTCCTGGATACAATCTATTCCCCGCGCCAATATTACGAGCGTGTCGTGGCTTTCCTTAAAGAATTTAAGCCGCGTAAGACGGCCGGAATATCCCAGCTGCGGCTCTCCCATGTCACTAGTTTTATCAGATCCGTCTGGTTTTTAGGTGTCCAGCATAAAGGGAGAAGATATTTCTGGAGACTCCTTATTACGACGTTACTGAAGCGGCCGCGTCACTTCCCCTTATCCATCAGCTTATCCGTCTCGGGTTTCCATTTCCGCAAGGTGACCGAGAGCTATAATAAGACCATTCTCGCGTTACACGGTCAAAACACGTAAAGATTATAGGTGCCTTCGGTAAAGCGGCGGACTTAAAGCGACAGAAGTATAACCAGACTTCTTTGTGCGTTCATCTTTAGTGATTTTTCGCGTGCTGTAAATAGGGCTAGCAAAAACAATCGCCTTTAAACTCATTTCACCTTATATTTTCATCTTTTCATAATCGATGGCTAAATTCCCCGGCATAAGTTATCATATCAGGGGATAATACCGATGTTGGACATGCTCTGGCTGGGGCTGATCGCGCTGCCGGTGGGCTTCCTGGGGTCGCTTATCGGCCTGGGCGGCGCCGCCATGATTATTCCGCTGCTGGTCCTCGCCGGCGTACCGGTTAAAGAAGCTATCGCTTCTGCCATGGTGACCATCATTGCCACCTCGAGCGGGTCGGCCTCGTCTTACGTGCGGCAGCGTATCGCCAATATCAAAATCGCCATGTTCCTGGAGATGTTCACCATCACCGGGGCCATCGCCGGCGCTATTATTACCACCAAAATCAGCCCCGTGTACCTCTATTTTTTCTTCGCCGCTTTCCTGATGACCTCATTCCTCAAATTGAGAGAGCCGAAAGACGGCTATGTAACGCCCGTCAAGCAGGACCGGGTCTCGCGGTGGCTGGAGCTTCACGGCAGCTATTACGATGAAGCCCACGATAAACTGTTGGAATATAAAGTTAACAATGCGCTCTGGGGAGGGGCCGGTATGCTGGTGGCCGGCGTGGCGGCGGGGATGCTGGGCATCGGGGCGGGGGCGTTCAAGGTGACGGTACAGGAGAATGTCCTGCGTATGCCGCCCAAGGTCGCCAGCACCACCAGTAATTTCATCATCGGCATGACGGCCCTGGCCGGCACCAGCATCTACCTTTTTTCCGGTCTGCTGAATCTCACTTTAATGGCCCCGGTCGCGGTGGGCGCCACCATCGGCGCGATAATCGGCGGGCGGATTCTCAATAAAATCAGTAATAGCGTCTTAAGGGTATTGTTCCTGGTGGTTGTTTTTCTGATGATAAGTCAAATGTTGTACAAAGGGATCAGCGCTTTATGAATATGACACAGAGGGGCAGCGGCGAGTCTAAACTCGAAACGGCCGTCAGCTGGCTGCTCATCGTGGGGGTGGTTATTAGCATGGTCCTGGAAGTTGCCGGCATCGCCGCGTACTACCATGCTTACGGGGAGCTGCGTGTCTCCACGGACCCGTCTGTATTCATCCATGGCAAGAATTTCTTTACCTTTATTTACGACCAGTTCCGCCACGGGCAGGGCGGCGCGGCGGCCCGGCTGATGACCGCGGGCATTATCGTCTTGATGCTGACCCCGTATGTCCGGGTGATTGTCTCCGCCATCTACTTCGCCCGGGAGAGAAACATCAAGTATGTTGTTATCACCGGGTTTGTGCTCATTGTGCTGACGGCGGCGCTGCTAAGGCATTGATCGCATACAACGGTCGATATCTTATCTAATCCAACAGGCTAAAGATGAAGCTAAAAAGGTTGTTATTATCATAGCTAATCATGGCGGTTAAGGCAACTGGCGAACGGACGCTTGTGCAACCTACTTGACAATGTGCTATAATATAATTAAGTTCAGGTTTAGGTTATTGCACGCTTCATAGAAGCCCCTTAAACGGATTATTCTTAAGTGTTGGATGACCAAAACTCAAACTAATTTATAAGAGAGGAGGTCATCCCATGGCTTTCACAGACAAAACCCTCACGTGTTCCGATTGTGGCGCCACCTTCACCTTTAGCGCGGAAGACCAGGAGTTTTTCCAGCAAAAAGGCTATACCAATGAGCCCAAGCGCTGTCCCGAATGCCGTCAGGCAAGGAAAGACGAACGTTATGGCAGCAGCGGCGGCAGCTTTGGCGTAAAGCGCCAGATGTTCCCCGCCACCTGTGCTCAATGCGGCAAAACCACCGAGGTTCCTTTCCAGCCCCGCGGTGACAAACCAGTTTACTGCTCTGATTGCTACCGGAAAATAAAACCGGCTAGATAAGTAAACAATCCTGTGTCATGTCCGGGTCGGGCAACTGGCCCGGGCATGGCCCGGATAAAAACTGCCCGTCTCATTACCACGATATCTGTAACAAAATTTCGAACTCAAGTTATCCTGCCCTTTAATTACGTTTCTAATTTAAATTATAAAGCTCTTAAGCATTTGATGTTTTCTGGCCGTTAACGGCCAATCCACGCAAGAAATGGCGGATATTGCAAGAAAGGTAAGGGGAGGCGAAAGATGAAAATCTATGTGGGTAATTTGTCCTATGAAGTAACCGAGGACAAGCTGGCGGCGGAATTCGGCGTTTACGGAAAAGTGGACTCGGTGGCAGTTCCTTTTGATAAATACAGCGGGCGGCCCCGCGGCTTTGCTTTCGTGGAAATGGGGGCTAAAGCTGAAGCCGAGGCGGCTATCGCCGGGCTTAACGGCAAGATGCTGGAAGACCGCACTATCGTGGTCAATGAATCCCGTCCCCGTCCGGATAACCGTGGCGGCGGCGGCGGATCTTATAACAACCGGAGGGGAGGTTCCAGCGGCGGGGGTTTCGGCGGTAATAGGGGCGGCAGGCCCGGCAGCAGACCGGGCGGCGGCAGGGACAGAAGATATTAAGCAGTTCGTACTGATAACGGCTCGGCCGCCGTTGTATCACCCGTAGCAAATTTGTCAGGCAAATACGATTTGTTAAAAGGGGGGTAGTGTGAATATCTATGTAGGGAACCTTTCGCTGGAAACAACCGAGGATGAATTGCGGGGGACATTTACCGCTTTCGGCGCGGTGGCATCGGTAATCATCATGAACGATAAATACATCGGCAGCGGTCAGACCACCGGCTATGGATATGTGGAAATGGTTTCAAAATCGGAAGGCCTGGCGGCGATTGCCGGGTTGGCCGGGAAAATTTTAAGGAACCAGCCCCTGAGCATTGTGGAAGCTCTACCCCTTTCCGATAAGAAGAGTATCAAGCCGCCAATAATCAAGAACTATCACCGCTCCAACCGGAGCCGGCAAAGGAATGCCAAGGTTAGCTGAACTCCTGTAATTTCAGCATTTTATTTTAGTATACCGCTTATCTTATCCCATTTTGCGCTCAGTTTTTGGCTGAGCCTAAAGGCGCGGACACCTCGAGTATCTGCCCGGAAAGCTTACTTGATACGTCCGAGACCAGAAAAGCCACCGCATTGGCAATGTCTTCCGGCGTGGTGGTCTTCCCCGCTTTAGCCAGGTTCTCCACGATGCCGGCCATGTGCGGGTCGCCGCCGCTTACTTTATGGAAGTTGGTGGCCCCGGGGCCGGGCGCGATGATATTGACGTTGATGCCCGATACGCCCACCTCGCCGGCCAGCGTTTTACTGAACATCACCGTGCCGGACTTGGCCGCAACATAGCTGGCGGCGCCGGCCAGCCCGGTCGGCTGGTGTGCGGCATGTGTCGAGAAATTGACGATCTTGCCGTACTTTCGTTCCAGCATGTACGGTAAAACAGCCCGGGTAAAATTCATCGTCCCCCGCAAATTAATATTGATATCGATGTCCCACTGTTCCTCCGTCGATTCCACAAAGGGCCGGAGGCCGCTGGCGCGCCCGGCGCAATTGACCAGTATGTCTATCCGCCCGAACTCCGCCAGTATTTTCTTCACCGCGGCGTCGATTTCCGCTTTTTTCGTGATATCTACCTTGAGCGCCAGGGTTTTGCGCCCCAGCTTTTTAACATCTGCCGCCGTTTGTTTCGCGCCCTCCAGGTCCAGGTCGACGCTGATAACGTCACATCCCTCTTTCGCCAGTGTCAGCGCAATGCCTCGCCCGAAGCCTATCTGGCTGCCGGTGCCGGTCACTATAGCTACTTTATCTTTCAGTTTTAAGTCCATCGGTCGGTCCTTTCGTTCTCCGCTAGGTAGTCAGGTGGATCACTTGTATTATATACTTTAGCGAAAGACGGCGGAAATGGCAATGAAAGTTATCGGGGTCTGCGGCTCGCCGCGCAAAGGCAATACCGAGTGGATGCTGGATACGCTTTTTAAAGAGCTGGAGCGGGGCGGGGCAGAGACGGAGATGCTGCTCCTGCGCAAATTGGACGTGCAGATGTGCCGCGGCTGCCTGGCCTGTGAAAAAAAGGGCAAGGACCGTAAAGGCGATTGTATTATCAAGGACCACATGACCGCGGTCTACCCGAAGCTGCTGGCGGCGGACGCTATCGTGCTGGCGACGCCGGGCTATATGGGGCTACTTTCCGGCCGCCTCAAGAACTTCCTCGACCGCACCTGCGCCGTCTGGCCAGGGATGGAAGGCAAACTTTTAGCCGGCCTGGCGGTGGCCGAGGAAAGCACCGGCCAATCGATGCAGAACCTCAGGTATTATGCTTCGTATATCAAATTCCGCTGGGTGGGCGGCGTGACCGCCTTGGCGAAAAACCCGGGCGACGCCGCTAAGATACCGGGGCTGGAGGGGCGGCTCAGGCGCCTGGCACGGAAGATTTTAACTGCCTGAAGCTACGCCACCAATCGCTTTTTCTTGTGTTCAATGTGTAAAAACTGCTATATTAGCATTAAAAAAGAGAGAGTGAAAATATGACGAAACAATCGGGTAAACAGTTGCGCAAAGAACGCGAAACCAGGATTATGAACGCCATTCAGCTCAAGCCGACGGACCGGGTGCCGATTATCAGCGCCATCGGCTATTTCCCCGCCAAGTACACCGGCATTTTATGTTCCGCCGCATATTATGATTACGATGCCTGGTACGACGCCTACCAAAAGACTTTGCAGGACTTCCAGCCGGATATGGTTTACCCCCAGCCGTTCACGCCGGGGAAAGCCCTGGAAATCCTGGCCCCGAAGCAGATGCGGTGGCCCGGCCACGGCGTCGACCCGCACCAGGGGCACCAGTCGATAGAAATCGATAATATGAAAGCCGACGAATACGATAGCTACATGAAAGACACCTCGGACTACATGTTCCGAACGTTTATGTCCCGCACCAGCGATAATCTGGCGGGGATGGCCAAAATACCTAAGCTGGCCGATTTCGGCGGCGGGTCCATGGGGGCGCAAATGCTGGCCAACGTCTTCACCGAGCCGGAAGTGGATAAAGCCATCCGAACCCTCCAGAAGGCCGGGCGGGAGTTCCGGAAGTGGCGCCCCAGGATAGCGAAATTCAACAAGATGTTGCTGGACATGGGCTTTCCGCAGTATTTCCAGGGCGCGGCGATGCCGCCTTTCGACGTTATTTCCCATTCGTTGCGGGGCATGAGCGGCACCATGATGGATATGTTCCGCCAGCCGGATAAGGTCCAGGAGATGTGCGAATTCATCTGTAAGAAAACGCTGGAAAGGGCATTGCCGGAGCCTAACGAGAACGGCTATATCCGTATGTTCATGACCAATACCCGCGGCTCCGACGAGTTCATGTCTATGAAGCAGTTCCAGCAGTTCTACTGGCCGACCTTTAAAAAGCTGGTCAACGGGCTGATTAAAAAGGGAGCCACGCCCTGCATCTTCTTCGAGGGGAATTTCACCTCGCGGCTGGAATACCTGCTGGAGTTCCCCAAAGGTAAAATGCTGGCGCGCTTTGATACCACGGATATCTTCAGGGCCAAGGAAATTCTAAAAGACCACGTCTGCATCGAGGGGAACGTGCCGTCTTCGCTATTGCAGGTGGGCACGGTACAGGACGTTAAGGACTACTGTAAAAAGCTGATTGACTACTGCGGCAAGGGCGGCGGCTACATTCTTTCTCCCCGCTCCTCCACTGACGAGGTCAAGCCGGAAAACCTCAAGGCGATGATAGAGTTTACTAAAGAATACGGGAAGTACTAACGTAAAATCAAAACTCAAACCTCAAAAATCAAATCTGACCTCTCCTCCTAACCCCCTCTCCGTCGACGGAGAGGGGGAACGAAATGGGGGGTGAGGTGCAAAGCCTTCCTCTCCCTTGATGGGAGAGGGCAGGGTGAGGGTGAAATTCATAGCCTTTCCCAAACAGCCACTGTCTTTTCCACTATTGTCCAGCTTGCTTCAATACCCGCAAAGCTCTTAAGGTGACCCACTTGCTGGGTTGCCCTTTCTTTTCTTGTATCTCCACCAACTCCTTGCCGGTTATATAAAGTCTCAGGGAGTTCTGGTACCAATAAAAGACCTTCTTTTCTTGTGTGTCCGCCAACTCCTTATAAGTACGTTCAAGCAGCCAGCGTCCCTGTTGGTTTTGCTTACTAATGACCAGATCTAATGCGTTGGCTAACTCGGGATTTTTGGCTTGCCCCAGCGCTGCCAGGACCTCTAGGTTCTGAAGTACATCGGCTCCGTGGAGGGGGTAATCGAACTTGAACCAGTTGGAGCTAGGCTTATTCCCCATGCCAAAGGGGTAATCGGCGACTGCCGGGTCGTGGCTCAGGAGAAAGTCCACACCCCGTTTGATAGCTTCGTGCATATTCCTGGTTCTCCACTTAGGCGGTATTTTGCTCAAGGCAATCATCGCCTTGATTGCTCCCCAGGCGCATGGCAGATTAGCATTGCGGTGAGAACAGGCGAATGGAGGAGCTTTCCCGGGCTTATCCTGATGTCTGTTTGTGTCGCGGTTCGAGGCGTCAGTCGTTCCTTCTCCGTTAATAGCATCCGCCAACCATTCGATTGCTGTCTGCAAGCGTTGGTCGTTAAGCCAGCCGAAGTCTATCAAAGCCGCCCCCATTATACTCGCTATGCAATAGTTGTAACCTGAAGGTGTGCTTTTCAATGACAGACTACCCAGAGGGGCACCATTGCTGGCGATGTATCGGGAGAGCAGAATCTCGCAGCCGGCATGAATGCGCGGGTCAGCTCCGTCCGCCCCGAGTTGCGCCATGAAAACGATAGCCGGCATCGTCCCGGTGTACCTGGGTCGTTTTCCCCAATATCCCTCCGGATGCTGCGCCGCCAAGATCACTGGCACAGGTCCGCTTGTCATGATAGCCGCTCTCGCAGCTTTAACTTCTTTATCGTTCTCGTCCCGGCCGAGGATATCACGCAAAGTATAATAGCGGATGGCTGGCTGGGTCTTATCTTTCTCCAGCAGCCAGTCAGTTGGGTCTGCTTTCAATTGCTTTTTCCAGTCCGGCTGTTTCATTTATTCTCCCTGGCAAATATCCGAATGCCGTTATATTAGCATAATGAATTAAAGTATTTCCATATTTTTTATTTGTGTCTTTGATTTTTGATGTTTGTGCCGATTCCTTAACGTCATGCGGCATCCCGATTGCTATCGGGAAGATTTGATTTGGTTATTGCATCTTGTTTCTTGGTTTTTCTCCTTTGTGTTAACATATAATCGATGCGTATTTTCTTAAGAATTGCCGCGCTATTCTGGGAACAGCGGCGCCGCGCCGTGGTAACCTATTTGTGCCTCTTCGCCGGGGCGGCGCTGTCCATGTTCATCCCCAACCTGACCGGCCGCGCCATCGACCTGGCTTTAGGTTCCGGCCAGACCACCCTGTTGATATTTACGGCTTCCGGCATCGCGGTGGCGGGCATCCTGCGCGGCTTTTTAAACTACCAGCAGTCTTACCTGGCGGAGGCGCTTTCCCAGCACGTGGCTTACGACCTCCGTAACATGATGTACAACCGCCTCCAGAAACTGTCTTATGCCTTCCACGACCGTTCCCAGACCGGCCAGCTGATGAGCCGCGCCACCTCGGACGTGGAGGGGGTGCGCATGTTCGTCGGCTTCGCTTTGCTGCGGGGCGTCTATTTCCTGGTGCTGGGGGTGGCAGTGGCCGTGGTGCTGCTGGTGCTTAACTGGAAGCTGGCGCTGATCAGCATGTGCACCATTCCCTTCATTTCCTACCGCGCCTTGAATATCGGGGACCGGCTGCGTGTTATCTCGATGAAAATCCAGCAGGGGCTGGGGGTGATGGGGACATTCATCCAGGAAAGCATCGTGGGCGCCAAGGTGGTGCGCGCTTTCGCCCGCGAGGATTACGAGACGGAAAAATTCATCCGCCAGGCCAAAGAAAACTATAACAATGAGATTACCATCAGCAAGCTGCTGGCCGTCAACAGCCCGATCATGGCCTTCGCGCTTTTGCTGGCGATGGCCGGTATCCTGTGGTACGGCGGCCGGCTGGTCATCAGCGGGGCGATGAGCCAGGGCGAAATGGCGGAGTTCCTGCTTTACGTGGTTATGCTCAACATGCCGGTGAGGATGCTGGGCTGGCTGACACAGCTTTACTCGCGGGCGATGTCCTCCGGCCAGCGTGTCTTCGAAGTGCTGGACGAAGAGACCGCCGTCGCGGAAAAGCTCGGCGCCGTCGAGCTTACGGATGTGAAAGGTTCCGTCGGCTTTGAAAACGTGTCCTTCGGCTATAACAAGCAGCAGCCGGCCCTGCAAGATATCAGCTTCGACGTTCGGCCGGGCCAGGTGGTCGCCCTCGTCGGCGCCAGCGGCAGCGGCAAGTCTACGGTCGCCAATCTTATTCCCCGCTTTTACGATGTCACCTCCGGCCGCATCACCATCGAGGGCAAGGACATTCGCGATGTAACTTTAGAATCGCTGCGGCGGAACGTGGGCATCGTGCACCAGGATACATTTCTATTTTCCGCCACCATCCGCGAAAATATCAGCTACGGCAAGCCGGGCGCCACGCTGGAAGAGATTAGGCGGGCGGCCAAAATCGCCCACCTGCACGAGTTCGTCATGGGCCTGCCGGACGGCTACGAGACCTGGGTGGGGGAGCGGGGCATCACGCTTTCCGGCGGGCAGAAACAGCGGCTGGCCATCGCCCGCACGCTTTTATTAGACCCCCGCATCATCATCATGGACGACGCCACCTCCAGCGTGGACATGGAGACGGAGCATTTGATACGCCAGGCATTGCAGTCGCTGTTGACCGGGCGCACCACCTTTATCATCGCCCAGCGCCTGCGCTCCGTCCAGATGGCGGACATGATTCTGGTGCTGGACGGCGGCCGCATCGTGGAACGGGGCACGCATAGCGAGCTCATCGCGCTCAACGGGTATTACAGTCGGCTCTACAATTTGCAGTTCCAGTTCCAGGAGGGGTGGCAGTCCGGCGGCGAAGAGCCGGAGGCGGCCGCGGAAGCTTTAGAGACGGAACCGGAGCTGGTCACGGAAAACCCCATCGTGCCGGCGGGGACGCGCCGCGCCCGCAGCAGCCTTTCCGATTCCGACGATATCGTTTTCGGCAAGCCGTACGATTCGCGGGTAGTAGCGCGCATGGCGAAATACTTTACCCCCCACAAGACCGCCGTCATTTTGACCGTTTTGGCCACGCTTTTCTATACCG
>JBEKAC010000009.1:0-59947 GCA_050018395.1 Dehalococcoidales bacterium
TCTCTCATGGTGTTCTCGGCCGGGGGCAGAAAAGGAGATGCAGCTAGCGCTCTTAAATATTTCTACCACTTGTTTAGCTACGTGTCAAATTTAGTCGGCAAGACGAAACGCCGGCCAGGGCGGGCATTTATCGCAGAGCAAATTCCTGATTTGCCCGCTAGTGGGGCAGGGTTAACAACTCAACGGCGTTGCCGAAGAAAATCTTTTCTTTTTCCATTTCCGGTATCGCCATACGCGCGATAGATTCGGCGGTCTCCCCGGTCATGCCGAACTTGGGACCGAGGGGTGCATCCGTGCCGTAAAGGATATGGTCCGGGCCGTAAAAGTCATAGCCGCACATGAGAGAAGCGGTATTGCCGTAAACGGCGGTATCCGTATAGAACTTACGAAAGTGTTCCTCCGGCTTTTTAATATCAGGATAGAGACCGGGGACGAGCGACAGTACCCACTTGATACGCTTTTGAAAATAGGGCACCATGGCCCCGCAGTGGTGGACAATGAATTTGATGTTGGGATGATCGTTAAAGACGCCGCCGGTAACCAGGCGGAACATGGCGGAACTCGTCTCAAAGGGCCAGCTGAACAGGCCGATATCGTTATCCAGCTTGTCGTTTGTGGCCGGATGGATCCAGATGGGAAGGTCGTGCCGGGCCATCTTTTCCCATAGGGGCTTGAATTTTGGATTGTCCAGCGTTTCCCCGTTGATGCGGCTGTATATTTGTACACCCTTGAGACCCAGCCTAGTGATGGCGCGGTCGGCCTCTTTAATGGCAGCGTCGACATCGTTCATCGGGAGGCAAGCCACCCCGGCGATAAACTTGTCCGGGTAGCGGTCCACCAGCTCGGCAAGTTCATCGTTCGCGATTTTTGCCAGCTCAATGGCATCGGCGGTTTGAGCGAAAGTCTCCAGGGGGATGTTGGCGACGGTTAACACCTGTAAAACATCGGGGTAACGGTTCATCAGGCGGAGCCGCACCTCGAGGTCGGTCACCGCGGTGCTGCGGTATTCGACGCGCTTTTTGATAGCCGCGTTCTTTTTGGCGTAAAGCTCCGTGTATTTTGGGGTCATGATATGAGAATAGATGTCTATTTTCATAGTGCCTCCGGATTATCTCTAACCCGTTGGGAGTAATTTAGACAACACTTATTATAGACCAACTGCAAACCTGCCGCCAATATATTTGGTACAGGCCCTTTCAATGGCGACGTAGAATAATAATTTTATCGGCAATCTTAGAAATATAAAACCTTGACTTGGCGGTAAAAACATGCCGATAATGATTAAAGATATATCGAGATAGTACGAAAAACTAACCAAGGAGGTATAAGAGATGGACGTCATCCAGGCAATCAAAGAGAGGAAAAGCATCCGGGCTTTCAAGCCCGATCCCGTACCGCTGGACCTGCTGAAGAAAATCATCGAGCAGGCACAGCGCGCGCCGTCCTGGGCGAATACCCAGCCCTGGGATTTCGCCGTGGTCACCGGCAAGAAGCTCAAGGCGATACAGGAAGCCTGCGTCAAGCGCGGTGGGCAGGGTATGCAGAATTCACAGTCAGAGGTAGCCCGTCCCGGCGATTTCCCGGAACCTTATATCAGCCGCATTAAGAAAATGCAGGTCCAGGAAAACCGGGGGCGCACCAGCCAGATGACCCCGGCGGACTTTGAAGCCCGCTTCGCCACCAACGCGCGTCACTACGGCGCGCCGGTCTGCATCTACCTGCTGGTAGGCAAGAACATTTACGCCCAGCCCAAGGGCATCAACTCCTGGGCGCTGTACGACTGCGGTTCCGCCGTGCAGAACATCATGCTACTGGCCACGAACTACGGGCTGGGAACGATTGCTCAGGCCATGGCGGTGGTCTACCCCGATATTATCCGCAAGGAGCTGGGCATACCGGAAGATAAGCTTATTGCGCTGGGCATCGCCATCGGTTACCCGGACTTGAAGGACAAAGTTAACGAAGATTACCGGGGCCGCGAACCGCTGGATGAGATCGCCAAGTTCTACGGGTTTTAGATTAAACTAGACCTTTTTACGCTGCCACCGGCCGGAGCGGAAATAGGTAAAATAGGCAATCAAGCCGGTAACGTTGGCGATGACCAAGGCCCAGCGTATCCCGTAATAGTCCAGGGCGGTGTAGTGGGACAGGATGTAAGTCAGGGGTATCTGGACCACCCATATCATGGCAATGTTAATGAGCATATTGGGCAGGGTATCGCCGGCGCCGTTAATGCAGTTGCCAAGGGCGGAGTTCAGACCCATTACCAGGTAACCCACGGTGGCGATTCTCATGAAAGAAGCGCCGATGGTCACCAGGGAAGGGTCATTGCTTAAAAATTTCACGATCGGCTCCGCCCAGACCAGGATTACGATGCCACAGCATATCAGGAAAGCCTCCAGAATACCTCCCCCCACCCAGGTACTTTTCACAGCACGTTCCGGCTTTTTTGCGCCGAGGTTTTGCCCCACCAGTACACCGACGGCCGTCCCCAGCCCGATGTTGGGCGTGATGATAAAATTCTGGAAGTTGGAAACCAGGCTGTTGGCGGCAAACACGGCCGTTCCGAAGGGCAAGATAATCCAGGTAATCACGAACATCGCGAAATTTGCCTGGACCATCGATAGCAGGCTGGGCAGGCCTATTTTAATCATCCTCCCAATGATGTTGGGAGCCAGGCGAATATCCCGCAGAGAAAGCTTGATCCGGGTATGGCCGCCGAAGAGCAGCGTCAGCACGGCCACCGCGCCAACACACTGCGCAATAACGTTAGCCAGTGCCGCCCCGGCCATGCCCAGTTCCGGGAAAAAACCCACGCCAAGCACCAGCAGCGGGCATATCGTAAGATGGATCGTGCGTATGGAAATTTCCAGCACCATTGGCCGGAAAGAATCGCCGCTGGCCTGCATGGAATAGAGGCCGATGATCATGATATCCAGGGCGATCCAGCCGAGAAAGAAAACGCGCAGATACTTCATGCCGTCGGCCACTACCGCCGGATCCACGTGGAAGATACGAATGATCGGGCCGGCGAAAATAGCGCCGAATACCGTCACCAGAGAACTCCACACCGCCGCCATGATGAAAGCCTGGGCGGCTACCTTACGGGCGCCTTGATTATCTTTTTCCCCGATAAAACGGGCGATCATCGCCCGCGCTCCAGTGATTATCCCCATGTCCACGGTGGAAATAAGCATCGTCACCAGGTTGGCGATGCCCAGCGCCGCGATGGCATTTTCCCCTTCGTGCCGGCCCACCCACTTCATGTCCCAGAGCTGGCTGACCATGTACGTAGCTTCCATGACGATCATCGGCCAGGCAAGCTGTAAGAGGTTTTTTACGACGGAACCCTGGGTCCAGTCGCGGTGCAGGGCGGGTTGTCTAGAGGCGGGGCCGCTTGGTTCTGACATAAATATACGTAAGTAATTTCAAAAAAATGGTGCTGGGCCGGGTGGGAATCGTTTCCCAGGGGAAGACGATAACCTTCTTATAATATGTGACAGGGATAATTAAGTCAATTTAGCGCACAGTCTTTGTTTTTAATTCGTGTACTTGTTTTCACCACATACCTTACCCCTTAATCCCCTCTCAAACGCGGGGCGAATGAGTACTATTAACCATTCGGTTCGGTAGGGGGACAAAGAGGGAGAGTACAAAAAGGGAACAAATATCCAAGCAAATTTTCGTGATGGCATTAATTTTCTCAACGGTATTCGTGATACAAATGCCCACAAAAAACGCGGGAAAAATGAAACGACTTCTTACAGGACAGGCCGTTTTGACACCTCCGGCCCAATGCATTATCATAATTTCAAATTCCCCTAAAACGTTCAGGAGGCAAATGCCCATGGCACAGGATCAGTTCACTAAATACGTAGTCAGCCAACCTGTTTATATCGCTAACGCGGGCCATAAGGGGCGGACGAGCCCCGGCATGACCCTGATGAGCCGGCAGCAGGTGCCGGAAGCACATACCTATATCGAGCTCGCCTGGATATACACCAAACCGGGGTCGAACCCCCATTCCGGCGAGCAGGTGCACGACTTTGATGAAATTTTGCTTTACTGGGGCCGGGATTCCGCCAGGCCGCAGGTGCTGGGCGGCGAAATCGAGATATATATCGGCGGGCAGCCCATCACCTTTAATACGACGGGGGGTATCTATATCCCGAAGGGCACACCACACGGCCCGGTGACGTGGAAGAAATTCAGCCAGCCGCACCTGGAGATGATGATGGTGCTCGGTACGGGCGACCCGCTGCCAGAATGGGGCAAAGGCGGCAAACCGGCGCGGAAGCAACCGGCCGGGAAAGCCAACTTCGACTACGAGCAGTACGTGGTGCGCAGCCCAACGCGGGAATCGCCCGGGGCGATTTCGGGGAAGGGGCGGCAGAGCCCGACGATGACCTATATCAGCGAGACGCAGATAACGGGCATTAAAACGTACCTTGAATTCGGCTGGATCTGGACGGTTACGGATACTATCCGCGAGATGAAGCATGATAATTTCGAGGAGATCGTGCTGCACATCGGTAACGACCCGGAACACCCGGAGGACCTCGGGGCGAATATGACTTTCGGGCTGGGCGGCGGCGAGAAGAAATTCAATACCAACTATGCCATGTTCATACCCAAAGGCATGGCGCACGGCCCGCTTATCTGGCACGAGGTGAGAAGACACCACATCGAGATGGCGATCATGCTGGGGGCAGGGACGCTGAAAGAGGGGTGGGGTTTCGATATCGGCGATATGACGCGGGCCAGGGCGGCCATCGCGCGAGGGGAAAAGATTCCTTTGGTCCAGCGCCATCTGGAGCCGCCGGATAAATAAAAAGGTCAGCGGTTAATAAGCAACGTACATAAGCTATTTTCCTGGCAAAATCGGCCGGAAAACCTATTGCATTTTACATTTCATTATTATATGATAGGAAAGTTGTCTCGCCGTTGACAGGCCGGACGATAGAAAAACTCCCGGAAAACGGGAGAGGGGTAAAGGGGATATAACGCTGATGCGTAACGAAACCAGGGGAGGACAGGCTGTATAAGGAAAAGACAGAGGCGATGGCTTTTTTCTTATGGATGGTCACCACACCTTAGAGCGGAATCGCCTAAGGTTTTTTTTTAATATTTACACGTTGCATTATCGCCAGAAGGAAAGTTTAATTGGAAACCGATCACAAAAGAAACAAAGTTAGAAGCAGCTTAAAATACAGTATCCTGGATGGCAGCGCTTATTCAGCGATGCTGGGGTTGACGCAGAGCTATGTCACCCCGCTGGCGCTGGAACTCAAAGCTACCACCCAGCAAATCGGTCTGCTGGCGAGCATCCCCAGCCTGACTATAGCGCTATCCCAGCTGGTGGCGGCAAACCTCTCCGAACGTGCCGGCAGCCGCAAACGCTTCATACTGCCCGTGGCCTTTATGCACGCGCTGATGTTCATACCCGTACTGCTGGTCCACTTTTTATTCCACAACTCGGTCTGGTGGCTCATCGGCTTCGTAACGCTGGGCGCCGTATTCAACTCGCTGGCCAACCCGGCCTGGGGCAGCATGATGGCGGACCTGGTGCCGGAGCGTTTACGGGGAAGGTACTTCGGGACCCGGGGGATGATTGCCGGTCTGATAACGCTGGTCTTCTTCTTCATCGGGGGCGGGATATTGCAGGCGTCCACCGGCGTAGATATTTTCTGGGGTTACGCGATACTCTTCGGGGGGGCCTGCCTTTTCCGTTTGATATCGGTGTTCTTCCTCTCCCGGCAGTATGAGCCGGTACAGGCGAAGCAAAATGAGAACAGCCCGGGTATGCTGACGCTGTTAAAAAGCCTGGGATCTACCAACCTCGGGAAATTTATCCTGTTCATCGCGCTGATCGACCTCTGCACGAATATCTCGGCGCCTTTCTTTTCCGTTTTCATGCTGCGCGATCTGCATTTCAGCTACCTGAAATTCACCATTATCAACTCCGCCAGCTCGATTTCCAGCATGCTCTTTCTGCGCTACTGGGGGCGCCGGGCGGACACGGCCGGAAACATGGCGGTCATACGTTTTTCGTCTATCTTCATTCCCATCGTCCCGCTGTTCTGGCTGTTCAGCACCAATCCTGTTTACCTGATGGGCGCCAACGTCGTGAGCCAGTTCGGCTGGGCCGGGTTGAGTCTCTGCTGCATCAATTTTGCTTATGATGCCTCCGAACCTTCCCTGCGGACAAAGCAGCTGGCCCTGTTTAACGCTACGGATTTGTCCGCCTGTTTTGTGGGTTCGTTGACCGGCGGGTTTATCGCCATGCATCTGCCGGTGTTGTTCGGGTATCAGTTGCGCTCGTTGTTTACCTTATCCGGCGTACTGCGTGCGGTGGTCATCCTGGTGCTGCTGCGGCGGATAACCGAGGTGCGGCGTGTGCCTAAAATTACAACGTGGCAGCTGCTGACCGGGCGGTTCGGTAACTCCAGAAATTAGCAATCGGCAGAGATGAAACGAGTGATAGAGCTAACCGTTACGGAGGTTGCGGACAATTTCTCCCAGGCTGGGGCGTTTGCCGTACATCAACAAATAGGTACGGACAATCCTGGCAGTCAATAACATCCCTCCGGTGATGGATAGCAAAATCACCAAAATACTGACGATAATCTGCCAGGCGGCCACGTCCGTCGCGCCGAGCCGCAGCATCAGGACCACGGGGGCGGTAATGGGGAAGATGGTAAACACTACCCAGACCGGGCTGTTGGGGAAAAGCAAGATGGTCGAGGAGAACCAGAGCGGGGCAATGGCGGGTAAAGTAAATAGCGTGGCGAACTGCTGTCCTTCACGGGCGGAGGGGCTCATCGCGCCAATGGCCGTGGAAATCATGGCAAAGAGCAGGTAGCCGAGGATAAAATACGTGAGGCACAGTATCATAAAACCGGGCGTAACCTTGAGGCTGGCAAAGAAACCACCGATGGATGAAGACGCCAGTCCCAGTAGCAGCGGCGCGGAAATCACCCAGACAAGCACCTGCAATAAGCCGGCGGCGCCCAGCCCCAGCACTTTGCCGATAATCAGCTGGCGCACCGAGACGGACGATAATAATACCTCGATAAGGCGGTTCTCCTTTTCATCGCCCAGACCCTGGATCAGGTAGCTGGAAGCGAAAGTGATAGAAAGTACCAGCAGCAGGCTGAAAATCCCAGGGATGAGCAGATTGCCGATGCCGCCCTGCTCCGGGGACACGGCGCCGGAATCCGTCAGCCGGGTAGCCACCACGTTAAGGGACTCTTCCACCAGGGCGATTGTAGTATTGGGGACTTTATCCGCCAGCAGGTTGCCGGTGAGGAAATTTTTAATCGCCGTCAGGGTGGCCTGGGGTGGCGTAAGCTGTTTTTCCAGGGTGTAATAGTTCAGCAGACCGTATTGCATGTATTGCGGCGAGATAACGAAATATTCTTTAATGGCCTTAGCGGACAGCGCCTGATTGGCTTCATCCGTGGAAGCATAAGGCACCAGCACGATGTTCCCCTGGCTGGTGAAATTACTAAACCCGCCCACTTTGTCAACATAGCCGATGTCCGTTATTTTTACCGATGGCTTAACGGCGCCCGAAATGACGTGGTAAGCACCGATGGCCAAAAGGGCGATAAGAGGCACGATGAACGTCATCACAATAAAGCCGACCCGGCGCAGGGTGGTGCGGAACTCGTGGTTAAAGATAAGGTAGGTTTTATTCATGGTCGTTCCCTACCACTTTCAGGAAGATTTCATTGAGGGGCGGGGTGGCTATCTCAAAGCGGTTGATGACGATGCCGCGGCTGACCAGTCGCTCCAGCAGCTGACGGGGCGTGGTTGTTTTGTCCAGCACCAACTCGATATAACCTTTATGCTCTTTCTTTTCCGCCACGCCGGGCACTTCCCCCAGCTGGCCTTCGTAGTCCAGCAGGACGGCGTTATGGCGGTATTGCGCTTTGATTTCTTTCAAATTGCCGTAAAGTACGGCTTTGCCCTTATTGACCATCAGGATGCGGTCGCTTAGCTCTTCCACCTGGTTCATCTGGTGCAGGCTGAGGATTACCGCCTTGCCCTGCTTGCGCAGCTCTATCAGCATGTTTTTAATCAGCTCGGTGTTGACCGGGTCGAGTCCGGAGAACGGCTCGTCCAGGACGACGAGCTGGGGGTCGTGGATAATAGTGACGATAAGCTGGATAATCTGGCTCATGCCCTTGCTTAGCTCATCGATTTTCTTGCGGCGGCTGGCCAGCATATCCATCTGCGCCAGCAGGGCTTCGGCTTTTTTCTCCGCCGCGGCGGGGTTCATGCCCTTGAGCGAAGCCAGGTAAATAATCGAGTCCATGACGCGCAGTTTTTTATAAAGGCCCCGCTCCTCCGGCAGATAGCCCAGGCTGTTCTTGGCGGCCTCGTCCAGCTTTTTGCCCAGGATAGTGACCTCGCCGGAGTCCGGCTTGATAATGTCCAGCATCATCCGGATGGTAGTGGTCTTGCCGGCGCCGTTGGGGCCGATCAGGCCGAATATCTCCCCCGGCTCGACGGAGAAAGAAAGATCTTCCACGGCGACTTTATCCGCGTAGGACTTAAATACGTGACTGACTTCAACGGCGGGCATAAAAAAGTCTCAAAAAGGTTTTCCCTATTATAACATATCCGGCGCAAACGAATATATTGGAGTTGAGGGCGATTTTGCCTGTGGGCTTTATTGCGGCTGGTTGTCCTTGAGCTTGCGGAAGAGGGCGGAAGGCCACCAGCTCCAGCGGCCAAACCAGGCCACCAGTGAAGGCACCAGTAAAGCCCGCACTACAAAGGTATCGACCAGCACGCCGATGGTAATCGCCGCGCCGATCTCCAGCACCATCGGGAAGGAGGATATCATCAGGGTGGCGAATGTCCCGGCCAGGATAATACCGCAGGACGTAATGACGTTGCCGGTATGTGCCACGGCCTGGTGTACCGCCTCTTTAACTGATTTGGTCTCCATTTCTTCCCGTATGCGCGAAACAAGAAAGATATTATAGTCCGCCCCCACCGCCGCCAGCATGACGAAGACCAGGACCGGCAGCATATTAATCAGGTTAGCGTAGTGGAACAGGTCCTGGAGAATCCAGGAAGTAATGCCCAGTGAGGCGCCATAGTTAAACAGCACCGTCCCTACCATGTAAAGCGGCGCCAGCACGCTGCGCAGCAGGATGATGATGACCGCCAGGATGCCGATGGAAGTAACTACCAGCACGAGGATGAAGTCTTCCTGGCTGGTTTTCAGCATATCGGCGTAAAGCGCCGCGTCGCCGCCGACGTAAACATTGGCATTTTTCAGCGAAGAGGTCTCGGCCGCGGCGGCCACCGCTTTGCGGATACTCGGCACCTCGAGCGAAGCGGCGTCGGAATAGGGATCGATCTTGAGAATCAGGTTGATCCTGGCCACGGTCCCGTCCGGCGAAAAATAGGCGGCTTTCAGCCAGTCGACAAAAGGACTGCTCCCGTCGAGCTCGAACTCGTTACCGAGGGATGCCAGCGAGTCGCCAAGACCGTAAAGCGACTGCTGGAGCTCGGGGAGCAGCACCGGCAACTGGGCGGCGGGCGCGGCAGGTATTTGCTGGAGCAGGGTGGAGGCCTGCTGGACATCGGCTACAGCGGCGAGGAATGAAGGGCTCTGGACTACCCCGCTATAGCGTAAAGCAATGGTCTGGAGGTTGCCGCCGATAGGGGTCAGCACGGTAAATTTGCTGAAATCGATGTTGCCGTAGGTAACCGTATCGCCCAGGGCGCGCATCTGCGTCCCCAGGGAGGCAAGCGAGTGGGCCGGCGCGGAAAAATAGTCGATGCGGGCCAGGGCGCTGTCGCCACTTAAAGAGCGCGCCATCTGCTCGATGCCCTGCAGCGCATCAGGTGTAAGCAGGCTGCCGCTTTTAGATTGCACTATCAGGTTCAGCGGCGCCAGCTCGCCCATGGCGAAATGGCCTCTCACGAGGTTCAGCCCCTTGGTAGACTCGGAGGACTTGGGCAGTTGGGTCAGGATGTTGGCGGAAAGCGTGAACCTGGGCATGGCGATGTAGGGCAGGACCAGCAGAATGATAATGGGCACGGCGGTGGCCAGCGGGTGGTTGGAAATCCATTCGCCGGTCTTGGCCCAGCCGAATCTTCTCTTTTTGGTAGAAGGGACCGGAGGTTTCATCGCCGGCCAGAAGAGATAACGCCCGAAAAGTGAAATTAGAGCCGGTACCAGCGTCAGACCGGCCAGGAGCGTGATGGCGATGCCGATGGCTAAAGCCCAGCCGCTGGTGCGGGTCATGCCCAGACGGGAAATGGTCAGGCAGAGAAAAGCGATAATCACGGTAATGGCGCTGGCGAAGATGATGGGGCCGATGCGTTTCATGGTGGATTCAATGCGCCGGGACAGGTCCTCCTCCTCCAGGCTTTCCCGGAAGCGGGACATGATAAAAAGGCAGTAATCCGTGCCCACACCGAACAGGGTGACTACCATAAAGATGTCCGTGACCGTGGAAACAGACACTCCGGCCTGAGCGATAAAGCCGATAAGACCGCGGGAGACGATGTAGCTTAACCCTATCGCCATTAGTGGCACGAAGGCCGCAATGGGCGAGCGGTAGACGATGAGCAGCAGGATAATGACCAGCGCAACGGTAACGTAAGTGGTGCGGTTGATGGTCTTCTGGACGGAATCAAACAGGTCCTGGAGAAAACCGACGCTGCCGGTGAAATAGAAATTAGTCCCTGGCTGGAGGGCTATTTGCGCGTTGATGTCTTTCACCGCCGCCTTGGCGGCATCGTCCAGCGCCGGTACGGAAAAATAGAGGGACATCATCATGGTGGTGTTATCGGCGCTGACCAGCGAGGAGCGCAGGGCTTCATTATCGAATACGCTGACGACGCTGTTGACTACCTTTGGGGCGGCGCTGGAAATGAGCCAGTCACGCAGGCTTTTAGCGCGGTCAAGGTCCTGCTGGCTAAGCCCGTCTTTGTTATAGACCACGATCAGCGCGGTATTGGAGGAATTATCGGAATAGGCGGGGAATTCAGCATTCAGCAGGGTACGTACTTTAGCCGACTCGCTCTTTTGCGGGAGGAACTGGCTCTGGTCGGTCACACCGACTTTAGAAAGTTTGGGGGCGAAGAGAAACAGGAGGAGAGCGACGATAAACCAGCCGGCAAGGATAAAATACTTGTACTTATTGGCAAAACGGCCGAATCTGGCAAACATCGCTATCCATCATTATATTTCCGGATAGCTACCCTTGTCCATACCTTGACGGGCTATGGATGTCTCATTCTGGTCACAATAATTTCTTTTACCGGCCGTTGGCCGGACGATATAGATTAAAGTGCGGGGTAAAGCTTTATTATTCGGCGGATTTTCCTGGCTTGTAGGCCGGCTTTTCCGCGGGCGGGTGTTCCACGCCGGCCAGCTCCAGGGTACTGTTGGCGATCTCCGTGGCCTGGTTGACGATGCTCACCCACTTATCGCCGGCTTCCTGTTCGGCTTTGGATACCATGTCCCGCGCCTGTTTTTCCGCGGCGCGGATGATATCGGCGGCTTTGTCCCGGGCATCAGAAATGAGTTTGGCTGCTTCCGACCCGGCGTCCGAGTTGGCTTTTGCCACGGCCTCGGCGACGGTTTTATCGGCTTCAGCGGTGATTTTTCCCGCTTGTTTTTTGGCTTCAGCGAGGATTCTAGCGGATTCTTTTTCCGCCTGGACCCTGGCCCTGGATTCCGCTTCGGAGACGGTCTTGTCTGCCCCGGCGGCTATTTTCTCCGCCTGTTTTTTGGCTTCCGCCAGGATTTTGGCGGACTCGGCTTCAGCATCGGTTTTTATTTTTTCTTTGGCTGTCTGCCTGGCCAGGTTCTGCTCTGCCTCTTTACCGATTTGCTCCGCTTTTTTCCTGGCTTCGGCGATTAGGCGAGAAGATTCTTCATCGGCTTTGGCCCTGGCTTTGGCGGCCAGGTCCGCGGCGCTGTGCTCCGCTTTGGCCACGATAGTCGCCGCGGTATTTTGCGCCTCCGCGAGGAGCTTTTCCACCGCGCCGTCAGTCGTGGCTTTGGCTTTGGCGTATTCCGCGGCGGCGCTGTGTTCCGTCTCCCGGGTGAACTGTTCCGCCTTTTCCCTGGCCCCGGCCAGTAACCGGGTGGATTCGGCTTCGGCATCTTTCAGGATTTTTTCTTGAGCCGCCAGGTTCCGGGCTATTTTTTCCGCCTCGGCGGAGATTTCACCGGCTTTTTTCCGGGCGTCGTTAACGATGTTGGCCGCTTTGACGTCGGCTTCATGCCGGGCTTTTTCCATAGCAGCCGCGGCATTCTTTTCCGCCTCACCGGCGAGGACGGCTGCCTTCTGGCGCGCTTCCGCCATCAGTCTGAACGATTCGGCTTCCGATTCTTTGCCGGTCTTTTCCGCTTCCTGCAGGAGATAGGCAGCTTTTTGACGCGCTTCGGCGGCCAGCCGGGTTGTGTTAGCCTCGGTATCTTTAACCGCCTTTTCTTTGGCGGTAAGGTCGTAAAGCATATGCTCGGCCTGGTCAATGATTTTCTGGGACCTTTCACCGGCGTCCTTCACCAGCTTGTCCGCTTTAGCGGTCGCCTCTTTGGTGACGGTCTCGCGGGAAACAAGCTCCCGGGCATTTTGCTCCGCGGCATGGATAATTTCGGTTGCCTGCTGGCGGGCTTCGGCAATAAATGCTCCCGCCCTGGCATCGGCGTCCGCCTGGGCTTTTTGCAGCAGCTCCGCCACCTGCTGTTCCGCGCCGCCGACAATCTGGGCGGCTTTCTGCTGGGAGGCTTCGATGATCTTAGAAGACCTGGCGTCCGCTTCTGCCTGGGCTTTTTTAGCGATATCGCGGGCAGCCAGCTCCGCCCCGGTAATGGTCTGGGCGGCCCGCTGCCGGGCATCGTTGAAGACGGCGGTAGTTGACGGCGGACGCTCCTCGGCTTTTACCGGAGTACCCGGCTCTTTAACGGGCGGCAAGGGACGGGTGACAGCCTGAAATTTAGGCGGCTCCTCGGTTTTTACGGGCGCGGCCGGCTCTTTTTCCGTCAGTGAGGGACGGGTGATAGCCTGAAATTTGGGCTGCGGCCCAACTTTCTTTTCAGTTTCTTTTCTTTCCACCAGGTCAAAAGGTGTTTTGCTTTCCAGCGGCTGGTGGCACCAGCGGCAAACCGCACCAAAGGCTTCCTGACCGCAGTGGGGGCACTTGACACGCGTTCTCATAGCTGTTACCTCTTATACAGATAATCGAGTAAAAGGAAATCTGTTATTATTCTCCAAATGGCGAAGGAAAGTGTGGGGTTCGACCAGCAGCATTATAGCATATCCGGGCATTCCACTGAAGCGCCAACTGTGCGGTTGTTATTTTTTATAGCTGTGCTAAGATATAAGCGACGCTCCATCCTGCAGCGAGGTGACCGGAAATGTTCAAAGTGAAATGCACACTCATAGCTTTTGAAGGGGACGAGAAAAAGTATCCCTGCCACTTTAATTATAAAATCGGCGATACGTTCCATTACGACGGGGTGAGCTTTACCGGCCGGATCTGCCCGGGCCTGCTGGCGCCGATGATGCCGGCGGTCTACGGTGTTTACCTGCTGGGGAATAAATACTACGAGAATGTCATGTACCGCTACCGCGGGCACGATGCCCGAGACCCATCCATGAAAAAGTACGACGGCGCGGGGTTCCGGCCGCTGGAAGCCCTTGGCGCCGATACCCCCAAAGCGCGGGGCGGGCATTTTGTCTGCGGGGACTCGCGGACGCTGGCGCACTTTACCTGCGAGGCGGTGGACATCAGCGATAGCGATTACGCCCAGCCCTTTTACCGCCGTGAGCTGGCGTTGTTGGAGAAAATTGAGAAAGAGCCTGGCATTAAGACCGAAGAAATTATCAAGCGGTTCACCGCATTTGAAAGGGAAAAAATATCCCCGCCCTTGACGCCTGTCCTGGTAGGTGTTTTACTGGATGCTCTGTCTGACATGGACTATATAGAAATCCGCGACGGCACGTACCGGCTGGACAGGCAGCCCCCGAGCAGACCTTAATTATCTTTCTGTCACTGATACGGAATCACTAGCGGGATTGTTTCCTGACCTCACCCCCTTTTATTCCCCCTCTCCGTCGACGGGGAGGGGGTTAGAGGGAAAGGTGGTTAACGGATTACTTCGCTTTAGGCTTGTTATGACAGGTAAACATCCCCACCCCGAGATTCTTCAGTCGCTATGGTTCGACAGGCTCACCATGAGCGCTCCTTCAGAAGGACAAATTTGGTTATTCCAATGTCCTGTAATAGGCATCCCCCAGGTCGTTAGGGTCAAAGGCCTGCTTGATCTTGTACTGGTAGTGCATCGGGGAGGCCTGGCCGGAAAGCAGCTTGTCCCGTGTCTCTTTAGGGGTTGTTTTACCGTCCGTCCAGCGGGCGGAGTCGTTCTGCTTTTCCATGCCGGGACCCCAGCCCCTTTTCACCCCGTAAGCGCTGGTGGCGTCAAAGAAAGCCAGCGTCCCCTCCGTCGATGCTTTATCGTGCGGGTCAAAGTGGGCGAAGTTCTCCCAGACGGTAGCGCCGCCGCCCCCCATTACCCCAATGCCGCCCATGGCGCAGTCGCCGCCGGCCGCCACGATATTGCCCTTCTTTTCCCACTCCAGCTTGAAATCGGTCACCTCTTCGATGTACAGCGTGCCGAAGTCCGGGTTGCCCTGGAGGCCGAAACAGCCGTCATAGCCGCCGCCGTAGACCAGGTTGAGGTTTTTGTGCCCCAGCCGCAGCATGTAGAGGAAAGTCCAGTCCGTGATGTCCGGGTCGAGCATGGCGGCGGATTTCCAGCCGCCGGTTTCCGCCAGGATTTCATCGAGGGCTTTGTCCTGCCACTCGATATCCCGCAGGGTCATGCCGGCTAACACCAGCTGGAAATCCCGTTTCATATCCGCGGTGATTTTCACCACTTCCGGGTCCTGCATCAGCGCCTCGAGGTCGTATAAAGTAGCGTGAGGATCGGTAAGTATCTTGACCATCGCCCATTTTAAATCCCGCCCGAACATGCTGAACTGCCGGTGGCCGACGTAGCCGATTTCCGCGTCCCAGATTTTATAGCAGGCGTCCGCCCAGGCCTGCCAGGTGGGGAAACATAGGGTATAGGTGCGGAAGTTGTCCGGCTGGCGCACCTTATAAGCGGGGACAATCCCCTCGACGGGGAGTTTGGCGGGGCCCGGCCAGGGGAAGAGCTTGAGAGCGACTTTAGTAAAAACGCCCAGTCCGCCCTGCGTGCCCAGCCCGCCGCGAACAATAGCGCGGACACTCGGCCCGGGGCCCTCGCCGCAGAACCAGCCCAGGCCGGCGCCCAGAGAGCCGGTGCGTAAAATCTCGCCGTCGGGCATGACCCACTCCAGCCCGAGCATATTCTCGCCGTGACCGCCCATGAACATGCCGGACGGCCCGGCGCCGGCGAAAGAGGTGGCGCTGGCGAGGGGTGAACAGGATGAACCGGCACCGATGATATGGGTATTGAGGCCGACTTTCATCGCTTCCGCCTGGAGAACGGCGCCGATGACGTTCGGTTCGATTACGGCGAACATGTTTTTCGCATCGATCTCCAGCACTTTATCCATGCGCCGCATATCCAGCTGGATGGTATTATCATCGTCCGGATAGCCCATCGCCGACCAGAAGGTGCTGGAGGCTTTGACTTTCATTTTGAATTTGTTGCAGAGCCTGACGATGGCCTGGACCTCCTCGGTGGTGCCGGGTAGCAAAACAGCCTCGCCGCGGGGGGTATAGACGCGGTAGTAAGGCCCCAGGTGGATGGCCGTATGGGACAGCGGATAGCGGTAGGAATCCAGCAGGGCGGGGTCGTCGGAGATATTGCGGGGCCCGACTATGCTCTCGAACGCCCGGTATCTTTCTTTAGATAATGCCATTTCATCCCTCCTGAACTAAAGCGCCTGTTTTACCAGGTCGATAATATCCAAGACCTTGAGCTTATCGCCGCGGGCCGCGACGCTGTCAAGGAAATTCCGCTCGCACCAACCGCAGGCGCTAACCAGCGCCTCCGCTCCGGTGGCTTTGGCCTCCTCAATCCGTTCGGAGGCGGTCCAGCCGGAGAACTCGGGAAAGGCCTCGCGGGCGCCGCCGCCGGAGCCGCAGCACCAGGCGTATTCTCTATTTCGCTCCATCTCCACCAGCTCCAGGCCGGGGATAGCTTTAAGCACGTCCCGCGGCGGCGCGTAGACACCCCAGGCACCGTTATAGCGCGGCCGGCGCGGCTCATAGACGATGACCTGCTTAAAAATTTTCTTTTCCTTGCCCTGCCAGGGGACGTAATGCTCGCCCTGCCGGCCGAGGTGGCACGGGTCGTGGTAGGTAACGCGCAGGGGCACGGTTTTCGTAAATTTAAGCTTGCCCTCTTTTATCAGGCGGTCTAAATATTGCACGGTGTGCAGGATTTCAAAATCCGCCCCCAGCGGCGGGTATAAACGGCTGAAGGCGTGAAAGCAGTCGGCGCAAGAGGTGACCACCGTCCTGACACCGGCCGCCTTCCAGGTCTTGATGGTTTTTTCCGCCAGCTTGAGGAACTCGTCCTTATAACCCATATCATAGACGCGGCCGCCGCAGCAGGTCTCGTCTTTACCGAGGATACCGATGTCCACGCCAGCGTTTCGCAGGATAGTTACCGCAGCACGCGCGGACGCGCTCAAGTCCTTATCCAGGCTAAAGCGGCAGCCGGCGTGAAATAGGACCGGGGCTTTTTTATCAACGATGTTTTTCACGTCCAGCCCTTTAGCCCAATCGCCGCGCTTGGCTTTAGCTTCGCCGAGCATATTGCCCTGTTGGCGCAGATTATCGATGACTTTCAAATGCGCGGGGAGCGTTTGTTTGTCCTCAACCAGGCGGAAACGGAGCTCGTGCATCATTTCCAGCGGCTCCAGATTGTAGCGGCAGATCTTATCGGCCACGACGCAGGCGCCGCAAGTATTGCACTGGAAAACGATGTCCTTGACCTTTTCCGTGTAAGTGCTTTGCTTATTGATAAGCGAAAGCGCCACGGCGAAGCGGCCGCGCGCCGAATAGGCATTAAAGTTATTATAGGAAACGCTGGGACAGCCCCTGGCGAACCGCTGGCTCTTAATCTGGTCGAGGGGGACCCATTTGCAGTAAGAACACTGGCTGCAGCGTTCCATATCCGGTTTAAAATCTTCCAGCGCCATGATGGTACCTCCAAGGTTGTTAGTTTACAGTTCACAGTTTACAGTTGACAGTGGAGGAAAAGAGGAGGGGTTATGGGCACTGTTAACTGTTTACTGTCCACTTTTCACTTCTCTTAAAAACACAATTTCCCCGGGTTCATGATATTATTCGTGTCGAAGATAGCCTTGAGTTTCTTTAAGACGGCGGTAGTCTGCGGGTCGCGGTTATAGACCATATCCGCCCAGATGCCGTAAGGCCGGGAGAAATAAGCGCCCGCACTAAAAAGCGCCTCACTGGCTTTGGTAAACAGCTCCTGCATCGCGGCGGTTTCTTTGGCATCGGCGGGGTTATAGGGCAGGTGGAATTCAACGTGACAGGCGGCGCCCTGGTGTACCGGCTGTAAATAGACCCCGATTTCTAAAGCAGGATAGCGGCAGTCCTCGGCAACGGCGTACATCGTCCTGACGAACTCCGGCGTTTTATCGAGCGTCGTGAGGAAGATGATGTCCTGGCTGCCGCCCGTGTAGTTGAGTTTCCAGTAGGGCTCCGGCGAAGGATTAAGCACGGCCTGCTTGATCTCGCTGTTACGGGCGCCGGGGATTTCCGGCAAGAGCTCCAGGCCGTACATTTGCGCCATATCCGAGATGTCTTTTTCCTGGTACGCTACCCTTGCTTCCGGCAATCTTTCCCGACCGGCGACGCCCACCAGCACCGTCCATGGCGGCAGCGCCGCCGCCCGCGCTTTAATGTCCGCCGCCCCGCCGCCCAGCAGAGAAGCCAGCGTGAAATTGTTCAGGATAAAAAGCTCGTCGCCAAAGCGCAGGCGGAGCAGCCGGTAGGTAAAATCAAGTAGATTTTCGAGTTTATTTGAAGATACGAAGTTCAAATGATGGATTTGCGGCAGCACCTGGCACTTGACCGAGGCCCAGGTGGCGATGCCCATGGTACCCTGCGCCGCGGAAACCAGCCGCCAGTAGTCCGTCTGGCCGGGACCGCCGCCGCCGATGGGCGCTTGTTTCTTCTGCCAGGCCTCCGGCTTGCGCCAGTCGGCGCCGTCGCCGGTGCGGAAGATCTCGCCGTTGCCCCAGACCAGCTCCAGCGCCCGCAGGGGGTCGGGGAAAAGCCACTGGTAGCGGGGGATGGTGTGGGGCTCTCTTTCCAGCAGGGCGGCCAGTACGGACTTGTTCGGGCGGGGCGCGAGGGGTATCGGCAGGCAGAGTCCTTCTTTGGCCAGCGCCGCCTGAAGCTGGGGGTAGGTGACGCCGGCCTCGATCAATGTAATCTTATTACGCCGGTCGATGTGCAGAATCTGGCGTGAACCGGAAAGATCGACAACCACGGCACCGGGGGCGGAAGGAACGGTATCGCCGTGAAAGTGCGGCGGGCCGGAGCTTACCGGTACCAGCGGCGTATGTGTCTGGTTAGCCCACTGCACGATGGCCTGTACCTCGGATACGTTGCCGGGCCGGACTAAAGCCCGCGGCATAAGGGGGCGGGCAAAGCTTCTATCGCGCGCATAGTCCTCCAGCAAGTCCTGTTCGGCGTCTACTTTTTCCAGACCCAGAATCGCGACTAATTCTTCTTTATTTGCCATAGTCTTTCCTCAACTGATTCTTCCTGCTGATGACTATTGAAAAAACGACAATGCAATTCCCGGATAAAGATAAGGATGCTCGTTTGGGTAAAATGTAGCACCCCGCATTTATCCGTGTCAAATAACGCTTGAAGACGAATATTTGCTATAATACGGTAACTGATTTTTCTCTTTAAGGATAGGGAATACCAGGTGGGCGAATTCAAGCACATATTTAAGCCGCTCAAAATAGGCAGGATAACGGTCAGAAACCGTATCGAGGCGGCGCCGTGCGTGCCGTTCCTGGCGGGCATGGATGGCGATGTCACGCGGGAGTTGATCGAATGGGAAAGCTCTTTGGCCAAGGGCGGCGCGGGCATCGTGACCATCGGCGATACACCTATCGTGAACGAGATGGCGGCGAAAGTGGGACATATCTTAAACCTGGGTAAAGACCAGAGCGTCGGCGCTTTGAACCGGCTGGCGGAAGCCATCCAGCGTTACGGCGCCAGGGCGTCTATCGAGCTGACCTACTTCGACCCAGGCAAACAGTTTTCTCCCAGCGACCTTTCCGGGGATGACATAAAATTCATCATCGAAAGCTATGCTAGAGCGGCTTACCGCTGCCTGAACGCCGGCCTGGACATGATCATGATTCACGGGGCGCACGGGCACCTGATCAGCCAGTTCCTCTCGTCCCGCAAGAACCGCCGGACGGATGCCTACGGCGGCGGCTTCAGGAACCGGGCCAGGTTCGCCACTGATGTACTCCAGGCAATCAGGGATAAGGTGGGTGACGGGCTGGCCATCGAGTACCGCATCAGCGCCGACGAACTGGCGCCGGGCGGGCTGACTTTAAGCGAGCAGCTGGAATTCGTGAAAAGCATCCAGGATAAAATCGACCTGATACACGTCTCCGTGGGCAACCTGTTCGAGCCGGGCGTCAGCCATTTGATGATCCAGCCTACTTACGTGGAGCGCGGCATTAACGTTCACTACGCGGAGAGGTTTAAAAAAGAGCTAAAGATTCCGGTGACCGCGCTCGGCTCCATCGACGTGGTCATGGCGGAAAAAATCATCGCGGAAAACAAGGCGGACATGGTGGCGATGAACCGCGCCCTTATCGCCGACCCGGAGAGCGTTAATAAAGCCCGGCAGGGTAAAGAAGATACCATCCGGCCCTGTGTACGCTGTAACAACTGCATCGCCAGGACGCACCGCTTTTTCCTGCCGGTGCGCTGTGCCGTCAATCCCCTGGCCGGCAGGGAAGCCGGGTTCATTAACCTCCCGCCGCCCGCTAAAAAGAAAAAGGTAATCGTCATCGGCGGGGGGCCGGCGGGCATGCAAGCGGCCAGAACGGCGGCGGGGCGCGGACACACGGTAACTCTGTATGAAAAAAGCGACCATTTGGGGGGGACTTTAGCGGCAGCCGCGGCGGCGCCGTTCAAAGAGGACATGAAACATTACCTCGAGTGGGCCAGGCGCACCACATTAAGTTCGCCCGGGGTGACGGTAAGGCTTGCTGTGGAAGCGACACCGCTAAAAATAAAAGAGGAAAAACCGGATGCGGTGATTATCGCCGTGGGGGCGACGCCGTTTATCCCCGATATCCCCGGCATTAACGGAAAGAACGTCGTCCTGGCGGGGGATGTTGCTAACGGCCGGGCTAAAACCGGCAGCCGGGTGATCGTGGCGGGCGCCGGGCTGACCGGCTCCGAGACGGCGCTTTACCTGGCGCAGCAGGGGAAAAAAGTTATATTAATCGACATGTTGACGTTAGAGCAAATCGACGCCAATGCGCCTTTCGTGGATACAAGATATCTAAGGACGATGCTTCAAGAGCAAAAAGTTGACATAATGACAGAAGCCAAATTAGAGAGCATCACCAAGAGCGGCGCCGTGATTACGGATAAGAAGGGCAATAAGCTGGATGTGCCGTGTGACACCGTTGTTCTGGCGTTAGGCGTCCGGCCGTGCGGGGAAGACGCGGAGAAATTTAAAAATACCGCCCCGGAGATAAGAGTAATCGGTGATGGCAACAACGAACGGGGCAACCTGATGAGCGCTACCGCCGAGGGGTTCTTCGCGGGTATAGACCTTTAGATTGAGTTGATAACACCCGCTCTTCTTAAGGCTGCGATTTCCGTTTTCGTTTTCTTGAGCAGCGTGGTCAGGATTTCTTCGGTGTTTTCTCCCAGAGCGGGCGCGGCGTGATAGACCGCGCCGGGCGTCTCCGAAAGGCGCAGCGGCGAGCCTGCAATCTGCATCTTACCGATACCCGGCTGATCAATTTCCGCCAGCATCCCGCGGAATTTTACCTGTGGGTCTTCACATATCTGCTTGATGTTGTTCACCGGCGAATAGGGGACGCCGGCTTGCTCAAAGATTTTAGCCCAGGTCGCGGAGGTCTTTTTTTTCAGCTCTTCCGTTAAAGCTTCCACCAGCGCCGCGCGGTTTTTCGTACGCTGATGATTGGTCTTGAATCTGGCATCCTGGGCCAACTCGCTCCGGCCGACCGCGGCGCACAACTGCGCCCAGAGCTTATCCGCGCCGGCGGCGATGATAATCCAGCTGTCTTTGGTGGGGAAAGCCTGGAAGGGGGTAATGGAGGGGTGGGCGGTGCCTAAAGCCCGGGGGATTTTACCCTCGACGGTATAGCGGACGACGGCGTTCTCCATGATGGAAAAAAGTCCGTCGACCATCGAGCCGTCATAGCGCTGGCCGCGGCCGGTCAACATGCGGTAGTGTAAAGCCGCCAGGATACCGATGGCCGCCTGGTGCCCGGCGATGATGTCCCCGATGGAAGAGCCGACGCGGCAGGGCGGGCCGGACTCCGGGCCGGTAATGCTCATCAGGCCGCTGTAGGCCTGCGCCACTACGTCATAGGCGGGGCGACTGGCATAATCGGGGAGGGTATCATGGCCGAAGCCGGAAATCGAGGCGTAGATTAACCCGGGGTTAATTCGGCGGACTTCCTCCCAGCTAAAACCCAGCGCATCCAGCGTGCCGGGACGGAAATTCTCCACCAGAACGTCGGCTATCTTGATCAGCTCCCAAAGTATGTCTTTGCCTTTAGCTTGCTTTAAGTCCAGCACCAGGCTTTTTTTATTCCGGTTAAGGCTGATGAAGTAGCCGCTCCGGTCTTTGTCCGCCTCGCCGCCGACAAAAGGCCCGTACTCACGGGCATCATCGCCGCGCGGCGGCTCGACGTGGATGACCTCCGCGCCCAGGTCCGCCAGCAGCATGGCGGCGGTAGGCCCGGCCAGCACATGACTGAGGTCGATGACCCTGACTCCCTGCAAGGCTTTAGCCATAGACAACCCCTCTAAGAAACAGACAATCTACAAACGCGGAAAACCGAATAACGGTATTCCGGTATGGCGGGGGGTTTTATTTTTCCCAGGTTTTGATCAGCTCGTAAACCGCCGCCCATTTCCCGGTGAAGGCGATCTTGTCCTTCATTTTTTCGAAGTCTTCCACGGCTTCAGCGAAGGCGGGGCTTTTGGGAAAAGCGGCCAGGTCTGCTTCGGTATCGAACTCATATATGGTCAGGTATTTGGAACAATTCTGGGAGATATCTCCCTTCAGCTTGTAGCGGTTGACCTGTTTGAGCCCGGCAAACTTAAGGAACGTGGGGATATGCTTGCCGGTATACCATTTTTCAAACGCGGCGTCCTTTTCCGGCGTGCTTTCCGCGGCGACGATCTGGATAAGCTTATGACTCGGCATGGTGTTTTCTCCTTCTGGACTTAGATTTTTGCATGCGGCAGGTAAAAATATCATACCGTATCCATTCCTCGAAGGCAAGGCAAAGCATACTTCCGTTTCCCGGCACTGGCGGGCCGGCAGCGAAGCAAAACAGTGGACACAACCCACTAATTATAAGGGTTTTTACCCATTCAAAATCGGGGAAATCTTACTATTCGTTACAACCGTAAACTCCTAATATCATGTACAGACCCATATCACACTGTGTCAAGATGTAGCAACAAATATCTACTTAGCTTACCGGTGGGGGTAATTAAATGCCAGTAAACATCAATGATAAAACGTATTACCGGACCTCGGAGGTATGCCAGATAGCCCGCATCAGCCGGAGCACTTTACTCCGCTGGCTTAAAGAAGAGGACCTGGATATACCGGACTACCGCGACCGGCGGAGCTGGCGGCTCTTTACAGAGGAAGACGTGAACAAGCTGTCATCCGAGGCCAACAAGATATGCGAACCCCAGACCGCGGGCAATAAAAAACGCTAGATTGGATATAAAAAAATACAGATAAAGTCCTGACTGAAGGAGGAAAAACAATGAAAGGCTTTATGCGGAACAGAAAAGGCGAAAAAGGTTTCACTCTGGTCGAGCTGCTTATCGTGTTCACCCTGCTGGGCGTCCTGGCGGCCATCGTAATCCCCAACGTTTCCGGCATGGTCGGCTACGGGCACTCGCAGAGCGCCGAAGCGGAGCTTTCCATCGTGCAAACAGCGATGGATTCCATGATGGCCAAGGAAAACCTTAGCACCGTGGCGGTGACTACAAATATATCCGACATGTCGATTTTTCCTACGGGGCATGGCCTCTCTCCTAACTATTTGAGACAGGCTACCACCCATGGGACTTACAGCACAGATAATGTAGGCAAGGTTTCACAGATAACGACCGGTTATTAAAAAACAGATGGATAAACGAAGACACAATACGGAAAAATAATATCTAACAGTGTGAATCCTATGGCGATAGATTCGAAAGCCAGTAAAAGCTTAAGCAGCTACAGTGGCACCGATACCTCCGGCGCGCCCAGGCAAAAGGCCAGCCCGGACCTCATCGAGATGGCTGCCAACCTGGATGATTCACAGCAGCTGCTCTTGAGAGCGCAGCAGAATGCCGTGAACGCCAAAGAGGCGGCCATAGGGGCTATCAGCCGATTTTACCAGGAAAGCCAGGCATCGGAGAAAAAGGCCGAAAAAATGGTCCGGGAGCTGGACAATGCCATCAATACCGCCCTGGATGCCACTAAAAAATCGCCGGACAAGGTGAAAAAGGACAAGAGACCCGGCCATAATGACTGGGGCGACCTGTTTGCCGAAAAAGAAAAGAAGAAGCCGCTATCGGAAAATGTTCTGAATAACGGCGCTCTGTCTTCCGCCGTTTCCGGCCTCACCAAATCATTATTCGGCGGCAGGGACTATGACGCGGAGACGCGGGAAGAGTTCTACCGCGTGGTCATGCGGCAGAGCCCGCAGCTGCGCCGGCTGATCGACGACCTGACCGAGGACAAAGCCAAGATTAAGACGGAAAAGATTATGACCGAGGCTAAATCGGAAATCGTCGCGGCGCGAGTGGCGGTCAATCACGCGCAGGAAGAAGTAAGAGATATTAAAGAAGCGGCGAAGAAAACCATGGCGGAAGCCGAAATCATCCGCAAAACCGCCGAAGTGACAGTCAGCCAGGTTAAACAGAGCGCGTTAAGCCAAATTGCCGTGGAAATTACCCGGGCTAACGAAGAAGTGAAGTCCATCCGTGAATCCGCCGACGCCGTTGTGCGGCGGGCGGAAGAAGAAATCAGAAAGAGCCGGGAACAGACGGCCGCGGCGAACAACCACGCCCAGGTAGCCATTTCTCTGGCCCAGGAAAAGCTTAAAAGGGATGCGGAACAGGTAAAAGCCGCCAGATTGCAGGCGCAGATAATAGTGAAGCAGGCGCAGGACGAATCGAAAACAGCCAAAGAAGAAGGGGAAGCCGTGCGCCGCCAGGCCATGGAAGCCATTAACCGCGCATCGCTGGAAACCAAGTTGGCGCAGGAAAACATGGAAGTGGCCAAGAAAAAGATACAGGAAGCCAGCGTCGTGGCGGAAAAACAGGCCTACGATAGGTTCTGTGACGAGATTAAGAAAATAAGAGAAGACGCGGATGCCGCTAAAAAGTCTGCCTATGAAGCCATCGCCAAGGCGCGCGAAGAGAGCAACCTGGCTAAAGCGGAAGCGGAAACCATGAAAAAAGCCGGCGAAGAAGCCATCTTCCTGGCCAAAGAAGAGACCCGCAAAGCCCGGGAAGAGGCGGAACGTGCCAGGCAATCCGTAAACGAGGTAATCAGCCAGGCGCAGGAAGACAGCCGCAAGGCCAGCGCCGAAGCGGAAGCCACCATCCTCCAGGCCAACGAAGCGATGATGCAGGCCAAGCAAGACATCATTAACATGACCAGGAAAGAAATGTCCCAGGCCAGGCAGGACCTGGAGCAGGCCGGTAGTTTCAATGATAAAGCGCCGTCCCCGAGGCAGGGGGCGGGCAAGGAAGCACCGGGACAGGCGGAAAAGCTGGACCCCAGCTATGTGGCCACGGTGCTGCATGAAATGCGGACCCCGCTACACTCCATATCCGGCTTTGCCAAGCTAATGCTGGAAGACAATGTCGGCGACAGCACGACACAGAAAGAGTTCCTCTCCCTGATGGTCCAGCAGAGCGAAAGCCTCAACCGGCTGATTGATGACCTTTCCGGTCTATTACGCCACCAGGCTTCGCCTTTCGATACAAATAAAGAAACGGTTTCCTCGCAGCAGCTGATCGAGCAGGCGATTGACGGCGTACAGGGGATCGCCCAGCAAAAAAAAAATCTGATCAAGTATAATTTTTCCTCTGCGCTGCCGGAAATTGTGGCCGATCCATTACGCATCAAGCAGGTGATCATCAACCTGCTGACCAACGCCATTAAATTCAGCCCCAAAGACAGTGTTATTACCGTAGAAGCCGGCGTCCTCAATGACGAGCTGCTGGTCCAGGTCACCGACCGCGGCAGCGGCATCGCCGAAGCCGAAATCCCCCATCTTTTCAGCGGCTCCCGTGGGCCGAAGAGCCCGGATGAGCGGCACGGGGAGGGGCTGGGCCTCTATATCTGCCGGCAGATCATCGAAGCGCACGGCGGTAACATCTGGGCGGACAGCAAGGAGGGTAAAGGCAGCACATTCAGCTTCACTTTACCTCTCCCCGCGCCCGTAAAATAGACACACAAGAAACGCAGAGTGGAGGCTCATGGTCGGCAAGCTTTTAATCATCGAAGACGACCCTACCGCGATGCGGTTAATTGAATATACGCTCAAACAGCGCGGCTATCAGGTGCTGACGACCCGCAACGGGCTCGAAGGCATCATTACGGCCCAGAAAGAAGAGCCGGACCTGATTATCCTGGATATCATGTTGCCGGGCATCGACGGTTTTGAAGTGTGCAAGCGGCTGCGCGCCGGTTCGCAAACAGCCAAGATACCCATCCTGGTGATTTCCGCCAAGATACAGAAAGAGGATATCAACACCGGGTTCCGCGCCGGGGCGGACGATTATATCTGCAAGCCGGCTCCGCCATCGGAAATTATCAGCCGCGTGGAAAACCTCATGGGGAAAAGAGCTATCGGCCAGCCCAAGACCGTCGCCATCGTTAGCTGCCATGAGGTTCCGGGCACGACCATGATACTGGTCAACCTGGCGGCGGCCCTGCTCGAACAGGGCAAACAGGTCACGCTGGTGGACATCCCCCGCAGCCAGAAGGGGCGAAAAAGTAACGGAGCATATGCCAAACATGGTCCCAAAGTGGTACTGGAAACGGAAACGACCCGGAATAGCCCCGAGCCGGGCTATGAAGTATTGCCTTCCGGCATCCGCCTGCTGCACCTCGACGCGGTGACCAACATAAACGATGAAGCAGCCGGCGGTCCCGGCCTGATACAGAAAGTCTGTAAAAGCAACGATTACACCCTCATCGACCTGCCGCTGCAGCCCACTACCTTTACCGCCTCCATACTAAAAAGCAGCGGGCTGACGGTCATTATGAGCGACTACCGCCTGGTCAACATCGCCGAAATACAGCACGCCGTGACGCTGTTCCGTTTCCTGGGCTTGAAACTGGACGAGATTACGGCGGTGCTGGTCGACGCCGATGGTGAATTCCCCGGCCTGACGCTAAGCAACGTCAAACCCTACATTGAAGCCAATCTGGGCATTGTGTTGGCAGGGGTGATTTCTTTCACGCCGGAGATAAACCAGCTGTTCTTCCTGGACAGCCAGACGTTCATCCAGTCCAATCCCGGCCATAAATTCTCGCAGGACATCAAGATGCTGGCCAGGTTTATCACCGGCTACAGCTACGCGAAAGCGGAACTGCCCCCGGCCGGCAGAGTAATTCCTTCGATGGAGAAAAAGTATTGACGATTACCAATAGCCGACCCAAGACCTCGCTGGGCGAAGCCCTGGTGCAGATGCAAATCATCACCGCGGATGAACTGCTGCGTGCCCGGGAAACGCAGCGGGAACGAGGCGGCAAGCTGAGCGAAGCCCTGGTAAGCCTGGGCTTTATCCAGGTCGAGGAGCTGGCGTCTTTTTTGAGCATCATGTGGAACGTGCCGCTCATCGACCTCAAGACGCACGTCATCCAGCCGGAAGCGCTGGCGCTCATCCCGGAAGAGCTGGCCCGGAAAAACACGCTCATTCCGCTGCAAATCGTGGGCGACGCGTTGATGGTGGTGATGGCCGACCCCGATGATTACATTACCGTCAACGATATTTTTACCCGCACCAATATGAAAATCCAGGTGGCTTTCGCCAACGCGGCGGACATCAGGAAAGCCATCGATATTTACTACCGGGCGACGGAGGAAATCCAGGAGAAGGTCGGCGCCTTACAGCCGGCATCGCCCGGTGACCGGGAAAAATCGCCCGGTTTTACAGTCGAGACGCCCATCACGGAAAGCCTGGACCTCCTTATCCAGCAGGCGGTGCACGACCGGGCTTCGGATATACACCTGGAGCCGCAGGAAAACCGGCTGCGTATCCGCTACCGCATCGACGGGATACTGCATGATATGAACTCCCTGCCCATCCGCACTCACGCGGAGCTGGCTTCCCGCATTAAAATCCTGGCGGAAATGGACGTAACCCGCTCCAAGCAGCCGCAGGACGGGCAGTTTTCGGTGGACATCGGGGATAGACACATCGATATCCGCGTCGCCACCACGGACACCATCTACGGCGAGCGGATTACCCTGCGTCTTCTGGACAAGTCCATCTCTTTATTTACGCTGCCGGAACTGGGTTTTTTACCGCCGATGCTGGAAAAATACAAAGCGCTGCTGGGCTATCCCTTCGGGATAATACTGGTGGGCGGGCCGACCGGCTCCGGTAAGACGACCACGCTCTATACATCCATCAATGAAATCGACCGCAACCGTCACAACATCATGACTATCGAGGACCCGGTGGAATACCAGTTCGCGGATATCAGCCAGGCCCAGGTAGACCCCAAAGCGGGGATTACCTTCGCCGGCGGGTTGCGCGCCATGCTGCGGCAGGACCCGGACGTGATTCTGGTGGGAGAAATCCGCGACCAGGAAACAGCCGTCACCGCCGTCCATGCCGCCATGACCGGGCACCTCGTGTTTTCCTCCATCCACGCCAACGACGCCGTCAGCATGATATCGCGCCTGATTAACCTGGGAGTGGAACCGGCCATGGTCTCTGCCACGCTTATCGGGGCGGTAGCGCAGCGGATGGTACGCCGCATCTGTACCAACTGTAAAACGGCCGCGGTGCCATCGGCCATAGAGCGGGAGCTCTACGCCCGAGAAATGTCCCAGGAACTGACTACTGTTTATAAAGGGACCGGCTGCCATCTCTGCGCCAATACCGGCTACCACGGCCGGATCGGCGTCTTCGAGATGCTGGTCATCAGCGAGGAGATACAGAAAAAACTGGTCAGTAACGCCCCAGTCGGCGAATTGAGAGAACAGGCATTCCGCGGGGGGATATATACCATGAAGCGGGACGGGATGCTGAAAATCAAAGAAGGAGTCACCACTTTTGAGGAAGTGATGAACAGTGTATTCACCCTTGGCTAACGATTTATCCGGCGAGTCGGAGAATATAGCATGTACCAGTATCAAGCCTATACGTTCGACAGAAAGATTGTGGAAGGCACCATCGACGCTTCCAGCGAGGAAGCGGCGGAAAGCCTTTTACGCGACGCCGGCTATCACCAGGTACTGACGCTGAAAAAAACTCTCTCCGGCTACTCTTTCCGGGGTTTGTTTTCTGGTTTCCGCAACGTCACCAAGCCCGATATCATCGATTTTTTCAACCAGCTGGCAACATTAATCGATTCCCGCATGCCCTTTGTTCAGGCATTGGGTATCCTGGCGGAACAGGCACCTAAAACCGGCATGAAGGCCATCATTGCGCGGCTGGGGCAGGATGTGGCCGGTGGCACCTCCTTTTCCCACGCGTTAACGCGCTACCCGCGTTTGATATCCAGTCATTATTGCCAGGTCATCAAAGTGAGCGAAAAGTCCGGTAACCTGACGGACGGCCTGCGCATGGTGGCCGGCTACATGGAAAAAGAAACCAGCACGAGCAACCACGTCCGGCGTATGCTGTCTTACCCCGCGTTCCTTTTCACGATGGCGTTTATCGTTATCATCGTGGTGGCTACGGTGGCGGTGCCGTCCCTGGTCAACCTTTTCACATCGCTCAACGTGCCGCTGCCGCTGCCCACGCGCATGCTCATCGCCGTGGCCAACTTTATCGTCAATTACAAGTTTCACGTCCTGGCGGCGCTCGTCGCTTTAGCGCTGGCGTTGTGGTTTTTAAGGAAACAGCCGGCGGTGAAGCGACTCATCGATGTGACATCGTTGAAGCTACCCGTTATCGGCAACATCATCATCATGCGCAACATCTGCCGTTTTTGCCGCAGCAGCGCCATGCTTATCGAGGCCGGCCTGACGCTGCCGCAGGCTTTGGAGACCATCAGCGGCACCATCGATAGCAACATCATCAAGCAGGTCTTTATCGAGATGCGGCAGGAGGTCATAAAAGGCAAGGGCCTGTCACAGCCGATGTCTAAAGCGAAGATATTCCCCAGGCTGCTGGTGGACATGGTCTCCATCGGCGAGAAGACCGGCACTTTGCAGTCCTCCTTCGCGACGATGGCGGACTATTATGAAAAACGGCTGGACATGCGGGTGCAGCGGCTGCTCGGCATGATCGAACCCGCCTCGATTATCTTCGTCGGTCTCATTATCGCGCTTATCGGTGTGGCGATTATCACACCGATGTATTCGATTTACCGGACGGTGCACTAAGCACAGGCGGATACATCATGCGGAAATGGAAAAAGCGGCTAAGCAGGTTATTCAAGGCAAATGGCGAGAGCGGCGTTACGCTGGTCGAAGCACTGGTGGCGGTGGCGATACTGGGAGGAGGCGTACTGACCATGATTTTATCGCTATCCGGGGGGGCGCTGGCGGTACAGGAGAACGACCACGAGGTCGTCGCTCAGAGCCTGGTAAGGTCGCAGATGGAATATACTAAAAATGCCCCTTACGCCGCTTCATATGCTGCGGTAAGCGCTCCGGACGGTTATGGCGTCATCGTTGCGGTGGATGGGGTGCCGGGCGGAGACAGCGATATCCAGCAGATTACCGCCAATGTCACGCTTAACGGCTCGATTATCATGAGCGTGGTTGATTTTAAGGTAAACCGATGAAAGGAGAGCGGGGATATACTTTAGTCGAGACGCTGATCGCCATCGCGATAACCGGCTGCATCGCGGCGGTGACGGGGCTGGCAGTCAAACAGGTAGTTACCGTGCCGGAACAAGGGAATGCCCATGTAGATGCTCTGCACGCCCTCCAGAGCGCGGCCCACTGGGTCAGCCTGGACGGGCAGGCGGCGGATTCGGCTACCGGCGGCGGCAGCCTGACGCTGATGCTGACCGATAATTCTACCGTCACTTACACGCTGTCTGGCAGTAATTTACAGCGTACCGGTGATAACATTACGCGGACGGTGGCACAGTATATCGCCTATGTTGATTTTTCCGTGCAGGGACGCACGATTACGATGAATGTCACCGCCGCCCCGGGCAGCCGATGGTCCGTCAGTGAGAACCAGACCTACGAGATAGCGATGAGGCCGACAGGATAGTAGCCGTGAAGAAAAACAGGGAAAAAGGATACGCTCTGCCCATCGTCATGATAGTTGTCATGGTCGGCGCTTTGGTGATACCGCCTTTCCTGGGGCACACTAGCGCCAGCTTGATCGGCTCCAGGACTTACGGGCAGGAAATAAGTGCGCAATATGCGGCGGACGCCGGCGTCGAGTACGCCATCTGGAGCCTGACCGGGGGTGGCGGAACCCAGAGTGAAGCTGCCGCGAGAGATAGGCAGGCCTTGGGCGCATTTGCCGCCAGCGACAGGCAGGTCTTAGGAACATTTGCCGCCAACGGGACTCCCAGCAACCTGTCCACCGCTGGCGACACGGTGAGCTACACCCTGCCGCAGCCTGTCAACGGGCTGACGACCAGTGTAAAAATCAGCAACTGCTGGGAAACCATCGCCGTCGATGACTTTAACAGCGGGGGATGGGTGGGCGGCAGCGGCTGGTTGGGCGACTGGACTCACACCGGGACGGCCAGCGTCACGTCATCCGGTACGCCTTACGAGGGCGCCTACCACCTGCTGCTGCAAAGCGCGGACGGCTATGTCAAACGGTCTTTAGACCTTTCCAAACAGGTCAGTGCCCATCTGCGCTTTCGGGCCAAGGTAAATTCCTTCGAATCCGCCGATAGCGCCGTCTGCCTCGTCAGCAGCGACGGCACCGGCTGGAAAACGGCTTATAGCTGGACGCCCGCCGAAAGCGATAACGCTTATCACTATTTCGATATAAATTTAACTGCTTACAGTTTCACCAGCGCGTTCTGGATAGCCTTTAAAGCTAACATGAACAGCACCGGCGATTATTTCTACGTGGATGACCTGGACATCGTGTGGGAGGTGGGCACTTATAAAAGTATCGCCGCCGATACTTTCGAAAGCGGGGGGTGGGCGGGCGGCACCGGCTGGTCGGCCAACTGGACGCACTCGGGGAGTTCCAGCGTGACCACCTCTGGAACTCCCTACCAGGGCAACTATCACCTGCTGCTGCAAAGCGGGGACGGGTATGCCGCCAGGCCGGTCGACCTCTCCAAGCAGGGCGTCGTCCGCCTGCAATTCCGGGCGAAGATCAACGACTTCGAGGGGAATTCAACGGCGCTTGCCCGCATCAGTAGCAACGGCTCTACATGGACGACGGTTTATACCTGGGACAGGTCATATGATGATAATACGTACCATTACTACGATATCGATCTATCGCCTTATACTTTAACCGATACTTTCTGGGTCAGCTTTGTGGCCGGCATGAAACACGCCACGGACTATTTTTACATCGATAATGTCGATATCGAAAGCGTGCACGGCTATGCCATCACGGTGACATCGGGAGACCGCATCATCAAAGCGGCGGTTACCACCGATGGCGGTGTGGTGAAAATTTTATCGTGGAATATTCTCTAGATTTCGGGCAAAGGAAAAAAATGGCGAACACCAGCGGCAGCAATAAAAAATGGCGATTCGGGCTAACCTCTCTTGGGGTTATCGTGCTCGTGGCGGTTATCGTGGTTAACATATTGATGTGGCAGAATAACCAGGGTAAACGGACGCAGATAGATAGTTTAAAGAATGAGGTCAGCCAGGTAAACCAGAAAACACAGCAAGTACCGGCCCCGGCCACCGACCTCGATGCCAGGCTGGCGGCCGCTAAAGCCGCGCTGGCCAAGGCCCAAAAAGCCCTGCCCGGCGACGTTAATGCGAATGATATTATCGGCTACATCATCGATACGGCCGATAAGTGCCAGGTGCAGGCGGTGCCGGTGGCATCACAGGGGGCCGCGCCGCCGGGCTCCGGCCAGTCTTATGTGGCCTACGACTTTTCCGTGACCGTCTCCGGCAGCCTGGAAAACGCCATGGCTTTCATGAACAGTTTGCAGGGGAGTGAATTCCCCACGTTGAAGATTACCGACTGCAACGTGGATAAAATCGAGGGAACGGACTTTGCGCGGGCGGAAAGCGGCACGCAGGTAACGCTGACTTTAAGCATCGCCGTGTATGTTGCTTCCCCGGCGGGTGAAGAGGCGACGTCATGACCATTACTACTTTAAATATCTGCTCCAGCGCCATTAAATACCTCGTGCTCAAGGGAGGCGAGGCCGTAAAGCACGGGAGTGTGCCGCCGGCCGGTACCATCAAGAACGGGTCGGTTTTACAGCCGGAAAACATCACCGGACAGCTAAAATCTCTTTTTGACGCGCAAAAGCTCTCCGGCAGCGGTGTCATCATCAGCGTCAATGGTCTGCCTTTCTCCTACCGGCTGTTCACCCTTCCCAAAATGGAGCCGGAGGCCTTCATCGAGGCGCTTTCGAGAATGGCGCGCCGGGAAATGCCAATCGACCCGGCAGAAATGTACCTTGCCTGGCAGGCTTACCCGTCCGGCAATAGTGACGAATGGCAGGTTCTGGTCAGCGGGATCTCGCGGCAGCTAGTAGACAATCTGATGGCGGTGCTTTTAAAGGCCGGCATCCGTCCGTCTTTCCTGGACTTGCAGCCCCTGGCTATTGCCAGACTGGTCAAACAGAAGGATGCCGTCATCGCCGACCTGGAAAAAGATTATTCTAACATCGTCATCGTGGCGGAAGGCGTGCCGGTGGCGATGCAGGTCGTGCCGGCGCTGGGGCCGGAAGCCGATTGGCAGGATGAAGTACGGCAAATTACCGGCGGCTTTAACAAGATGGTGGAGTTTTACAACGGCACGCATACCCGGCAGCCGCTGCCGGAAACGGTAAAAGTTCTGCTAACAGGAGAGCTGGCGAGCGACAGCCGGGCGGTGAAACTCTTCCAGGAAGAAGTTGCGTATCCGGTGGAGCTATTGACGGTCGGGCCCGGCGTTTTTTCCGGTTTATCCCTGCACGAATACGCCGCCAACACCGGCGCCGCGCTGGTTAATACGGTAACGGTCAGGGACGCGGCCGGGGACATCGCTCCGGGTCACCAGATCAATCTGGGGAACATCGCCAGGGAACGTAAAACGCATGAAAAAAAGGGAAATATCCTACCCCGGCTGGCTGTGCCGCTGGCGGTCGTCGTTGGCATCGGCGCGATGATACCCTTCTACAACTCCCGGAGCGATTTACATACCAGCCTGGCGCAGGTGCAGGCGGAACTGACGCAGGCGAACGCCCAATACAATCAGGCGCTGGCCAGGGCGAATGACGCCAAAGCGCTCGAAGACAGCATCAGCGAGCTGCAGGCGAATACCCAGAAGACAGTTACCGCCAACCAGGCCATATTGGCCAGGCCGGACTTTGTCAGCGATATCACCTTCATCATCAAGGCCCTGCCTGTGGGGGTATCCTACACATCAATCAGCATTGACGCACAGGCGATATCGATTGCCGGGGACGCCGGTACCGCGGCGCCGGTGGTACAGTTCGCGCATAACCTGGAAGCGACCGGCGGCTATGCTAAAGCCAACATCAGCTGGATAAACAAACCGCATGCGGAAGCGGCGGGCGTAGGCGTCTCTTTCCAGATTATGATTCGCCACTAGGCAGGTACTATTTTTCTGCCAGCAGGCGGCGCTTTTTTAAATCGGCGGCGATATCACCCAGCCCCAGGTCATTGAGTTTATCGAGGGTGGGCAACCCGGTCGTCGTATCCCAGCCCCGCAGCCGGTAATAGTCCGTCTTCATCTTTTCAAACTCGTTACGGTCGAGCACGGCGCCCAGCCGGGAGATAATCTTACCGTCCGGCCCCGGCATCACGGCATCCGGGTTGAAAAAGACCTCCCCCCGCTGGATGGGATGGGTGAAAAAGTACTCCAGAAGGCGGTCGCCGTCTCGGCCGCCCCACCCCTGTCTTAACTGCACCGCCCGCACCAGGTTAAAGATCCTCTCGCCGGTGCGGCACAGCTCATCTTCCGTGGTATCCCTGCCGGTGACGGCGGAGAGAATTTTACTTTCGATAGAGGGGTCGCCGACATGCCCGCCGGCGTAGTTCGCCGAGGTGACCATCATCGGCCAGTGGACGTCACACAGGACGAGGCTTTCCTGCGCGTAGGAGCGGTCCTGCGCCTTTTTAGCGGCCAGCGCTTTACCTTCGCAGGTGGAAAAGTCCACCGCTTTTTCCCCGCCCCAGAACCTTTGCGCGGCCAGGCGGAGGTCGTCGGTGGAAAAGAAAGCGCCTTCCAGCTGCCGCGCCCAAGAGCACCAGGAAATCAGGATATTGCCGCTGACGCCGTGAAGCTGGCTGATGGGACGCCGCGGCTCGGTGGCCAGCATCAGGGCCGTGGTCAAAATCAGCCGCGGGTCGTAGTCCTTGGTCTCGCTGGTGGGCGTGGCCACAAAACGGGTGGTCAGCTCTTGAGCTTTTTCGCCGAGCGTCGCTGCGGCGGATAATGTTCCGTCCGCTAAAGCATCGCCGAAGCCTTCGCGGAAGGATATTTTATGCGTAAGCGCCTCGATAAACTCGGCGCTGCCGGCTTTAGATAGAGGCAGACCGGCCTGTTCTTCACTCAATAGCCCCTCCCGGTAGCAGGTAATCAGCCAGGAAATTAGCGGCGCCATGACCGCGGAATCCAGCCCGTAGCCATCGCAGAGCCGGACGGCCTTTAGCGGCACGTCGTTGGGCTTACCGTAGTACTGCATCGCCGCCATCGTGTAAATGCCGGACGCCTGGCAGAAAGACTTATAGCGTCGCCCGTCCTCCATTTTATAGGACTGGCGGGAGCAGCCCACGCCGCACCCGTAGCAATATTCCGGCCGGGTGAGGCCGGGAACGGCCCATGGTGAGGGAGCATCGAAGGTGGCGGCCCTTGTCCGCCGGACGAGGTCTGTTATTTCCTTAAGCTTTTCCGGGCGGGCGGCCACCGGTCTTTGGTTCCCCGCCACGGCGATAGCCTTGAGATTCTTCGAGCCCATTACCGCGCCCAGGCCGCCGGAAACGGAGGCGCCGGCATCGGCGAGGGCGGTGGCAAAGACCACCATATTTTCCGCCGCCGGACCAATGGCCAGGATACTGGCGCTTTTGCCTACCTCCGCCGTAACCCTGTCCATAGCCTCGAAAGAAGATAGCCCCCAGAGTGCCGCAGCATCCCTGGTTTCCACGATGTCGTCATGGATAAAGAGATAGACCGGTTTTTCCGCCTTGCCGGTGACGGCGAGGGCATCATAGCCCGAATACTTTAGCGCAGAGCCCCATTTGCCGCCGAGGTTGCCGTAAGAAAAAGCCTGCGGGGTGTGGAGGGGGGACTTGCCACAAATCACCCAGCGGCACCCCGCCAGCCCGAAAAAACCCGTCACCGGGCCGGTGGCGCAAACCAGGCAGTTACCCGGCTCCAGCGCGCCGGTCTCCGGCGGCACCAGGTCGTAAAAAAGCCGGGCCGCGATGCCCCGTCCGCCGAGGAAACGCCCGGCATAATCTGACGTTGCCAGTTCGGCGGACTTTCCGCGGGAAAGGTCGAATGTCAGTATTTTTCCGGCATAACCGAATTCACTCATCTTAAAACCCCGGGCAAGCAACAGCGTTTGTGGTAAAAGTATATCAGAGAATTGAGATATAAACCAAGAAAATTCCTGTTATTGATATAATTCCGAGCTTCAGCCCGAGTTTGACTTATACGGGGTCAATGTTATAGCCTCTTACTAGAGAAAATCTTAACAATAACCAAGATACAAGATACAAATTCCAAACAATAATCAATATACATAATTCAAATGAAATAATATGGCGAAAGAATATAGTATTGATTGTTTATTTACGAGGAGGTTATCATGAAAGCTGCCGTTTGCTATGAGTTCAATAAACCGGTGGTGGTGGAAGATGTGGAGCTCGCCGAGCCGGGCAAGGGAGACGTGAAGATCCGCGTGGCGGTCACGGCCATCTGCCACAGCGATATCCACGACTGGAAGGGGGAGATGCCCGGGGCGCCGCTTTTTATCGGCGGGCACGAGACGGCGGGATATGTTGAGAAAATCGGCGCGAATGTAACATCGGTGAAAGTAGGCGACCCGGTGGTCGTCTCACTGCTGGCGCACTGCGGCAAGTGCTATTACTGCGTTACCGGCCTGCCGCACCTCTGCGAGCACCGCTTCGACCCGCCAAAAGAGCCGCGGGTGAAAAACAAGAAGGGGCAGCCGCTGGGACTCAAAGGCAACGTGGGCGGCTTTGCTGAATACGTCATAGTCGATGAATCGCAGGTAGTTAGTCTGCCCAAAGATATGCCGCTGGACAGCGCCTCGCTGCTTGCCTGCGGTGTGATTACGGGTTTCGGCGGGGTCGTCTTCCGCGCCAAGGTACGGCCGTTCCAGAGCGTCGTGGTGATGGGCGCGGGCGGGGTGGGCATCAACTCCATCCAGGGCGCCGCCTACGTGGGCGCTTACCCCATTATCGCAGTGGATGTGCTGGAGAACAAGCTGAAGATGGCGATGGACTTCGGGGCCACGCACATGGTCAACGCTAAAAACGCCAAAGCTAACGAGGAAATACTGAAGCTGACGAGTGGACGGGGGGCGGACTACGTTTTCGTGACCGTGGGCAGCGTCGGCGCCATCAAGCAGGGCATGTCCTTCACCGGGCAACGCGGCACGACCGTGCTCATCGGGCTGCCCAACTACCGCGACCAGCTAAGCTTTTCCCCGCTGGAAATGATACCTTCCGAGAAGAACCTCATCGGCGGGTTCATGGGCGCCACGAACCTGAAAATAGATATCCCTAACCTGGTAACGATGTACCAGTCCGGCAAGCTCAAACTGGATGAGCTGGTCACCGGGCGTTTCCCGCTCTCCAAAATCAACGAGGCTATGGCCCTGACGGAGAAAGGCGAAGGCCTGCGCAACGTTATCATGTTCGAATAGAAGGTAAAAATTCTAATAGAAGAGGTATAAAGCGATGAAAGCGGCAATCTGCTACGAAGTTAATAAACCCCTGGTCGTCGAAGACGGCGTGACCGTGGCCGACCCGGGCAAAAGGGAGGTCAAGGTAAAGGTGGCGGCCACGGCCGTCTGCCATAGCGATCTGCACTTTATCACCGGGGAAATCCCCTCCCAACTCCCCGGACTGGCCGGTCATGAGACCGCCGGCCATGTCGTTGAAGTCGGCGAGGGCGTTACCAAATGCCAGGTCGGCGACCCCGTTGTCATCGGCACGGTAACCTCCGGCTGCGGTCATTGCTATTACTGCACCATCGGCAAACCTCACTACTGTATCGAGCGGGGCGCCTACATGAAACCCAAGCACAAAAACAAGAAGGGCCAGTACCTGACGCTGATGGCCGGGCCCGTCGGCGGCTTTGTGGAATACACCACCGTGCCGCAGGAGCTGGTCACTAAAATCCCTAAAGACATGCCGCTCGACCGCGCCTGTTTGATCGCCTGTGGCGTCACGTCCGGTTTCGGGGCGGTGGTCAACCGCGCCAAAGTCCCGGCGATGAGCAGCGTAGTGGTCATCGGCACCGGAGGCGTCGGTCTCAACTCTATACAGGGCGCGGCTTTTTCCGGGGCTTACCCCATTATCGCGGTGGATATTCTGGACAGCAAGCTGGAGACAGCCAAAAAATTCGGGGCGACGCATACGGTCAACCTGAAAAAAGAGAAGGACCCGGTCAAAGCAGTGACGGAAATGACCAGCGGCCGCGGCGCGGACTATGCTTTCGTGACCGTCGGCAGGGTGGAATCGATACGGCAGGGCTTCGACATGACCGGGGTCATGGGCATGACGGTCATCGTCGGGCTGGCGCAGGGCACCCTCGCCAGTTTTACTCCGTTCGATTTTATTTTCACGGAAAAAATGATGACGGCCGCCGGCGGCGGCTCGATACGCTCCAGCATCGATATTCCCTTCCTGATATCGCTTTATCAGGCCGGCAAGCTGAAGCTGGATGAGCTCATTTCCGGGCACTACCCGCTTTCGCGTATCAACGAAGCCATTGAGTCGCTGAAAAAGGGAGAGGCCCTGCGCAATATCATCATGTTCGAGTAGGGGCAAGAACTGGGGAATAATTCTAAAAATATTTTTTCCGCTCATGGTGAGCCTGTCGAACCATGAGCGGTGATTTACTAAATGCAAAAAAGGATAATTAATGCTCTCAAGCTATCGCGTGCTTGATTTGACCAACGAAAAAGGCTTTCTCTGCGGCAAAGCCCTCGGCGACTTCGGGGCTGACGTAATTAAGATAGAAAAGCCGGGCGGGGAGCCGGACCGCAACAAAGCCCCCTTTTACCACGACCAGGCGGACCCGGAAAAAAGCCTCTACTGGTTCGCTTTTAACGCCAATAAAAAAAGCATCACGCTGGATATCGAGACGGCGGACGGGCGGGAAATCTTTAAGCGGCTAGTAAAAACGGCGGATGTCGTTATCGAGTCGTTCGCTCCGGGTTACCTGGATAAAATCGGGCTGGGCTATAGTGTTTTAAGCCAAATCAACCCGGGGATAATCCTTACCTCCATCAGCGGTTTCGGGCAGAAAGGCCCGTACCGCGATTACAATGACCGCGACCTGGCCGTCTGGGCGCTTTCCGGCTATATGTACATCACCGGCGAGCCGGACCGGCCGCCTTTAGCCCCCAGCTACTCCCACGCCCACCTCATCGGCGCGATGAACGGCGCCATCGGCACGATGGTGGCTTTAGCCCAGCGCCGCCTGACCGGGAGGGGACAAACGGTGGACGCGGTATCCCACCAGGGGCTGTGCTTCGCTATTTCCATCGAGACCAAAGTGCCCTGGGCGCTGCAAAAAATCAACGTCTCCCGCGAAGGCCGCGAGCGCATGAGGATTTTTGCTAAAGACGGGACGGTCAAGATACCCCTGCTCTGGCCGTGCAAGGACGGTAGTATCGCCTTTTTCTTCTGGGTCGGCCCCAACTTCATCAAGCACAACGAGTCGCTGGTGCAGTGGATTAGGGACTCCGGCGTCGATCCCGGTCTGCTGGGCACCTGGGACTGGGCGAAAGAAGGCTGGAACAAGTACACCATGGAAGAGGTAAAGCAGATACGTGGCACGCTGGAGACATTCTTCATGAAACATACCAAGATGGAGCTGCATGAAGGTGCCATGCAATACCGCATCCAGCTGACGCCGGTCCTGGCCCCCAAAGACCTGCTGGAATTCCCGCTGTTCAAAGAGAGGAACTACTGGCGGGAAATCGACCACCCGGAACTGGGTACGAAAATCACTTATCCCGGCGGCTTCGTCAAGCCGGGCGTGGGCGACTGCGGCGTACGGTTCCGCGCTCCGCTCATCGGGGAGCATAACGGGGAAATTTATCAAGATGAAATGAAAATGTCCGCCGAGGACATCGTCAATCTAAAGCAGCGGCGGATTATTTAGGGCTTTGCGGAGATAATTAGTGGCAGAAGAAAAACGACCTTTCCAGGGGCTGAAGGTGCTGGACTTTACCTGGGGCGGCGTGGGGCCGTTCCAGGGTAATTTCCTGGCGTATTACGGGGCGATGGTGGTGCGGATAGAAAGCGGGCTGCGGCCCGATGTGACCCGGCAGGGCGGCAATATCAACCCCAAAGCATTGGAAAAACACGCCGAGGAGCTTAAAGACCCCCGCAAACGCCTCGAGTTCGGGCCGGCGTTCGCCGTGACCCATCCCGTAAAAAAGTACGGAATGAGCCTGAATCTAAACAATCCCAAAGCCGTGGAGATATTTAAAAAACTGGCTAAATGGGCGGATGTCTTCGTGGAAAGCTTTACCATGGGTACGCTGGAAAAATGGGGGCTGGGCTGGGAAGATTTACATAAAATCAACCCCAGGCTCATCATGCAGCGAACCAACGGCTACGGACATACCGGCTCGATGGCGAGCCAGCCCGGCTACGGACAAACGGTCACCAGCCTGACAGGTTTTTATACCATCACCGGCTGGCCGGACAGGTTACCGGTACCTATCTCCTCCTTTTATACCGACCATCTTTCGCCGCTTTTCGGCGGGCTGGCGCTGATGGCGGCTATCGACTATCAGCAGCGCACCGGCGAAGGGCAGTGCATCGACCAGTCGCAGATAGAGTCCGGCATCAACTACCTTGCGCCGCTGGTGCTGGACTACTCGGCTAACGGGCGCGAACTGGCTTTAAGGGGCAACAGCAGCCCCTGTGCCGCGCCCCACGGGGCTTATAGGTGCCAGGGCGAGGATAGATGGGTGGCGATAACCGTGCAAACGGACCAGGAGTGGACAAGCTTTTGCCGGGTGGTGGGAAACCCGCCCTGGACGAAAGATATTAAGTTCGCCACGCTGGACGGCAGGATAAAGAACAGCGCCGAACTGGATAGATACGTTAATCAATGGACGGAAAAACACACCGCCGAGCAGGTGATGACGCTGCTGCAGCACCAGGGCGTGGCGGCGGGCGTGGTAGCCACGGCGCAGGACTCCGAAGCCGACCCGCAGCTGGCCGCCTACGATTTCTTCCACGAAATCGAGCACCCTTACCTGGGCAAGCAGAAGTTTTTCCACCCCCCGGCTTTTACGCTCTCGGATGCTAAAGCGGAACTGCACCGCCCGGTTTTCCTGGGAGAACACACGGAATATATCTGTAAGAAGGTCCTCGGTATCCCCGCCGCGGACTATGATATCATGAAAAAAGAAGGGGTTTTTGATTAGTAAAAACCCTCTCCCTCGATGGGAGAGGGCAGGTATACCCTGAGCTAAGCCGAAGGGGTGAGGGTGAATCTTAAATCCCCCTCACCTTAATCCTCTCCTGCGGAGGGGAGAGGAAATGATATCGTTAGGCATTAGTTATTACCAATAACGGGTGGAATATGACCATTAAAGATAAATACGCTTTTGTGGGGGTGGGGCTGACCAGGCTGGGGAAAGTGCCGGAAATGACCCCGGACGAACTGGCGGCGCAGGCCATCAATTTGGCTCTGGCGGACGCGGGCCTCAAGCCTGCCGATGTGGACGGCTATATCTACCAGCAGGGCATGGGCGGCGGCTTAAGCGATACGGTGCCTTTGCAGATGATGGGCATTAATGCCTCGTTGGTCTGGCAGGTAGCCAGCCTCGGCTCTTACGCCAATAACATGGTGGCCATGGCTATCGGCGCGATGGAAAGCGGGCTCTGCCACACCTGTATCCTCGTTTATGCTTCCAGTGCGGCCAGTCGGCGGGGCGGCGGCATGATGCCGATGAGCCCATTCAGCACGCCGGGGGCTTACGGCTGGTACGGCCCGGGGGCGACCGCCGCCTGCATGGCGCAGCGTTACATGCATTTATACGGACTCAAACGCGAGCAGCTCGGTGCGATAGCCGTGACGCTAAGGGAATATGCCAACCGGCGCCCGGACGCTATCATGCACGATAAGAAGATTACACTGGACGACTACCTCAACGCCCGGATGGTCGTCGAGCCGCTATGCCTTTTGGACTTTTGCCTCGTCAACGATGGCGCCGTCGCCCTGATCATCACTTCTAAAGACCGGGCGAAAAACTGTAAAAAGAGGCCGGTCTACGTGATGGGCTATGGCGTCGATCACTCCCTGCGGGAGCTTAATAAAGCGCCGGAAGCCATTCACCACTTCGACGGTTTTATCGCCGAAAAAGCTAAAGAACAGGCTTTCAAGACCGCCGGGATAACGCTGCAAGACATCGACGTAGCTGAAATATACGACGCTTTTACCATCTTCCTGCTCTCCCAGCTGGAGTCTTACGGCATCTGTAAAAAAGGGGAGGCGGGCGCTTTCGTGGCGGCGGGAAATCTTAAGCTGAACGGGAGTTTCCCCAGCAATACCTCGGGGACGGGCCTGTCCTGGGGTTATTTAATGGGGTTTACCCAGCTCACCGAGGGGATAAAGCAGATGCGCGGCGAGGGTGGCGCCTGCCAGATAAAGGACGCCGAGATTTGCCTGGTGACCGGGCTGGGCGGCATGGTGGATAACGGCAGCGCCGCCACCTGCACCATCTTGAGGAGATAACATGCCGGAGATAAAAAAGCAGCTGCCGCTGGTGACGGAAACGAATAAGGCGTTCTGGGAAGCCGCCCGGCGGCACGAGCTGGTGGTTCAAAAAGACGGTCAATGGGTAAAGGCGAGCGGGCGGGGGGAGGTCTTTACGTTTTGTATTTACTGGCAGTCTTTCCACCCGGCATGGGCCAACGATATCCCATATAACGTTGCCTACGTGAAGCTGGCGGAAGGGCCATTGCTAATGACCAATATCGTCGGCTGCGATATTAAGGATATTTACATCGGCATGCCGGTGGAAGTAGTTTTTGAAGATATAACGGAAGAAGTGACTTTGCCCAAGTTCAAATCGGTAAAATAAATTACTCGTCATTCCCGCGAAGGCGGGAATCCAGTTATAAATTCGATAAAATGTTTGACACCAGAAGTGGATTCTGACCTACATCAGAATGACATAATCCTGCTCCTCGATATTGTGAATAAAGGACTCAAATGCCGGAACAAAAAAACACATTGGATGAATTCGAAAAACAATTTAAAGCGGGCATTGGTAAGGAATACGATATTACCTCGCAGCGGTTTGCCGTTGCCGCTACGCGGGACAACATCAAGAACTTCGCCGATGCCGTGGGAGACGCCAACCCGCTCTGGATTAACGAGGCCTACGCTAAAAAGAGCCGTTTTAAAGGCATTACCGCCCCGCCCACTTTTCTCTATAACGTCTGCCACGGCAGCACGCCGGCTTTAGCACCGCCCGGCCAGCCGCCATCGATGAATTTAAGTCTTCTTTATGCCGGCGCCGAGCTTGAGTTTTATCGCACCATGCACGAAGGGGATGAGTTTCTCGTTATTAATGCTAAAAGCACCGGCATCGAAAGGAAAGAAAGCAAGTCCCTGGGGCCGATGCTCTTCGCCACCGGGGAAGCGTATTATTACGACCAGAAAAATGAGCTTGTCGGCGTTATCCGGACGACCACCTGCCGCTTCGTGCCGCCGCAAAGACAGGCCGTCAATATCGAGCGGCAGCCTAAGCCGGGCTTCGAGGTGAAATCGCCGGACCTGCTTGCCTTCGAGCGTAAACGGCGCGGTGCCACGCCGCGCTACTGGGAGGATGTGGTCGTCGGCGAAGAGATGACGCCGGTGCTGGAGAAGGGCCTGCTCACCATGATGGAGATTATCCGCTTCGGGCTCTTCGTTTCCGGCATGCCGCGGCGCATCGAGCGCAAGAGGGAGAATATCGAAATAGGTTTTTCACGGGAGGCCATGCAGAAACGCTCCGGGCTGGAAGACGCCTCCGACTACGGCCCGCAGCGCGTCTGCTGGCTGGGCCAGTTCCTGACCGATTGGATGGGCGACGACGGCACGCTGAAAAAGTTCTCCTGCCAGGTGCGCCACCCCAGCATTATGGGGGACAGCAACTTCGTTAAAGGCAGAGTTAAAAGCAAGCGCGTGGAGAACGGCGAGTATCTGGTTGAATGTGAAACGTGGGTGGAAAACCAGGCCGGCCTGATAACGGCCCCCGGCAGCGCCCTTATCGCGCTGCCGGCAAAAGGTCATTGACGCAACCCTGATAAATAGAAACCCGGCCTATTTTTTCCTGGTTGATTTAGCTTTCCTGGCGGGTGCCGCTTTCTTTGCAGTTGCGGCCTTCTTGGCCGGCGCGGCTTTCTTCGCGGCAGCAGCTTTCTTTGGCGGTTTAGCTTTCTTTTCCGGGGTTATCTGCACGTATATCCGCGGCACGTTATCGGGGTCGAAGACTGCCAGGTCGGTAAAGCGGCCCTCTTTCATCGTCCTGATGCCCCGCTCACGCATTTTGGCATTGAACTCCGCGAGATCATCGGTCTCAAGCTCGTAAAGCGCCAGGTACTTCCGGATTTCGTTTTTCTTGTTGTCGGCGCTCATCCATCGCGAGGCTTTAATGAACCCGGGGACTTCCATCATGTCCGTCATGTGCATATTATCGTACCAGTCATTGAACTCTATTTCGCGCTTCGGGTCTTTGCAATCGCTGAAAGCAAAAAGTAAATATTTGGTCATTTTGTTTCCATCCTTTATTATTTTTATTTTTTGGTTTTGGTATCGGGCGGAACGGGACGGACAGACGGTCCGGTGTTCATGACGATATCGATGAACATGCAGGGTTTGTTGACCTTTTTAACGTTCAGCGGCCCGTGCATCGTGCCGGCGGGAATGCGGATGCAGGCCGGATAGGTGATGACATTCATCTTGTTATCGACGCCGAACTCTATCTCCGCATCGAATTCGTCAACTTTACCGGGGTCGCCGCCCATGAAAAATATATACTGGTCGAAGTCATGCTTGTGGGCTTCGGCGACCATCAGGAAAGGCTCCGTCAGGAGGGACCAGCCCAGGCTGAAACTGGCACCGTTAAGGTCTTTCGTCCCGAAGGCGCCTATCTGCGGCGCGGTGACCTGCTTGAAAATCGAGTGACCGGGCTTTAGTTCGACGACGTATTTACCGTGCTTGACGTTCTCTACGGGCATATATTTCTCCTTTAAGCTAAAAATATGTCAAAGCTAAAAATTTTTGGAAAACACTACCAAAAGAAATCTAAAAAGCTGCCATTCACCGGTGCCTTTTTTTGATGATATTCTTATTTTTGTATTCGTGTCAAGTAAATCAGCTATCTTTACAGTGGTAAAAAGAACATGGTAATCTGGTAAGAAATTCAAAAAATTTAACGCAGAAAGAGGCATTGTAATGATCAAGACCATCGCGGTCGCCCATAGGAAAGCCGACATGACCCACGAGGAATTTATCAGGTACTGGCATGAGGAACACGCAACATTAGTGAAAAAAATCTGGCCCGGCTTAAGGAAATACGTGCAAAATGAAATCATCGTTGGGGATGGGCAAAAGCGCGAAGCGGACGGCATCGTGGAAATGTGGTATGACAACCTGGACGCGATGAAAAAAGCCATGGCCTGGGTACAAACCAAAGAGGGTAAGCCCATCCGTGATGATGCCGATAAGTTTACCGATTTAAAGCATGTCGGGGGTGGTTTCTGGGTGGTCGAGGAGAACGTCGTCAAAGACGAAATAAGCAAAAAATGAATCTAGGCTAAATAACCGGGTTTGAATAGCGCAGTCAAATCAGCGTTTTAAGACGGGCTCGGCTTCAGGTGTTGTTGGACGCTGCTGGTTAAGCAGCGATTGCAGCCAGGCCTTTTCCCGCCAGAGCGCGCAGCCGCCCGAGCCTTCATGGAGCTGGTCGGAGTTTTCCCTTACCGCCGCCAGGAACCTGGACTGGAGGGCGTCCTTAAGCGATAAATCCCTGATGTTGGTATCGGAATAGGGGGCAAAGGGGCAGGGCTCAACGTTGCCCTGGGCGCTGATGTGCACGAAGCCGCGCCCGGAGGATAAACACCCGCCGAACTCTTTTTCATCGTCCGGGAGGTTAACGAAAAGGGCGGGGAACTCTTTACGGAAAGCCGCCACCCTCTCCACCATGATTTTCCGCTGTTCGTCCGTCACTTCCCAGGCGGCCGTGGCGGCGTCGATGGGGGTGTACTCGATAAAGAAGAACAGGCGGCAGCCGGACCGGTGAATATCCCGGATAAACTGCCGGTCGGTGATAACATTGAAGTTGGAACTGGTCAGCGTGATGGAAGTACCGAAGAAAATATGTCGGTCCTTGAGCCTGCGGATAACGCCAGTCAGGCTCTGAAAGACCCCGCTCCCCCGCCGCAAATCGGTCTCGGCGCGGCCGCCTTCCAGGCTGATGATGGGCACCAGGTTGGGCAGCCGTTTCAAACTGTCGGCCAATTTGGCATCGATCATAGTGCCGTTGGTGAACACGAAGAATATCACGTCCCGATATTCGCGGATAATGTCCAGTATCTCCCGCCGGACGAGTGGTTCGCCGCCGGCCATTATCATAAAAGAAACGCCCAGCTCCCGCGCCTGCCGGATGGTGTCCCGCATCTTTTCCGGGCCCATTTCAGGGTCGGTCAGGTTGTGCAGGGACTGCGCATAGCAGCCTTTGCAGTGGAGGTTGCAGCGTTCCGTGATGCTGTAGATAATCATCGGCGGCACGTGAACGCCTTCCGCCGCCAGTTGGGCGCGGCGCCTGGCGGCTTTGCGCTGCCACTGTACCGTGCGGAAGAAGTACCAGGCCTGTGACGGGCGGCGCAGCGTAATATGCCAGGCGGTGCTGAAGAATATCCCTAAAGATTTGTTCAGCAGGCCGGTGTAGTTTTTATTTCCTTGAGACGTTATAGCGTTCATTATCGTTTACCTTTGCCGGAGCGTGGATGCCCCATTGATCTGTATGATTCCAAGCGACGGCCGGCCGGCGTATTCCAGACGGGAGGCGCCGCTCAAATTAATATCGAGATTTTCCTGCACTTTTACCTGGGCGCTGCTGGCGCCGGAAAGCTTAACATCGGCCTTGAGCAGGGCAAGATTACTTAATCGGCCCTGGCTGGCGCCGGAAAGCTCAACCCGCGCGGTGCTGCCGTTGCCGGCCAGCTCTACCCGGCTGGCGCCGGAAACATCCATCAGCAATTCGCCGCTCAAATTAATGCCCCCGGCGATGTTGCTGGCGCCGGAAACATGGACTTTAAAGTTGCCCGCGGACGAGCGGTCTATTTCCAGGTGGCTGGCCCCGCTTATCCTGACGACAAGCTCACTCGATTGAAACCCGATGGCTTTGCACTGGCAGGCGCCGGAGAGATTCAGCTCGAATAACTGCGGCATGGTGATAACAATGTGGGGGCGGGGATGAAAGAGGGCGATCCAGTCCAATCCCCGGCGCCCTATGGTCAACCAGTCGCCGTTTTTTTCCACTTTGATGCGGCTGAAGTCATCGCCGATGGTCAGGCTGTAGGTATCCGCCCTTAAAATGTCTGCGGAGAGCGCGTTTTCAATCTTAAGCCGGGTAAAATCGGTATAATCAAATCTCTGGGTATTCATCGCCGCACTCCTTTCGACATTTTGCTTATTCTAACATCATCCGTATCACTCCGTAAAACTTCTGGCAAGAAGCCCGGGCAGGCTCCAACGGGAGCCTGCCCGTTACGGAGGAGGGACACTCAGGAAGCATTCTCCTGAGAATTTTTATTATCTCGCATCGGTATAACGTCGTCCTCGATAACCACCACCGGGTTGAGCACCAGTTTCTTGTGCGGGGCAGGCGGGGCGGGGGGTTCCTGCGTGGTAGAGGTATGGCCGTTCTCGCCGAGGCTGATGTTAGGCAGCCAGCTGAGCCACCTGGGCAGGTACCAGTTGGCTTTGCCCAGGAGTTTCATCGTGGCCGGGACGAGCACACACCGCACCAGCGTCGAATCGATCAGGACGGCGATAGCCAGCCCAAAGCCCATCTGCTGCATCATCACCATATCGCCCAGAGCGAAGCCGCCAAACACCGCCACCATGATGAGGGCCGCGCCGGTGATCAGCCGCCCGGTCGAGCGTAACCCGAAGCCGACCGCCGCGGTGTTATCGCCGTGCTGCATATAGTGCTCACGAACGCGGCTCAGCAGGAACACCTGGTAGTCCATGGAGAGCCCGAAGAGCACCGCGAACAGGAAGAGGGGCAGCCAGGTCTCGATGAACTGTACACGGGTGAAGCCCAGTATGCCGGCGCCGATGCCCTTCTGGAAGACCAGGACGATGAGGCCGTAAGCCGCGCCCACGGAAAGCAGGTTCATCAGGATGGCCGTGGCCGGTATCACGATAGAGCGGAAAGCCAGCATCAGCACCACGAAGCTTAGCGCCAGCACGAAGATGAAGATGACCGGCGTATAGCTATTGGTAACCCTGTTATAGTCTACCATGAAGGCGGACTCGCCGGTGACCATCGCCTTGACACCGGTATTGGAAAAAGTCGCCGGGATATAGTCCTGGCGTATCCGGGTGACGGCGTCCATGGCCTCGATGCTCATCGTATCGCCGGCGACACGGGCGTAAATCACCGCCAGGTTCAGCTGCGGATAAGGCGCCACGCTAACGGCGGCGAAGACGCTGTCTTTGGACAATTTATCCTGCAGAGCCGCAATGTCCGCCTGGACCTGCGGGGAAGCTACGTTACCGTCAATCACGACCTCCGTCGGGGAATCGAGCCCCATGTGGAAGTCTCTCTGCAGTACCAGGTAGCCCGCTTTGGAACGGAGGTAATCGGGCGTGGAGGAAATGCCGGACATGCCGGACTTCTTATCAAAGAAGGGCACGATGGCCGCCGCCAGGATAGCCACAGTGAGCAGCAAGCTGACCACAGGGGCGCGGGTCACCGTGCGGGTAATCCAGGCCCAGGCGCCTTTATTTTCATCGCCGGGCTGGGCCTTGCGCGAGCGCTGGATAAAGGGTATCTTCCAGGAGTTTACCTTGTCTCCGAAGATGCTTAAAAGGGCCGGCAGCAGCGTCATGGAAGCGACGATGGCGGCGAAGACCACCAGCAGCGAGCCGATGCCCATCGAGATGAAGATCGAGAGCGGGAACATCACCAGCCCTACCAGCGCCAGCATTACCGTCATGCCGCTGAAGAAGACCGCCTTGCTGGCGGAAGCGCCGGCCGCGCCGATGGCGTCGATTTTTTCCAGGCCTTTGGCCCGCTCCTCGCGAAAGCGCGTCAGGATGAACAAGGAGTAGTCGATGCCCACAGCCAGGCCCATCATAGTAATCATGTTGGTGACCATGAAAGTCAGGTCCATCGTTTGGCCGACGACTGCCGTCAGTCCCAGGGCGACGACGATAGCGGCGATGCCCAACAGGACCGGCAGGAAGGCGGCGGCGATGGCGCCGAAAACCAGCGCCAGCACGATAAGGGCTACTGCGATGCCCACGGTCTCGCCGGTCTTCATAGTGCTCTCACCCAGTTTCATGTCGTCGGCCATGAAGGCGGCTGAGCCGGTGTTATAGACCTGGAAAGCCCCGGTATTATATTTATCGGTCAGGGCGTATACATCGGTCATTTTCTGGTAGTTATCCTGGGGCATTTTAAAAGTAATCAGGGTGCTGTGGCGGTCGGCGGAGACCATCGAAGGGGCCTGCGTCATGTAATATGTGGCCCCGCTGAAGGCCACGTCCTTGCCCATCGCCATCAGGTCGTTATAAATATTATTGACCTGCTGGGTGAAGGCAGGGTCGTCAACCGTTAGCGTATCGGAACGGACGATGATCATTTCGTCCAACGTCTTCGTGTTCGATGTACCGAGCCTGTCATTCATCAGGTTGAGGGCGGTCATGGATTCCGGGTTGCTGGTGAACTTGGCGTCCGTGACCATGGCGCCGCTAAGCCAGGCGCTTACCGCCACCAGAGCCAGCACCAGGGCCAGGCCCCAGATGCCTACCGTCCACCATTTCCGGCGGGCGCAGGCTCGAGCCAGTGATTCCGTCCAGGTCCTCTTCTTATCCATTGTCGGTGTCCTCCTCAAGTAAGCTTGTATTTACTATAAAGCATACGTGCGGCAGTTTTATCCTGCGTTGGGGGGGACTTTCGGCTGGTAATAAAGAGGGGTTGACTACTGGCCAAATGGACAGGTAGGAGTAAAATCTCAAATCTCAAAGCTCAAATCTCAAAGATGGGGGATGTAAAAACTCCCTTAATCCCTTATCACGAAAGAGGGACAAACGTGAGGACTAAATTTGATCGATTAACTTTAAGAGCTATCGTCTCCCTTTCTTAAAGGGAGAACGAGAGGGTTTTTGTTTGTTGCTCCCAAAGTGATAGGAAAAGCGCAGCGAAGGATATCGGGGAGGAGCGGGGCAGCTGTAAGTTGTAAGTTGTAAGCTGTAAACTGTAAACTGTAAACTGTAAACAATTAACTATACCCAATCCCCTTACTTCACCAGCTTGTGCTTTAGCGCCAGGGCGACCGCTTCGGTACGGGTGGCAACGCCCAGTTTGGACAGGATATTGCTCACGTGGAACTTGACGGTTGACTGGCTGACCACCAGCTTTTCCGCAATGTCATGGTTGGGCAGACCGTCGACCATCAGCGCCAGTATTTCCTGTTCCCGCTCGGTAAGGTCGTGGGTCTCCGCTTTCGGCTGCTTGAGGTTTTGCACCAGTATCTGGGCGGCTTCCGGTGAAAGGGTGGTCTTGCCGGCCGCGGCTCCTTTGATGGCTTCGATCAGCTCGGCGGCGGAAACGGTCTTAAGGAGGTAGCCCGTGGCGCCGGCTTTAAGGACACCCTCCACCAGTTCCCTCTCCCCGAAACTGGTCAGCGCGATAATGCGGATATCCGGCTGACTGTCATGAATGGTGCGGGTAGCGGTAACGCCGTCCATGACGGGCATCATCAGGTCCATAAGCACCACGTCCGGCTTGAGCGTACGGCAGAGGCGGACGGCTTCTTCGCCGTTAGCGGCTTCGCCCACCAGCACCATATCGTCGTAGGTGAGCAGCACTGCCCCCAGGCCGCTGCGTACTACCGCGTGGTCGTCAACGAGCAAGATGCGTATGGGACTCTTCTCATTCATGTTTCTTTTCCCCCGTTTGATTATTCCAGGACGCTCTGACCGTGGTGCCCCCGCCTGCCTTACTCCGTATCGCCAGGGAAGCCCCGATTTCCCGGGCGCGCTCCCGCATAATGTTCAACCCCAGACTGTTAGGAGGGACGGCCCGGGAGTTAAAGCCTTGGCCGTCATCAGAGACCTGGAGGGTAACCCTCGCGGCGCGGCAGAGCAGGCTGACACTGGCGGTTTTCGCCCCGGCGTGCTTGACCACGTTGTTCAGGGCCTCCTGCGCGATGCGGTAAAGCGCTATTTTGATATCCACCGGCACATTACAGCGCCCGGTCACGGTTACAGTCACCGGCATGCGGGAGCGGCCCGTAATGGACTCGCCGAGCTGTTTCAGCAGGTACTCGATATCCGCTTCGGCCAGGGAGTCCGGGCGGAGCTCCAGCAGCAGGGTGCGCATTTCCGCCAGCGCCCCGCGGGTGAGCTGGCGGACTTCTTCCAGCCGCTTGCGCCCTTCATCGGCGTCACGCTGCCAGAGCCGGGGCAAGACCTCGGAAATTAGGCTGGCGGAAAAAATGGTCTGGCTCACGGCGTCATGCAGGTCGCGGGCCAGGCGGTTCCGTTCTTCCGCTGCGGCCTGCTGCCGCGCTTTCTCCGTGAGCAGGGCTTCGTTTCTCTTCTGCTCCGTGTGGTCGATGCCCACGCATAAAATTTCACGGAGATTTCCCTCGTCGTCAAAGAGCGGCTGGTTGGTCCAGACGATCCAGACCCGCTCCCCGTTGCGCCGCATATTTTCATTCTCGTTATGAAGGTAATTTTCCGGGTTCGTAACGATATCTTCAATCATCGCGTTGAGATCTTTATCGGAGGAGTCTTTCAAAGGCACGATCGTCCCCACGACGCTTTTACCCAGTATTTCACCCTCGGCATAGCCGAAGAACTGCTGCGCGAAGTTATTAAAAAAAGTCACCTTTCCCTGGCTGTCCATCTGCAAAATGATGGTATTGGCGCTCTGCACCAGGTGGCGGTACTTGAGCTCGCTCTGCCGCAGGGAGTCTTCCGCCAGGACGCGCTGGGCGATCTCGTTCTGAAGCAGCCGGTTGGCCTCGCTCAGCTCGCTGGTGCGCTGGGTGACGCGTGATTCTAACTCATCGTGAGCGGTGCTCAGGTCCTGCTCCGCCTGCTTTCGCTCGGTGATGTCCAGTACTTGTCCCACCGTCCGCAGGTTTCCGGAAGCCGTCCGAAAGATGGTGGAGCTGATTTCCACGCGCCGCTTGTTGCCGCTGCTCTGGACGATATTAAACTCGTAGCGCGAGGGCACTTCTTCTCCCATCTGCCGCTGCATATACCGCTCGCCGACGATGGCCTTACTCTCCTCGTCCAGGAAATCACGGAAATCCCGGCCGATGATGGATTCATTAGGGTAGAGCAGCATCTGGCTGACCATACTGTTGGCGTAAGTGATGAGGAATGCCTCGTCGATGGTGAAAATGCCGGCGTGGGAGTTTTCCACGATGGCGCGGAACATCTGCTCCGTTTCCAGGCGTATTTCGTCCTCTTTTTTGCGCTCGGTAATATCGCGGACGACGGCCAGCAGGACAGATTTGCCTTCAACCTCGACGGCGTTGAGGCTGACCTCGGCATCGAAGAGCGTGCCGTCGGCTTTTTTGTGCTGCCATTCGAAGAACTGGGAGGTGCCGGTATAGGCCGCCTGCATCAGTTCCAGCGCTTTTTCCTGCGAGTTTGCACCGCCGGGCTGGGTTTCCGGGGAAAGCTGGTAGGGCATCTTATGCAGGAGTTCTTCCCGCGAGTAACCGAATATTTCCGCAGCCTCGCGGTTGGCGTTGATCAACCCCGTCTCGTCGAGGAGAAAGATGGCGTCGTTTTTCACGTTCTCTCCTGCTTTAATATTGTATAGAATTATACTATAAATCAGGAGACGATACACCAAAGAATGGGCATTTGACGGGCTTTTAGCAGAGATAACACGGGAGGGCGGAGCACATGCTTGGTTTTAGTGACTCCGCCCTCCCGGCCTTTACCGCGAGCGCGGCAAAGATTGAGGTGAATAGGGGTTAAATAAAGCGCGCCGTTATTTACTGATAGTTAATAGTACCCCTTCCTTTGTATTCGGTTAGTTGATTAAAATTAGCTTAAACCCAGCATATAGCCATAATGCGAATATACTTCCCGCACCAGCTCGCCGGCCTTGGGATTGGCCCAATCGTGCATCCACTCGGATACCAGACATTCTACCGTTGTCGGCACAACGCCTACCTGGAGCATCCGCTCGATAGCGAACTGGTGCGCCTGCACCGTGGAATCGCCGGCGGCATCCATCAGTCCGTAAACCTCGAGGCCGCCTTTCAGGGCGTGCATGGCGCTATAGGCGAAGCACATGCTCGTCCACAAACCCGAGATAACGAGCTTTTTCCGGCCGGTCTTCATTACAGCGTCCCAGTTCCGCTCGTCTTCAAAAGCGTCGAAGCTGGGCACCTTGCGGGCGAAGACCTCCTGGCCGGGGAACAACGCGGTGATATCGTTAAGAAAATTGCCGTTGCTCTTGGGGTTGATGGTGGAAAGAACGACGGGAATCCCCAGGATGCTGGCGGCCTTCGCGGCGCAGTAGGCGGCCTGGCGGATCATCATTTTGTCGCCGGAACCCACGCCTTTAAACATCGTGGGCTGATAATCGATCAACGCCAGTACGCTGTTTTTATCGGTTAAAAACTCCAGTTTTCCATCTAAGCCAGCCATTTTCGCCTCCATGAGTGGATATTTCAAATATTCGATTAATTATGCATTTTAGATGATTGAATAGTCATATATTTGCGTGGTGAAAAGTTACAAATCTATAAAATTAAAGGAGGAGGCAGTAAGCATGAGGGTGAAGAAGCTGCTAAAAAGTTTACATAAAAGTTTGGCGACGGTCAAAATAAATCCTTCCTCCGGCGCTTTTAAGGTTTCTATATCGTGCCGGAGGAAGGACTATTTTACTTTACGGTCGATGCGGTGCTATTTACCGCCGCGCCACTTGGTGATGCCGAGGCCGACGGGGTAAGAAATCATGAAAAAGATTTGTTTCTGGATATTGCGCACGATCATCGGGCCGGCTTTGATGTCCGGCGGGATGTAGGCGCCGAAGTTCTTGTTGATAATGTGCTTTTCCCCGCCGATCCAGAGCTCAACCTCGGCGCGCAGGTCGGTGATATCATCGTAGTTCATGGCGTTAAAAACGATGGATGTGCCGTGAGAGACGGTGCGCTCCTTCATCATCTGGAAGCCGGCTTTGGATTTATCGCCGGGCAGTAGCCAAAGCGTTTCACAGCCGAACTCGCACCCCGGGACGACGACATCATCTACGAAAGCCATGGGCTTGACGTATTTCGGGTCGTAGGGCAGCATGTAATATTTCCGGTTCGGTTTGGGCCCGGTGCCGGTGACGATGTACTTGGTGTTTTTCAGCTCGCTCGCCGGCTTGTCTCCCAGTTTAGGTATCGGTTTCTGCTTGCCTCCTTCCTGGGAGTGGTCTGCATTCCGGTCGTAGAAGCCGGGGCCGGACGTCCAGTGGCAGACGGGTAAATTGGTCCTTTTCCCTCCCGGCTGGCCCATCGTAGGCATGTGCAGCATGCCGGCGGGGATATAAGCTACCCAGCTGGTTTCCAGCGGGACTACCTCGTCCTCCAGGATGATGCCCATGGAATTGATGTCTTCCGGGTGGTCCGGGTCGGTACCCCACCAGGATAAAAGCTCCGGAAAGGAGTGCGAATGGGGGAACATCGGTTTATCATTGGTTGGCAGCTTCCTCGCCTCCTCCCAACTTATCTGTCCCGGGTAAGTAGAAGGCCAGCCATAAGTAGTCTCGCCGTAATAGGCGCCCGGGATGACTTCTTTATCAATCCAGAGGATATGCTCCATGGAGATGCGCTTGCCCGCAGCCGCGAGCTTGTCTCTTTCCGCCGGGTTGGGGCCGGGCAGTTGGTCCCTTTTCTGGAGTGTCGTGCAGATATACTTGTCGTACTTACCCATTTTCACAATCCTTCCTGTTTTTTATTTTTACGTTATTTGAAAATAAGGAATAGGGACGCAATTCGTTACCTGTTTTGCCTGTAATATTATCCCTATTATATTATCTCTGAACCGTCATTAAGTCAATTGCGGGGAAAAGAAAGAGCCAATGATGATTTAGCGAATACGATAATGCCGGTTGACTTCGTGAAAAAAGACGGCAGTTATCGTGAGGACAAGGGGTTGGGTACTTAAATAATGCGGATTTAGCCTAACCGATGTAGCGATAGAACCGTTCGCCGAGGATGCGGCAGACAAAGGGTGGGGAATGCTCGATAACGGTATGGGCGACGTTTTCCACAAAGCGGCGCGTACCCAGCCTGGGGGCTGAGGCGGAAAAAACGGCATAATCGAGCGGCGTCTCCTCGGCCCCCCACCCGCGCTTATAACGCCGCAGGCCGGTATGCTCGTTGGCCGATCTCCCCATGTCAAACACCGTGGCGCCGTTATTGCAGCCCCATTTGATGGCCTTAAGAAAAGAACTCAGGATGCATGCTCCAACGATAGAAACTGTGTTTTACGCAATGCAGAAAAATGCCCAAGAACTTCCGCTGTATATTAAAAGATGGAAAGGCATCGTAGATCATGTGAAATACGGGCACGATATCTCAAGCAGTTTCTCCATCAACAAAAAATCAGCGGATGACCATCTCCCGGTAAGACAAAAGACCTGCATGAACATCTGGGAGCGGATGACGATTCACTGGAACGGCGACGTATCTTTGTGCAACGAAGATATTGATGGTGATTATATTGTGGCGAATCTTGCCCGGCAAACGATCAAAGAAGCCTGGAATACCGATAAATTAAAAGCTTACCGGAACCTGCACAAGGAAAAAAGATTCCAGGAAATTCCCCTGTGCAAGAACTGCGATATGTTCTCTCCTTAGTTGCCAAAGCTTGGTCGGCAGTGGAATAAAGAGAAGATATCTTTAGCCGTTTAAGCGGCCGGGCGAATTGGAGCCTTCAGGCATCAGGAATAAAGCCGACTTGATACGGGGATGACCATCCTCCAGAGACTATTAGAGCAGACCCCGCAAACGCGGGTCGAGGGCGTCTCTCAGGCCGTCGCCTATCATGTTGAAAGCAAAGACGACCAGCATAATGGCAATACCTGGAGCAAAGGATAATATCGGGTGGTCAAGGAGATAGGGATAGCCGGTGTTGACCATGGCACCCCACGCCGCCCCCGGCGGTTTAATGCCGATGCCCAGATAGCTAAGGCCGGCCTCCGCCATAATGATGCCGCCCAGCTGGAGCGTTATCAGCACGATCATCGGCGGCAGAGCGTTCGGCAGAATATGGCTTAACATGATACGCAGGTTGCTGGTCCCCATGGCACGCTCGGCCAGAACATAGTCATTTTGCTTGGTGGTTAATACCAGCCCGTTCATAACCCTGGCGTTGCCGGGTATCGAAGCTATCGTCAGGGCGATGATGACATTTTGGAGACCGCCCCCCAATACCGCCGCGAGGAGCATGGCCATAATCAACATGGGGAAGGACATCATCGCGTCCATCACCCGCAGGATAACGGCGCTGACAGCACCACCGAAATAGCCGGCCAGCATCCCCAGAGCGAAACCGGAAACAGCACCAATAGTTACCGTGATAAAACCTACTTCCAGCACCGTCCTGGCGCCGAAGATGATGCGGCTTAGCGTATCTCTGCCCTGGATGTCCGTGCCCAGCCAATAGGTTTTATTCGGCTGTTGCAGAGAATCGGCCATAACCCCCACGTAGGGGTTATGCGGCGCGATTATATTTGCAAAGGCAGCGCTAAATACCAGCAGCCCCAGGACCACCAGTCCGAAGATAACAATCCGCCGCTGTAGAAAGACTCTCCAGAAACGCCGCCATTCGCTGACTCGCGGTGGACCTTCCGTGAAAGCCTGGATTTGTGTACTGTTTTCCACCATGACTTAATTTCTCCTAGTCGTAGCGTATCCTGGGGTCGAGCCAGACGTAAGATATTTCCACCAGTAAATTCGATAGCACGATGATCAAGGCGATTACCAGCGTGCCGGACTGTATCACCGTATAGTCCTGGGCGTAGAGACTGGTAACCAGCAGTCTGCCGATGCCGGGAATGGCGAAGATGTTCTCGATAATCACCGAACCGGCAAAAACCCCGCCGATACCCATCCCCAGCACGGTAACTATCGGGATAAGGCCGTTCTTCAAGGCGTGCTTCCAGATAACCGCGCGTTCCCGCAATCCTTTGGACCAGGCTGTGCGGATGTAATCCTGGTGCGTAACTTCCAGCATCGCGGAACGCGTCAGGCGGGCAGTAGTGGACAGCCCGCCGATAGCCATACAAAAGACCGGCATGATAATCTGCCTGGTATTCAGCCAAAAATCAGTAAATGGAGAGGTATAACCGTGAATAGGGAGCCAGTGGAGCTTCAGACCGAAAACGTAAATCAATAATAGCGCCAGCCAGAAAACCGGGATGCAGACGCCGATATTCGCCAGAAAGGTTGAAAGAGTGTCAATCCACGTGCCGCGCCTGATGGCGGCCGCCAGTCCCATCAACACGCCGACGATAACGTTAAGCAAAAGCGCCATGACGCCTAAATGCAGCGTGATGGGAAAACGCTGCCGCATAAGCTTGGCGACGCTATCATGGTAGTTAATGGATTCGCCCAGATTGCCGCGGAAAAGACCCTTCGCCCAGTTAAAGTACTGCACCATAATAGGTTTATCCAGCCCGTACTGGACGCGCAGGGTTTGCAGTGTGTCCTGTGATAGCTCGCCGCTGCTGGCTTGCTGCCCCAGGTAAATAATCAGCGGGTCACCGGGCAGGAGACGTATCGCAAAAAAAACCATCAAAGTGATGATAACGATGGTAATTACTGCCAGTAGCAAACGGCGGATAACGTAGGTTGTCATCGCTAATTCGAGCCCTTTTTACGGTACATTTCCCGGCCGGTAAAAATAGTCAATTCGGTATTGAATCCTGTAAACCTGCCGTTACCGGCATGCTTAATCTGTAACATATCAATGAGTCATTGGGTTACTATCGCGCCGGGTGGCCCGCCAGGTTTTTCATTTCCTCCAACGAGCCACCCGGACGATAATTTTTTATTACTTGTGCGCGTCCATCCAGTATGTTCCGAAGTAGAAGGTAAAACCGCCCTGCGCCAGATAATCAGTGTGTAACCAGGGCTGGCATACGAAAGAGCCCGGAACAACCCAGAGCGGGATGATAAAGTCATGGTCGGCAATCCATTCGGTAATAGTGACCATGATGGCATCCTGTTGGGCCTTACTTTGGAACGTACGTGATTCCTTGGACAAAGCCAGCAACTCATCCGGTAAGGCGTAACTGGCGGCAGACATATGGGTCAAAGGCTGATCGCCCAGGTTATTATGGAAGTTGGCTAACATATCGCCTTCACCATAACCGGTTAACAGCAGGTCGTCCCAACCGAAGCCGTAAAGCCCGCCGTAGAACCGGCCGGCATCGGCAATATCAATGTCGGTGGTCAGGCCGACGGCATCGAGGTACTGTTTAATGGCAGTACAGGTATCTTCCGAACCAACCAGTGCAGTCAGCTTAACATGGAAGCCGTTAGGATAACCGGCATCTGCCAGCAACTGCTTGGCCTTAGCCGGGTTATAGGGATGCCCCACGTAGTCATCTGCGTACCCGGCAAAACCTTCCGGCGAGAGCATCTTTACTGCCGTATACTGACCCTGACCGAGCGCCTTGGCGATAGCCGGTTTATCCAGGGCATATTCTACCGCCTGGAGGCACCTCTGATCTTTCCAGTGTGAACCCTGGGCAACGGTATTGGGATAAATGCAGGGGATAGAGCCCAGGCCCATTTGCCTGACAAGACCCTGTTTTACCAGAGTAAGCTGGTCATTGACCGGGCCGCTTAACCACATGTCCGCCTCACCTGCCTGCATCATCGCGGTAGCAGTCACGGAGTCGGGGATGAAGATGTAATCCAGTTCATCGAGGTATGGTTTGGGTCCCCAGTAACCATCGAACCGGGTAAGGGTGAGGCTGACATCACGCTGAAAGTCTTTCAGCATGAAAGGCCCGGTACCGGAGAAGTTGTTGCGCGCCCACTCTGTAGCGCCACCGGCAGTAGTTGCCGCTTTATCCCAGGCGCCTTTGGACCACATCGGGGGCGACCATAACCACGCTGTAACGAGCTGGTTGTTATAACCACCCGTGTACTGGATTACCACGGTCGTTTTATCGACTGCTGTAGCACCTACCCACTGGTCAATATAGCCGATACGCTTAAAAGAAACCTGGTTCTGGAAGTTCCAGACGACCGCATCGGCATCAAAATCGGACCCATCATGGCATTTGATGCCCGGGTGCAATTTGATGGTAATCGTCTTGGCTGTATTATCAACGGTTACAGATTGTGCCAGCCAGGGCTGCAATTCCTGATTGTCATTATATTCCATCAGTTTTTCCGCGCCGCCCAGCAGCACAAACAGATCGAAGGGGCCCTGCTCCACCGAGCCACCCAGAACCTTGGGGCCGGCATTATAGATAATCCTTAATTTACCACCGTAAACCGGTCCGCCGGTAGCTGTCGGCGGTGTTGTTTTAACCGGGGTGGAAGTAGGCGGAGTGGTGGCGGGAGTAGTATTCCCAGGAGTAGTTTTGGCGGGAGTTGTGGGGGGAGTGGTAGCCGGAGACGTCGTCGTTTTCGAGCTGCCGCAGCCGGCGAGAATCATGGTACTTATCATAACTAAGGTCAAAATCAGAAAAATAACTTTTTTCATTAAGCTATTTACCTCCTTTTACTCCGGATTGTGGAACACTTATTTGGTCTGATTTTATATTAGTCCACCTCCTCGTAATAAAAATATTTATTTTATGCGCTTAAATGAGTGCCAGTGTATAATGCGTATTTTGTTCCGGAAAGCGGAACACGAAGGT
>JBEKAC010000010.1:0-59387 GCA_050018395.1 Dehalococcoidales bacterium
TAGTCAGCGATGCAAGCTCCCTTTTATACGCGCTGACTGGCTGGAGCAGGCGGTCTGGGAGAAAGTCAAAGATGTGCTGAATAATTCCGACAAGATGACCGAATGTGTTAATAAGGCTCTCACCGACCTTGAAGCTAGGAGAGATGAAATCGATGAGGAGAATTCGGACATTGAGAGCAAGCTGGAGATAATCAGGGCTAAGCAGGAGCGTCTGGGTATGGCCTTTACGGATGGGGCGGTGCATGAACCGGCCTACAAATCAAAGTTGAAAAGGTTGAAGAATGAGGAGCAATTTCTTCTGCGGTCACAACAGGAAATCAATCCAGAGCAACTTGGTAAAATCGCCTATTTGAATTTCTGTATCGAAACTGTTAAAGAAATATTGGACCATGGATCTATTCATATAACCGATTTTGGTATGATGGGAAACTTGGTTGAGGATAACAGCCACATATCTGGAATAACCGATTTCATAATAGGTAGCCAATATCTGCCGGATAATCCTCTCGAAGAACACTCGTCTAGCGAAAAACAGGAGTCCCTAATTCGAAACAGAAGGGCTTTATTACAGATGTTTAATATAAAAGTCGTCGCTTATCCGGAACGAGTCGAAATCCAGGGTACCATACCGACAAAGGTCTTGGAAAATAGAAATATGAGAAGAAAACCGGACATTGCTCCTATTATCAGTTCGCCCTCTACGAAAACGGAGAGGGGGTCAGGAGGAGAGGTGATATACTACGCTATCGCCAAGAATCCTGTTTTGGGGTATTGACGTCTCTATCTCCCGTTGTCATCCTGAGCGCAGCGAAGGATCTCGGAGTGGACGGGATTCCCGCAATCCAGAGTTGTTACTACTCTTTTGGGGTATTGACGTCTCCCTTTGCAAAAGGGAGATAAGAGAGGGATTTAACATATCGTCCCTCCTTCGTAAGGAGGGATAGGAGGGAGATTTTATACCCGCCCCTCTAGCTAACGCACTCCTTTGGGGTATTGGCGTCTCCCTTTGAAAAAGGGAGAAAAGAGAGGGATTTGGTACCTAGGCCGATTTACGACATACAAAACAAATTTCTTTACTGATCCCATCTTCGGGTTGCTCACTGTATCCGCTTGAAACCTGAACGGTAAACCCGCTGTCTTTTAGCATCTTTACATATTCAACAGTATCAATTATCAGTGTGTAGGTCGTGAAATTAATGGTTTCTAGTTGACAGCCTCTTTGTTTTATGACATAAGTGTGTTCATTACCGATTCTGTTTTCAGAGTCCATAAATGATATTATTTTAGAACCGACTGATAGTCTTTTTTCTTCATCTACAAATGGCTTATCTAAAGAGTCGAAAATCACTTTTTTACCGTCCTTCAAACTTAAACGGTCAATGCGTCTTAAGGTAAATAAAAAGTATCCGCCCGGATTTAAAATATTGAACACATGTTGAAAACATTGACGAATCATCCTCTTAGTCGTAAGTTCCCGCAAAGAGTTATAGGCTATAACGATCATGTCATAGCGCTGAGACGGACTGAATTCCAGAATATCGGAACGGAAAATTGTTATTTTACGCTGGATGCTGATATTAAGAATGGCGATCTTTTTTCTAAGCTGGTTTAGCATTGATTCAGAGGAGTCGACACCATGGATTTCGTAGTCTGCCTGTGCCATTGGGATAAGGAGTCGGCCGGAACCGCAGGCGAGTTCCAGAACGGGGCTTCTGGAATGTCTGGCGTATTTAAGATACCACTCCAGTTCACCTGGTAACGGTTCGGGTTGCCTCTGATCGTATTCCCAGGCCAGTATTTCGCTCGAATACCTTGGCAGCGGCTTTGGATTTACCGCCATGACCTCACACCTTTTCAATCTTCGCAAAGCTCAACAAGAAACGTTTTACCCCGGCCCCCTCGAAGGCCACCGTCACCTCCGCGTCGTTCCGGGTCTTGTGGTAGTTCACCACCACCCCTTCACCGAACTGCTCGTGCTTCACGTGGTCGCCGGCCTTGAACTCCGGCAGGTCTTCCGGGCGCTTCAGTCGCTCCTCCTGTGCCTCGATGGTCGGCGCCGACCACTCATCCTCGGCGACCAGACTGCCGCCCCGGGTCATCAGGTTTTCCGGTATGTCCAGCAGAAAGCGCGACGGTTTGTTCACGGCGCTGGAGCCCATCAGGTGTCGCCGGAACGCCCGCACTAAATATACCTTCTGCTTCGCCCTGGTAATGCCCACGTAGCACAGGCGGCGCTCCTCCTCCAGCTGGGCGGGGTCGTCGATGCTCTTATAGTGCGGCAGGATGCCTTCCTCCATGCCGATGATGAACACCACCGGGAACTCCAGCCCCTTGGCCTGGTGCAGCGTGATGAGCGTTACGGTTTCCGCTTTCTCGGCGAGGCTGTCGACATCTGAGACCAGCGCCACGCCCTCGAGGAAACCGGTCAGCCCCTCGCCGGGCGGCAGGTCTTTATAGTCTTGGGCGACGCCCCGCAGCTCCAGGACGTTCTCCCATCTTTCTTCCCCGTCCACCAGCCCGGTGATATATTGCTTGTAGCCGGACTTTTCCACGACGGCGTCGAAAAGTTGCACCAGCTTTATTTCTTTACTTTTTTCGATGAAGTTCTCCAGCATCACGGCGAAGCCGGCCAGCGCTTTGACCGTGCGGGGGGAAAAGGGGAGCTCGGCGCTGCTTTCTTTCGACTCCGCCAGAAGCTGGAGCGCTTTGTATTCGTTAACGCCCTGCGCCCTCGCCCAGCGGGTGAGTTCGTCCAGACTGCGTTCGCCGATGCCCCGCTGCGGCACGTTGATGACGCGCATCAGGCTGACGGAATCGTTCGGGTTCTGGATGAGCCGCAGGTAGGCGATGATGTCCTTGACCTCTTTCCGTTCGTAGAAGCGTGTTCCGGCCACTAACTTATATGGCATCCCGTATCGGATAAAAGCTTCTTCCAGGACGCGACTCTGCGCATTGGTACGGAACATTACCGCGCAGTCGCCGCTCTTGACTTCCCCGCCCCGCACCAGGCGGTCGATTTCGCTCACCACCCATTGGGCTTCCTCTTCCTCGGAGTAGGTCTCGATGACCGCCGGCGGCTGGCCCTTTTCGTTCTCCGTCCACAGTTCCTTGGGTTTGCGCTGTTTGTTGGCGGAAATGACGTGCGAGGCGGCGTCGAGGATTAACTGCGTAGAGCGGTAGTTCTGCTCAAGCAGCACCACCTTGGCGTCAGGGAAGTCTTTTTCGAAGTTAAGGATGTTGCGGATGTCCGCCGACCGCCAGGAGTATATCGACTGGTCCGGGTCGCCGACGACGCAGATATTGCGGTACTTGCCCGCCAGCTGTTTGACCAGCTCGTACTGCACGAGGTTGGTATCCTGGAACTCGTCCACCTGGATATGCATGTAGCGCGCCTGGTACCGGCCGAGGACTTCCGGGTTCTGCCGGAAAAGCAGCACCGTCTTCATCAGCAGGTCGTCGAAGTCGAGGGCGTTGCTATCGGCCAGCAGCTTTTCATAGCGCTCGTAGACGCGCTGGGTCACTTCCTCGAAGTAGCTGCGCCCTTTTTGCAGGTAATCCTCCGGCGTCAGCATCCGGCTCTTGGCGAAGGAGATGGCGCTTTGCAGGGCGCGCGGCGCGAACTGCTTGGGATCGAGCGCCAGCTCCTGCAGACTCTTTTTAATCAGGCTGATCTGGTCGTCGTCGTCATAAATCACGAATTTCTGGTCGATGTTAATAGCTTTACCGTCCACCCTCAGGATGCGGGCGCAGATGGCGTGAAAAGTCCCCAGCGTCAGGTCTTTAACGGAGGCGCTCACCAGGTTTAGCAGACGTGCTTCCATCTCCCGCGCCGCTTTGTTGGTGAAAGTGACGGCCATGATGCGCCGCGGGTTGACGCCGACCACGCGTATCAGGTAGGCGACGCGGTGGGTAATAACGCGGGTCTTGCCGCTGCCCGGCCCGGCCAGGATGAGAACGGGGCCGTTGATGGCCTCTACGGCGGCTTTCTGGGCGGGGTTAAGGTTGGCGAGGATATCCATACGTTTGAATTATAGCATTTGTGACGGCCTATCCGCCTCTTAGTTTGAACGTTATATATGTGAGATTGACAGTATGGCCTATAATTAATGCTGAGGGATGTAAAGTGAAACGACTTAGGCTCCCCGTATTTGCGTTAATATTAGCGTTACTGATTATCGCTGTTGTGCCCGGCTCCTGTAAAAATACACCGCCTGTTTTAAGTACTGCGCCGCCAGTCGTTAGCACCACACCGCCTGTTGTGAGTACAACACACACTGGCCAACCGGTTGAAGTTGTCTCCGTATTAGAACCAAGCCAAATTCCTAACCCTGGCGGGCCGCTAGTTGAAATAACGTTAAAAAACACAGGCATTGAGTTTGTAATTTCTTTAGTTGCCACTGTCGAATTACTTTTTTGGTCTGTTGATGACCCGCAACGTTATCGCCCTTTCAGCTTCGATGTTAGTCCCTCGCATCCTTTTTTGCCGGGTACCAGCATCAGTGCTCAAGACAGGATTATAGGTGGCGGTTTTAGCACCGGTCTTCCGTATGATGTCACGGTAAATGGAACTCTCCAGGACGGCAAAGCATTTTATTTTACCTGGAAACCATAATAGTACCAGAAACCCTCGACTAAAGCCTTAAAGCCCCGCCAACATTGCCACTATTCAATTATTGCAGGTTACAAGGCGCCTATTTCATTGCCTTTTCCGATTGCTTTACAACCATGTTGACTATTGGCTTAGCCGGCCAGCCTTTAGCCACCTGATGGGCTATCAGCAGCCTGTCGTAAACCGACCTTACGTTTTTAATTTTATCGCCGCTGAACTCATAGGCGCACATTGCCAGCATTTCGAATTTTTTACCCTGGTAGGTGCCGCTTAGAATATGCTCGAAAAAGGCCTTCTCCCCATACACGATTATCCCGTTACCGGTCTCCGTAACGCTCATGTCTTTCATGTTCCTGGCCATGGCTGCCACGTTTTGTTTGATGGCCTCCTTACCCTTGTAAGTGCCGTAAGGCGTGACCGAGACCGCATCATCGGTTACGTAAGAAACTGTTTTGTCCGCGTCCCCGGCGGCCATCGCTTTGACGAACTCCCGCATGATTCCGGCTAACTTTTCTTCTGGCATTTTCCTTCCCTCCTTATATTTGTTATGCGGTTTACCGCGGCTATGGTTCTTCTTATTTCAGGCAAGTCTATTATAGTCTTGTCGACAAAATTGTCAATGTCTGTCAACTTGACGCTCCTTGCTATCTCTACCTCTTTCCAGGCGTTATTAATGGTAAGGTGTTCGACATGATGGCCTATAATTATTCCAGAAAGGCATGAAATGAAACGCTTTATTCTGCCTGCGCTGGTATTGATGTTGGCATTACCCCTTGTTCCGGCAGTTTGCGGCTCCTGCACGCGCGTGTCGTCAATCGAGAATTCAATGGTGCAAGTTTGGGCACTCGATGCTGTCAAAGGAAACAAGGAAGGTGAGCCGCTGGCTTACGGCCTGGTTATCGGCGACGGTACGCAAATTTTGACCGTAATAGATTACGAACAGGATATTCCAAAAGATTTATACGTCGGATTGCCCGGCAAAACCCGTTACCGGGCTTCCATCCAGGCGATTGACGTAGATAATAGCGCAACTTTATTGAAAATGGAAAAACGCGTTTTCCCCCCGGCGGTTATCCCTGAAAAAACCGGTTATCAATGGGGCTCATGGGTAATTATACACGGTTGGGCTTTGGAAAATTTCCGGGAGATGGAGACGCGTGAGGTATCTTTTTTTCAGCCGGGTAACTTCGGTCAGATGAGAGATACAGCGGCCTCATATAATGATGCTTTGGGGGCGGTGGTGGCGAATAAAGGCGGGCAAATTATCGGCCTGATGGGGGTTTCTTACACCGCCGGGTATCCCTTTAGCATCATCCTTGGCGGGCCAGGGATGACCGGTCCGATGCTCGATATCCATGACGCTCTTAAAGTACTTTCGCCGGATTCACTCGAACGTTCCTGGGCAAATCAGCCGGTTTTTGCCTTTGGTCTGTCCATTTCCGGCGGCCAGGCGGGTAAGCCTTTTGCTACATGGGGAACACAGTATGAAAAGACTGCGGCGGCTCTCCTGCAATTATTGGGTGCCGTAGGAGCGCCTTTAGCACAAACAGCACTTCCCTCAAACTTTCTTAGTTTTGTTTTTGATGTACCGCAAAATATAGATAGTGTGGTTTTTGCGGCAGTTTACCCTCAGCCGGTAAATTTGGTCAATGTTTCCGGCGAGGTCGTGGCACATTCCAGATGGCTGGGCATTCAATTTGACCGTGGAGACGGTCAGCCAAACCGTATATTTTACGGGCACTTCGGCAATTATAGCTCATTTGAGGTTGATGGCGGGTATATCCTCAACGGAGATATCTCCGCGCTAGAAGCTTCATTGTATTCGCTGGTACACTAAAGCGTTTGCTATCCTTATCTTTTTTAAATCGTTATATTTAGTATGAAGTACATTATTATTCACATCGCAGGGTTGATTGTGCTGGCAGGTCTGGCGTTGCTTATCCGCTGAATCCGGGAATAGACTATTTGCAGGCGTATTTACAATGATTGACAGTCTGGATATGGCACCTGAACCCATCGGCGGAAGCCTCAAATCGTTTGGTATCCTTTCCTTTTTTCGGATGTTACAGTTAGAAAAATGGTTGACAGTATGACATATAATTATTGTTAAGAGAATAGTTATGAAGCTTCTTATTACGTTTTTACTCGCCGGGATATTGTTACTTGGTAGCTGCACTGCGCAGCCTGAACCTTATTTTCCGGTGCAGAAAGAAGTCGCCAAACAAGATATGCTGGCGCTATTGTCGGGTAAACTGGTGATGGATAGCCACGGCTACTTAAAGATAGCCGGAGAGTTGATACTCTGGTATCACGGATTTTCGTATCAAATCGAGGGAAAAGCCATCTGGATATTGAATGACAAAGGGTCCAAGGTGTTCCGGGTCGGGGATTCCGTTACAATCGGCGGCGGGGAACTTCCCGATTATGCCGTGGAAGAGAAAATCGGTCACCCTTTACCGGAAAATGCCAAAGGACCCTACTGGCAGATGGCACATATGGCAGATTGATGTACATGAAGAAAATCGCTATATTCGGCGCGTTAATCTTGTTGTTCGTTCTGACGGGAGCCATCGGCTGCCAGTCCCGCTAGCAGAATCAGCAGCCTGTTGAAGTGGTTTCGCTGTTAGGGCCTATTCCCCCCTATAATCCCGGCGGGCCCAACGTTAAACTGACTCTAAAGAATACGGGAAACGAGCCGGTTACTTCTTTGAAGGCCACCCTTAAATTGGCCAGGGACTTCGAGTTTGATTTTGCGGACGTCACTCCTTCAAGTCTCTTGCTGCCTGGCGGAAGCGTTAATGTGACAGTCAATCTCATCGGCCCGCAGGGGAGTTACACTAACGACACCTCATATCCTTTGACAATAACCTTGACTCTTAAAAATGGAAATACCCTGACATATACGAAGCAAGTGCAGATTGGCTCGACCCCGCCGGTTTAAAAGTCTTTAGAAATAGTACCTGAACCCCTCCGCCGATGCCTCGAATCCCAGAGAGCGGTAGAACTTATGCGCCCGCTCCCGCCGCTTGTCACTGGTCAGCATTACCTTATAGCAGCCGGCCTCTTTAGCGCGTGCCAGGCAATACTCCATTAAAGCCTTACCAATGCCCTGGCTGCGTTTTTTTTCATCCACCACCACGTATTCTATAACGCCGAAGGACGCTGTGCCGTGGGCAAAGCCCGGCAGGATAGCCAAAACCGTGGTCCCCACCACCTCCCCGCTTTCCTCCGCCACCAGCAGGCTGTAGCCGGGCACTTTAGCCGCCGCCGTCAGAATCTTTTTACATTCCGCCACCGGCGCCGCTACGTAGCCCTCCGGGTTGAAAGCCAGCTGGCGGTAAAGCTCCAATAGCCGGGGAATATCTTTTTCTGTGGCTTTTCTTATTTTTACCATTTTTATTCGCCGTTCCAGCTCGAATAGAACTCCATCTAACATTCCTCTCCCTTGAGGGGGGAGGCTAGAACCTACTCTGGTTCCATTGAGTCAATACGAAGTAAGTGAAGCCGAAGGGGAGACAAGAGAGGGATTTACCCACCTCACCACCTTTGGTTCCCCCTCTCCGTAAACGGAGAGGGGGTCAGGAGGAGAGGTGAGATACGACTCTTTAGCTATTACTCTTGTTTCAGAGCATCATAATCCCTCTTTTATAAAGCCTGTCCTGAGCGGAGTCGAAGGAAGGAACAAGAGGGAGTTTTTGCACTTAGAAATCCCTCTCTAACTCTCCCTTACAAAAGGGAGAGGATGATTGTGCTCTTCCTCTTTACCGATGTTTATATTCTTTCATCATCCCTCCTTCGTAAGGAGGGATAAGAGGGAGATTTTAGTAATTAAAACGGCCACTTCCTAATGATGGTCTGTTCCCGGCTCCTGCCCACGGAAATAATGTTGGCCGGGCAGCCGATAATTTCCTCTATCCGCTGGACATAGCGGCGGGCATTCACCGGCAGCTCCCGGAAGGTACGCGCCTCGCTGGTGGGCTTTTCCCACCCCGGCAGCGCCTCGTAAACCGGCTGGCATTTTTCCAGAACGGAAACGCTGGCCGGGAAATTATCGATGGTCTTGCTTCCCAGCTTATAGCCGATGCATATCTTTAGCTGCGGCAGGGTATCCAGAATATCCAGCCGAGTAACGGCGATCGAATCGAACCCGTTGATCCTGGCGCTCAAGCGGCCGGCCACGGCATCGAGCCACCCGCAGCGGCGGGCGCGCCCGCTTACCGTCCCGTACTCCTGCCCCCGCTCCCGGATCATCTCGCCGGTGGCATCGTTCAGCTCCGTGGGCATCGGTCCGGCGCCCACTCTGGTCTGGAAGGCTTTAAAAACGCCCACGATGTGTGTGATTTTATTGGGCGCGATGCCGGACCCCAGGCAGGCGCCAGCCGCGGTCGGCGAGGAGGAAGTGGTAAAAGGATAGGTGCCGTAATCGGGGTCGAGTAAGAATCCCTGCGCGCCTTCCAGCATGACGGGTTCGTTACGTTCGATGGCCCCGGCCAGCACGGCGGAAGTATCGCAGATAAAGGGCGCCCAGCGGTCGGCGTAGGCACAGTATTGCTGATAAATGCCATCAAAAACCATGGGTTTGCCGCCGTAGGCTCCGGCCAGCATTCGATTCATTATTTCCAGGGTCGTGGTCAGCCGGCGCTTCAGCACCTCTTTGTCCAGCAGGTCGCCGGTGCGGATGCCGTTGCGGGCTACTTTATCGGCGAAGGTGGGGCCGATGCCCTTGCGCGTCGTGCCGATAGCCTGCGGCCCGAGGGCATCCTCTTCCAGCCCCTCGAGAGCGATGTGGTAGGGCATGATCAGCTGGGCGCGGTCGCTGATGAGCAGTTTGGAGGTATTGATGCCCCGCTTGTTCAGGTCGTCCACTTCCGTGTTCAGGACGGCGGGATTGAGGGCCACGCCGTTGCCGATAATGGACGTGGTGTTTTTATAAAAAATGCCTGACGGTGTGAGACGCAGCTTGAATTCCCCGTGCGGATTGACGACGGTATGGCCGGCGTTATCGCCGCCGGAGAAACGCACCACGTACCGGGCTTTCTCCGCCAGCATGTCCACCATTTTTCCCTTGCCTTCGTCTCCCCATTGGGCTCCGATTACAGCTACAACCGGCATTTTTACCTCCTATTGCCAAAACCCATACATTCTACCATCACAGGCGCGGCTTGTCCATCGTAGTCGTAGCTAATCACGAGCGTGGACAGATACCCAGTCCCTGCAATGGTGTAACCCGCAGTTATTTCATCGAATATTCGTTTTTAGCTGGGAAATGCTCGATTACGCTGGCTTTGACGCAAAGCTGGTTGACAGCTAATTATTCCTTCAGCTGGCGCCAGGCGTAAACCATGCGCTCGATGACGGTGTACCAGCTGAAGAAAGTGATGACGGATAACGCTATCAGCAGCGAAAGGTTAAAGTGGCTGAAAAGCAGCCCCAGCGCCAGAACGATGACTCTCTCCGGCCGGGTGAACAGTCCTGCTTTGCATTCGACGCCCAGCCCCTCCATGCGCGCCCGGGTATAGCTCACCAGCAGCGAGCCAACTAAAGCCGCGCCCACCAGCATGCACTCTTTAAACTCGCCGCCCCTCACGAAGATTACCAGCAGGCTGACCAGCATCAAGGCTTCGGAGATACGGTCGAGAGTGGAATCGAGTATCGCCCCGAAGCGTGTGGTCTTATTCGTCATTCTGGCCAGCGCGCCGTCCAGCATATCGAAGACACCCGCCACCAGCACCACGATGCCGGCCGCCAGCAGGTGTTTAGTAATCACGAGCACCCCGGCGGCCGCGGTAATGAGAAAGCCTATCCAGGTAACGGTATTGGGGGTGAACGGAGTCCTGGCAACCAGCTTGACGATGGGTTCGGTAACGCTGCCGGCAATGCTTTTTCTGGCGGAGGCTAGCTTGGTCATGGTTCGGCTTTATCCTGGGCGGCGCCGGCCTGCCTGTTTTTCGCCAGGACACCTTCGTAAATGTCGAGTACTTTTTTCGCCACGACCGGCCAGTTATACTGCGCCGCCCTGGGTTTACCCCGGGCGCCCATCTCCTCCCGCAGTTTTTTGTCCCGGGCCAGCTTGAGTATGGCTTCAGCCAGTTTCTCCGCGTTGCGCGGCGGCACGGTAATGCCTTCCACGCCGTCGGTCAGCACGGCCGTAAACCCCTCGATGTCTGAAGCCACGATCGGTTTGCCCACGGCCATGGCTTCCAGCAGGACGATGCCCTGGCTTTCCCAGCCGGTATTCGGGAAGCACACGATGTCCGCTGTCTTGTAATACCGCGGCAAGTCGATGTATTTGGCGTAGCCGGTGAAACTCACATCCTTGATGTGGAGCTGGTCGATGCGTTTTTCGTATTTCTTGAGAAGACGAACACCGGACCCCACCTGTATCAGGCGGCAGTTCGGGACTTCGTTTTTGATAAGCCGGTAGGCTTCCAGCAGGTAATCGAACCCCTTACGCTTTTCTAGCCGCCCCACGAAGAGGATATTGGTCTTCCCGTTGTCGAACCGTTCGATCGGCGTCACGCCGCTGTGGAAATGGCCGGTGTCTACGCCGTTAGGGATAATCGTGTAATCGGCGGGGAAGTATTTATTGATATACTGGTACGCCACCCTGGAAACGGCGATGCGGGCGTCCAGCTTGCGGAACCAGCGGTCGAAGTAGAATTTCATGACGGGCGAGAACATAGTGTACCAGGGCCTGCCGCCGGAAGCGTGGAACGTGCCCACCATCGGCGCTTTTTTCAGCCTTAAGATGGTGGTGCAGAGGGTAGGCATCAATGGCTCGTGCAAATGGCAGATATCGAACTTTTCCCGTTCGAAGACCTCTTTAATCGTATTATCGAGCCAGAGGGACATGGTTACCCGCGCTATCGAGCCGCTGACCGGTACCGCGCGCGGTGTCCCGATGCGTATGAAGCGGTCGCCAAGGGTGTCGGTCCTTGATGCCGGTGCGATGATTTTTACGTCGTGGCCCAGGCGGGTGAATTGCTGGGCCAGGCAAGAGATGTGGCTCCCCACCCCGCTGGGATAAGCGAAGTCATATGGAGAAACCAGGGCTATTTTCATAGCCGACTATTTTGCCCCCCGTTTTTTGGCCGGTTTTTCTTTGGCGTTCAGCGCGTTGGCGGCGATGAACTCTTCCGTCTTTTCGCGCGCTTCGGAATCGCTGTATTGTACGGGCGGCGTCTTCATGAAATAGGAGGAAGGGGCCGTCAAAGCGCCCTTGATGCCTTTATCCAGCGCTAGCTTGCAGCAGCGCAAAGCGTCGATGACCACGCCGGCGGAGTTGGGGCTGTCCCAGACCTCGAGTTTGCATTCGACCAGCAGCGGCACGTCCCCGAAGGTGCGGCCTTCCATCCTGATGTGGCAGTACTTGCGATCGAGCAGGAAGGGTACGTAATCGCTGGGGCCAACGTGAATATTATCGGGATCCATCTTGTAAGGCAGCTGGGAGGTAACGGCGCCCGTCTTGGAGATTTTCTTGGACTCGAGCCGTTCTCTTTCCAGCATGTTGAGGAAGTCCGTGTTGCCGCCGAAGTTCAGCTGGTAGGTCTTTTCCAGCTTGACGCCGCGGTCGACGAACAGCTTGGTCAGGACGCGGTGTACGATGGTCGCGCCAACCTGGCTCTTAATGTCGTCGCCGATAATTGGCAGGCCGTGGTCAGCGAAGCGCGCCGCCCAATCTTTGTGGCTGGCGATGAACACCGGGATGCAGTTGACCATGGCGCAGCCGGCCTGGAGTATCTGTTCCACGTACCATTTGGTGGCCATTTCACTGCCGACGGGCAGGTAGTTCAGCACCACATCGGTCTTGGTCTCTTTCAGTACCTTGACGATGTCCACCGTGGGCGGGGGCGCTTTCTGGATTATCTCAGAGAGGTATTTGCCCAGGCCGTCGTGGGTCATGCCGCGCATTACTTTCACGCCGCTGGGGGGAACTTCGCAGAATTTGAAGGTGTTGTTGGGCTTGGTGTAAATTGCTTCTGAAAGGTCCTTACCTACCTTGTTCTTGTCGATATCGAAGGCGGCTACGAAGTTGATATCACTGATATGGTAGCCGCCCAGGTTGACGTGCATCAGCCCCGGGACTTCTTCATTATCCTTGGCGTTGCGGTAGTAATACACGCCCTGCACCAGGGAGGAGGCGCAATTGCCCACGCCGATAATTGCCACGTTTATCTTCCCCATTTGCTAACGTTTCCCCTTTCTGAATAAATAGCGCTGGATACGGGAACAGTCGTTTGTCTGGACTCGAAAAGCGTCCGTAGCACTATATACACTTTAAAAGCCAAATGTCAAGGTTTGAAGCTAAAATAGTTGACATAAACAGTAAATATGGCCTTTAAACTTGTTCCAGCAAAGCCCGTTTAATATCGAGGATGATCTCGGCCATGAGTTCCGGCATTTTCTTGAGATAAAACTTCATGCATTCCAGCTGAACGGCAGCACCCATCCGCCCTAGATGCATTTGCTCTTTCAACGCCAGCTGTTTGCCTATCTGCTCGCCGGAATAGATGTGGTTGCAGGAAGCCACCCTGATCCTTTCGTCCTTCAAGCTCTCTATCTTCTCTTTAAACTCGTCGAGTGTGAACAGCTTTATCTCCCGGCCGTACAGCTTGAGTCCCAGCGACGCAAATAATACCACGCACCATTCGGTGCCGAGCCGGGGCGCCAGTTCATTCAGGTCCAGGGTGCCTTTAATCCGCAGAATGTGCTCCAGCCAGGGCATTAACCTGGCCGCGAAGTCCCGGCGGCACCCCTCCGCCGCTACCTGTGCCCTGTCCCCGAATTTATCATCGACTCTGGCAGCTATAGCCTTTAGCTTTTTTTCATCGTTAATGCCAAAACTCCCCATATCGACAAGTGCACTGTACCAGTTAAGACTGTGGATAGACATCATGGTACGCTTGATTGCCGGGCTGTCATCCTTAATGGCGCAGCGTGCCGCCACGCCCGCCACGCCGGCGTCCATTTCCAGTTTGGGATAGGGGAAAGTCCTGTCCGGCTTCCTGTGTATCCCTCCGGAGTGCGGTGTCACCCAGAGATTCTGGGGTTTCTCGTCCCAGATGAAGCTATAGAATTTGTCCCAGGCGGCGGATTTCTTATCATATTCTTCCCGGTTTGCTGCCGCGAAGGCCAGGCTGTTAAGCGCCTCCTGATTTACCGCCACTTTATTTAGTTCTTTATAAAATGATCTGGCAGTTTCATAATCCGGTTTGGCCCGGTGAAAATTGATGCCGTACCGCCCGGCGGCAAGGTCTTCATCATCCGGCAAGCGGGAACACTTTACAGCGATAAAACGGTTGTTCCCATTATGTGAATCGTAAACCTCAAAGTTGGGGTTGCTTTCTATAAGCGCGAATTTTTTTAAAAATGCCGGCTTGACCCCGGCATAAGCGCCGTACTTATCTTCATTAACCAGCTTCATAGACTTTTTCCTTTTTAAATAAATACCTTTTTAGGTCGCCAGGGCTCCTCCGCTGTATCACGCTTGAGGATAGCCAGGAAACGCCCGTCCGCGCTGTAAGCCCGGCCATAGCCCGTTATACTATTGTTTTCACTGTTTTCCGCGGGCAGCGGGCTGCCGGTCTTGATGGCCGCTTCCCCGGCTTCGTCCACGATGAGAGACGGAAAATCACTGAGTACGCTGTCGATAGGGTGGAGGTATTTTTGCCAGTCGTCCCGTTTTACCGCGTCTTCTAATTCCGGCAGAGTAATGGCGTCTTTGATGTCGAAGATGCCGCAGCGGTTGCGCGTTAGCTCTTTAAGGTAAGCCCCGCCCAGTACCTCCCCGATGTCGTTGGCCAGCGACCGTATATAGGTGCCCTTGCTGCACTCTATCTCCAGCGTGGCCGTTGGCGGCCGCCACTCCAGGACGACCAGTCGGAGGATTTTTATGGGGCGGCTTTTCCGCTCGATTTCGATGCCGGCGCGGGCCAGCTCGTAAAGCTTTTTACCTTGATGCTTCAGGGCGCTGTACATCGGCGGGGTCTGGAGGATATTGCCGCGGAAGGGCTCTAGCGCCTGCTCCAGCCTGGCTTGGTCGATGCCGCCGGCGTCTTTACGGGAAGTTACTTTACCCGCGGCGTCATAGGTGTCGGTCGTGACGCCCAGCTCGATGACGGCGCGGTAGGTCTTGGTGGCCTCCGCTAAAAACTCGACGATACGCGTGGCTTTCCCCAGGCAGACCGGCAGCACGCCGGTAGCATTCGGGTCCAGCGTCCCCGCGTGCCCCGCATGCCGCTCGCCGGTCAGGCGCTTTACCGCGGCCACCGCCCCGAAAGATGTCTTGCCACTGGGTTTATTGAGATTCAGTATCCCGTCCATGTTCCTTGGCTATTCACGACCCTGATTGGTAATCCGTATTTGTCTCCCCCTTTGAAAAAGGGCGATTAAGGGGGTTTTGCCCCTGTCATCCTGACCCCGAGCGCAGTCGAGGGGGAAGGATCTGGTAGCGGGGGGCTCAAACCCTCTTTCCATCTCAGTCTCCCCCTTTGAAAAAGGGCGATTAAGGGGGTTTTTGCCCCTGTCATCCTGACCCCCGAGCGGAGCGAGGTGGAAGGATCTCGGGGAGGGGCAATCCTTCCTTGTCTCCCCCTTTCCCCTCTATCATCCTGACCGCCTAATACAGGAGAGTTTTACCTTTGTCATCCTGGAGCGTAGCGAAGGATCCGGTGGAGAGGGGTACAAACCCCTTTTTTGGCATCTCTCTCTGCGTCATCATCCCCTTTCTTTTCGCCTCTGTCCACTGTAAACTGTTTACTGAAAATTCTAAACTGTCCCTTACCGTTAACTTAACATAAAACAAATATAAATCAAATCAGCTATGGGTTGAAGCTAAAGCCCCACAAAAAAATGTTTCAAAAAATTAAAAAACAATTCTCCGCTCGCCCTGAGCTTGTCGAAGGGTTACCAGGTCTTCACCTTGTTTATCCGTTCCAGCGCTTCCTCTATCTCGGCCAGGGATAAAAAGAGCGTCGCTCTCATATAGCCCCGCCCGCTCTCCCCGAAGTACGAACCCGGCATCAGCGCCACGTGCGCTTTATTAATTAGCACGTTCAACGCGAAGTCCTCATCGTCGCGGTCTTCCGGTGTTTTTATCCAGAGGTAGGGGGTGGCGGCGGGCACTTCCACCTTCAGCCCTAGCTCCCGCAGCCCTTTGGTAAAAACGTCCCGCCGGGCTTTCAGCTCTTTCAGGTACGCCTGCATTTCCGCTTTGACGGCAGGGCTGGTTAAAGCTTCCGCGCCGGCCTTCTGTTTATACCACTCCACGCCCTGGCTGTGCTGGCTGGAGGCTTTGAGCCAGCGGTTGATGTTGGCCTCGCTACTGACGATCCATGCCAGCCCGATGCCCACGAAGTTATAGTGCTTGGAGAGCGATACGATTTCGAAGCCGCGTTCCATCAGCTCCGGCATCTCCGTAATGGAAAACGGCCTGGTTTTCCCGTCGAAGACGTAATCCTTATAAGCCTTATCGAAGATGCCGCAAACGTCCGCGGCCTTCATTTTCGGCAGCAGCGCCTGGTAGAAAGCCCTGTCCGCTACCGCGCCGGTGGGGTTATTGGGGTCGCAGAAATAGAACGCCGCCGGTTTGTCCTTGGCTTTAAAGCTGAATTCCGGTAGCCATTTCGTCGCCGCGGAGGTGCTGACCCTCACCGGCTGGTGCCCGGAAAGGACCGTCGCGGCCTCGTAAACCGGGTAAACGGGGTCGGGGATATATATCGTCCCGCCGTCGAACAGGCTGGCCATATCATAGAGGACTTCCTTGGCCCAGCCGGTCACCATGATGTTCTCCGGGCGGAGATTAACGTTGTGCTTGACGCGGTAGTCTTCAATGATAGCTTCGATGAGCTCCGGGATGCCCCGCTCCGGGTGGACGTCGCACGGGTAGCCGAAGGTGGATTTATCCGCTAGCACGAATTTGGCCAGGGCCGCCTTGACTGCCTGGGGGGCTTCTTTATCCGGTATCCCGATTCTGGCGTTGATGACTTTGAGGCCGTCCCGCTGTTCCGCTTCCCGGGAAAACCTGGCCACTTTACGGAAAGGATAGTCCGGGACTGTGTCCAGTAAGGGTGAAAATCTCATTACTTGCTCCTTGTCCAGCAGAGTCTACAGGATATCATAGCAATTCGGAGGTCAGGGGGCAAACGAAATGGATAGAATAGTACAATCGGAAATAAAGTTCTCTCCCTTTTGTAAAGAGCCTGCCCTGAGCGAAGCCGAAGGGGAGAGTTAGAGAGGGTTTTTAGGTCTTCTTTTCCTGTGACACTTCGTCAATCAGGCGCAGGATTTTATCGCCGTGCTCGATGGAGTTGTCCCACACAAAATGTAGCTCCGGCGTAAAGCGCAGTCTGGCCTTCTGGGCCAGCCCCGTGCGGAGAAAGCCGGCGGCGGAGTTTAGTATCTTGAGTATCCGGTCTTTTTCCCGCTCCCCGCCTATGGAGCTGACATATATCTTGGCGAATTTCAGGTCTGGGGAGGTCTCTACTTCCGTGACGCAAATGAACTCGTCAAGGCGCGGGTCGCGCAACTGGTGCTGGATGAGCTCGCTGACTTCGCGCTGGATAAGCGTATTGACGCGTTCGATGCGGTGGGCCATGGTATGAATTCCGGCGACAGACTAAGTGCCGGACTTCTCCATTCTATAAAATTCCAGAACGTCGCCGACCTGGAAATCATTGAAGTCTTTGACCCCCACGCCGCACTCGTAGCCGGCCGCCACCTCTTTAGCGTCATCCTTAAAGCGTTTAAGGCTGATGACGCTGGAATCGGCCACGATTTCCTTGCCCCGCCGCACCCTCACCAGTGCGTTGCGGGTTACCTTGCCGGAAGCTACCAGGACGCCGGCGGCTTTGGCTCCCTTACCGGCCGGGAATACCGCCCGCACGTCCGCCCGCCCGTCGATGACTTCCACATAGGTCGGCTCGAGCAGCCCCTTCAAGGCTTTATCGACGTCGTCGGTCAGCGTGTAGATAATATTATAGAAACGGACATCCACGCCGGTGGCCGCCGCCAGGTTGCGGGCGCCTTCTCCGGCGGAAACGCTAAACCCGATGATCAACCCTTTAGAGGCGGAAGCCAGCATGACATCGCTCTCCGTGACATCGCCGGTGGCGCTGTGGATGATTCTTACCTTCACCTCATCCGTCCCGAGGCGTTCCAGTGACGTCCTGATAGGTTCGATGCTGCCCTGCACGTCCGTTTTCAGGATGACGTTAAGTTCTTTCACTTTGCCCGCGTTAATCTGATCGTAAAGGTTATCCAGGTTGACCGCCTGCTTCTGCGCGGATTCTGCTTCTTTTTCCGCCCGCTTGTGGGCGAGGATGGCCTGGGCGTGGCGTTCGTCGGCTACGGCGGTGAGAGTGTCTCCCACCTGCGGCACGGCGTCCAGTCCCAGCACCTCCGCCGGTGTGGACGGCTCGGCTTTCTTGATGCGCTTGCCTTTATCGTTGAACATGGCCCTGACCCTGCCCCACGTCATCCCTACCACCACGGTATCCTCTTCTTTGAGCGTGCCGGATTGTATCAGCACCGTGGCCAGCGGCCCCATGGTCTTGTCCATTTCCGCTTCGATGACGACGCCCGCGGCGGGCAGGTTGGGGTTGGCTTTAAGCTCTTCCATATCTGCCACTAGCAGCACGCTCTCCAGCAGCTCTTTGATGCCCCGTTTTTCTTTGGCGGAAATCTCCACGCAAACGACACTGCCGCCCCACTCCTCGATAACCAGGCCGGCCTCGGCCAGCTGCTGCTTAACCAGGTTGGGGTTGGCGTTGTCTTTATCGATTTTGTTAATTGCGACGACGATGGGTACATCCGCCGCCCGGGCGTGGTTGATGGCTTCCCGGGTCTGCGGCATCACGCCGTCGTCCGCGGCGACAACTAATATAGTAACATCCGTAATGTTGGCGCCGTGGGCGCGCATAGCGGTAAAGGCTTCGTGGCCGGGGGTATCCAGGAAGGTTATCTTGTGCCCGTCGATTTCCGCCTGGTAGGCGCCGATATGCTGGGTAATGCCGCCCGCTTCCGAGTCCACCACATTGGTCTGGCGGATGGCGTCCAGCAGTTTCGTCTTGCCGTGGTCGACGTGCCCCATCACAGTGACCACCGGCGGCCGCGGTACCAGGTTTTCCGCGTCCTTGCCGTATTTTCTCTTCTGGCGCTTGCCTTCTTCGGCGGCGCTGGCGAGGAGCTGGTCTTTAATCGGGGAGAGGTGGGGCTTAAAACCCAGCGCGGAGATAATGGGCGCAGCCGTCTCATAATCTATAATCTGGTTGATGTTGGCCATGACGCCATTGCGCATCAATTGCTTAATGATGTTGATGGAATCGACATTCAATATTTCAGCGAGCTGGCGGACGCTTATCGAGCGGGGAATTTCCAGTACAGGAGTTTTGTCCTGTGCCGGTTCCTTGCCCGGTTTTTCCGCAGCAGGCTCGACGGTATTTCCCGGCTTGCTGGCCTTAACCACTGGCTAACTCCTTTAGCAACTCTTTACCTTCAAGATACAGGCGTTCCAGTTCTTCCCGGCTTACATTACCTTTAAGTGCGTGTTCAAGCTGGCGGCCTTTTAAGGCTTTTTCCCAACATGCCCATTCCCGGCAGAGATAGGTCCCCCGCCCCTCTTTTTTCCCCGACCGATCTATTTCCACGCTGCCGGCGGTGGTGCGTACCAGGCGCACCATTTCACGTTTGCCTTTCACTTGGCGGCAACCGGCGCAGGTGCGCTGGGCGATCGGACGGGAGTTAAGGATATTCTTCCTCATCCTCCACCACGCTGTAATCACGGCGGCCTTTTTTCGCTTTTACGCCTTCTTCACCTTTATCCCGGGCAACGAAACCACCCTTCTTTTTCTTCTTGGCTTTAGAGGGCTTCTCAACATCTTTAACCCGTCTGGGTGTGATAATATCTTCCGCAAAACGTATTTTAGGCTGGCTGCCTTCGGCCGGCTGGGCTATCTTGATCTGCGGGGGCAGGAGTATCTCGGCGGCCACCGGCTGGCCTTCAGCTTCGGCCGCTTTTTCCTCGACGGCCGGCTCCTCGGTCAGTTCCAGATTATCGATTCCGGCGAGTATTTCTTCCGGTATTTTTTCCGCGACCGGCGCCCCTTCACCGGCTTCCACCGTCTCTAAAGCGGGAAGCTCTTCAACTTCCTCCGCTTTAGCTTCAGCGGGTTTGACCTCTTTAACCTTCTCGGCCTCCGCCGTGGAGGAACTCTTGATATCGATGCGCCAACCGGTGAGTTTAGCCGCCAGGCGGGCGTTTTGCCCCTCTTTGCCGATGGCTAGAGAAAGCTGTTTATCCGGCACGATGACCGTAGCCACCTGTGCCTCTTTATTCAATTGCACGCCGACTATGTGCGCCGGGCTAAGCGCGTTAGCGATGAAGCTCGCCGGTTCCGGACTCCACATGACGACATCGATTTTTTCCCCGTTAAGCTCGCTGACGATGTTTTGTATCCTGATGCCGCGCAGTCCTACGCAGCACCCGACGGGGTCGATGCCTTCCTGCTTGGCGGCCACGGCAATCTTGCTTCTGAAGCCGGCTTCCCGCGCGATGGACTTGATTTCGACGGTGCCGTTATAGACCTCCGGCACTTCCAGCTCGAACAAGCGGCGTAAAAGCTCCGGATGAGAGCGTGAGACGATAACCTTAGGACCTTTGCTGGTACGCGCTACCTGCAACAGCACGACCTTGAGGCGCTGTCCCACGCGGTAGCGCTCGGCGCGAACCTGCTCCGATGTCGGCAGCAGGGCTTCCGTCCGGCCGAGGTCGATAAAAGCCTGGCCGGCCTCAAAGCGCTGGACGATGCCGCTGACCACTTCGCCTTCTTTATCCGCGAATTCCTCGAAGATGGCGCTGTGTTCCGCTTCATGCAGGCGCTGCAGGATGACCTGCTTGGCGGTCTGGGCGGCGATGCGCCCGGCGTTTTCCGGTGTGGACTCAATCAGGATGGTCTCGCCCATCTTGATATCGGACTTGAGCTTTTTCGCTTCCCGCAAGGTAATTTCCATTTTGGGATCGGCAACTTTTTCCACCACCGTTTTTTCCGCCCAAACCTCAACCTTGCCGGTGTTGGGATTGATTTTTACCGCGATATTCTGAGTGGTGTTGAAATTATCTTTTTTATAGGCCGATACCAGCGCCGCCTCGACGGCGGTGAGGACCACGTCTTTGGGCAGGTTCTTCTCCGCCGAAAGCTGCGTTATAGCGAGCAAAAAATCGCTCTTCATTTCGGCTACAGACCTCCACTATTCTATTTCAATAATTAAAAAAGTGGGATTCAAACCCACTTTAAACAAAGCTATTCTAATCCCGGTAGCCTCATTATAACACGCTTTAATATCAGATGCAATAAAAACCATAAATATTTTGAGCGTGCGGTTTTATCTGTCTATTGGCAAGGAAACATGCCAGCTTAAATACCCTGGCTGGCGTCTGGCAATCCATGTGTTACTGGGTTATAATTAGAATTGTGCCCGGTGAAACCGGCACCGAAAGTCGGGTGGAAAGGGGGTACTTCTGCCATGAAAACGGTTGAAAAGAACGCCGTGAAGATTCATCGCATGGTGGACAGCGATATTACCCCTGCGCTGGGAATCTGGTGGGCGGATATCCCGGAAAAAGAAATGGTTGCCTCCCAGCTGCGGGGGCCTCTTAACTTGAGTTTTATTGCCGAGTATGATGGTGTCCTGGCCGGGTTTCTACTGGCGGCGCTGGCTTACTCCGGAATGCCGATGACCGGGACCGGCGTCGTTTTTCTTATCGCCGTCAATCCCGAGTATCAAAAACATGGCATCGGCATGATGCTGGTCAACGCGTTCGAGGAATATTGCCGGTCTAAAGGGATTAAGACCGTTAGAGCGATTATTCCCAGGAGTGATACCAGGATAATCAAGTATTTTTCTAAAGCCGGTTTCTCTCAAAGTAACCTGGTCAATTACGATAAGTCCTGCGCCAAATAACAAGATTGATTTAAGCCGGGAGACATTATTGGATATCATCAAGCTGAAAGCCGCCATCGCCGGGGATATTGACGCTCATGCTGCCGAGCTGGGAGAACTGAGCCGTAAAATCCATGACAACCCGGAGATTGCGATGAAGGAAGTCCGCGCCTGCGGTTGGCTGACGGAATGTCTTAAGGCGAACGGGTTCGAGGTAAAACAGGGTATCTATAAGCTGTCTACGGCTTTCAGCGCCAGATACGGCAAGGGCCGGCCGGTCATTGCTTTTCTCGCCGAATACGATGCTTTACCCAAGCTGGGCCATGCCTGCGGGCATAACCTCATCGCCACCAGCGCGGTCGCCGCCGGCATCGGCGCCAAAAGAGCGGCGGACGAGCTGGGGGGCAGCATCATGGTCTACGGCACCCCGGGTGAAGAAGGGGATGCCGGCAAAGCAATTATGGCGGAGCGCGGCGCTTTCAGGGACCTGGACGCGGTGATGATTTCCCACCCGGGTGGAGGACATCAGGTGGTTTTATGCGCGCTGGCCTGCGAGACACTGGAGGTCGAGTTCATCGGCAAGGCGGCCCACGCCGCTTCAAATCCGGAGATGGGCATCAATGCCCTGGAAGCCATGATTTTGTCCTATAACGCTATCAATGCCCTGCGCCAGCATGTGAAGGAAAGCGCCCGCATTCATGGCATTATCACGGACGGCGGGGAAGCGGCCAATGTCGTTCCGGCCCATACCGCCGCCACTTTCCTGGTACGGGCGAGAGATAATGCCTATCTGGATATACTCAAGGAGAAAGTTTTGAACTGCTTTGCCGGGGCGGCGGCCGCTACCGGCGCCGAATTGAAATACAAATGGGCGGGAGTACGTTATGCGGCCATGCAGAACAATATGGCCCTGGCGCGGCTGTTCCGGAAAAACATGCAGGACCTGGGCATACCCATCCCCATTGGCGATACCAGCGGGAACGAAGGCAGTTCCGATGTGGGGAATGTCAGCAGCCTGGCGCCGACCATCCAACCGATGATCGGCATTGCGCCGGCCAGCGTTTCCCTGCATACCCCGGAGTTTCAAAAGATAGCGGCCACGGAAAAATCCTTGCACCGCCTGCTTGACGCCGCTAAAGCCATGGCGATGACCGCCGCCGACCTCCTGGCAGACCCCAGGGCGCTGGCTGGTGCACGGGCGGAATTCCAGAAAAGCAAGTAATCATTTCCACTATAGAAATATTTTTAGATATAATATTTTGTGTAAAAAATGATGGAAGTCTATCTAGGTATCGATGTAGGTTCGGTCTCAACGAAATTGGCCGTGCTGGATAATATGGCCGAGGTGATAACCAGCCTGTATTTACCCACCGGCGGGCGGCCGGTGGCGGCGCTGCAGGAGGGGCTGGGAAAAATCGGGCGGGAGCTGCCGCCGGACACAGACATAAAAGGCGTGGCGGCTACCGGCAGCGCACGCTACCTGGCCGGGGCTATCGTCGGGGCGGACCTGGTCAAAAATGAAATAACCTGCCAGGCCGTAGCGGCGGTCAAGGCTGTCCCGGGAGTCCGCACGGTCATCGAAATCGGCGGGCAGGACAGCAAGCTGATTATTATCCGTGACGGTATGGTAATGGACTTCGCCATGAATACGGTCTGCGCCGCCGGCACCGGTAGCTTTCTCGACCACCAGGCGGCGCGTTTACGTTTAAGCATCGAGGAATTGTCCCGCCTGGCGCTGCTGGGCAGGGATAAAGTCCACGTCTCCGGCCGCTGCACCGTTTTCGCCGAGTCTGATATGATACATAAGCAGCAGATGGGCCATGATGTCAAGGACATTATCTATAGCCTCTGCCGGACTCTGGTGCGCAACTATTTAAGCGATGTCGGTGCCGGCAAGGATATCCAGCCGCCGGTGGCGTTCCAGGGCGGGGTGGCTTTCAACCGGGGAATCGTTCGGGCGCTGGAAGAAGAGCTGAAATTGGAAATCATCGTGCCGCCGAATCCGGAAGTGATGGGAGCCATCGGGGCGGCGCTATTAGTGAAAGAAAGCCCGGCGGCTGCGAGCCGTTTCCGCGGGTTCGGCGTAAGCGAGGCCGCTTATCATACCTCCTCGTTCGAGTGCCGGTCGTGTCCCACTGCATGTGAAATCGTGAAGATATCCGAAAACGGCCGCATGGTTGCCTGCTGGGGTGGCCAGTGCGACATGTGGGAGGCTGTCCCCGCAGGCAAGGGAGAGAAGTAAAAATATGAAAATCGTCCTTGATGCTGGCGGAGGGGATTACGCGCCACATGAGATAGTCAAAGGCGCGTTCAAAGCCGCCCAGGAATACGGCGTGGGCATCGTCCTGGTGGGGCGGCAGAATGTCATCCGCAAGCTGGCGGAAAAGCAGTTAACGGGGGATAATATCGAGATCGTCGATGCCACGGAAGTTATCGATTTCAATGAGCACCCGATAAAAGCGGTTCAAAGCAAGCCGAACTCTTCAATCGTCGTCGGTATCAACCTGCTGAAAAGCGGCGAGGCTGATGCTTTTGTCTCGGCGGGGAATACCGGTGCGGTCGTGGCCGCGGCGCTTTTGACTCTCGGTAGAGCCGCCGGGGTCAACCGCCCGGCCATTGGCTGTTTCCTGGACAGGATTTCCATGAAGCCTTCGCTACTCGTGGACGCCGGCGCTAATGCGGATTGCCGGCCGGAGCATCTGTTGGAATTCGCCCGTCTGGGCACGATTTACAGCAAGTACCTGCTCAAGATTCCCTCACCTCGCGTCGGCCTGCTCTGTAACGGCGCGGAGGAGGGGAAAGGCAACCGCCTGGTGCAGGAAACCTATCCGCTTTTAAAAGAAGCCAAAGACATCACTTTCATCGGCAACATTGAGGGGCACGATATCGTCAAGCGGACCGCCGATGTGGTCGTGACCGATGGTTTTACCGGCAATATCGTCCTGAAGACCATCGAGGGTTTCAACGACAGCTATCTGACTTCACTCAAACAGTTGGGTCACGTTTTTTCCAGCGCCTCGCGCCTGCAGTCGAGCGAACTGCTGCACGACATCGGACTGAATACCCTGACCAGAAGGCTGGACTATTCCGAATACGGCGGGGCTTACCTTTTAGGCATTAACGGCAACGTTATCATCGCCCACGGCCGCAGCAAAGCTAAAGCGATTAAAAACGCCATCGGGCTGGCACGGGCAACGATAGAACGGAACATTGCGGAAAAAATAAGAGAGGGTAGATATGAGCAAACCAGTGGAAATTCAGGAAGCTAAATTCGATGAGATGGTACTTAAGTCAAAAACACCGGTGCTGGTGGACTTCTGGGCGCCCTGGTGCGGGCCATGCCGCATGGTCGCGCCCATTGTTGACGAGTTGGCTACCGAATATGACGGTAAAGTTGTATTCTTTAAACTGAATACGGATGAAAACCAGAATACGGCCAGAAAGTACGGTGTCATGAGCATCCCGACGTTGATGGTGTTCAAAGACGGCAAACCAGTGAGCAATATCGTCGGGTTCCGGCCCAAGCCGGAACTGAAGAAAAGCCTTGACGCAGCGCTGGCTGGGTAACGGGAGGACATATGCCGGGAACCTATACGGGGTACGTAAAGGGCATTCAAGCCAGGAGCGGAAAAAACCCGGAGGACTTCTGGAAAGCCGCCGAGCAAAAGGGCCTGGTGAAAAACGAGAAAATCATGGCTAAATACGCCGAGCTGCTGGGGTGGCTGAAAACAGAGATGGGACTGGGGCACGTGCACGCCAACATGATCATCGCCTATTTTCGCCTCCGTACCGACGACCCCGCCCTGACCGACAATATGAAAAAATGGGCGTACAGCACGGGCTACCAGCCGGAGAAAAAGGCAGACCGCTAGCTATTCCCAGGACCGCCCGGTTGGCAGGAAATATATGAACAACATTAAAAAATATGACATTATCATCATCGGCGGGGGGCCGGCCGGCTTAACGGCTGGTATCTATACCGCCCGTGCCCGGCTGAGTACCCTGCTCATCGAGAAGATGGCTATCGGGGGGCAAATAATTAACGCGCCGCTGGTGGAAAACTACCCCGGCTTTAAGGAAGGCGTCAGCGGCATCGATTTGACGCAGGCGATGCACGAGCAGGCGACGAAGTTCGGCATGGAAACGCTTTATGACGAGGTCACCAGCATCGCAGTAGCCGGTAAAGAAAAAATATTGAAAACCGGCCAGGGGGAATTTAGCGCGGGGGCGGTGATTATCGCCGGCGGGGCGGAACGGCAGAAACTGGGCATTCCCGGGGAGGAAAAATACACGGGCAAGGGCGTTTCTTACTGCGCTACCTGCGATGGCGCTTTCTTCCGGGGGAAGGCAGTGGCCGTTATCGGCGGGGGTAATTCGGCGGTGACGGAAGCACTGGAGCTTACCAAGTTCGCCGCGAGAATATATCTGGTGCACCGCCGCCATGAGCTGCGGGCGACCAAAATATTGCAGGAAAAATTATTGGCCGATAGCCGGATAGAGGTCCTCTGGGACAGCGTACCGGAGGAAATAACCGGGGACACTTTCGTGAAACAATTGAAGCTGAACAACGTTAACACCGGCCATAAATACACTATCGAAGTTTCCGGGGTCTTTGTTTCCGTGGGGGAGCTGCCGGCCACCGGCTATCTTAAGGGATTACTGACGCTGGATACGGTCGGGGCAATCGTTACCAACGCGAATCTGGAGACCAATGTGCCCGGCATTTATGCGGCCGGGGATATCCGCTCCGGTTCCATCCGGCAGGTGGTTGGCGCGGCCGGAGATGGCGCGATGGCGGCAATCAATGCCGGTAAATACCTCGGCGGATAATTATTAAATTGGGATTGTTTGCCGGCTTTACTCTGGTACGGGAGTTGATTTTACCCCGCAGTTAGTTGTTAAATATCTTGTCATCAAAAAAAGGAGAAGGTAGTGAAGGTTATTTTTATCGAGGATGTCCACAATGTTGCTAAAGCGGGCGCTACCAGGGAAGTGGCGGATGGCTATGCCCGGAATTTTTTGTTCCCCCGCAAACTCGCCGTGCTGGCTAACTCGCAGGCCGCTGCCGCCGTAGACGCGCATTTAAAGAAGGTCGTCAAGCAGCGGGCCATCGAGGAAGCGGAAATGGCCGAAGTCGCCGGGAAAATCAACGGCCTGGAGATTACGCTGAGGGCCAAAGTTGGCGAGGCCGATAAACTCTATGGCTCGATTACCGCCGCAGATATCGCCGAGGCGCTGACCAAAGCCGCCGGGCGTGAAATCGATAAGCGGAAAATCGAGCTGGTAGAACCGATCAAGCAGACCGGCGTCAGTGATGTAACTGTGAGATTTACCCATGAAATTGCGGCGGTTATCAAGGTCAATGTGATTTCCGAGGAGGCCGTAGAAGAGAAACCCGTCAAAGCCGTAAAGACCGAAAAAGTGGAAAAAGCCGAAGCCCCGGCAAAAGCAGAAAAAGAAGTGAAACCTGCCAAGGAAAAGAAGCCCAAAGCTCCCAGGGCCGCCAAAGAAGAAAAACTGCCGAAGGAAGCTAAAGAAGAAAAGCCGGCCAAAGCCGAAAAGGCCGAGAAAGCGGAAAAAGCCGAAGCCCCGGTAGCGGAAAAAGAAGAGAAACCGGCCAGGGAAAAAAAGGCCAGAGCTCCCAGGGCCGTCAAGGAAGAAAAACCGGCCGAGGCAGCCGCTCCGGCGGAAGAGAAAAAGGAAAAGAAACCCCGGGCCAAAGCCAAGAAAACAGAAGAATAGGCTAAAAGGAGCGTCCCACGGTGAACGACGTCAGGCTGCCGCCCAATGATAACGATGCGGAAGAAGCGGTCATCGGGTCGCTTTTGATTGACGGTACATCCATCTTTCAAATCGCTGATTTTTTACAGCCCGCTGATTTCTACTTCGAGCAGAACCAGTGGCTTTACGATGCCTCCCTGGCTTTATACCAGCGGGACGAAGCCATCAACCAGGTGACGCTGGCTCAGGAGCTTGCCCGCCGCGGCAAACTCGAGACCAGCGGCGGCACTGCCCGGCTGAGCTACCTGATATCCGTTTGCCCTACATCGCTGGACATCGAGCATTACGCCCGTATTGTTTACCGTCTTTCTGTCATGCGGCAGATGATCACCGCCGGCGACCGTATTTCCACCATCGGTTATGAAGCGGCGCCGGACGTAGAAGAAAGCCTGGCGAAGGCCGAGGGCATCCTCTTCCGTTTACGCCGCGGGGGCAGTTCCGGAGACCTCACCCATATCCGCGAGGTGCTGGATAAGTACTTCGAGGTGGCGCCGCCGCCTTCCGAAGACCGCCCGGAGAAATTGCCTTACGTCCTTTCCGGTTTCGCCGGGCTGGATGAGTTTTTAGGGGGATTACAGCGCTCGGACCTGGTGATTGTCGCCGGGCGTCCCAGTATGGGCAAGACCAGCCTGGCTTTGAACATCGCCCGCAACGCCGCTGTCGAGCACCGCGCCTGCGTCGCCCTGTTCAGCCTGGAAATGGGGCGGGACTCGCTGGTCACGCGCCTGGTCTCCAGCGAATCGGGGGTGAACTCGCGGCGCATCCGTTTCGGCGAGCACAAAACGGAGGAAGAAGAAAGAAAAGTCATGGAGGCTACCGGCGTCCTTTCCGAAGCCCCTATTTATATCGATGATTCACCCATGATACGGATGGCGGAGATGCGCAGTAAAGCGCTCCGGCTCAATTACGAGCATGGCGTGGACCTGGTCATCCTCGACTATTTACAGTTGATGCAGGGGGAAAGCCGCAGCGGCGGTGGTGAAAACCGCGTTCAGGAAATCACCTACATCTCCCGGGCGCTTAAAGCCTTAGGCCGTGAGCTCAACGCGCCGGTGATAGCCGTCTCGCAGCTCAGCCGTGCCGTCGAATGGCGCGCCTCCCACGAGCCGCAGCTCTCCGACCTCCGTGAAAGCGGCAGTATCGAGCAGGACGCGGACGTCGTCATGTTTATCTACCGTGACGAGTATTATTACAAGACCGAAGAAGAATGGATCGCCGCCCACCCGGACCGCGAATACCCGCGGGAAGAGGCGGATGTCATTATCGCCAAACACCGCAACGGGCCGACCGGCCGGGTCAAGCTCCGTTTCCGGCATACCCTGGCCAAATTCGAGAGCCTGGGCAGCGTGGAGCCTACTTTGCTATGACGCAGTTTCAGGGTTTCCCAACCGGCGGGAGGGTGGGGTATACCCCCATCCCGGACGTATTTTTCAGCGCCCTGCTGCCGCAGATCACGGATGTGGCGGAGATCAAGACCACGCTGTACATAATCTCCGCTCTGTATCATAAAAAAAGCTATCCCCGCTTTATCAGCTACCGGGAACTGCTGGGAATCACCGGCCTGATGCAGAGCCTGAAAGGTTCCGAGGCAACGCTCCGCGGTGCTTTGCAGGCAGCAGCCGAAAGGGGCACGCTGCTGTCCCTGTCCATTGATAGGGACGGGACTGCCGAAGATATCTATTTTCTCAACACCGAGGCCGACCGCCAGGCGGTGGAGCGGATAAAGAGCGGGGAGCTTCCCTTGCCCGGGCTAAAGGCGATTACGCCCCCGCCCGTCCCGACCGAAGCGCCGCCTGACATTTTTACGCTTTACGAGCAGAACATCGGCATGCTGACACCGATGATTGCCGATGAGCTCCGCGACGCCGAAAAACTGTACCCGCCGGACTGGATACGAGATGCCATTAAAGAGGCGGCGCTGAACAACAAGCGCAGCATTAAATATATCGCCAAGATTCTGGAAAACTGGTCGATAGAAGGCCGCAGCGATGGAACATATCAGCGAGATACTAAAAAAACAGGGCCGGACAAATACTTCAAAGGAAAATACGGACACATGGTCCGGCGCTGACCAGTCGCCCGCCAACGGCCCGGAATGCCCCATTTGCCAGGGCGCCCGCGTCGTTTATCCCCGTTTGACGTCGGGACAGCCGGACTACAGCCGCGTCGTCCCCTGCCGCTGCGTGAAAAATGCGCAGGCCGATGAGCGCCAGGCGCGCCTGGAGAAGTACAGCAACCTGGGCTCTTTAACCCGCTTTACCTTCGATAATCTGATACCGGCGGGTAGGAGCAGCGTCTCTAACAGCCAGGAGCGGTTCACGCAGGCGCATGAAGCCGCCCGGTCCTTCGCCGCCGGGCCCAAAGGCTGGCTGGTGTTCGCCGGGCCCAGCGGCAGCGGTAAGACCCACCTGGCGGCAGCCATCGTCAACGAGCGTATCCGGTTGGGACAGCCGGCCTTTTATGTTACCGTCCCTGATTTGCTCGACCGTATCCGCTCTACCTTTTCCGCCGAGAGCGAGACGCCGTACGATGAGTTTTTCGAGCAGGTCCGCAATACGCCTTTGCTGGTGCTGGACGATCTGGGGGTGCAATCCGGCACGGCCTTTGCCAGGGAGAAGCTCGACCAGTTGCTGACTTACCGTTTTAACGCCGGGCTGCCGACGGTTATCGTGGCCGCCGTCCCGCTGGAACAACTGGACGACCGCCTCCGCACCCGCCTGACGGATTCCCGTCTTTCACAGGTCCATGTTTTACAAGAAGTATCGCCGAGTTCGGTCTATGCCTGGGCGCCGGAGTTCGAGCTCCAGAAGAACATGACTTTTATCAACTACAAGCGGCGCAACGATTTATCCATTGAACAGCAGGATAATATGGACGCAGCTTACCGCCTCGCCTTCGATTTTGCCAAGAACCCGGAAGGCTGGCTGGTCTTTATGGGCGAGACGGGCTGCGGCAAAACGCACCTGGCCTCCGCCATCGTCAACTACCGCTATGAGATAGGTAAACCGGCCCTGTTCGTCGTCGTACCGGACTTCCTGGACCACCTGCGCTCCGCCTTTAATCCGGACAGCAAGGTCTCTTACGACCAGCTTTTCGAGAGCGTCAAGACCGCCCCGCTTTTAGTACTCGACGACTTCGGGGAGCAGTCTACTAACCCCTGGGTCAAAGAAAAGCTTTATCAGCTGATCAACTACCGCTACAATAGCCGCCTGCCCACCGTTATCACCACCCGTCTCTCCCTGGATGAAATTATGACGGAGGTTGACTCTTCCATCAGCTCGCGCCTCGTGGACCGCAATATCAGCGTGACCTTCGCCATTATTGCGCCGGACTACCGCACGGAAAGAAAGTCCAACCACAAGAATACGCCGCCGCGGGGCAAACCGACCAGAGGGCGTTAATCTTCTAGCCATTCCGGTGAAAACCGGAATCCAGGCATTACGAAATTAGTCAGATATTCTTGATGATTTCCAGATTTGCATTCCCATTTAGCACCGTTTTGTGTATAATGTTTGCCATATGCTCAAGATAGTTAAAGCGGAAGAAAAGCACATCCCGGATATCTGTAAGCTGTGGGTGGAGTTTATGGAATATACCGTGGATATCGAGCCCATACCCTGGTTTGAAAAAGAGCACTTGCGCCCCGCGATGCAGGACCCGAATAGCCTCATACTCGTAGCCTCTGACGGAGATAAAACGGTCGGTTATGCTTATGCCTTGATCATGGAACCCTTAACAGTTGAGACGCGCGGCAAGTATGGCAATATCCACGATTTGTTCGTGGCGCGAGACTGCCGCCGGCGCGGTGTGGGAGAGCAACTCTATAAAGCTATGTTGAAATGGTTCTGTGCCCGCGATATTGAAAGAGTTGAATTACATATTATTTCCAGGAACAGGTTAGCCAGCTCGTTCTGGAGAAAACAAGGGTTCACGGACTTCGAGCAGAAGATGTTCCGGCGGATTTAGTCCGGTTTATCTTTAAGCGCCAGCGCGCCGGTGGGGCAGGCTTTAACGCAGGCGGTACAATCAAAGCACCTGTTCCCAATCGGCTTATCGCCAAAGGTGGTCAACCTCCTGGCAAAGCCCCGGTGGGCAAAGCCCAGCACCGCCTTTTCCCCCTGTTTACGGCACTCCCAGACGCAGCGCCCGCACAGCACGCATTTATTGGGGTCGAGGTTAAAGAGGGGGTTACTGTCATCCAACGGCAGGTCGGGCAAGAGCAGCCGTAATTGTTTGGGTTTCAGGCTGCACTTAAGGACTTTGGCTATTTTTTGTAATTCACACCGGCCGTTGGCCGGACAGCGCGCGCAGTCCAGTGCGTGCGATGCCATTAGCAGCTCGAAACCGGCGCGGGATAAAGCTAGCGACTTTTCGCCACAGGTATTCACTACCATGCCTTCTTTGACTGCGATGGCGCAGGCGGGTACCGGCGTCTTTTCCGCATCGATTTCCACCCAGCACAGCCGGCAGGAGGCGTCGGGTTCCGGCCTGGCGCGGATGGCGCAGAGGTTGGGGATATAGATACCGTTATCCAGCGCCGCCCATAAAAGCTTTTCCCCGGCCCGGGCTTTGATTGGCTTCCCGTCGATAGACAGCCTTATTACTGCCTTATCTTTGTTCATATCGGTTTTAATCTTTAATCTGTGGTTTTGATTTTTGATTTTTAATTTTTGGGTTATCCTCCGGCACCTTACCCGGCGGGGAAAGCTTAACGATGGCGTTATACTGCGGCGGGCAGGCTTTCAGGCACGTTCCGCACTTGACGCACTTCTCCTGGTCGATGACCTTAATGCGCTTTTTGTCGGGGCTGATGGCTTCCACGGCGCAGCTGCCCACGCAGGCATCGCAGGAGCGCTCGCACTTATCGGGGAGGATGTAGTAAGCGATAAGGTGGCGGCACATCAGCGCCGGACATTTGCCCAGGGTGATATGCTCTTCGTATTCGTGGCGGAAATAGCGCAGCGTGGTCAGGATGGGATTGGGGGCGGTCCGGCCCAGGCCGCAGAGCGACCCCGCCTTAACCTCCCCGGCCAGTTTTTCCAGGATTTCCAGGTCCTTGATTTTGCCTTTGCCCTGCGTGAAGTCAGTCAGCAATTCCAGCATCTGTTTAGTGCCGAGGCGGCAGAAGGTGCACTTGCCGCAGCTCTCGCGCTGGGTAAACTCCAGAAAGTAGCGCGCCATCTCCACCATGCAGTCGTCTTTGTCACAAACGACCATCCCGCCCGAGCCCATGATAGCGCCCGCGTGCTGCAGCGAATTGAAGTCAACCGGCAGGTCTAAAGCGCTTTCCGGCAGGCAGCCGCCGGATGGCCCGCCGATCTGAACGGCTTTGAATTTTTTGCTTTTTGGGATGCCGCTGCCGACGTCGTAAATGATGTGGCGCAAAGTGGTACCCATCGGTACTTCAACCATGCCGGTGTTGACGATTTTACCCACCAGAGAAAAGACGGCCGTGCCCGGGCTTTCCTTGGTGCCGATGGCGGCAAACCAGTCCGCGCCTTGGTTAATTATCGGTGGGACATATGCCAGAGTCTTGACGTTGTTGACGACCGTCGGTTGGCCGAAAAGGCCTTTAACGGCGGGGTAAGGGGGACGATAGCGCGGCAGGCCGGCCCGGCCTTCAAGTGAGGCTACGAGAGCGGTCTCTTCGCCGCAGACAAAAGCGCCGGAGCCCTGGAAAAGTGTTATTTCAAAAGAAAAATGCGTACCCAAAATATGCTCGCCGGTAAGATTCAATTTTCCCGTTTGTTCTAAAGCAATTTGGAGCCTTTCTACGGCCAGCGGGTATTCGGCGCGGACATAGATGTAGCCTCGTCCGACGCCTGACGCATAGGCGGCGATAATCATGCCCTCGATGACGGAATGGGGGTCGCTTTCCAGTAAAGCGCGGTCGATAAAAGCGCCGGGGTCGCCTTCATCGGCGTTGCAGATAATGTATTTCGGTGTTCCCGGGGCGTCACGGCAGGCCTGCCATTTCCCCCCGGCCGGGAAACCCGCCCCGCCCCGCCCCCTTAACCCCGACTTTTTGACCGCGTCGATAATGTTTTGGGTAGGGAGGGAAAGCGCTTTGGCCAGGGCGCTGTAGCCGCCGCCGGCAATGTATTCGTCTATATCGGTGGGGTCGATATGGCCGCAGTTTTTCAGGATGACTTTACGCTCGTATTTAGCGCGGGGGAAATCCTGGAAAGCAGGCAGGACCTCGTTCGGCTCCAGGGCGCCGAGGACGAACTCCGGGCAGGGATTATTGCCAAGAATAAAATCATTGACCAGCCGCTCGGCGATAACGGGGTTGACATAACCGTAGACAACCGGCGGCCAGCCGGGTCTGCTGATGACCACGATAGGCTCCGCGTAACAGTGCCCCATACAGCCGATCTCAATGACCGGGTAGTCCAGATGGCGCTTTTGCACGTGCTCGCGGAAGGCGCGGAGGACGTCCAGCGCGCCGGCGGCCCGCCCGCAGGTAGCCGCGCCGACCATGATGACCGGTTTGTTGGCCTTGAGCTCACGCAGACGTGCGTTTGCCCTGGCCTGAATCTCCTGAAAAACGTCGGCGGGGTCAATCGGGCTCACTTTTTGTCCTTTACTGCCGGCCCGCGCCCGAAAGCCAGCAGGATGCCATCGACCCGCGTCGGCTCCACTTTAGCTTCCGGCTTGCCGTCCACGACAGTGACCGGTGCCATCGTACAGCAGCCCACGCAGGCAACGGTATCCAGGTCGAACTCACGGTCAGGGGTGGTCTGGTGGGGGCCGATGTCGAGGCGGCGCTGCCAGGCGTCCAGCGAGATGTAGCCGCCCTTCATGTGGCAGGTGGTACCGAGGCAGACTTTAATGGAGTGCTTGCCGGGCGGGTTGAGGCGGAACTGGTGATAAAAAGTGACGACGCTGTAAACGTCTACCGGCGCGATACCCAGGTAAGCGGCGATTTCCAGCATGGCGGCGCGCGGTAGGTAGCCCAGCTTTGTCTGGACGCCCTGGAGAATGGGGATAAGATAGGGCCGATCGCGCCCGAAGCCGCTTAAGACCTGCCGGGTAGACGCGATAATCTGCTCCTGATTTTCCATTTGTTTCAATTTTGGGGGAGGGGGGAGAGTTTGTCAAGGAGATGACCTTACCCCCCTTTGTTCCCCTTCAGGGTGAACCTTCTGGGTGAACCCCTACCCCTCGACGGAGAGGGGATTAGGAGGAGAAGTTTGAAATAAAAACCCCCTGTATCCCCCTTTACGAAGGGGGAGGGAAAAGGAAGAGGGGCGTCTCTTAGGAATATTTTAACCAGTTTCATCCAGCCATAATTATCCCCTTTTGTTTGACACATTAGTCAACACATTATAAAATATTAATGTAACCTTAATTATATAGGTGGAATAAAGCAATGGATAAAGCGACATTGATTAAAGAAATCATCGAACTGCAGCGTAAGGTGGACAGGTACCGCCGGGCGACGACGCTCGATGCCTGGATGGGCCTGCCGCCGATTACGATTGCCCAGCTCAAAAGTCTGTTTTTCATCAGTAATCAGGAGAGCACCAATCTGGTCAAGCTGGCAACGGCGCTGGGGGTGACGCCGGCCAATGTAACGGGTATTGTGGAACGGCTGGTCGAGCATCAACTCGTCACCCGCGTGGAAAATGTCCAGGACCGCCGCATGTTGATATTGCGCACCACGGAAAAGGGGGAGGAACTTGTATCTAACCTGCGGGAGAGACGTAGAAATGTCATGGCTGATGCCCTGGCACGTTTAAATGCGGATGAGCTGGCTACCCTAGCTAAAGGGCTTAACTCGTTAGTGAAAGCTACCGGGGTTCAATAAGGAGAAACTAAAGATGAACATGATTGAAGTTGACAATCTGACCAAGCGGTTCGGTCAGTTCACGGCGGTGGATGACGTAACTTTCCAGGTGGAGAAAGGTGAAATATTCGGGCTGCTCGGTCCCAACGGCGCCGGCAAGACGACCACTATCCGCTGTCTGCTCACTCTCATCCCGGTGACTTCCGGCGGGGCGAAAGTCGCTGAAATCGATGTTTTAAAGAAACCGCAGCAGGTACGCGAGGTCTCCGGGTATGTGCCGCAGGATGTTTCGGTGGATGGCGACCTCACCGGGTATGAGAACCTCGCTTTTTATGCCAGGCTCTTTCACGTCCCGGCGTCGGCGCGCAAGGAACGCATCCGGGAAGTAATCAGATTCATGGAGCTTGCCGATAAAGCCAACCAGCTGGCACGGACCTATTCCGGGGGTATGATGCGGCGTCTGGAGATAGGCCAGGTGCTAATCAACCGCCCCCGGGTGCTCTTTCTCGATGAGCCGAGCATCGGGCTTGACCCAGTAGCTAAACGGATGGTATGGGACTATGTCAAACAGCTGCGGGATGAGTTCGATGCTACCATCCTCCTCACCACCCACGATATGAACGAAGCCGACCATCTCTGCGACCGTATCGCCATCATGAACGGGGGCAAAATCGCGGTCATCGGCCCGCCGGCCAAGCTGAAGACAGAACTGGGCGGGGACATCATCACTATCACTTCCGATAATTCCAGCTGCCGGCAGGTTTTGGAGCAACTCGGCTACAAGCTCCTGCCCCACTCCGAAGATAGCGCGTGCGACCTGGTGGTTGATGATGGAGAAAGGAAGATACCGGAGATTATCGACAAACTGAAAAACCAGGGCGTCAGTACGGTATCAGTCTCATTGAAGGTAGGCACTCTGGATGACGTCTTCCTTAAATACGCCGGCCAGCGTATCGGCGAGGGCGACATGAACTGGGCGACCACCAGAGCAACGCGCAGAACGGCAAGGAGGCATGGATAAATGACCGTAATCCGATTTTTCACCGATATCTTAACCATTACCGATTTCGAGTTGAGGAAGATATGGCACGATTCGTCGCAGATATTCATCCGGGCGGTACAGCCAGTGCTGTGGCTGCTTGTTTTCGGCCAGGTTTTTTCCAAGCTGCGGGTAATACCCACGGGAAACTACAGTTACATCCAGTTCCTTACCCCGGGCGTGCTGGCGCAATCGGTCATCTTTGTCGCCATTTTCTACGGGTTCAACCTGGTGATGGACCGGGACATGGGCTTGCTGCATAAGCTGCTGTCTACACCTATACCCCGTTACAGCATCGTCCTCGGTAAGACTCTTTCCGCCGGGGTGCGGTCGATCTTCCAGGCTTTAATAGTGTTTATCCTGGCGGTAATCATACGCGTCCATCTCATACTAACCCCACTTAGTATCATCGGGGTACTCATCATTATCACGCTCACCGGCATGTGTTTTTCCGGCCTGTCCATCTTTCTGGCTTCGTTCTTCAAGACCAGGGAGCGGATGATGGGCATCGGCCAGGCGATTATCATGCCCCTTTTCTTTGCTTCGAGCGCCATCTACCCTATCGATATCATGCCCACGTGGTTGAAGGTAATAGCCCATATCAATCCCCTCAGCTATATTGTCGAAGCCATGCGGTCGATGCTGGTCACAGCAGACTACCACCGCTTATGGCTGGACTTTGGTGTTACGGCGCTGGCGACGGCAGTGCTAGTCAGCCTTGCCTCCACGGCTTTCAGCCGGATAATCAGATAAATTTTGACCTCACCCCCTTTGAGTTCCCCCTCTCCGTCGACGGAGAGGGGGTCAGGAGAAGGGGCCTGTATTTGTTATTTGTTTTTAATATTTTTTTTGTTAAAGTCCACGCACGATTTGTAGCTAAGTATTATTTTATTGTTATATGTTAAGTCAGCTTTAAAACCCCGGATTTGTTTTTTTGATTTATGGTTCGATAAACTCTTCCATGAATGGTCAGCCGCCGTACAGCCCGCGGTACCGCGCCAGTACATGATACGTTCAATAGCTGGGAGAAGCAATGAGGTTTTGTCATGCTTTGATTAGACTTACCCCCTTTAGTTCCCCTTGAGGGTGAACCTTCTGGGTGAACCCCCTCTCCGTGGACGGAGAGGGGGTCAGGAAGAAAGGTCTGAAATAAAAACCCCCTTAATCCCCCCCTTCGGCAGGCTCTGGGCGGGCTTTAAAAAAGGGGAAAACGAATAAGGATGGATTCCAGCCTGCGCTGGAATGACAACAGAGGGAGGAGAAAAGGAAGAGGGGGGTTACCTTTTGTGTTTGGTTGGTAGTTAGTATGTATTTTGTAGGAATTTGGTCATCGGGTATTGACAAAATTCAAGTCAATGCCTATTATATATAAGTGAAACTTAGGTGTGTCCTAAGTCTTTCGTTTTGTTTTGGCGGTGGACTGCGTGTCTGCCGCCAATACTATTTTTAGGGGGTATTTTTCTATGAAAGCTTGTGTGTTTGTCGATGGAGAGAACTTTCGTCATAGCATAGTAAAATTATTCCCTCGATTTCAACAAGAAAAATATTTACCTAAAAATGCTGCATGGGCAGAACTGTTTGATTGGCTAGTGAGTCAAGCTGTTGAAGGTTGCCAACGTATAAGGACATATTGGTATGTTATTAAAACGTTGGATTTCTTTCCCTATAACCTACCTAATCCGGATACGGTTTCTACGAATATTAAAGATTTCGAGCTATTAAAAGTAATTCTCTCAAAATATAAACCCTATCAAGATGAGATAGATGCTCTTAAAGAAACCTCAAGAAAAACTCGTATGATAGAAATGTTAAGTGAATTATGCAAGCGCCATGATGAAATGGAAAATCGATTTGATGGATGGACAGCAATACAAGAAGGCATTTCATCAAAGCATAAAGGAATTGAATTTCGTAGAGCAGGAGCCATGATATGTAATTTATTTGAAAATAGTTTAGGGACAGAAAAAGCAGTAGATGTTAAACTAGCTAGTGATATGATAACGCTCAAAGATATATATGATATTTCCGTAATAGTATCAGGTGACCAAGATTATGTGCCGGCTGTAGAAGTTGTAAAAGACGCTGGAAAACAAGTAGTAAATGTTGCTTTTTTAACAAGAAGTGGAGAACTTCTCCCGGGTGGGGCTAGGAGATTGAACCAAATTACAGATTGGCACTTAAACGTTCCTTTCGAAACATTTGAAAACTATCTGCATATATAGTTGTCCACTAAAGAGAGTCACAATTACCTCAATTGCCTAAAATTGATTAGTATTTCCGACTACTGAAGCAGATGTTCTTGGATTTCTTAACTAACCTACTCTTTTTTAGCTTCCTCTTTTGGCTTCGGTGGCATGCCGGGGCGCGTGGGGGGATTTTCCAGATAAAGCGCCTCATGGGCTTTTTTGAGCCAGTCCGGAATTTCTATTTTCTGGGGGCACTTGGCCAGGCACTCGCCGCACTCAAGGCACTTATCGGCGCGCTGGTCCTGCGGGATGCCGAAGGGCCCGTTGTACATGAACTGGCCGCCTTTCATATCGTCGTACATGACGGCATCGTTATAAATCTGAAAGACGCGCGGGATTTCCACCTTGTTGGGGCAGGGCTGGCAATAGCGGCAGCCGGAGCAGGGGATGGGGCTCAAGCTCTTGTAAGCTTCCTTGATTTTTTTGATGACCGCCAGGTCGGCGGCTTTATAGAGGCCCGGCCGGGAGCGGTCGGCGATTTTAACGTTTTCTATGACCTGTTCCATGGTGCTCATGCCGCTTAAAGCCAGGGAGACTTCCGGCTGGTTCCAGACCCACTGGAAAGCCCATTCCACGCCCTTCATTTTACGCCTGGCGTTTTTCAAGACATCCGCGACGGCTTTGGGTGGGGGGTCTTTAGCGAGCTTGCCGCCCCGCAGTGGCTCCATGACGACCAGCGCTAACCCTTTAGAAGCGGCGTATTCGACGCCCTGGCGGCCGGCCTGCTCGTTCTCATCCATATAGTTATAGAGTATCTGCGCCAGAACCCAGTTATCGTAAGAATCGATGATTTCTTTGAATACCTCGAATTTATCATGGAAGGAAAAGCCCAGCCGGCCGATTTTGCCCGCGGCCATCTGCTTCTCCGCCCATTTAAGCACGCCGAAGTCCCGCACCTTGGTCCAGCCGGCTTTATCCAGCCCGTGCAGGAGGTAAAAATCTATCATCCCGATATCAAGTTTCTGGATTTGCTCGCCGAGAATGCGGTCGAAGTCCTCCGCTTTTTCGACCATGCGGGCGGGCAATTTGGTGGCGACTTTGAGCTTTTTGCGGTAGCCGTCCTTAAGCGCCTTACCCACCAGCACCTCACTCTGGCCCATGTGGTAGAGATAAGCGGAATCCAGGTAATTGACGCCGTTATCGATGGCGTAGCGGATCATCTTGATAGCTTCCGGCTCGTTGATTTTGCCCTGTTCTTCACCGATGACCGGCATGCGCATCGCGCCGAAGCCTAAAGCGGATACCTTCCAGTCCAGTTTGCCGAATTTACGATACTGCATAGAAATCTCCAAATACTGAATTATGATATTATAACGCGATATATCGGGACGAATCTATTAATATTGTTACACGTTTTTTTTAAAGATGCAAATGAGTAGAAACCAAAATAAAACTAAAAAAATATCAAGCGTTACAAATAAAACTTATTGCGCTATTTTAGAATACCCCGTTTTGACTTCCACTTTTTCATTAAAAAGCAGATACTGGTCGGTTGACTTTTCATAGGCCGGCCAGTCAACTAATCCTTTTACGGAAGGTTTACCGGTTTTGGCGAACTGCGCCCAGAGCTGCATCATTGCCTCGGATATGAATTTATCGGATTGGGTCAAACGCGCTTCGGTCGTTTTCGCGCCGGACTGTAACGATATTCCCGAAATATTACGCCACCATCCGGTAGTATCGTCCCAATCGCCAAAGACATAAGGCAGCTCGATGGAATGCGCTGAGACGCAGCCTTCTTTCCGCCAGTTTTCCGGCACCTGGTCGAAGACGCAGGCGTAACCTTTTGCCTTCCCTTTGTTCACCGCTGCTATCATTGCCACATATGCCGGGATCATAAAAGGCATTATCAGCGGTCCGGGCCCGGTCAGTTCCCCCAGCGTGGCGCAGGCTATAAACGGCCCGGCGTTAATATTACCCGACCTGAAAGCATCTAGAGGGCTTACCGGCAGCATCCATCCCTCGATAGCCGCATCCCAGACAGGCATGGGCATAGAACGTCCGGGGTTGGGAGGGTCTAACATCGTCCGGCTGGCTTCCAGTACCTGTTCCCAGGGGACCAAGCGGGCTGCTTCCAGGGTGCTCACACCAAGTTTTCCGAACAGTTCCATGCCGTGTTTTTCAAGCACCGCCAGAGTTTTACCGTGGTCGAGCGCTAACGAGGTGCCGCTCTCGCAGATGGCCCGGTGGAAAAGCCCTTTTGCCATCGGTGAGGCCATCATGATGGAAACTTTAGCCCCGCCCCCGGACTCCCCGAAAATCGTTACATTATCCGGGTCGCCCCCGAAAACCGCGATGTTCTTTTGTATCCACTTGAGAGATTCGATGAGGTCGAGGAACAGGTAGTTCCCCGATACACCGTTGGGAGATTCTCTGGAAAGCAGCGGATGGGCTGCCAATCCGAACGGCCCTAGCCGGTGGGTTAAAGACACCACGACGACGCCATTCTGCGGAAGGCGGTAGTTATTCCATATCTTATCGTTTCCGCCGCCCATGGTATATCCTCCGCCATGCATCCAGACCATGACAGGTAATTTTTCTTTCGGCTTTTTTGCAGGCGTGATAACATTCAGATATAAACAATCTTCACTCATAAGAAATTCCGATGTTGTACCGGGTAAAACAGTCTGGGGACAAACGGCCGAAAAACGCGTACATTCCCTGATGCCCTGCCAGGGCGTTACCGGCTGCGGCGGCCTCCAGCGCAAGTCCCCCACCGGCGGGGCGGCGTAGGGAATACCGCGGAAGATTGACACTTCTTTGCCCGGTTCGCCGATGATAGCGCCGGAAACATAGCCTTTATCCGTCTTTACAACCTGCATGTGTGCTCCTTTTTAAAAGACTTATCTATTCATTTTTTCTGCCCTACTAAAGAAAACCCGGCTTTTATCTCCAGCGTTTTATCTACATACAAATACCGGTCGTCAGTTGTATTATAGACAGGCCAGGATACCAAGCCTTTGACACCCGGCTTGCCAGTGGCAGCAAACTGCGCCCACATCTTCATCATGGCTTCGGATATGTACTTATCCGTCTCGTTTAGCCCCGGGTCTTTCATCTTTAAGGAGGCGCCTCCCATCATGCCCGCCACTCTAAAAGTGGTATCCCACCAGCCGGTGATATTATCATAATCTCCAAAGACGTAGAGCAATTCCATGCCATGCGGGGCATCCGCCAATCCTTCTGCGTGCCACGTATTGGGTACACGGTTAAAGATACATGCATAACCGCTTACCCCCGCTTTCTCCAGACCTTTGAGCATCTCCACATAACCGGGGACAAGCATGGGGAACAGGCTTTGCAGCTCACCTTGATTGGCGACGCAGATAAACGGGACGGCGTTTATCTTGCCTGCACGAAAAGCGGCGAGGGGCATTTCTTTCAGGAACCAGTCGTCCACCGCGCAGTCCACAATACCCCACTGGCTGCCGGTTTCACGGGCTACTTCAGCATTTGCCGCGTAAAACTTTTCATAGGGCAGGGCCCGGGCTTCTTCCAGAGTAGTTACACCTGCTTTTTCAAATATCTTTTGACCCATGGCCTCAAGGTCGGCCAGCGGGCGGCCGTTCCACCATGTCGTAGCGGTAGCGGTGCCGCTTTCGCAAATTACCCGGTGGAACAAGTCTTTAGCGAGGGGCGACGCCATTAAAGTAGATACTTTAGCCCCGCCGCCGGACTCCCCGAAGATCGTAACATTGCCGGGGTCGCCACCAAAGGCACCGATATTGCGCTGCACCCATTTGAGCGAAGCTATCATGTCCAGGAACATATAGTTGCCGGAAACGCCGTTTTCAGACTCTTTAGAAAGCAACGGATGGACCATTAAGCCTACAATATCCAGGCGGTGGTTAACAGTCACCAGCACCACGCCCTGCTGCGGGAGGCGGTGGTTATTAACAAGTAGGTCGTTGGCGGAACCCAGGGCATACATGCCGCCATGGAACCAGACCATGACCGGCAGGTTTTTTGCCCCTCGATTAGCCGGCACCATAACATTCAGGTAAAGGCAGTCATCGCTGGAAACGATCGACGCACCACCGTACATCATGGCAAACATCGGGTTCTGGGGCGCCATCCTGCTGAATTCCGTGCATTTACGCACACCTTTCCAGGCTGCGGGAGGACTTGGCGCCTTCCAACGCAGGTCACCGACAGGTGGGGAGGCATAAGGGATGCCGCGATAAACATTAACTTCATTCCCCTTTTCACCCATCACGATTCCCGTGATTAAACCCGTATCTATTCTTAGCTGTTTCATGTGTGTTAACCCCTTTACAAGCATTATCGCCGTGTTTTTCCGTGCTGTAATTAATCCGCTGGCAGATGCGGACCTAGTTTTTAAAAGATAATACCATAGGGAATATGTCGAGGTAAAATATGCCTCACGAAGTTAGATATAATGAATCCGGCTATGTAATTTCCGCCAGCGCTTTTTCTAAATCCTCCGGGAGGGAGGACTCGAACTCTACGAAAGCGCCGGTGGAGGGGAGCTGAAAGCGTAACTTGTGGGCGTGGAGGAACTGGCGAGGAAAGCGGGGGGACTTTTCGCCGTAAGTAGTGTCACCGGCCACGGGGAAGCCGATGGCGGCCAGGTGTACCCTTATCTGGTGGGTACGGCCGGTCTCCGGCTTGATTTCCAGCAGAGTATAGTTCCCGTAATATCTGATGACGCGGTAGTCCGTGCGCGCCTCCCTGCCGCCGGCGACCACGGCCATACGCTGGCGGTGATGCGGGTCGCGGCCGATGTCTGCCTCGATGATGCCTTTCTCCGGCGTCAGCCTCCCTTTCACCAGCACCAGGTAAGACTTGGACACGGTGCGGCTCTTGAACTGGTCGGAAAGGTTGGCCTGCGCCACGCGGTTCTTGGCCACCAGAATCAGACCGGAGGTGTCTTTATCCAGCCGGTGTACGATACCGGGGCGGACGGAACCGTCGTCCGCGGCCAGGCCGGGCAGGTAGTTAAGGACGGCATTAACTAAAGTGTGGTCAGGGGTGCCAGGGGCGGGGTGCACCGCCAGGCCGGCGGGTTTATCGATGACCAGCAGGTCCGCGTCTTCATAGATGATTTTAAGCGGGATATATTCTGCGGCTAAGGCGGAGGGGGCTTCCGGGGGAATGGTGACATTCACTTTATCGCCTAGCGTAAGTTTAAGGCTGGGTTTGGCCGCCTTGCCGTTGACGGTGATAAAGCCGCCTTCGATAAGCTGGCTGGCGTGGGTGCGGGATAGCTCCTGGACCCGGTCCCCCACGAACTTATCGAGGCGGACGCCCGCAATATCGGCTACAAGGACAAATTCCCTGGTCATGCTTTACGCTTACCGAGGTTGGAGTGGAAAAGGATGCAGTAGGCCACGATGATGGTGCCCACCACCGCCGAAGCATCGGCGACGTTCCATGCGGGCCACCATTTAAAGTCGATAAAGTCCGTTACATACCCCCGGGCGAGGCGGTCTACCTGGTTGCCGATAGCCCCGCCGAAAATAAGGCCGGCGCCGACGCGCATCAACATACTGTCCAGAGAGGATAGACGGTTGCGAAACAGGTAAACGACTGCCAGGATAAGGAGCATCTCCAGGAAAACAGCGATGATAATCACCAGCGTGTGGCCGGTTAAAATGCCGAAGGAAGCGCCGGTATTCTGGACATGGACAACGCGAAAAACACCGATATCGAAGAGGACTTCCCCGTAAGCAAGATGAGTGCGTATCCAGAATTTGGTGAGCTGGTCGGCAACGATGACAAGCACGGCTACCGCGCCGAAAACCAGGTCCCGCCGGTTACCGCGGTTGAGACGGTGCAGTCTTTCCATTTTTGGCCAGCAGTGCTTTGCAGTCCATGCAGAGGCTTGCCTCCGGCAGGGCCAGCAGGCGTTCCGGGTCGATGGGTTTGCCGCAATTTTCACACGTACCATAGGTGCCGTTATCTATTTTTTCCAGGGCGTGATTCACCTTGGTGAGTTCCTGCCGGATGCGGTTCTCCAGTGTCAGGCGCTTTTCCAGTTCCAGAGTCTCGGTGGCTTCTTCTTCACGCTTGCCGAAGGGACTGCCCTCCCGCCTTTCCTCCTGAGTGGACATGGTTGTCTGCGACTGCGACATCTCCTCGAGGAGATGTTTCCGCTCGATTTCCAAAAGCTCACGTTGTTTACTGAATTTCCCCGTCATGTGTGCCTCCATCAGCTTTCCCGCTGTATCGGAAAAGGCCTGGTAGCAGTCTATTTTATCCTATCAGGTATGTATGCTATTATATGCAAAATCAACGAAAGAAAACAGCGGGAGGCGGCTGATTAGTGCCGGAGGAACCCCCGGCAGCTAAAAAAGATCACCGTTGGCGTACAGCGACTGCCGACGGCAGGCTGGCTCGATACTGCTACGGTGGCTACCCGGGGTTGAAACATACCAACAGTGTAAACCATTTAAAACATTTGGTCAATGGGTATTATCACGGATTTTTAAGAAATTCTTAACAAACGCGCGCGGATACCGGCGGTATAGTGGAAAAAGCGGTCAGGCGGCGGGCTTTTCTCGCCCGTACTTTAGTTTGGCGAACAGCAGCCAGCCGTTCAAAATGATGCTGATGGCGTTCCAGATAATTAAAGAAGGCAGGCCTTTAAGAATACCGTACACCAGCCACAGGATAACCCCGGCCATTAAAAAGGAATTGAACAATATGCTGATTTCGCGGGCGCTTTTCAATCGATAGACACGTATGATTTGCGGCACGAGGGCGAAAGTGGACAGCAGGCCGGCCAACAGACCCAGATACTCAACCGAAGACAAGACAAAACCTCCGGATACGAAACTACAGCGACGCTTGAATTGTAGCACAGAAGCTCCACTTCCGGCGACAGCCTGCTGCGGCTGTGCAAAGATGGGGGGCTGCACCCAACGATAATCGGTGATGTCTATATCTTTTTTTAGGATATACGGATGTAGTATCTAATTGCAAAATAGCGCTCTTTTTACAAGGGGTTAATATGAAGATAGCTCAAAGCAACGTTAAAATAGCACCGGTCAAGACACAGACCAAGTCGATTGATAGCCTGCCCAAAGCCGCCGCCCCCAGATTGAATCCCCCCAAAGCGGTGATTGCGCCGCTGCCGCCGTTAAACAAACCGATGGCGGTGAAAACCCCGATGAAACCGTTAGCGCCGCCCGCCCCCGCGATCCACGCCGCTGCCAGGGCCATCAGAGACGACTATGCCAGCCTTAAAGAGGCAGCCCTGGCTATCCAGCGCATCAGGATCAGCGCGCAGCAGGAACGCGACCAGATATGTAAAATGAGGGCGGACGCTATCAGATATCAGCAGGAAACGGCCACCAGAGCGCGCAGCGAAGCGCATCAGCTCATCCTGCATTCCCGGCTGGAAACGCAGAAAGAGATTGAAGAACTCATCCGGCAGGCGAGCGAAGAAATCCAGAAAGTACTGGCGGATATCCGCGTGATACGGATTACGGCCCAGGAAGAGCTGGCCGCGCAGAGAAAATTCACCGATGCCGCCAAGCTCAGCTCCATGTCCCTTTCGATAAAAGAGGAGCTCGCCGGAACCGAAAGAAAAAAGAAGCGGCAGCTGGCGGCAGCCAAAGCTTAGCCGGTTTTATTCCTTTTTCCCATCGGATTTGTCGCAACAATCAAACGTTAAGCGCAAGTATTTGCGTTCATTTTTCAATTTCTACTGTTTTTAACCTCTCCTGCTCGTCGTATTAGGTTTTCACACACTTTTTCTCAACAATAACTTGGTTGTGTCCCGGATGTGGGGTAAAATATAGAATAATCGGGTAAACGGGACGGTTGAAGGCGATGACTATCGGGGAAAACGTAAGGAAGATAATGGCGGAACTGCCGGCAGGCGTCAAGCTCGTGGCGGCAGCCAAGACCAAAACGCCGGCGGAAATCCGGGAAGCGATCGAGGCCGGCATCAAGATCATCGGAGAGAACTATGTCCAGGAGGCCGAGGCGGCTTACCGGGAAATCGGCCGTAAGGCCGAGTGGCATTACATCGGGCATTTGCAGAAAAACAAGGTCAAAAAAGCCGTGGAAATCTTCGACATGATAGAAACGGTGGATTCTCTAGAACTTGCGGCAGAAATAGATAAAAGATGTGCGCAAATCAATAAAACATTGCCGATATTAATCGAGGTAAACAGCGGGCGGGAGACGCAGAAATCGGGCGTCCTGCCGGAAGACGCAGAGAAACTGCTTAGAGAAATTTCCGGGCTGAAAAATGTGAGGGTGGCGGGGCTAATGACCATGGGGGCGTTGACGGACCGGGCGGAAGACTCGCGTCCTTTCTTTCAAGAGACGAAAAAGCTGTTCGACAGACTGAAAAAAATGGACATACCGGGCACCGAAATGAGGTACCTTTCCATGGGTATGTCCGGTTCTTATCGCATCGCCATCGAGGAGGGTGCCAATATGGTGAGAATCGGCACCCGGATATTCGGTGAAAGGGCCTGAATGGGTATCCTTTGCCGCCGGTCATCAGGCCAGCCAACAAGGATACCCATCAATATCCGCTATTAATCGGTATATTATATTAAGTTATTTTATCGTTAATTTCAGCTAGTTATCGTAGCCGTTGGACACCAGTGAAACCAGACCGACGTTATCTGTGGTGTAATATCCCTTGCTCGTGGGGAACCTCAGGTAATTTTTGTAAAGTGGATGGTCCGAAGGAAAAGCCGCCATGTTGGTGGTATTCGTCGTTGGCGCCACTGTGCTTAGGTTTTCCCTGGCCATCATGGAATCCATTGCTGTCTGGATGATAGATAGTTCCGCCGACCCGCTCTGGGTGTGGCCGTAATTGACCAGGCCCGCGACGCTCGGTATCACAATGGCCGCCAGCACGCCCAGCAGAGTAAACACAATCAATAACTCGACCAGGGTGAAGCCTTGCTCTCTCCGGTGCATCCTTTTCACCAAACTTTTCATTTTAGCCTCCTCTTGATTTTCCTTTGTGCATCAGTGTTATTTTCACGATATAGCAGCCTGCCATCAGCATTAATACCGAGCAGGCGATTAGCCAGGGGGCCAGGACCTGCGCTTTATTAACGGGATAGACCTTGCCGCCCACAGCCACTGGAGGGGTGGTGGTGGGTGGCGGGGGCGTAAGGCCGGTTGTGGCGCTAAGCTCGGCGTAGCCGTCCGACCACTGCTCGCTGCCGGAGACCTCCGACCACGCCCGGTAGTAATAGGTGGTCTGCGGCGTCAAACCGGTGTCCGGTACGCTCATACCGGTATCGAAATAGACCGAGACGCCGTCGTTCCGGTTGGAGGGGAAGCCGCCGGTTTTCCGCACGACCAATGTCTTTTGGGCGCCTGCGCCTTTGAGCCAGGCAAGGTCGATACGCGTGTCCGTGACAGCGGTGGTATGCAGCGAAGCAGGTGCCTCCGGCTTGGTCAGGAAATTAAGCTCGGCGCCGCTGCCGGTCCCGGCGCAGTTCTTGAGCTGGGCGCGAAAATAGTACTTCGTGCCCCTGGCGAGACCCGTAACGTTAGCGCTGAAGGTTCGCCCGGTGGTCAGGCTGCCCGTCCAGGCGGTATTAAAGGTATAATTGCCGGAAGCCGTGCCGTAGTTAAAGCGGTACTGGCATACCGCACCGCCGTCACCGGTCACCGCGCCGTTCAGAGTGGCGGTGGTCTCCTCGACCTGGGTGGCGGGCGAGGTCAATGCTGTCGGTGAAACGATATGACTCTGGGTAAAGCCGGTATCTGCCGCGGCGGAGCCCGCGGTAAGCAAAAGGCAGGCCAGCGCAGATATCACAGCCAGGCGGCGGAGAAGGCGGCCTCTTTTATTGTTTTCCGGACGTATCACGGGTGAGACCTCGGCTAATTTAATAGCCAAGTCTAAGACGGAAAGCGTAAAAATGGCGTAAAAAACCGGATGGGGGAAATAAACAGACTATTAATAATCGAGTTTAGAGTTTGGAGTTTAGAGTTTGGAGTTTACAGTTAACAGTGTGGGGGAGGGAGTATTAGAAAAGAAAAACCCCCTCTCCTCCGTATGTGGGGGGGGGAGAAGGGGGCAGGGTGGTAAAAGTACTTAATTTTACTTATACAGCCACTTGCGGAAGATGTAGCGGCTGAACACCGGCATCACGGCCCAGGTGAGGATGCCAACCAGCAAAGCGACGGTAAGCAGGTTGATCAGGTAAAAATTAGGGTGTTTGAAAAAGACATCCTGTATTTTGATGATGGCGACCGAGAGCGCATAAACCCCGATAAAGGTAACGATAGCCATCTTCCAGCGTGGTGGTGTTTCCAGCTCCGGGCATTCGGGGATAGAGAACCAGGTCTCCAGTCCGGTGGCTTCCTGCCGGATCGAGCGGGAGAAAGCATCAGCTTCGTGGGAAAGCTTCTGGCGCACATAAGAAGTTTCCCAGATGTGCATGGATTTTTCGTCCTTGAACTGCATCACCACATGGTGCAGCCCGGACTTGCCTTGCTCCGGAATGAGCAGGGTGACGCCGGTATTGCCGGGGGCTTCACGGGCTGCCGCCGTCAGCTGGCGGACCCACGCGTCATATTCTTTTTCATGGCCGGGAAACACCGTGCGGCTGACGATGACAGTGACCGTTTTTTTTTCGCCGGGGATAACCGTAGCATTATCCATGCGCTCACCTCCCGCTACAATGTAATAACCATTATTGTAAATATATCGTGTTTTTGTCAATAAATATCAGGACTATTATCTCATGCCGAGGCAATTTCTAGAATTATCACGATTGAGATGGTAGAATGTGAATGTAAAAATCAAAGAAAGAGGCCATCTATGACCCCACCCGTCAGAGTCCGCTTTGCGCCCAGCCCCACCGGGAAGGTACACGCCGGCAATATCCACACTGCCATCTTCGATTATCTGTGGGCCAGGCATACCGGCGGCACCTTCATCCTGCGCATCGAGGATACGGACATGGAACGCAAGGAAGAAGGCGCGGTGGAACACATGATGGAAGCGCTAAAATGGCTGGGCCTGGAATGGGACGAAGGGCCCGGCGTGGGCGGGCCGTATGCGCCCTATTTTCAGTCGCAGCGGCTGCCTCTCTACCAAGCAGCCGCGGAAAAGCTGGTGGAGCAGGGCAATGCCTATTACTGCTACTGTTCGTCCGAGCGGCTGGAAGCTATGCGGAAAGAGCAATTGGCGCGCAAACTACCGACGGGTTACGACCGTCTTTGCCGCAACCTGACGGCGGCGGAGAGGGCGGCCAAAGAAGCGCAGGGCATCAAGCCGGTGGTGCGCTTTAAAGTGCCCGAGGAGGGGCAAACACCGTTCCATGACATGCTTTACGGCGACATCGTGTTTGATAACAAGAACATTGATGACTTCGTGATGCTGAAATCAGACGGGTACCCGACCTATCACCTGGCGAATGTCGTGGACGACCATGCCATGAAAATCACCCATGTCATCCGCGGGGAAGAGTGGATATCGAGTACGCCGCGGCATTTCCTCATGTACCAGGCGTTCGGTTACACCCCGCCGCAATACATCCATATGCCGATGATCGTAGGGAACGACCGGGCGAAATTGAGCAAACGACGCGGCGCCATCCCGATACTGGAATACCGGGAAATGGGCTATCTGCCGGAGGCGCTTTTCAACTTCCTGGTGCTGATAGGATGGTCGCTGGACGATAAAACGGAAATCATGACGCGCCAGCAGATGATCGAAAACTATTCGCTGGAGCGGATGGGCAAAACGGCGGCCGCCTTCAACCAGGAAAAGCTCGACTGGATGAACGGCGTGTACATACGCAGCATGTCCGTTGAAGATTTAACGAACAGGGTATTACCATTCATGGAAAAGGGATTGCCGCCAGAAATCAAGCGACCTTTGGATATTAGTTACGTACGGCAAATGGCGCCGCTGATACGGGAGAGGATAAATACGCTGAAAGATGCGGCTACTTACGCGGACTTCTTCTTTGTAGATAAACTGGAATATGACGTTACAATGCTTACCGGCAAAAAGATGACCGCAGAAACCGCCTTAACGGCTTTGAAAGGCGCGGCAGAAAAACTATCCTCACTGGAGAGCTTTAACTGTGATTTGTTGGAAGGTACGCTAAGGCATCTTGCCGATGAATTGGGGATTAAAACGGGGCAGCTTTTTAATCTGCTGCGGGTAGCTACCACTGCGCGTGATGCTACGCCGCCGCTCTTTGAGACGATGCAGGTACTGGGTAAAGAAAGATGTTTAAAGAGGATAGGGGTGGCGCTGACAAAACTCGGCGGCAATTGAGGTTTACATAAGAATAATAGATAACGAGAGGACAATATGAACACGACCAATCCGGAAACATCAAGCGATTTTATACGGGATATTGTCCGCCAGGACCTCCTGACTAACAAGTTCGGCGGGCGGGTGCATACACGGTTTCCGCCGGAGCCCAACGGCTTGCTGCACATAGGGCATGCCAAAGCCATCTGGATCAGTTACGGTATCGCCGAGGAGTTTGGCGGCCTCTACAACTTGAGATTTGATGACACCGATCCCTCCAAGGAAGAACAGAAATACGTTGACGCAATCATAAAAGATATCCGCTGGCTGGGATGGGACTGGGGAGACCGCCTGTATTTTGCCTCGAACTACTTCGAAAAGATGTATGAATATGCGGTCCAGCTCATCCAAAAAGGCAAGGCTTATGTCGATGAATTGTCTGCCGAGGAAACCAGGGAATATCGCGGCAACTTTACTGAACTGGGTAAACCCAGTCCATATCGGGACCGTCCTGTTGAGGAAAACCTCGATTTATTTAAACGCATGCGGGCCGGGGAGTTTCCGGATGGTTCATATGTTCTACGAGCAAAGATCGACATGGCGTCTCCCAACGTCCTGATGCGCGACCCCGTTATGTACCGCATTGTGCGTGCCACGCATTATTTACAGGGTGATAAATGGTGTATCTATCCGATGTACGACTGGGCCCACGGCCTTGAGGACTCCATCGAAGGGATAACCCATTCTCTTTGTTCACTGGAGTTTGAAGTCCACCGCCCGCTATATGACTGGTTCCTGGATGAACTGGGCATTTATCATCCGCAACAAATCGAATTTGGCAGATATAGTTTGAGCTACACCGTGACCAGTAAACGCGTGCTGCTGCCGCTGGTGGAGGCCGGAATCGTCAGCGGCTGGGACGACCCGCGCATGCCGACAATCATGGGATTACGCCGGCGCGGCTACACCCCGGAAGCCATCAGAATGTATTGTGAGAATAGCGGGATTTCCAAAGCCAATACTTCTATAGACATCAACTTCCTGGAGCATTGTCTCCGCGAGGACCTGAACAAAAGGTCGCCGCGGGTGATGGGTGTTTTACGCCCGTTGCGCCTGGTAATCGATAACTACCCGGAAAATCAGGTGGAAGAGTTCGATGCCGTTAATAACCCGGAAGACCCGGCCGCCGGGACGCGTAAAGTGCCGTTTTCCAAGGTTCTCTATATAGAACAGGAGGATTTCCGCGAAGTGCCGCCGCCGAAATACTACCGCCTGGCGCCGGGCCGTGAGATAAGATTGCGGTACGCCTACCTTATTACCTGTGTGGGTGTTAAAAAAGATACAAAAACCGGCGAGATAATTGAAGTACACTGTACTTATGACCCGGCTACCCGCGGCGGTGACACGCCGGACGGGCGTAAAGTTCAATCCACGATACACTGGGTTTCAGCCGCGCACGCGCTCGAAGCCGAAGCGCGTTTGTACGATCATTTGTTCACCAAGGAAAATCCCATGGATGTGGAAGAAGGCGCTGATTACAGGGAATCTCTCAATCCGAATTCCCTCGAGATATTGAAATCGTGCCGTGTTGAACCATCGCTTGCCGACGCTACGCCCGGCAGTCACTACCAGTTCGAAAGAATGGGGTATTTCTGTGTTGACCCCGATTCTTCCCCGGAAAAATTGGTATTCAATCGGACGGTGTCCTTACGGGACGCCTGGGCAAAAATACAAAAGCAGCAGAAATAAGGCCGTTCGCTGACAGGCTTTAAAATGTTTGAGAAGCCAGAAGATACCATCCTCGCCGGCCTCAGTGTTCTTGACCTGACCGATGAAAGAGGTTCGCTGGCCGTTAAAACGCTGGCGGCCATGGGCGGGGAGGTCATTCGCATAAGTCCGGAGACATTACGGGAGAGCGCAAAAACCGCCGATGCCCTCATCGAAACTTGCGTGCCGGGCTATCTGGCTTCGCTAGGGCTGGGCTATAAAGAATTAAGTAAAATCAACCCGGGTCTGATCATGGCGTCGATTACCCCTTTCGGGCAGGACGGCCCCTATAAAAACTACAAGGCGTATGACCTGACTTTACAGGCGATGGGGGGCTGGCTTTCCGTCACCGGCGAGGCGGAAACGCCGGTAAAGCTCTACGGCAACCAGGCTTATAACACGGCCTCGCTCTTCGCGGTTAACGGCATCCTGCTGGCGCTCTGGCGGCGGCAGGATACGGGGCGGGGCCAGCACATCGATATTTCGGTCATGGAATGCGTAGCAGCTACGCTCGACCAGGTGCTGGTGCGTTATTTCTGCGAAGGCATCGTTTCCGGCCGGCAGGGCAGCCGTCACTGGAACAATGCCTTCGAGATTTTCCGTTGCCGGGACGGATACATTTTGCTTTCGCTCCACCAGCAGTGGGAAACGCTAGCGGAGTGGCTCGCCTACGAGGGCATGGCGGAAGATTTAGCGGACGAAAAGTGGCGGGACCGGGACGAACGCAACCGGCACATCGACCACGTCATCGAAGTGCTGGGGAGGTGGACGCTGACGCACGGGGTAAAGGAGCTCGTGGAGAAGGGACAACTGATGCATTTCCCCTGGGCGGAAGTCGTGCGCCCTGAAGAAGCCAGGAAATGAACAAAAAAGGTGAATTATCCGCTTTAAAAGCCTGGCTGCTGGTGCTGGCATCCCTTATCGACGATGCGTTGGTGCTGGCGCTGGTCTTTCTGGCGCTGTGGTACTTTCACGTCAAAATCACCTGGCCGCTGATTTTGATAATTGCGGTAATCATGGTTGCCTTTGTATATATAATGCACAAAGCGGTGATTCCCAGTATAAGGCGCAAAAAGGTAACCGGGGCGGAGGGGATGCTCGGGGCGACCGGCACGGTGACGGAACCGCTCAAGCCGGCGGGGACGGTCAAAATTAAAGGCGAATACTGGGAAGCCAAGTCCATTAATGGGGATCTGGAAATCGGTGCCATGGTAGAAGTAGTGAAAATCGACGGGCTGCACCTGGAGGTCAGGAAAAAGCCATGAGCGAATACGAACCGGGGTATATCGCTTTATTCCGTTCCGGAGAGCTGGAGCGGCGGGCGAAAGCGTTAGAAAAAAGGCTAGCGGCCTGTGACATCTGCCCGCGGGAGTGCGGCGATAACCGTCTCAAAGGGAAGCTGGGTCATTGCCACTCCGGCCGGCTGCCCATCGTTTCTACGGTATGCGCGCACCACGGCGAGGAGCCGGTGCTTTCCGGAACGCGGGGTTCCGGCACGATCTTCTTCGGGAACTGCAACATGCGCTGTGTCTACTGTCAGAACTATCAGATCAGCCAGGACCCGGAAACACAACAAAAAAACAAGGTTACGGTGGCGGCGCTGGCGGATAAAATGCTCTATCTCCAGGACGAACTGCATTGCCACAACATCAACCTCGTCACGCCCACGCACTTCGTGCCGCAGATAGTGCAGGCGGTGCTGGAGGCGGTACCGCGCGGGCTCCATTTGCCGCTGGTCTATAATACCAGCAGCTATGACTCTTTAAAGACTTTGAAGGAGCTGGAAGGGATCATCAGCATCTACCTGGCGGACATCCGCTACGCCGATAATGAGCTCGGCAGGAAATACTCGCGGGCGCGGAACTATGTGGACCACGCCCGGGCGGCCATCATCGAGATGCAGAGGCAGGTCGGCGACCTGGTCGTCGATAGTGAAGAAATAGCGCAAAAGGGGGTGATCGTGCGCCACCTGATACTGCCAGACGATATCGCGGGGAGCGAGGCATCCTTAAGCTGGCTGGTGAAAGAAGTATCGCCGCAAGTGGCGGTGAGCATTATGTCCCAGTATTATCCCGCCCACCGCGCCCGCAAATATAAAGAAATAAACCGGAAAATCAGCCCGGAGGAATATCAAAAGGTGGTGGACATCGTGGAGAGATTGGGCATCGAAAACGGATGGGTACAGGGACTGGACGCTGCCGAGAACTACCGGCCGGATTTCACCGATGCCGAGCCGTTTGTCGAGGGGAGGCGGCACCGGCGGCGGAAAAGATAAAGCGGCGGTTTACCGCTTGCGTTTGGTAAAGCCGAAGGTGATTTTAAGTCCGTTCAGCTTGTTTTTCTTGTTGACGTTCTCCATGAAAGTCTTGAGGTCAGTAGTAGGTTTATCGGTTTTAGCGGGTTTGGTGGCCATCACAACATCCTTAAAAATAGCGTTTTCCAGATTCTAATTATAACATAATCCTTTGGCTTAAGCCAGAAGAGGACTGATGACTGACGAAATAGACAGCCTTTTGCGTCTTGCCAAAAAACAGATAAAGCCGGCGGCGGCAACGCTAGCCAGGGCATTCCAGGAGTATCCTGTCTCCGTATTTTTCCTGCCGGATGCGGGAGAAAGAAGGAAAAGGCAGCCGCTGACATTCCGGTCGCTGGTACGCAGCGGCATCAAGTACGGTGAGGTCTACACTACTTCCGCCCGGATGGAAGGGGTGGCGGTATGGTTTTCTCCGGACAGCCGGCGGGAATCATTCTGGGATAAATTAATCAGCGGGCGGTTTCTGGTACCTTTATTTGAAGGGGCGCCGGAAATGGCGCGGCAGAGGATTTTCATGGAGTATGCCACGGCCGTCAGGGCGAAGTACGTGCCATCCCGGCACTGGTATTTACAGCTCCTGGGCGTCGACCCTGTTTACCAGGGGCAGGGGTATGCCGGCAAGCTGTTGAAGCCGATGCTGGCCCGGGCGGACAGGGACGGATTACCCTGTTTCCTGGAGACGCAGATGGGAAAAAACGTTGGGCTGTACGAGCACTTTGGGTTCCGGGTGGCGGAGGCGGGGATAATACCGGGGAGCAACGTTAAGTCCTGGGCGATGGTGAGGAATGCATCTTAAAATCCATCCCCCTAACCCCCTTCCTTTACTAAAGGAAGGGGGAGGAAATTGAGAGGAGGCTGCGCCCCCTCTCCCTACGCACTCCCGTTTTTATTGGAAGAAAAGCGGAAAATTGAGACAAATAAGAGAGCAATATTGAAAATATCTAGATAAACGAGAGTATGAAAGGTCATGACTAACAAGCCAATATTACATAACATTCGTATCCTGGACTTTACCTGGGTGCTGGCCGGGCCTTACGCCACGCGGTTGCTGGCGGACTTCGGGGCGGAGGTGATTAAGGTACAGTGGCCGGCTATCACCGCGGAGCAGGATGCCTTCGCGCGCGGCTACTATAACACCTGGAACCGCAACAAGCTGGGCATCACGCTGAATCTTAACAGGCCGGCAGGCGTAGCGCTGGCAAAAAAGCTGGTAAGTATCAGCGATGCCGTAGTGGAGAACTTTGTGCCGCGCGTTATGGAGAACTGGGGACTGGACTACGCCAACCTGAAAAAGATCAAGCCGGACATTATCATGGTAAGCATGTCCATGATGGGGCAAAAAAGCCCCGCTAAAAACTATGTAGGCTACGGGCCGACCGTACAGGCTTTTTCCGGCCTGACGGCGCGTACTTCTCTACCCGGCGGGCCGCCGCTGGGGCCGGGGTTTTCTTACGCCGACCATATCGCCGGGCTGTACGCGTCGGCGGGGCTTTTGGGGGCGCTGGAACAAAGGAGAAAGACCGGGGAGGGGCAGCACGTCGATATTTCCGAGGTGGCGGCAATGCGCGGCCTCCTCCAGGATGATGAATCGCCGCAAGCCGCGCCGTATAATGTTTACCGTTGTAGAGACGGGCACTGGTGCGCTTTAGCTGTTTTTACCGAGGAGGAGTGGCGGGGACTAAAGCGGGCGCTGGGCAGCCCGGCCTGGGCGGAAGAAAAAAGGTTCGCCGGTGCCGCAGCCCGGCGGGAAAACCGGGCCGAACTGGATGAGTTAATTGGAAGTTGGGCGGGCGAACACGCCGCCAAGGAGGTAATGAGCCGGTTACAACAAAACGGAGTGGCGGCGGGCCTCGTGCAGGACGCGGCGGACATCGCTAAAGACCGCCAGTTGAAGTCGCGCGATTTTTTTGTAAAAGGCGGTGTTTTCACCGATGCTTCGCCGGTAAAAATGACCGACGGCGGAGCGGAATGCCGCAAGCCGGCGCCGGTGCCGGGGCAGGACAATAATTATGTTTACGGGAAGCTATTGGGCTTGAGCGAGAACGAGATAACCGACCTGAAAAATAAGGGTGTAATATAGTTGCCATTGACGGGTGCGGGCATACCCCGTTAGAATAGCAGGAGCGACGCGCAAGGGGGAATGGCATGAAATACATCTGGGCGCCATGGCGCATCGAGTATATCCGGGCGGCAAAGCCGGCGGGCTGCATCCTGTGTGATTTACCCGCGGCAAAGAAAGATGTAAAAAACTATATCCTCTATCGCGGCAAGCTGAATTTCATCATGCTGAACAGCTATCCCTATAATCCCGGCCACCTGCTGATAGCGCCTTACCGGCACGTCGACAGCCTGGAAAAGCTGACCGACAGCGAAAGGAACGAGCATTATAAGCTGGTAAGCCGGAGCATCGTGGTGCTAAGAGAAGCCTTTAAGCCGGCAGGCTTTAACATGGGGGCGAACCTCGGGAGGGTAGCCGGCGCCGGTATCGAGGACCATTTCCACAGCCATATCGTGCCGCGGTGGCAGGGCGATACCAACTATATAACGGTGCTGGCGGATATTAGAGTGGTGCCGCAAGCGCTGGCGGACACCTATCGGATACTGGCCGGGAAGTTCTAGGGCGGGTCAATTATGCGAGACTATCTCTCCTTTTTCCTGCGGCGGCCCGACGGACGCGGTTTTTAGCGGCAGCGTAAAGCTGGCAATGGTACCTTTACCTTCTTCGCTTTCCAGCCATATCCGGCCGCCGTGCGCCTCCACCAGCGCCTTACAGATGGAGAGACCCAGACCGGCGCCATAGATGCCGGTCTTTAGCCCGTGCGATGAATGAAACCCCTTCTCAAACATACGGGGCAGGTCAGCCTTAGAAATCCCTGAACCATGGTCGGCGATGGTGAACAGGATTTCCGGCCCGGTTTTGCGCACGGAAAGCGTGATTTCCGTGCCGGGATTCGAGTATTTAACCGCGTTATCCAGGATATTATCCAGTACCTGCCGGATGCGCCGGAGATCGATATCGATCAGGGGTAGGCGTGGGGGCAGGTCTAAAAGAAAAACGTGGTCAGGCACCCTGATGCGGGCCTGGTAAATAACGTCTTTGCACAGCTTGGAGGCGTTGGCGGTAATTTTTTTTATCGACGACATGCCGGCTCCGAGGCGGGACATCTCTAAAAGCTGCTCGATCAGGGCGACCAGACGGTCGGTGTTGTTATCGATGGTTTCCAGGTAATCGCGTTTTTCACTCGGTTTCAGCCGCTGGCTGTAGTCCAGTAGCATCGTGGCGAAGCCTTTAATGCTGGCCAGGGGGGTGCGGAGCTCGTGGGAAACGTTGGCCAGCAGCTCTGCACGGAGCCGGTCAACTTCCCGCAGGTTTTCCGCCTCCAGGGCCTGCGCTTCCATCCGCTTGTAGTTGGTAATATCATTGGTCATGGCGAGTATGCAGCTTTCACCATCACAATCAATCAGCTCGGCGGAGAATAGATAGGTATGGACCTCGCCGGACTTATTGCGTAACTGGTATTCTTCATTACTAACACGCCCCTGCGTGGTTAACGTCTCAATCATTTTTTCACGCTGGGCCGGTTTCAGCCAGATATTCAGCTCCAGAGTCGAGCGGCCGATCACCTCTTCCCGGTTGAAGCCGAAGTTGCTGATAAAGCTTTCATTGACTTCCATAAGGACGCCGTCAGCGAGACGGCTAATGGTAACCCCCAGCGGCGCGGCGTGAAATATCTTGGTGAACTTCTCTTCCGATTCGCGGAGCGCTTCCTCGGCTTTCATCTTCCCGGTGATATCGGTGACCACCAGCATCATGCGGGGCTGTCCGCCGATCTCGATAGTCTCGGCGGAAAACAGGCCGGAGCGGATTTTACCTGATTTCATGCGGGACTTGATCTCTGTATTGACCATCCGGCCGGTTTGCTGCAGGCTTTTACCCATATTCTGGATGTCATACTGATTTACCCACAAATTGAGCTCATCGGCGGTATGGCCGATAATTTCTTCCCGGGGATAGCCGACAAAGCGTACGAAACTATCATTGACCTCGATGAACCGGGATTCCTCGATATTGACCAGGCAGATAGCGTTGGGGCTTAAGCTGAAAACCTTGGAGAACTTTTCCTCCGATTCATTTAAAGCCCGCTCCATATTCTTTAGATCCGTAATATCCACGGCCACGGAAATCGTACAGGTCTCGCCATCGATGTTGATGATCTGCGCCGAGCATAGCCACCGGCGTATTTCACCGGAGCGTACCCGGAAGGTGAACTCTTCGTTACTAAAACTGCCCTGCTCTTTCAGGAGCTGCATCATCCGCGTCTGTTCTTCGGGGCGGGCGAACATATTGATTTCTTCGGAAGTATGGCCGATCAGTTCCTCGCGGCTATAGCCGGTAATCCTGGTGTAGCTCTCATTCACTTCGACGTATTTGCCCTGCGGGATGGAGGTAATGATGATCATGTCCGGGCTGGAGAGAAAGGCTTTATAGAACTTTTCCTCGGAGGCGTTTAGCTTATCGCCGACCTGCTTGCGTTCCACTTCCGCGGCGGCCAGCATTTCCACCTGCCGTCGGGCTTCGTGAAGCTCATTAAGAAGCTGGTTCCTGGTTTTTTGTGAGTCTCTCATGTCTACAACATTAATACAAAAATATTCATTTTAGATGAATTGTCACCACATATTTCTACTA
>JBEKAC010000011.1:0-57286 GCA_050018395.1 Dehalococcoidales bacterium
CGTGTCCTGCTGGAGAACCTGCTCGGCAACGCCTGGAAATTTACCGGCAAGACCCCCCGTGCCCGTGTCGAGTTTGGCCGCACCGGTAACGGCGCGTCTACCTTCTTTATCAAAGATAATGGCGCCGGTTTCGATATGGCCTACAAAGATAAAATTTTCAATGCCTTCCAGCGTCTGCATAACACCGCCGATTTCCCCGGCACCGGCATCGGCCTGGCGACGGTACAGCGTATTATTAACCGGCACGGCGGGAGCATCCGCGCGGAAGGGGCAGTGGGCAAAGGCGCCACTTTTTATTTTACTTTATCTTAAGGAGAGCGACCATGATGGCACAAGCTGAAACGATATTGCTCGTCGAAGATAACCTGGATGATGTCGAACTGACCAAACGGGCTTTCCAGAAAAACAACATCGCCAACAGGCTGGTGGTCGTTCACGACGGCACGGAAGCGCTCGACTATTTATTTTGCTGCGGGGATTACGCCCAGCGCGATATTAAAGACAAGCCGCGGCTGATTCTCCTGGATTTAAAACTGCCTAAACTGGACGGGCTGCAGGTGCTGGAGCGCCTCCGCGCCAATGAAAACACCAAGCTGATACCGGTGGTCATCCTCACCTCCTCCAGAGAAGAACAGGACCTTATCACCGGCTATAAAAACGGGGCGAACAGCTACGTGCGTAAACCGGTGGACTTTATCCAGTTTGTGGACGCGGTACGGAACATCGGGCTTTACTGGCTCCTGATTAATGAACCGGTGCCGCGGCGTTAACTAATGACCAGTATGAAACAGGCGCAAAGTATGGAAAATAAAAAGGTCAAAATACTACTTATCGAAGACAGCGTCGATGATGCCGACCTTATCCGCCGGAAGCTCAAAAAAACCAGCGGTGCTGGTTTTATCGTAACGGTAGCCAGCAGGCTCGAGGACGGGCTGGAACTTATAGCAAAGTCCACGCCGGACCTTATTCTTTCCGACCTCGGTCTACCGGACAGCCACGGACTCGATACCATCACCAAGCTTTTACTGGCGGTGCCGGATATCCCGGTGGTAGTGCTTATCGGTTTTAATGATGAATCCACTGCCATGAAAGCAGTACAAGCCGGCGCCCAGGATTACCTGGTCAAGGGACAACTGGATAATACACAGCTGGAACGCACGATCTATTATTCCATCGAACGCGCCCGGCTCCAAGCGGAACTAGAGCAGCATACCCAGGAAATAACGAAAGTTCAGGCCAATCTGCAGAAGATACTGGAAAACAACGCCGATGCTATCGTCGTCGTCGGTGAGAACAAACGCATTATATTCACCAATCCGGCCTTTGAACTACTGCTGCACCGGTCACAAAAGGAACTGCTGAGCCAGCCTTTTGAATTCCCGTTGGCAGGTGAGGGTAGATCGGAAATAGAAATCAAGCTCCCTGGCAAAGAGACCGTGACGGCGGAGATGAGCGTAGTAAAAATAAGCTGGGAAGGCTCGCCGGCTTACCTGGCTTCGCTCCGTGATATCAGCAAACGTAAGCAAATGGAAAATGCTCTAAAAGAATCGGAGGAAAAATTTTCCGTTGCCTTCCGCTCCAGCCCGGATATCATCGCTATCGGTAACCTGAAAAAGGAAATCTATCTTGAAGTCAATGACAGCTATACTCGGGCAACGGGCTATGCCCGGAAAGAAATCATCGGGCACCCGATGTCTGATATTAACATGTGGGTCAACCCTGATGATTCATTGAGGATGATACGGCTTGTTCAAGAACAGGGGAAAATAACGAATGAAGAATTCACTTTCCGCATGAAATCCGGCGAGGTACGCCAGTGGCTGTGTTCGGCGGAGCTGATCACCATCGGCGGCGACCCCTGCATCATGTCCGTAGCCACGGATATTACCGAACGCAAGCAGATGGAGAAATCCCTTAGAGAATCGGAGGAGAAATTCTCCAAAGCGTTCCATTCCAGCGCCAATTCGTTTGGCATCTGCCGGCTCGATAACGGCAATTTTATAGAAGTCAACGAAAGCTTTCTGCGTTTGACCGGCTACACACGAGAAGAAATCCTCGGTAACAATGCCAACCGTCTCAATCTCTGGTCCAGCCAGGAAGAGCACGACCGGATAACCCGCAAGACCAGAGAATTCAAGACCGTCCGTAATGAACAAATCGGGATCCGCCAAAAGTCCGGCCAGTTTCGTTCCGGTCTTTTTTCCAGCGAGCAAATCACTATCAACAGCGAGCCGTGTTTTATCAACACGATAACGGACATCACCGAACTAACACGCGCGGAAGAAGCCCTGCGTGTGTCCGAAGAAAAATTTTCCAAAGCTTTCCTGCGCAGTCCGGAAGTAATACTCATCTCCAATATTGATGACGGTACCATCTTCGAAGCTAATGACACATTTCTGCGCCTCACCGGCTATAGCCGTGAGGAAGTCATCGGTAAAAAAGCCCCTGAACTGGGCCTCTGGGCAATCCCGGAACAGCGTGCGGAAATTGCCGCGGCACTTAAAGAGAAAGGAACGGTTAACAACAAAGAGTGCCAGTTCCGGATGAAATCCGGGGAGATACGTACCTGGCTTTTTTCCGGGGAAATCATCAATATCGAAGCCAAGCCACGGATGCTATCCGTGACGATTGATATTACCCGGCGTAAACAAATAGAAGAGGAACTGAGTTTCTCGGACACCGTGCTCAAATCGCTTCATGAAGCCGTCTTTGCGATGGACAACGAATTTATCATTAACCGCTGGAATGGGACGTGCGAGCAGATATATGGCATCAAGGCATCTGATGCCATTGGCAAGTCGTCCGCGGACATTATCCACATGGTCGAAGATTACGAAGGCCAAAATGCGAAACGGGTTAACCTCCTCCTGGAAAAAGGATTTAATCAAGAAGAACAGAAGCACCGGACAGTGCACGGTGATATCTGGCTTGACGTGCATGCCCAGGCGATAGAGAAAAACGGGCAACGCTACGGGTGGATATCTCTGGCAACGGATATTTCCCAAAGGAAAAAAACCGAAGAAGCGCTGCGCTTCTCGGATGCCGCCTTCAAATCTATCCACGAAAGCGTCATCGCTACGGACACGAACCGCATCGTCACTCACTGGAATAAAATGAGTGAAAAGATATTCGGCGTAAAAGCATCAGAGGCCATCGGTAAAAATCTGGAATACTCAATTGATATTGTGGAAACTAACCCCGGCGAAACTGAAACAAGAGAGAAAATAATGGAATCCGGTGATAACTACCGGGGAGAGGTGCTGCACCACACCAGCCATGGCGATGTTTGGGTGGACGTTGCTTCACAGGCGATCGAGGAAAATGGCAAACGTTACGGCTGGGTGATTTTATCTACGGATATCACTCAACGTAAGCTGGCTGAAGAAGCCTTGAGGCAGAGCGAAGAAAAATTCCGTGAACTCATTAACACTTCTAACGATGGTATCGTCGCCATTGACACGCAAAGGAAATTCATCGTCTGGAACCAGGGTGCGGAAAAACTATTGGGCTACACAGAAAAAGACATGCTGGGACTATCGGTAATGACCATCTTTCCTGCAAGCGAACAAAAGGAGGTAGCCAGAGAATTCGTTACTTTAAAAAACACCGGCATCAGTCAAAACATAAACATAGTATTTGAAACTTACGTTTTGAAAAAGGAATGTTCCCTGCTACCAGTTGATATCTCAATCTCCGCAAGAAAGACTGAAGGTGGCTATATCTGTACGGCTATTATGAGAGATATTACTATACGTAAAGCGGCCGAGGAAAAGATGAAGCAAATCGACCAGATGAAGTCCGAATTTCTGTCCAACATTTCACACGAGTTGCGGACGCCCCTGCAGTCCATCGGCGGGTTCACCAAGCTGATCATGAATGGCCAGGTGGAAGATGCCGCCACACAACAGGAGTTTTTACAGATTATCGATAGGGAAACGATGCACCTCGGCAACCTCATCAACGGGCTGCTGGATATGTCCCGCCTGGAAGCCGGCCGGTTCCGTGTTTATAAGAAACTCGTTCCGGTACGCGATGTATTTGTTGACTCGCTCAAGATGTTCCGCAGCCTGGCCCGCGAGAAAAATATCACTTTAACGGAAAATGTCTCACCGGAAATACCGGAGATGGAAATAGACTACGAACGGCTGCGTCAGGTTGTCATCAACCTTGTCGGCAACGCCATTAAGTTCAGCGAGCCCGGTAGTAGTGTCGCCGTCAATGCGGAAAAACAGCCGCACGATCTGCTCTTCCAGGTTACCGACCACGGCATTGGCATCAATGAGGAATCCCAGAAACACCTCTTTGAAAGGTTTTACCGTGCGGAGGGAGAAACCGTACGGGGCGGCACCGGGCTGGGGCTTTACATCTCCAAGCAGATTATTGACGCGCACGGCGGACGTATCTGGGCACAGAGCAAATTCGGGGAGGGCAGCACCTTCAGCTTTACCCTGCCCCTCAACGGCAAAGGAGGCAATGGAAATGGCCAAGAAAATACTGGTAATTGAAGATGACCCGGCGACTTCGAGACTGGTTGACTACTCGCTCCGGCATGCCGGCTATGAGGTCATTACGTCTTCCAATGGATTGGAAGGCATCAGGAAGGCACGCACCGAGTCACCGGACATCGTCATCCTTGATGTCATGCTGCCGGGACTGGACGGCTTCGAAATATGCCACCGGTTGCGGGCGGAAAAGGACACCGCGAAGCTGCCCATTCTTATGTTCTCCGCCAAGGCGCAGGAAATAGACAAGGAGACCGGCATCAAGGTTGGCGCTGATGATTACCTTACCAAACCATCCCCCCCGTCGGAAATTGTCAGCCGCGTACAGAAGCTGCTGGTGAAGAAGAACAGCAGCGTGCTTACCTAGCGGCAAATAAAGGGACAAGGAGAACCAACGGTTGGCCACGGAACGAGTAGCTAAAAAAAGCCTCGGCGACATGCTCGTCGAGGAAAAATTAATCACACCAGACCAGCTGGAAAACGCCCTTGCCCAGCAGCGGCAAAAAGGCGGTAAGCTAAGCGATATCCTTTTAAAGCAGGGACTGGTCAAGGAGGAACAGCTGGCGATTATCCTGAGCATCCAGCTGAACCTGCCGCTGATCGACCTTAAAAGGCACGTCATTCAGCCGCAGGCTTTGCGCCTCATTCCGGAAGAAATGGCCCGAAAATACGTCCTTATCCCGATGGACATCGTTAACGATTCCCTGATGGTGGTCTTGGCGGACCCGGAGGACGTCCGCACGATGGAAGACGTTAGAGTCCAGGCCAAAATGAGGGTGGAGGTAGCGCTCGGCGTCCGTTCGGACATCGAGCGGGCAATCAACATCAATTATCGTTCCACCGGCGCCATCGAAAAACAGGTGAGCCAATTTGCACCGGCGCCGGAAGAAAAAACCCAAGACCCCGCGCTGCTGGTTGCCCGCACGCCCGTTGCCGAGACGCTCGACCTGCTGGTAACCCAGGCGGTCAAGGACCGTGCTTCGGATATTCACATTGAGCCGCAGGAAAACCGGCTGCGTATCCGCTACCGGATCGACGGGATTTTGCATGACGTATTTTCTTTCCCGCTTAATATTCACTCGGCATTGATATCGCGGGTAAAAATCCTCTCAGATTTGGATATCTCCGAACAAAGACGCCCGCAGGACGGGCAGTTCTCCATGAAAATCGATGGCAACGAGATAGATATCCGCACCGCCACACTGGAAACCCCGTACGGCGAGAGGGTCACGTTAAGGATTCTGGATAAATCCATGTCCCTGTTTACTCTAACCGAGCTCGGTTTCCAGCCCGACGTGCTCAAGAAATATCGCGCGCTGCTGAAAAGTCCCCTCGGCATGATACTGGTGGGCGGGCCGACCGGCTCCGGCAAGACCACTACCCTCTACGCCTCCATCAATGAACTGGACAGGAACGAACGCAACATCATGACCATTGAAGATCCCATCGAATATAACTTTATGGATATCAACCAGACGCAGGTAAATAACAAGGCCGGCCTCACCTTCGGCGCCGGCCTCCGGGCGATCATGCGGCATGACCCGAATGTTATCCTCGTGGGAGAAATACGGGATATAGATACCGTGACCACCGCCATCCAGGCCGCCCTGACCGGCCACCTGGTGCTTTCCTCGATTCATGCCAATGACGCCGTCGGCGTGCTTTTCCGCCTTTTGGACCTGGACGCGGAAATAGCCTCCATTTCCTCCACCATCATCGGCATCGCCTCCCAGCGTATGGTGCGCCGCATTTGCTCCAACTGCCGCGCTCCCTACCAGCCGGACGAAGAAGAGATGGACGTTTATAACCAGGAAATGCATAACCAAACCACAATATTTTACCGCGGCATGGGCTGCAACCTGTGCGCCAATACCGGCTACCGCGGGCGTATCGGTATTTTCGAGTTCCTCGTAATGAGCGAAACCATCCGGAAGATGCTGCGCAATAATGCCGGTTCCGGCGAGATGAAAGAGCAGGCGATGGTTGAAGGCATGATGACCATGAGACATGACGGCATGTTGAAGGTCAGGGAAGGTATTACCTCAATCAGCGAAGTATTACGCAGCGTGTTTTCCATCAGTTGACAGCGGCCTTTCTCCCTGTGGGAGAAGAGAAAAAAGGAACGATGACATATAAATACATCGCTTATACCGCGGACAAAAAAGTAGTCGAAGGCAGGATCGAGGTGGCCTCGGAAAGCCTGGCTGAGGGTGCGCTGTACCAGGCCGGCTTCCAGAATATCCTTAGCCTGGAAGAAATTATACCGGGCATGAGCCTGGAAAAACTGATACCATCGTTCTTCGGCATCAAAACGCAGGAAATCATTGATATTTCCAACCAGCTGGCCACACTGGTCAAATCCGGTATCACGCTGGTCACGGCTTTAAAGCTGCTGGAAGGGCAAACACGCAAGAAACCGCTGAAAAATATCTTCCGCGGGCTGATCGAAGAAATCCAGGGAGGCAATTCGCTATCGCAGGCGCTCGCTCGCTACCCGCAGGCATTTTCCACCACCTATTGCCAGGTGATTAAAGCCAGTGAACAGGCGGGAAACATGGAGATAGGCCTGCGGCAGGCTGCTTCCTATATGGAAAAACGGGCGCAGGCTAACCAGAAAATCAAGCGCGCCATGGCTTACCCCATTTTTGTGCTGCTGATGGCCGTGGGGGTTTCTATTCTGCTGGTGACGGTCGCCCTGCCACCCCTGATGCACCTGTTTAAATCCCTGGGCGCCAATCTGCCATGGATGACGCGGATGCTCATCGCCGTCACCGATTTTTTTACGCATCATTACCTCTTTATCCTGGGCGGGCTGGTGGTGGCGGTTTTGATAGCGGTCTGGCTGTTGCGGCTGCCCTCAGTCAAATTAGCCCGGGACAGGTTCCTGCTGAAAATACCGCTGCTCGGGAATATCGCTATCGAGCGCGGCATGGCGCTTTTCTGCCAGACAGGTGCCATGTTACTGCGTGCCGGGCTGCGTTTGCCACAGGTCATCGATATCGTCATTCAGGCCAACCGCAACCAGATTATCCGGCAGGCGTTCAGTAACGTTAAGGAAAGGCTGGTCCAGGGGGAGGGGCTTGCCCAGCCGATGGCGGAGAATCAGCTCTTCCCGTCCCTGCTCGTGGAGATGATGGTCGTCGGTGAAAAAACAGGGACGATGGACGAAACCTTCGGCACGCTGGCGGAGATATATGAACGTAAGGTCGACCGTAAAGTTGATGCGCTCATTTCCATGATCGAGCCGGTTTTAACGGTCCTTATCGGTCTGGTGGTTATTTTTATCGCGCTTTCCATGATAACACCGCTGTATTCCATACTGCGGTCGATGCATTAAACGTTAACGCGGACATGGTGAAGTAAATGATGACAAAGCTAAAACGGCTGCTCACCCGGATGAACAACCAGCAAGGATTCGGCCTGGCGGAAACGCTGGTAGCCGTAACCGTGCTGGGTACGGCGGTAGTGGCTTTTGTCGTCTCGCTGTCAACGGGTTCGCTGGCGGTCAGCGAAGAGAATAACGAGACCGTAGCGCAAACTCTGGCGCAGACGCAGATGGAATACACCAAGAATTACGCCTATAACTCCGTTGCCGCCACTTATCCCGTGGTGGGAACACCATCCGGCTACAGTATTACCGTGGGCGTCAGTGCGGTCTCCGGCACGGACGCGAATATGCAGAAGATAACCGTGACTATTTTACAAAACGGCGCTACCACATTTTTACTTTCGGACTACAAGGTGAACCGATGAACAAACAGGCGGGTATGACTATGGTGGAACTGATCACCGCCGTCGCGATTACCGGCATCATCGTCGCGTTTCTTGGTACGGCGGTGTACCAGATATTCCACGTTTCCGATTACGGCAACGGCCGGCTCACTGCCCTGCACGAGCTGCAGAACGCCGCCTACTGGCTGAACACTGATGGGCCGGGTGCGGTAAGTGCCACCGGCGGCAGCCAACTGTTACTAACGCTGGCGGATAACTCCACCATCACCTATTCGCTCTCCGGTACCAGCCTGCTCCGTTCTTCCACCGGTTCGCCGATGATACTGGCGCGTAATATCAGCAGCGCCTCTTTCGCGGTCAACAGCCGGGTAGTCACTATTGACCTCACTTCATCGCCGGTAGCCAGCAATAACGTTAGCCAGACCGGGACATATATGTTCTATCTCCGGCCAACAGGAGGCAGCTGATGACAGGTGAAAAAGGGCAGGCCCTGCCTCTGGCTATGATCGCCATGACCATAGGCGCGCTGATTATTGCGCCTTTCCTCGGGCACGCCGGCACCAGCCTCATCGGTTCGCGGACCTATGCCAGCATTATCAGTGCCAGGAATGCCGCCGATGCCGGCGTGGAGCACGCCATCTGGAGCCTGACCCAGGGCACACTCCCGGCACAGATCCCCAATACCGGCGACCAGATTACTTATCAACTCGGAGAAATGCTCAACGGCCTGAATACGAGCGTTACCGTGACCACCAACGTTAGCGGCAGTGCATCAGGCAACATTACTCCGGCGGTCGTCGATTCTTTGGTGTTCGATGCGTCCGCCGGATACACGCCCGATATCACCCAGGTATCGAGTAACGTTTGCGCCATCGCATATCGCGGTAGCACCAACAAAGGTTATCTGAAAACAGTAGCCATTGATGCCAGCGACAATATCGGCAGCGCTCCCATCGATACGCTGAGTTTTGATGCATCTAGCTGTTATGAACCAGATATTGTTTATGTTTCAGGCATTTATTTTGCGATTGCTTACCGTAGTTCCACTAATATCGGTTACCTTAAAACGGTATCGATTACTTCAAACGGCGATATCGGGAATTCCGTCATCAGCGCGCTGACTTTCGATGGGACTGCCTGCTATACGCCGAGTATTACCCCGGTTACCGGCACATATTATACCATCGCTTATCGGGGTTCTCTCAACCGCGGTTATCTGAAAACCGTATCGATAAATTCCAGCGGCGTTATCAGCGGCACTATCGTCAGCTCGCTGACATTTGACTCTACGGCCGGCTATGAACCATACATTATGCCTACCACCGGCACGTATTATGCCATCGCCTACCGCGGCGCCAGCAACCGCGGTAACCTTAAAACCGTGTCCATCAGCTCCAGCGGGATAATCAGTGGCACCGTCGTCAGCACACTGATATTCGACACGACTGCCTGTTACGAACCGAAAATGGTATTTGTAACCGGCAACTACTATGCCATCGCCTACCGCGGCTCCGGCAATGGCACCATTAAAACGGTATCCATCAACTCCAGCGGCGTTATCGGCAGTTCGGTTATCGGCAGCCTGGTATTCGACGCCGCCACGAGCTATCTGCCGGATATCGTACAGGTGACTAGTACTGCCTTCGCCATCGTTTACGGTAACTCCGTCAACAAGGGCTATCTTAAAGTGGTATCCATCGCGGCTAACGGAACGATAACTTCAATGGCTAGTGGCACGCTTAATTTCGATGCCGTGGCCGGCTATGAACCGAGTATCGTGTATTTCACCGGCAATATTTTTGCCCTGGCCTACCGCGGGTCTGGCACCGATGGCTACGTCATCACCATCAACATGGTCCCCGGCAGCACCGCGGCGGCCTACCGTATCGTCGCTACGGCCGGCGGCACGACGATCACCGCCCTCGTTAATACGGACAACACTACGGCGTCGATCGTATCCTGGCAAATAAAGTGATCAAGAGAAACGAATAGAGAAAAACGCTTATGAAAACAAATAAGCTCCTCATTATAATGCTGGTGATCGCCCTGCTGGCGGTCTATAGCCTCATCGGGGTAGACTACCTTAAGCAGCACCGGCATAATGTAGCGCTGGCAGGACAAATAGCCGCGGATAAAGCGTTGCTGACGCTGATCCCCTCCCCACCCGCAGACCTGGCACAGCGGCTGTCCGCCACACAGGCCGGACTGAATGATGCGGAAGCCGCTTTTACCGCCGATACCAATGATACTCAAATCGTTAACACCATCCTCCGGTTAGCGGAAGAAATCGGGGTCAAAGCGATACCCCTGAACACATCACCGTGGGTCACGGAAAAAGTCGCCGACCGTGACTATTCCGTGTTCCGCGTCAACCTGGATTTAAACGGCAGCTACGATCAGATTTTATCTTTCACGGACAGGCTGGAAAACGGCGAGCCCGCGACCCTGGTGATCGAATACCTGTTTGCTGAAAGAGTGACCGACCCTGCCACAACGAACGGTACAGACACCGCCGCGATGCCGTTCAACGCCAATATGAAAATAGCCGTTTATGCCCTGCTTCCGGCGGCCAATTAAGTTTTGAAAGTCGAGTGATAAAACATGAATGTCGCTCTAACCATCAGCGCCGGCAAAATTAAAGTCCTGTCCCTCAAAGGGAGGCAGGTTAAAAAGTGGGCCAGCCTTGACCTGGAAAGCGGTCTGGTACGGGACGGCCTGATACTTCAGCCCCAGGCCGTCGGCGAGGCCATTAACTCTCTGTTCAAGTCCACCGGCCTGCCCCGGGACAGGGTCATTACCAGCATGGCCGGCATGTCTTTTACCTACCGTTTTATCAGTTTGCCGCGCCTGAAGCCGGCTTTAGTGGCAGAGTCGGTCCTGCGGGCCGCCAGGAAAGAAATTTCACTGCCGCTGGAAGAGCTTTATCTCTCCTGGCAGGCAATACCCGGCCAGGGCGATGAACAGTCCTATTTTGTGCTGGGCGTGCCGCGCAACCTTATCGATACCGCCGTCCAGACACTGAAAATCGCCGGGGTGCCGCCTTATCTCATGGACCTGCGGGCACTGGCCCTGGCGCGGACGGCCCAGCAGAGCGATGCCATCGTGGTCAATCTTGACGCAGACTGTTTTGATATCGTTTTTATTACCGGAGGCCTGCCCACGGTAATCCATAGTATGAGCCCCCGCGGTGAAGGGGCAACGCTGGAGGATAATATCCGCCGCCTCGCCGACGAACTGACCAAGACCGCTGCGTTTTACCAGAGCAGCCACCCAGAGGCGAAGCTGAGCCCCGCCACTCCTTTACTCCTCTCCGGCGACCTGACTGCCGAGACGCCGGCCGGCGGCCTGCTCCATGCGGAGGTGGAATATCCCATCGAAACGCTCTACCCGCCGGTGCAATACCCGGATAACCTGCCGGTGGCTTCCTATGCCGCCGCCATCGGGCTGGCGCTCAAAGAGGTAACCAAGAAAACCCCGCCCCGCTGGGAACAGTTCCTGTTTCACGATATCAATGTCAATATCCTGGCCGGCAAATTCCGCAAGCCTAAAGCCAGACCTGTTCCCGCCCGGTATGTCTGGATGGGAGTATTGCTGGCGATATTTCTCGTTCTCCTCTTCCCGCTTTATCAGGCCCGGCAGCATATAAAAACAGATAACCTGAAACTCGAAAACGATGCCGCTAGCATCCAGCGGGAGCTGGATTTAGCCAATATCGCCGGCGAAGCATCCGCAACAACGGAGGCATCCATCAACTCGATTACCGCCGCCGCCGCTGCCGTTAAAAATGCCATAATTACTATCCTCGGCACCCGGGGAGACTACGGCGCCAGTCTGCGGCTGGTGACCGGGGCCATTCCGGCCCACACCTTAATTACTTCAATAGAAGTAGGGAGAGATGCAATAACTATCCGTGGAGAAACGGATGGCGTTTTCTCCGTGGTGGCTTACGCTACGGCGCTTGAGGCAGCCGATAATTCTTCTAAAGTGCGGATTACCTCTCTGGACGAAGTTGATGCGGCTTCAGCCACTGCTAATGAAACCGGAACGCCAGCCGGTGTTAAGACAATTATTTTTGAAATCCTTGTCCAGGAATCAGCCCCGGAAAACACCGTAACCAAATAACGAAAGGGGTACATGGACATAAGGCGATAATGTCCATAATATTGGACACTTGACGATATGTCAGTAATTCACTACTATTATGATAGTTGCCAGATGACAGGAAAGAACTACAGCGATAATAAACATGGGAAAATCACTCAATCAAAACGGGCGTAACGGCATCCGGCGTGCCCTGGAAAAACGCCTTAAAGAACTCCATTGTTTGTATGATGTTGCCCGGATTACCGGCCTGTCAGACATCACCCTCGGAGAGCGGCTGGCGGAACTGGTGAAAATTATCCCCCGGGCATTTCAATATCCAGAAAGCGTTTATGCCCGGATTTACCTTTATGAAGACGAGTTCAAATCCGAACTGTACCGGAACACTCCTCACAAAATCGCGGCGGAAATTACCGTACGGGGTGTAAAGGCTGGTGCGGTAGAGATAGGATGTATAGCCCCGCTGCCCTGCCCCGAAGACGCCTTGTTCTCTAAAGAGGAAAGACTCCTGCTCAACGCCATCGCCGAGCGCGTGGGCAGCATCACCGCGCACCGCCAGGTGGAGGATGCCTTGCAGGAATCAGAAGAAAAGTTCTCCAAAGCTTTCCAGTCCAGCCCGGTCGTCATTACCATCGCCGGTCTGGAAACCGGGCGGCTCCTCGAGGTGAATGATAACTTTATCGAGCTTACCGGATATACCCGCGAGGAAGCGCTGAAGCTCAGCACCATCGATACCGGTATCTGGAGTAACGCCGAGGAACGCAATCTGGTCTTCCGTGACTTAAAACTCAAGGGTAAAATCCGTAACGTGGAGATAGTAATACATGATCGAAAAGGCGATATACACCACGGGTTGCTTTCAGCCGACATGATCAATATCGGCGGCAGGCCCTTTGTCCTCACGGTCATCATAGATGTCACCGAGCGTAAATTCCTCGAGCGCAAGGTGATTGAAATCGAGGAGGTCAATAAGACCAAGAACGACCTGCTGGCCATCGTCTCCCACGAGCTGCGCACGCCGCTGACCAGCATCAAAGGCTATGCCACGATGATACTCGATCACTTTTCGCGGCTAAGCTCCGAGGAGACAAAGGAAACAATCCGGTCGATCGATAGCTCGGCGGACCGGCTGGCAAAATTGATCGACAATCTCCTGGACACCACGCGTATCGGCGCCGGCTTACTGACGCTGAAAAAGTCAGCGGAGGATATCAGCGACCTGGTTGAAGCGGCGGTGGAAGAGGCCAGTTTGCTATCCAGAAACCACCATATTATCATAAAACTAGGCAAATCCTTACCCATAGTGTATATTGATGTCAAGCGTATCCGCCAGGTGCTGGATAATCTTCTGGACAACGCGGTCAAGTACTCTCCGGCCGGGGCGGTAACGACGGTATCCGTGAGGAAACTGAAAAACGAACTGCTGATCAGCGTGGCCGACCAGGGCCGCGGTATACCGGGTGGCGAACTGACCAGGGTTTTCGAGCGTATGTACAAAATAGAGCAGAGGCTGCAAGAAGGCAATCAGGGCATCGGGCTGGGACTGCACGTCTGCCAGCGGCTCGTGGAGGCGCACGGCGGGCGCATCTGGGCGGAAAGCGTCATGGGTAAAGGCAGCACATTAAAATTTACGCTGCCGATCACGGGCGACCCGGCTAACTGGCGCCAACAGACATTGATTGAGAAAACCGACAAAACTCCCGTCGGACACAGAAAATAGCTTTTTTATGCCGGGAGGGGAGGTACCATATGCCGAAAAAGAAACCAACGATTCTGGTGGTAGATGACGATATCCGCATGCTGCGTATGATGAAGCGTATGTTGGAACTGGAAGATTTTTTGGTAGTCACCGCCAGCGGCGGGGATATGGCCCTGAAACTGTTCGAAAAGGAATCCCCGTCCCTGGTCCTCCTCGATATCATGATGCCGGACATGGACGGGTATACCCTGTGCAAACGCATCCGGGAGTTTTCCAAAGTGCCTATTATCATGGTTACCGCCCGGGGTGATGACAAGGAAAAAGTGGAGGGGCTCAACATCGGCGCTGATGACTACGTAACCAAACCTTTCTCCGCCAGTGAGCTGGCGGCCAGGGTCCGCGCCGTGCTGCGGCGCGTGGAAAGCCAGGAAGGCACACAACCGGCGAACTTCCACTATAAAGACCTGGTCATCGATTTTACCTCACGGCGGGTGATGGTCAATGGTAACGAGATGGAGCTTACTTCCACAGAATACAAAATGCTGTCCTATATCTGTCTGAACGCCGGCCGCGTGGTTACGCCGGACCAGCTTTTAGCCAAAGTCTGGGGCGAAGAATACATGGGGGCGGCGCACCTGCTCCAAGTAAATATCGCACGCCTGCGCAAAAAGCTGGGCGATAACGCTAAAAGCCCGGATTATATCATGACACGCCCCGGCATCGGTTATATTATTACTAAGTCATCCTAGCCGGGCATACGCCCCCAATACCTATCTCCAAGAGGTCTCCCGGAAAACGGGAGACCTTTCTTTTTTCACTCTATATCAAAGAGCTTCACCAGGAGATCAAACTTAAAACCCAACAGATGCCAGGCTGTTTTATGACATTTTTGATTTTTCTGTGAGTGATAAACCGCGAGACATGACTTCACCGTGAGCCTGATTGAGTACACTCAAAAGCAATGGGCTCAAGGTGGGGGCAAATGCGGAAAATAGCTACATTCATTTTCATTTTAATCATCGGCCTGGTCTTGATACCGCGGCTGACGTCAATCGCCTATAGCCAGGATAGCGCTGCTACTAAGCCGTCCGTCCCGGTGACAGCGGCCGAACCGTCCGCCGTACCCGCAGCAGTATTTTATGGGCATGCCATCGGCAGTATCTCCCCGAGCGACCTTTTCTACGTGGATGCGACCGGAAAACCGACGGACATCACATTGAGCCTGTACATCACCAACACCGATGAACTCATCCATCACTTGAGATACCTGACGCTTAGAGTGTCCGTTGAAATGAGAGACGCCGACGGACGATGGACTAACGTTCAAACCAGCGGCGGGCAAACTGCGGAAACGTACCTCACGCTCCAGAACAGCCCAGTGATTTTCAACGTGCCCGGCGGAGCTTATTACAAAGCCACTATATTATCCGGCTGCTACTATTGTTTATCCGCACCCGCCGCCGGTGAAGATATCCAGCCTCGTTTCTACCTCCAGGCGGAAACCGAGTGAGATTGTGATAAATTTGTAGCACCCCGCCGTGGATTTATGACTAGTTTGTTAGCACGTTCCGGTATTGTTAAGGTAACACGCAGGAGGCAAGCTATGGTACTAATATGGAACGATATTCATTCTTTCCGGCGTCATCTTGAAAACATGAGTAAATTCCGCCAGTCACACACTGACCCCGAGCCGGCGGCGAGGCTCCGTTTGCTTGAAGAAACAATCTTTCAGTCAGACGAAACGGAAACGCAATCTCACGAAGAAGCTGTGGCCCACAGCTTTACCGATACCAGAGGTAAAGCCGTACTCATGCCCATCTGGGAGATAAATCCTCCCTCTGGCTCACAGAATTGACGCTTGGGAAAAGATGTTCATGAATACAAACCAGGCTTTCTCCGCTACTAAAGAGCGCCAGCGCATCATGGTGCTGGATAACGACCTTGATATGCTGAGCTTTATCAACCGCACCCTGGATACAGAGGGTTTTGACACCGTAATCGTGGCGAACAACGATGCCGCCGTAGGGATCCTGAAACAGCTCGAACCGGACCTGGTCATCATGGACACGGTTCAGCCGGACACCACATCCATACAGGTCCTCGACCGGATGCGGCAGCACTCCAACGTACCTATCGTTATGCTTACCTCCGATAACCGGATGACAACGCTTAAGACGGCCTTCGACCACGGCGCCGATGATTTCATCTGTAAGCCTTTTGGCTCCCAGCTGTTATTGGCGCGTATCAAAGCCAAGCTAAGGCGCTACAAGCGGGTCAGCCGCTCATAAATTTTTAATCAATTCTCTTCATTCCGCCACAGTCTATTTCTAAAAAACAACTACCTGTTAGTCTTGTGTGCATTTAGAATTTCCACATACTTATCCCCTGTGTCCCCTTTCCGACCTGGTACTTGGAAAGAGGAGTAAAAAAGAGAGGGTGCTACCGCCCCCTCTCAAAACTCTCCCTCCTTTCAGCAAGCGAAATATTGCCTTTGGTATCACTTGGGTTGGAAAAGGGGGCAAAGGAAGTAGTATATTTGGTCAACCAAATGTAAACAGTACTCCTCTAAACCTCCTTGATTTTTTACCCGGGATACGGTATATTGTAATCACAATCGAATAGGTAAACAGGGGTGCCCGAGCGTGAGCTAGGGACCAACTGGAAAGCAAGTCGGTGAGAGTCCGACGCGGCCGCGCCGCTGTGATTGATTCTTCACAAGAAGAATCCTAAGCCAGAACGCCAACCCCTGAATCGCCTACACTCCGCGGGGAGGGGTAGGACTTTTTGTTGAGTCTTTACCACCCCTCGGCGTCTTCAGGCGAGGGGTTTATTATTTTAAGGAGTAGTGTAGAAACATGCTGAAGAAACTTGCCGTATTCTGTCTCGTAACAATGCTATTTGCCGGCCTGCTAGCTTCCTGCGGAAAAAATCCGTCGAGCACAACTACCGCTTCGCCATTAGTTGTCACCGACCAACTGGGCAGGACCGTCACTTTAACGACCGGCGCCCCGCAGCGGATTATTTCCCTGGCCCCCAGCAATACAGAAATCCTTTATGCCCTCGGTCTGGGTGACCGCATCGCCGGAGTATCACAGTACAGCGACTATCCGCCCGAGGCAACAGCCAAACCCAACGTTGGAGCTTACGATACCCCTAACCTGGAACAGATAATCGCTTTAAACCCGGATTTGGTGCTGGGGACGGAAGTGCACCAGACCACATTAATCCCCGAACTGGAAAGCAGGGGAATTCCCGCTATCGCCTTGAGTCCGCAAACACTGGACGAAGTCATTGCCTCCATTACGCTGGTCGGTAAGGCTACCGGCGCCGTGAAAGAAGCCGCCAAGCTGACCGCCTCGATGCAGAAACGGATAAAAGCGGTGACGGATAAAACGGCCGCTCTTACCGCGGATAAAAAGCCCGGTGTCTTCTACGTCCTTTGGAACGACCCCTTAATGACGGTCGGCCAAGGTACTTTCATCGATGAATTGATAACCAAGGGCGGCGGCGTTAATATTTTCGGGGACAAACCCAGTTATCCCACGGTCAGCATGGAAAACGTCCTCACCGCCAACCCGCAGGTAATCATCGCCGGCTCCGGGATGGGAGAAGGCGAAGACCTGCCGTTCACATTCGCATCCACGGAGCCGCTGCTGAAGGACACCGACGCCCGTAAAAACGGCCGGGTGTACAGCGTAAATACAGATCTCACCGGGCGCCCCGGTCCGCGGCTGGTGGATGCCCTGGAACAATTTTTCAAGATTATCCACCCGGAACTGCAACCGTAACTGGAGGAAAATGAAATACTTAGAGGTATTAGCAAATGGCGCGCGGTGACAGGTCGGTGCCGGCAACGTTGACGTTCCTCTCGGGGAGGCGGACGCGTATCTACAGCCTCATCGGCATGGTCATCGGCCTGATTGTCGTCATCGTCATCGCTGTGAGCATCGGCAGCGTGAAAATCGCTCCTTTCACCACCCTCAAAATCCTGCTGGACAAACTGCCGCTGGTACATATCCACCAGACCTGGCCGGCCGCCGCCGGCACTATCATCTGGGATATCCGGCTGCCGCGGGTGATACTGGCCGGGCTGGTGGGGGCCGCGTTGGCGACGGCCGGAGCGACCTACCAGGGGCTTTTCCGCAATCCCCTCGCCGACCCCTACCTTATCGGGGTGGCGCAGGGCGCTTCGGTGGGGGCGATTATCGGCTTCCTGCTGCCCACTGCCTGGAACGTCGCCGGGTTCGGGCTGATACCGCTGCTCGCTTTCTTAGGGGCGATCCTGGCCACGGTTATCGTTTATCTCCTGGCGAGAGTGGGCAAGACCCTGCCGGTGACGACATTGATACTTTCAGGGGTGGCCTTAAGCACTCTTTTAAGCTCGGTGGCGTCTTACCTCATTATTTCCAGCGGCAACAAGATGCACGGCATCATCTTCTGGCTGATGGGCAGCTTCAGCATGAGCAAGTGGTCGGACGTGGGCACGGTGCTGCCTTATATTGTGGTGGGCACAGGAGTAATCATTGTTTTCGCCCGGCTGCTGAACGTGATGCAGCTCGACGAGGAACAGGCGCAGCAACTGGGCGTCAACGTGGAGAAATTCAAGATCCTCCTGCTGGCGGCAGCCACGCTTATCACGGCGGCCGCCGTATCCTTCGTGGGGACGATAGGGTTCGTGGGAATCATTATCCCCCATACCGTCCGGCTGATATGGGGCGCCGACCACCGCTATCTGCTGCCGCTGGCAGTGCTGACCGGCGCCGTCTTCATGATACTGACCGACCTGGTCTCGCGAACTATCCTGGCGCCCACGGAGATACCCATCGGGGTGATAACGGCCGTGTTCGGGGCGCCGTTCTTCCTTTACCTGCTGCGGCGGCGCAAAAAAGCGATATTTTAACGAAAGGATTTGTTTTATGTTAAGTGTAGGGGTAAGGGAGAGTTTACAGTTAACAGTTTACAGGGAGAAAGACAGGAAAGGAAGGGGATGATGACATGGGCAAAAACCCCCTTAATCCCCCCTTTACGAAAGGGGGGAAAACGGGAAAACAAAATCCCCACGACCTTACGGTCGGGGTATTAAATTAATACAAAATCCCCCTTAATCCCCCTTTTTCAAAGGGGGAGACGGAGAAAGAAAAACCCCCTTTAGTCCCCCTTTAAGAAAGGGGAAAAGGATATAAAAAGATAGATAGACTAAATAAAAGACATTGTCTCCCTTTCACCAAGGGAGACCAAGAGGGTTTTTTAAGGTTATGATCGAACTGGAAATGCGGAAAGTGTCACTGGGCTACGGGAACAAAATCCGCCTCTTTCCTCCTTTAAAAAAGGAGGACGAACCATCGAGTCAGGTATAAAGATTGTGCCAGGTATAAGACATTGTCTCCCTTTCACAAAGGGAGACCAAGAGGGTTTTTATCATAATGATCGAACTTGAAATGCGGAAAGTGTCCCTCGGCTACAGCCATCACCCGGTGGTGGAGGACATCAATTTTAAAGCCGCGCCCGGGGAGCTGGTGGGGTTGATCGGGCCCAACGGCTCCGGCAAGTCCACCATCATTAAGGCTTTAAGCCACCTCCTCCGCCCTACCGCCGGGGAGATACTGGTGGGCGGCAGGGACATCGCAGGGATACCGCGGCGCGAGCTGGCGTGCCTGGTGGGCGTCGTCCCGCAGCTGCCGCTTTTGCCCAGCACCTTCACCGCCTTCGAGATTGTGCTGATGGGGCGCAACCCGCACCTGGGGCTGTTCCAGTCGGAGGGCAAGCGGGACTGGGACATCGCGCGGGACGCGATGGAAAAGACCGGCACCGGCCCGCTGGCCAACCGCTACGTCAACGAGCTTTCCGGCGGGGAAATCCAGAGCCTGTTAATCGCCCGGGTGCTGGTGCAGGAAACCAGCGCCATCCTCCTCGATGAGCCCACCGCCAACCTGGACATCGGGCGGCAAATAGAAGTGCTCGACCTGATCAAACATCTCTGCCTGGAAAATTCCCTGACTGTGCTCGCCGCCGTCCACGACCTCAACCTGGCGGCGCAGTACTGCGACCGGCTCCTGCTGATCAACGATGGACACGTCTATGCCCAGGGAACGCCGGCGGAGGTCATCACCGACGCCAACATCAAAGAGGTCTACGGCGCCGAACACTGCGTTTACGCCCACCCGGTCAACGGCCTCCCCGCGGTGCTGATAAGCGCCACCAGGAAAAAAACATAAAGCGCTGTTCCATCACCGGCGGGAAACGTATATAATGACAGCAACGTTAAGCGGGGGAGAGATAAAATGGCCGCGAAAAAGGAAACATTGAAAATCAACAAAGAAGTGCAGGAAAAGCTGGCGAAGCTGGAGGCGGACCTGGTGGGGGTCGTGCGCCTGGACGGGTTGAAGGACAAAAAACTGAAAGACGCCGCTTTGACACTACTGCCTTCCGCCAAGTCTATCGTGGTGGTGGGCATGGAAGTTTGGCCGGAGTTCCTCGACCTTACCTCGCCGGAAATGCAGGCGGGCGAAGCCAATATGAACGATGTTTACCAGCAGCACCAGGACTACATCCGCGGTAAGCTGGCTAAAGCCGTTTACGATATCGCCAAAGCCTCGCGGCAAGCCGGTTTTAAGGCTTTGCCCCTGACCGCGAACGGCCCCGCCGTCGACCGGCGCACGCTGCAGGCGGTGATTTCTTACAAGCACGCCGCCGAGGCTGCCGGGCTAGGACGCATCGGGATGAGCAGCGTGCTCATAACGCCGGAATACGGCCCGAGAGTGCGTTTAGCCCTCTGCCTGACGGAAACCGCCCTCGAACCGAGCCCCGTAATCAAGGAGCAGATCTGCCGCTATTGCAATATTTGCGTCGGTAAATGCCCCTCCCACGCCCTGGAACGGCCCGCCCCGGGCGAGGTTTATGCCATCAACAAATTCGCCTGCCGCACCTATAACGACGCCGCCGGCGGCTGCTCCGAATGCATAAGGGTGTGCCCGGTTGGCTCACCGAAATATGAATAGTAGACCGACCTCACCCCCTGACCCCCTCTCCGCTGGCAGAGAGGGGGAAGAAGATTGCGAGGGGCGGCATAATAACAAAGCAACCAAAGGCAAACGGAAACAAAAGGAGACTAATGGATTTACTCACTAAAACGATTGATAGCATCAAACCCCTGGATGAAAAAGCGATGGCCGCCGCCCGTGAGCGGCAGGACCAGCTTACCAAGCCCGCGGGCAGTCTGGGGCGTCTGGAAGAGCTTTCCATCCGCATCGCCGGGATACTGGGAAAAGCCAAACCGCAGATAAAAGACAAAGCCATGATCACGATGGCGGGCGACCACGGTGTGGTGGATGAAAAGGTGGGCAACTGGCCGCGTGAGGTGACCGCCCAGATGGTGGAAAACTTCCTGCATGGCGGGGCGGGCATCAACGTGCTTTCGCGGCTGGCGGGGGCGCGCATCGTTTTTGTGGATATGGGCGTTGCATCCGACTTAAAGCCGGATAAAAACCTTATCGTGAAAAAAGTGGGCTACGGCACGAAGAACATGTGCCAGGGTCCAGCCATGACCGTAGAGCAGGCAACCCAGGCCATCGAGGCCGGCATCGAGGTGGTCAACGGCGAGGCTAAAAATGGCCTGGACATCGTCGGCACCGGTGACATGGGCATCGGCAATACTACGGCCAGCAGCGCTATCTTCGCCGCTCTTTCCGGCAAGACCGCCGAGGAGGTGACCGGACGCGGCACCGGAGCTACCGATGAGCAGCTCGCCCACAAAATAGACGTTATAAAGCGCGCCCTGGCAGTAAATAAACCCAACCCCTCCCAACCCCTCCAGGTGCTGGCTAAAGTGGGAGGATTTGAAATAGGCGGGCTGGCGGGGGTGATGCTGGGGGCCGCCGCCAAACGCATTCCGGTCGTCATTGACGGGTTTATTTCCGGGGCGGCCGCGCTCGTCGCGGTGGGGCTGGCGCCGCGTATGAAAGACTACCTTATCGCCGCGCATGTTTCCGCGGAAGCAGGCCATGCCGACATGCTGCAATACCTGGGGCTGAAACCAGTTTTAAGCCTGGAAATGCGGCTCGGCGAGGGCACCGGTGCCGCTCTGGGGATCATTATCGCCGAGGCCGGCGTACGGACGCTTAACGAGATGGCTACCTTCGCCGAGGCAGGGGTCTCGGAAGGAGAATAGGTTACTTACGACCTCACCCTCTATGTCTCCCTCTCCGCTGGCAGAGAGGGAGAGAGTATAGAATAGATGACAAGAATAAACCGCCGTGGTTCCCTTCGGTAAACTCAGGGTAGGCTATCGGCTCACCATGAGCGGTTGATAAGTACAATGGAAGGAGAATAGTAATACGTTAAGTTTTGCGGCCTCCATCCAGCTTTTGACCGGCATCCCATTGCGGCTGAAGCGTGAAATCAGCCCGGCGCAACTGGGACGCTCCACGGCGTTTTTTCCGCTGGTGGGGCTAATCATCGGGGGGATACTGGCGGGACTGAACCGGGTCTTCAATCTTTTCCTGCCGGCCGGCATCGTCAACGTTCTGCTCATTATCGCCCTGGTGATAGCCACCGGGGCGATACATCTAGACGGCCTGGCGGACACCTGCGACGGCATGGCCGGGCACAAGGCGGTAGAAGAGCGTTGGAAGGTCATGCACGATAGCCGGACGGGGGCATTCGGGGTGGTGGGGGTGGTACTGGTCTTGCTGGCTAAATACGTCGCCCTGGACAACATCCCCGCATCTAAAATGACGGCGACGCTGCTCTTTGTGCCGCTGGTCAGCCGCTGGGCGATGGTCTACGCCATTTACGCCTTCCGCTACGCACGGCCGGAGGGGCTGGGTAAAGCTTACAAGGAAGCGACGCGCTGGCCGCAGTTTTTCATCGCCACGATATTCACGTTGGCGGCGGCCGCCGCTCTTTATCCCCTGTTTAAAGTGACCGGCTTCCTGCTGATCGGCGGAACGTGGCTGACGGCAACCGGGCTGGCTTGCTATTTCCGTTATAAGTTCGCCGGGCTGACCGGAGATACTTACGGGGCCATCAACGAGGTGTGCGAGGTCATGGCCCTGCTGTTCGGTATCATCATTTTCACTAACGCGCCGGGGCTGATGTAAAATAAATGTAAAAACCCCCTCAATCCCCCTTTACGAAAGGGGGAGACGGGGAAGGGAGACGGATTAATTCGGGTAAACCTAAGCAATGATGATGGGTAAAAAGGTAAGGACGGATTCTTCGCCGCCCCTTCGCTACGCTCAAGGGCTTCGGCTCAGAATAACAACAAGAAAATATGACTAAAGCTAAAGTTATCATGGTGCAGGGCACGGCTTCGGCGGTGGGGAAAAGCGTTATCGCCGCGGCGCTGTGCCGCATTTTCCGGCAGGACGGCCATAAGGTGGCACCTTTCAAGGCGCAGAACATGGCGCTCAACTCCTTCGTCACCGAGGAGGGCGGCGAAATCGGGCGGGCGCAGGCCGTACAGGCGGAAGCCGCCGGTATTCCCCCCACCGTGGACATGAACCCCATCCTGCTTAAACCGACGGCCAACGGCTGCCAGGTCATCGTGCTGGGCAAGGTAGCCCGTACCATCTCCGCCAACGATTATACCCATTATGCCGCCGAGCTTTTTCCGACCGTCATGGCGGCGCTGGAACGGCTCCGCGCCGATAATGATATCGTGGTTATCGAGGGGGCGGGCAGTCCGGCGGAGGTCAACCTTAAAGAGCATGAAATCGTGAACATGCGGTTAGCTAAAGCCGCCGATGCGCCGGTGGTGCTGGTCGGCGATATCGATAAAGGCGGAGTCTTTGCCTCGCTCGTGGGAACACTAGAGTTATTGGATGCCGACGAACGACGTTATGTCAAGGGGTTGATTATCAACAAGTTCCGCGGCGAGGTCGCCCTGCTGAAACCGTCCATCGACTTCCTGGAAAAACGCACCGGTCTGCCCCTCCTCGGCGTCCTCCCCTATTTTAAAGACATCCGCATCGCCCAGGAGGACTCGGTCTATCTGGACGAAAGGAACGAAGCAAAAGATACGGGCGGGCTGAACGTTGCCGTTATCCGTTTGCCGCACACCGCCAACTTCGACGAGCTGGACCCGCTGGAGCCGGAGGGCTGCCATGTTAGTTACGTCGCCCAGCGTATCGAGCTCGGTAATCCGCATCTGATTATCATCCCCGGCACCAAGAACACAACGGAAGACCTTAACTACCTGTGGCATTCCGGCATGGCAAACCTCATCATCCAGAAAGCACGCTCCGGCACGCCGGTACTGGGCATCTGCGGCGGCTACCAGATGCTGGGAAAGAAAATCCTCGACCCCGGGCATGTGGAATCCGACAGGTCGGAATTAGAGGGGCTCGGCCTGCTGGACGTGACCACGGAGTTCAAGCCGGAGAAAATCACCAGGCAGGTGTGGGGGAAGGTATTAAGCGCTAAAGGGCTGCTGGCCGGTATGGAAAATATAGCAGTGACCGGCTACGAAATCCATATGGGGCGGACGGGCGTGAGCGAACGCAGCGCATTGATGATTACCGGAACACCGCAGGGCGAGATAAATTACCCGGATGGCGCCCTGGACGTAAGCGGAATCGTGTTGGGGACGTATCTGCACGGGATACTACAAAACGATGAATTCCGTCATGTATTGCTCAACAACGTAAGGCGTTTGTGGGGGCTGCCTGAAAACAAGAAGCACGTTATCTTTAGCAAAGACCGCGAGTATGATAAACTGGCGGAGCTGGTGCGGCAAAACCTGGACATGGCTGGAGTGTATAAGATAATGGAGACGGGGATATAGGAGACCTTTTCTCCTGACCTCCCTCCTGTGCTGAAGCTACGAAGGGCGAGCCTCTCTGCGGGCAGAGAGGAGGCAATATATGGGGGTGAGGTCTAAATTATTGGAGGCCGGAATTTGACAAGCATTTTGTTGACCGGGGGGGCGCGGAGCGGGAAAAGCCGGCGGGCGCAGGAGCTGGGCAAGCAGTCCGGCGGGGGCGTGCTTTTCGTGGCGACGGCGGAAGCCGGCGACGACGAAATGGCGCGGCGCATTAAAACGCACCGTGCTTCCCGCCCCAAAGACTGGAAAACCCTGGAGGTCACCAGGCACGTAGGGAAAAGCATCAGGCAAAACCTGGGCGGGGCGAAAACGGTAATTATCGACGACATTACGCTACTGGTCAATAATGTCTTCGAGCAATTCGGCGCGGACCCGGACGCCGATACAGTGGAAAAGGCAGTGGCGGCAGAAATCAAGGAGTTATGCGACTGCATTGCCGCAACAGACGCGGACTTTATCATCGTCACCAACGAGGTGGGGCTGGGCATAATACCCGGGGACAGGGTGAGCCGGCTTTATCGTGACCTGCTCGGAAAAGCTAACCAGATGCTGGCGGAACGCGTCGATGAGGTTTATTTTATGATATCGGGCATTCCGCTGACCGTTAAAAAGTGAATTTAAACGCGATAGCAAAATCCCTCTCTTATCTCCCTTTTATAAAGGGAGACGTCAATACCCCCAAAATGTAAGCTTTTTAGTGCTTGACACCTTTTCACCTGTGATATTATAATGGGCTATCCTTTTTTACATTATGGCGATGAACACCAAACTCACCCTCATCCTTAACGTCATGGTTATTAACGCCGTCCTTAAGACGGCCCGGTGTGTTTGTGTTCCATTTACGCCGTAAATCCAGTTTTTTAGTCAGCCAAGCATACCGGGCCCGGGAGTAAAATCCCGGGCTTTCGTGTTTTTAAGGGGGTAAATATGTAATACCAAAATCTTTACGATTAACCAAGAATAAAGAAAGAATGGAGAACGAAAATGAATACAAAAAAACAGTGGTTTGAAAACGATACTTTCTGGGAGACCTGGGGACCGTGGCTCTTCGCCCAGCCGCGCATCGAACACGCAGTACCGGAGATGAACGCCGTGCTGGGCCTGCTGCAAATAGAGCCCGGGTCACGCGTTCTGGACCTGGGGTGCGGGGTGGGGCGGCACTCGCTGGAGCTGGACAGAAGGGGCTTTAAAGTCACCGGGCTCGACCGGACAACCAGCTACCTGAAACAGGCGCGGGATAAGGCGGCACAGGAGAATCTGGACATCGAATTCGTGCGCAGCGACATGCGCGATTTCCGCCGGCCGGAAGCCTTCGATGCCGTCATTAACATGTTCACCACCTTCGGCTACTTCGCGGACATTAACGACGACCGCAAGGTGTTAGCCAACGTCTGTGACTCTTTAAAGCCGGGCGGCGTGTTTATCCTGGACACCCACGGCAAGGAAACGCTGTCAAAAATCTTCCAGAAGCGCATGTGGACCGAATATCAGGGCATCATCGTCCTCCAGGAGCAGTCCGTCACCCAGAACTGGAGCTGGATGCAGGCCCACTGGATAATGCTGCGTGGCAGTCAGCGCATCGAAAATACGGTGGAGCACCGGCTATACGCGGCCTCGGAGCTGGCGGCGCTCTTTAGCGGCGCCGGGTTCAGCCGGGTGGATGTTTACGGGGACATGGAGGGTCATCCTTACGACGAGACCGCGCGGCGGCTGGTGGTGGTGGGGCACAAATAGCTTTAAGAATTTGTGTCAGGCGATGGTGAAAAAGCGAAAGATAATCAGCAGGATATTCATCAGCCAGCGGAAACACCAGCCGATGCCCATGCAAAGGATGGCGTTCAGAACGCCCAGAACGGCGCCGCCCACAACATCCAGCGGGAAGTGGACACCCATATAGACGCGCCCGAAACTGACGAGCACCGCCAGGCCCAGCAGCCAGTAGCCGTACTTGCGGTTACGGAAAAACACCGGCGCGGCGATGGCGAACAGCACCGCCGCCAGGTTGGACGGGAAAGAAGAATCCACCGGCCGGTAATAGACCAGGTGCACCGTGCCGGGCGGCAGCTGGTCGAAAGGACGCACGCGGTAATAGAAATGGTTGATGATACTCATGAAAGCGGAGACGATGCCCATGCTGATCATCGCGTAAAAGACCGTTTTCTGGTTCTTCTCGCGCTGTGCCGGGTCCCGGGTGCCGAACCAGAGCCACACGAGCACGAGGCAGGCGGTAATCAGTGCAAAGTAGTCGTTGGCGAATCCTTTGAAAAACTCGTCGATAACGCGTACATGGCCGGAGAGGTGATTAATCCACCGGAAGACGGAGGAGTCGAGACGGTAAAGCCACACTAAAAAAGAAGAAGCTAACATCAGCGTTTCCGGCGGATCCTTTCTAAAAAGATGCGGAAAAACGTCGTCTCTTTGTAAACATCCAGGCCGGTCAGCCTGGTCGGTCGTCCGGCGAAAGCTTTAAAATTGACCAGCGAAGATAACACCAGGGTGAAAACGATGGCCGCGCCGGAGGAGAAAAAGAACATCTCCGCCTGCTGGCTTCCGGCGATATAGCCTACGGCGTACAGGTGGTTCCAGGAAAAAAACATGCCTAAAGGCACGATGATCGCCACGCCGGCAAAGATATAAGCGTATGAACTACGGCGGAAAAATTGCAGACCGCGTAAACCGCCATGCGCGGCGGCCGCCTGGAGGACGCCCACCACGGCCACGAACACAAAAACGCAATATTTCAACCATAACGCGTAAAACATATCTGGAACATTTTTACACACTTCACTAAATTATTCAAAGTAAGGTACTACTTGTATTTGGCTTAAAATATACTTCGCTATCCCACCTCACCATCCGACCCCACCCCCTATCCGCCGGCAGAGAGGGGGAATAAAGAGATAAAATGCCAGCAAAATGTGATATTTCCTTTCTCCCCCGTTCGGGCGGTATAATATTAACGATGAAAAATCTGGGTTACTATCTGCGGCGGACCAAGATAGTCTGCACCATCGGGCCGGCGTCCGGCTCACCGGCGATGCTGCAAAGGCTGATAACCGCCGGCATGGACATCGCCCGGCTGAACCTTTCTCACGGCACGCTGGAAGAGCACGCCCGCTACGTCGAAAATATCAGGAAACTAAGCCGGCAAAACGGTATAACCATCGCCATCCTCATGGACCTGCCCGGGCCGAAGTACCGCATCGGGCGGCTAGCCGGCGGCCAGGCACGGTTGAAAAAAGGCGCGGAGTTGATACTTACCCCCGATGACGTAGAAGGCGATGCCGCCCTGCTGCCGGTAACGCTCCCCAACCTTGCCCGGGACATTAAAACCGGGCAAACAGTCATTCTCGATGACGGTGCCCTGGAACTGAAAGTCCTGAGTAAAGACAGTTCCCGGGTCAGGTGCCGGGTGACCGTTGGCGGGCTGCTGCGCCAGGGGCGCGGGCTGGTGGTGCCGGGGATGAAAAGTTCCGTCCCCTTCCTGACAGAACAGCTGCGTAAAGATACTTTATTCGCCATCGAGCAGAAGCCGGACTTCCTGGCTTTATCTTTCGTGACCAGCCCCGGGGAAATCGAAAGCGTCAAGCAGATAATGCGAAAGCACGGCTCCAATATACCCATCATCGCGAAAATTGAACGCGGCGAGGCGGTAACCAACTTCAACAGCATCCTGGCCGCCTGTGACGGCATCATGGTGGCGCGCGGGGACCTGGGGGTGGAAATCCCCCTGCAAAAAGTGCCGCTGGTGCAGAAAGACCTCATCAAGCGCTGCAACCGCGCCGGTAAACCCGTCATCACCGCTACGGAAATGCTGGAATCGATGATAAATGCGGTGCGCCCCACCCGTGCCGAGACCACCGACGTAGCTAACGCCATCTTCGACGGCACGGACGCCATCATGCTTTCCGCAGAGACGTCCATCGGTAAATACCCGATGCAGGCCGTAAGAATGATGGCCGCCATCGCCCGGGCGGCGGAAAAGAAGCTGCCTTACGAACTGCTGCTGGCGGAAAGACGGCTCTGGCTCGAGCGGGTCACGGACGAGCTCATTTCCTACAGCGCCTGCCAGACCGCCCACAGCCTGCACGCCGCGGCGGTGGTGGCATATACGCAATCAGGAAGTACCGCCAAACGCATCTCCCGCTATCGGCCCAGCGTGCCGATACTGGCGCTGACGCCGAATACCGACATAGCCGGTAAACTGCTGCTTTACTGGGGGGTACGCCCGTACGTCATTACCGAACCTGCCTCGGTTGAGGGCATTTTCAACTACGCGGCCGAAATTGCCGGTGAGCTGGGCATCGCCAAAGCCGGCCAAACGATAATCATTTCCGCGGGCATACCCATCGGGCAGGCGGGGGCGACCAATATGCTCAAGGTGCAGAAAGTAGCATAAAGGGAAATAACCAAGATACAAGATACAATAACCAAGGGAAAGGGAAAAGGAAAGAAAAGTACTTGTTTTAGCCAGAGGAGGCTATCATGGTTTTAAAAAAGACGGACTACGCTATCTTTAACAAATTCGACTTCGAATATAAACCCGTCGGCGTGAAGTTTTCCCTGGCCAAGCCGGAGGGCGTCAAGCCGACGAAAAAGAGCCTGGCGCTGTGCGAGCTGTTCCGGGAAGCGCAGACCGGACAGCCGTTTTACATCACCAAAGAAAATGTGCAGTGCGGCGAGCAGGTGCTGGGCATCGTGGACTACCCGCCGTTAATGTACAGCGGGCAGCTGGGGCCGATGTTCTCGATGTTCAAGAACCCCGGCGCCAACCGCCGGATTTACGACTATGTTCCCCACCTGCCGAAAGACTCCGTAAAATACATCACCCACGCCGCCATCGACAAAATGACCTTCGAGCCGGATTTACTGATTTTCACCTGCACGGCATCACAGGCGGAAATTCTCTTAAGGGCCAGCAGCTTCAGCGACGGGAAAATGTGGCAGGCTAAAGGTTCCACCTGCCTGGCCTGCGCATGGATTTACGCTCACCCGTATCTGTCCGGGGAAATGAACTACACCGTCAGCGGCCTGGGCTACAGCATGAAAGCGCGCGGCGTTATGCCGGACGGTCTGATTATTATTAGCTTCCCCTTCGATACGATAGGCCCGCTAATCGCGAATCTTAAGGAAATGGAATGGGAGCCTTACTGGTTCAAGCTGGGACGGGAGGGTTTCGTTAAAGAGGTCAAGAAGCGGAGCGGGGAACTGGGGAAAAAGCTTGCGGAGGGGTAAATAAGTACAAATGACAAATAAGTACCAATGACAAATGCCCACCTTCCCCATTTGTATTTATTGGTGTTTGTTTGTACTTATTTGTTGCTTCCCACACCCCGCTCCGAGATCCTTCGCTTCGCTCAGGATGACAATAGGGAACGAGATTTTTCGTTTAATTCAGGATGACAATGGGGAGGGACGAAATCCTTCGCGTACTTTACCGTTAATGATGCACTCCTTCAGAACGACAGAAGGAAGAAACAAGATTCTTCTCCCTCGACTGCGCCCGGGGTCAGAATGACAAAGACGTAATCCCCGGCAGGACAGCACCGTTTTTCACCAATGTCTTCTGGAGCAATTTATAGCCCACTTTCCTGACTTCGATGCCCTGCTTGACGGCTAAAGCGGCGGCGGTACCGGCGGCCTCGCCCATGGCGGCGCAATGGGGAATTAAATTAAGGCTGTCGTTGGCCACCAGGTCGGAGGAAAAGCTGCGACCGGCCACCAGCAGGCTGTCAATCTTGACCGGCACCAGAGCGCGGTAGGGTATGTAGCAACAGGTATCGTTAATTAAAGGAGCATTGGGATTCGCCGCGTCGAGGGAATGCCCCGCTGTCATCTTAGGGATGACGGCGATAGTATCATCGAACTTACGGCCGGAATGAAAATCTTCCCCGGTCATAATGTATTCCCCTACCAGGCGGCGGCTGCCCCGCGTCCCCGCCTGCGAAGCCGTATCCAGGATAAAGCTGTTTTCAAAGCCGGGAAAATGCTGCTTCACAAAATCGTGCCCTTTAAGGATCATTTTACGCGCGGTGACCTCCAGCCTGGTGAGGTCTTCCACGTTAGTGGCGCTCAAGCCCGGTATCCAGTTATTCATCCAGACAACATCGTTGCGGTAGCCCGGAAAAGGCATGAAGAAAGTGCCGGCGGCTTTTATCATCGCCGCGTTCAATTCCAGGAATTTCCCGGGTTCCTTTTCCCGCGCATCGATGTATTTTTTAAAATCTACGTTGCCCAGGCGAAAGAGCAGTGCCAGCATCGAGCTGCGCAACTTGGGATCGATAGCGCCATCGAACGCCGCGCCGGCCGAAGGCAGCAAATCGGCGTCCCCCGTGCCGTCAATGACGACCTTGCCCAGCACCGCCTGCCGGCCGGACTTGCTTTCAAAGATAACGCCCCTCACCCTGCCCTGCTCCACAATGGCCTGCGTGCCCCAGGAGTGCAGCGAAAGCTTGACCCCCGCCTCTTCCACCATGTCGTTAAGGATGCACTTCAGCATTTCCGGGTCGAAGGTCCACGCCAGGCGGACTTTCCCGTCTCCCGCCGTGGGAGGGTGGTATTTATAGCGAGCGATTACCTTTGGGTCGGTGGAGCCGAGCTCGTCCAGCTTTGGACCCACCATGCTGCCGGGGATTTTCGCCAGCCGGTCCATCCATTCAAGGCAGAGGCCGGCAATTTGCGGCGTTTTGCTGATGCCATCGCTCATGGGCAACATCAGGATTACCAGACCACCGGTAGCCATGCCCCCCAGGTGACCATACCGCTCGATGAGGATTGTTCTGGCGCCGTTACGCGCCGCGGCCACGGCCGCGCAGTGCCCCCCCGGCCCCCCGCCGACCACGACAACATCGGCCTCATGGAACACTTTAATTTCACGGGCAGGTTCTTTAACCGTTTTAGTAGTGGAATTGGCCGTCATCTCGATAGCCTCCTGCAACAAAGGGGAAAATTAAAAATAGTATAATTGATTAGCGAATATCTTTCTGCTAGTTGAAGGCGTACATTTTGCCGTCATTACAGCCGATGTATAAAGACCCGTCAGCGAGGGCCGGTGACGACGTGATTATATCCCCGAGTGTAACATCCCACAGTTTGGCGCCGGTAGCCTTATCCAAAGCGTAAAGGTGCCCATCCTCGCTGCCGAAGTATAGCGCCGTATCCGCCAGCGCCGGAGATGAGAGCACCAGGTCATTCGTATTGAAGGTCCACAGTACCTGCTTGGCGGTAACATTAAACGCCACCACGTTCTTCCCGGCGCCGACATATAGAACATCGCCCGACATCGCCGGCGAAGAGGTGGAAACGATGCCGAACCCCAGCGAATAGTCCCACAGCAACCCGGAGGGCTTGGACGGCTTGGGGGCGACGCCGTAAACGTAAAGCACGTTCCAGTACAATCGTATTTTATTTTCCCAGAGCCAGTTCTTGGCGCGGACGTCAACAGCATAGACCCAGCCGGACGTATCGGTGAAATACCCCACGCCGTCCTTTATCGCCGGGGAGGACGTCACCGAAGTGGCACCATTCGTCTTGAACTGGAGACGTACCCTGCCGTTTTTCGCGTTAAACGTATAGAACAGCCCATCCGCCGACCCAACTGCGGCGACGCCTCCTGTAATCACCGGCGAAGATACCACGATATTGTCCGTCTTGTGGTGCCAGCGGATTTTGCCGGTATCGGCATTGACCGCATAGAGACTATAATCATCATCGCCGATATAGACAATGCCATTGGCATAAGCCGGCGATGACCGGAGCGTAAAATGCATATTACAGGACCATATTTTAGCGCCGGTCTGGGCGTTCAAGGCATAAAGGTTACCATCGTTCGAGCCGCAATAGAGCACCCCGCCGACGACGATGGGCGAAGACTCCACCCAGCTGCCGGTCTCGTACAACCATTTCTTGGCGCCGGTGGCGGCATCCACGGCATAAATACTATGGTCCTGCGAGCCGAAATACACCGTACCGTCCACGACACACGGCGAGGAATGAATGGCGGCCCCGGTGGTGAAGGTCCACTTGAGATTTCCCTGGGGCTGGGCGCCGCCAGTGCCGAGATTGCCGGAGCGGCTTTCATCGTGATGGAACATCGACCACTCGCCGGGCTGGGGCGAAGAGTCGGCGCCCTGCGGTACCGGGACGATGAGGTCAGTGAACTGGTAAACCAGCAACACCGCGATGAGCAGCACGAAAGCGCCGAGGATGCTTAACCAGATAATCCGGCGGCGCTTTTTATTTTTTTGTCTCTTTTTCTCTAGCTCTTCCCGGTTGAAAACCATAACAAACCCCGAATGAATAATAGTACTAACACATTTATGATGTCAAAGAAGAAATACCGCGGATTGGGAATATTTTCTCAATTTTTATAATGATTACTATCATTTGCTCAGCGCCGTCACGTCCAGATTATGCTCCCAGGGGCTGCGGGACACATGCATGGCGACAAAAGTGCTGGTCCGGGTAATTTCCGGTATCGTGGCGATAACGTTTTTGACGAACTCGTCGAAATCATGCGGGGTGCGGAAGAGGAAAGTCCCGATGATATCGTAGGTGCCGGTACACCCGCAGAGAAAATAGACATGGGGGTTTTTAATGAGCACCTGCTCCACCTTTTCCGCGGTGCCGACCTTTGCCTCGATGCACATCATGCAGATAAAGTTCATCCCCAGCCGCTCCGGGTTGGGAATGGCGCTAATTTTCATCGTATCGTTATTGATCAGGCTCTTGACCCGGTTGCGCACCGTACCTTCCGAGACTTCCAGTTTCCTGCCGATTTCCCGGAAACTCTGCCGCGCGTCCGCCTGGAGTTCCTGAATAATTTTTTGCCCGAGCTCATCCAGCATAACATTCCTCCTGAATAATACTGAGCATCTCAACTACAGAAACTATACGCAATATCACAAAATAATGCAAATTCGGGGAATACTTGCGTAAACACCCGAGCCTGCTAGGAGTTCAATAACGAAATCTGCGCAGGCCGGCAACCCGGGGGCGGATTCAAGACTTGATCATCGCCAGGAACATTTTAAAACGGGCGGCGGCCCGGAGGGCGTGGGGCTGATTGGCCGGCATGATAATCGTCTCGCCCTGTTTCAGGTGGAAAGGCTTACCGGCAATTTTAACCTCGGCCTCGCCATCGAGCATATAGACCAGGGCATCGTAAGGAGCGGTATGCTCGCTCAACCCCTGCCCTTTATCGAAGGCAAAAAGCGTAAGCGTGCCCGCCGGCTTATCGATAACCGTGCGGCTGACCACGGAGCCCGTGTGATATTCCACCATCGCGCCCAGGTCCATCACTTTCCCGGTCAGGTCTTCAGATTTCATTTTTCTTTTCCTCTTAACCTTGCTTTCTTTCATTATACCCCATTGGCCGGGCCAACGGAAAAATGTTGACCTGTTACACTAACAGGCTTATAATCCGCATAAATCGACCGATACTTAAAAAAGGAGAAAATATGCCCCCTAAAAAATACGCCCGGTACGTCATTACCGAAGATATCCGCCCCAAAACGCCGCCGCCCGCCGGTTTTCTAAAGCGCCTGGAAGACCAGCGGCAAGCGGGCAACTACACGGACTCCGCCCACGTTCTTTCCCTTAACGAGATGATAGCCAAGGGAGCTTTATACTACGATGCGGTGTGGATGGTAGCCAAGCACGGCCAGCCGCCCACGAACATCGAAATCGCCCACAGTCACGACTTTGATGAAATCCTGGGGTTTTTCGGCAGCTATAACGGCGACGCTCACGACCTCGGCGGCGAAGTGGAAATCTGGCTGGAAGACGAGCAGTACATCCTCACCAAAAGCGCGCTCATCTTCGCGCCGCGCGGCCTGTCCCACGGCCCCATCTCCTTCCGCAAGATAAAGACACCCATCCTTTTCTTTACCAGCGGTAATGGTACCAGCTACACGCGGGCGAGCGGCAAGGAAGACTGAAACAGACCCTGCTGAAATATCACCTGGAACAACCGATTGAAAATGAACGAGAACAAAAATAGAGATTGCCACGCCTTCACGGCTGCGCCGTGAATGGTCTCGCAATGACAAAAGGGGTCTATATGGAAAAACGAAGACTGGGCAAAACGGAACACATGAGCAGTATTCTTATCTTCGGGGGATTCGCTCTTTACCGCATCACCCAGAAAGCCGCCGACGCCGCCATCGAGATGGCGGTGGCCAACGGCATCAACCACGTGGATGTCTCGCCGCTCTATGGCGACGCGGAAAAGCACCTCGGCTCTTATTTTAAAAGACACGGCAGCCCGTTCTTCCTGGGCTGCAAAACCCACGAGCGCCTTAAGGCCGGCGCTTGGGAAAGCCTACAACGCTCGCTGGATACGTTGAACGTGGACCGGTTCGACCTTTTCCAGCTGCACGGCGTTGATACCCCGGAAGTCCTCGCTACCTGCCTCGGGCCCGGCGGCGCGATGGAAGCCATCCTCGAAGCCAAAGCCCAGGGGCTGGTGCGTTTTATCGGGATTACAGGGCACAATCCGCCCAACCATAATGAGGCGCTGAAGAAGTTCGACTTTGATACCGTGATGTTTCCATTAAACCGCGTCCACGCCGTCCATCCGACCGATTGGAATGATTACCAACCGCTGCTCAAAAGCGCCCGGCAAAAGGACGTGGGCGTGATGGCGATAAAGTCCGTGGCCAAGCAGGCCTGGCCGACGCGGCAGGCCAACATAAAGCATTACAACACCTGGTACGAACCTTTCGATGACGCGGCGGAAATCGAGAAAAGCCTCGACTTTACATTGAGCCAGGATATCACCGCCGCGGTACTCCCCGGCGAGCTTAGCCTCTGGCCGGCGATGCTCAGCGCGGCGCAGCGGTTCCAGCCGCTGGACAAGAAAACCCAGCAAGCCTACATGAAAGACACGGCGCAATACCAGCCGCTAGTCGGGCCGCAAATGGACTAATTACCGTTTGCCCCGATCGTTCTGGATATAAATTCACTGATCTTGTTGACGAACTCTACCGGGTGGGCTTTGAACACCTGGCTGTGCTTGGTGCCGGTAGCTTCCCAAACCTCGTTGGCGGGGTTGGGGGCAGCGTGAAAAAGCTGCTGGGTTTCCGCGCTGGTGATGAACGCGTCATTTTCTTCGTGGACGAATAATATCGGGCAGTTTATGCGTGGCATCACATCGATGGGATTTATCATCGTAAAACCGTAGAGCCAGTGGGTAAAGAGTTTGCCGCCCGGCAGGAGGAAATAAGCCAGAAATACTGGCAACCCGGCCGCTTTCGCCTGCCGCGCCACCATCGTGGGGCAATCGATAAAACAGCCTACCAGTATCAGCGCTCCCACGTCGTTTCCGCTGGCGTAAATGGATACCGAGGCCGCCCCGGTGCTAAAACCCAGCAGGCAGATGTCCCCCCTGCTGAATCCGCGGCTTACCAGGTAGTCCACCGCTCCGCCGATATCTTCATCGATATTAGCCAGCGTGCGTCCCTTTCCTTCCGATTCTCCCCTACCTCGCAAATCGAAAAGCAGCACGTTATGCCCCTGTAAAGCAAGGGCGTGCGTCAGCCCCCCGGTATCCACATTAGCATCGATGCGGTTCTGGAAGCCCCCATGCACGACCAGGATAACATCTTTGTTTTCGCCCGGTATGAACCAGCCCTTAAGCGTCAGGTTATCACCGCGGGTCTTAAAGGCGACGTCCTCGTAAGGCACCCCCAGCGACGCCGGGTTATAGACCACCGGGAGGCGGGGAATTTCCATCGCCGTTTTAGCGCCGTACGCACATACCCCCAGGTAGATTACCAGGAGTGCCCCGATGGTAATGGATAATATCTTGAATAGTTTTTTCCTGCCGGATTTCAAACGGAGTTCCTTTTTGTTTGACGTCTCCCGGAAACTCTAAAATAGTCGTGCCCTGTATAACCGGCCGGTTTACTACAATTTCTTCTCGGCTGGAGGCATCTGCGGGGGAGGGGGAGGAGGCGGCCCCTGCTTCGTCTGGAGAGGCTTACAAATAATCTCGGTGATATGCAGGTCCGCCAAATGCGTTGAGGTGGAAGCGAGGACAACCACCGCGGTATCTGAACCCCTCCCCGAGCCGGCGACGATAACCACCTGCTCGCCGATAGCCACATGACCGGCGTCCGCGGCCATGAGCACGATTTCCACGCAGACCTTCATGCCCTGGCAGAAGGTGCGCAGCATGTTGGCCAGGATAGTAGGGGTATCCACACCGTAAAACTTGTCCGTATGGAAAAGCATCGTGCCGAAGTGCACGATATGGCCTTTCTTCTCTAGCTCTGCTTTGAGCTCCGGCGGGAACATCATTCCGGCAAACCCGTGCTGGTGCGGCACTACGACCAGTTTTATCCCCTCTTTTTCCCAGAGCCTGGCGGCCAGGCGCGCTGTATCTCCCAGCGTTGACGCCAGCACGACCTTTTTAATGCCGCGCGCTTTAGCCCGCTCTAAAGCCAGCTTTAACGTAGCTTCCGTGTTGGCGCGGCCGGGTTGCTCGAAATAGACGATTTTTTCTTCCATGTTAGGCTCCTTTGCAATAAGGGAAATATATCTAAGCTTATGATATCACATTTACAGCAAAAAACAGGAGAAATGGCCGCTATCGTTACTGAGAGTTCCCTCCTCTTTTTCGCCCGGGTGGGGATAAAGGGAGGGGTTGGTGTAGAATCCTCCTTTCACTCGCCCGTTGACAGCCGCAAAGCCGTTATAATATAATCACAGCAAATCTAAGGGAAGGGGGAACACCGCGTTGCGTTCGAGCCCGATAAGTGAAAGCCGCCTCCTTGATGCAATAGCCATTTGCATACCGGCCGGCACGTCACCAAGGGCTCAGTGTGTCTGCAACAGATTGATATAAACGTATAAATTAAGGCGACACATTTAAGCCCAGGCCAAAAACCCGGGCTTTTTTGTTTACCTGAACGCAGCACTTAGAATAAAATACAGAGGGAAGAATAAAATGTTAGGCTTATCCAACATTTCTAAATCATATAACGCGGTCTACCTGTTCAAAGACGTTACTTTCAACGTGGGGATGGGCGACCGCATCGCCGTCATCGGGGCGAACGGCTCGGGCAAGACCACCCTTTTCGAGATTATCGCCGGGAACATCACACCGGACAGCGGCAACATCGCCGTGCGCCGCGGCACGACCATCGGCTACTTGCGGCAGGACATCCAGCACGGCTCCGGCCGCCGCCTTCTGGAGGAGGTCGTGCAGTCCGCGGCCGACATCAAGAAGCTGGAGCACAAAGTGCGGATGCTCCAGGAGGAACTGGCCGAGGAAAAAGACCAGGACAACATCAACGCGCTGCTGCGCGAGCTGGGCAGCGTCCAGCACGAGTACGAGTCTTCCGGCGGCTATAACGCCGAGCATGAAGCCGAGGTGATACTGGCCGGCCTCGGGTTTGTGCCGGGCGATTTCAACCGCAAGCTGGCCGAGTTCAGCGGCGGTTGGCTCACGCGCGTGGAGCTGGCCAAACTGCTTTTCAACGGGCCGGACTTGCTCATCCTGGACGAGCCCACCAACCACCTCGACCTGGAGACGACGCGCTGGTTCGAGAACTATCTGAAATCGTACTATGGCGCCGTGCTGGTCACCTCCCACGACCGCGCTTTCCTCAACAACCTGGCGAAAAAGGTCATCGCCATCGAGCAGGGAGAGGTCGTTTTCTTTCACGGCAACTATGACGACTACGTCATCGCCCGGGAAAAAGACCTGGAAACCAGGCTGGCCACGGCCAAGCGGCAGGAGCGTAAAATCCAACAGGAGGAGCGTTTTATCGAACGCTTCCGCGCCAAGAATACCAAAGCCACCCAGGTGCAGAGCCGCGTAAAAAAGCTGGAGAAAATCGAGCGCATCGTGGTGCCGCGGCAGACAAAAAAGATAAGGTTCAATTTCCCGGAGCCGCCGCACAGCGGGCACGTCACCATCACCCTCAAGGACATCTCCAAATCTTACGATAACAAGGTGGTTTACCAGGACCTCAACCTGGAGCTTATCAAGGGCGACCAGGTGGCGCTGGTGGGGCCTAACGGCGCCGGGAAGACCACGCTGCTCAAGATACTGGCCGGCGTGCTGCCCTTCGAAAAAGGCGAGCGCATCCCGGGGCACGGCGTGACGACCGCGTACTTCGCCCAGTACTACATCGAGCTGCTGAACCCGAAAAATACCGTCCTCGACGAGCTGCGCTCCGTCGCCGGCGATGAAACCGACCAGCGCCTGCGGGGGCTGCTCGGCGCGTTCCTTTTCAGCGGGGAGGACGTGATGAAAGAGGTGGCGGTGCTCTCAGGCGGGGAAAAAACGCGCCTGGCTATCGCCAAGATGCTGACGCGCCCGGCCAACTTCATCCTGATGGACGAGCCCACCAACCACCTGGACATTCCGTCGCGGGAGATACTGACGGACGCCCTGGACGCCTATACGGGCACCATCTGCTTTATCACCCACGATAGAACGCTGATACGGGAAGTCGCTAACAAAATCATCGAAATCAAAGAGGGACACCTGCGGATTTTCCAGGGCAACTACGACGAGTTCTTATACAAGCAAGAGCCGCACGTCGACGTCATCCCGGAAACGCTGCGGGCGATACGGCAGCACGCCCCGCCGCGAACATCGCTAAAAGAGCAGCGGCAGCAGCGGAAAATCGCCGAGGGCAATTTGAGGAACGACTTTTACCGGGAGATAACGCCGGTGAAAAGCCGCATCAGGGAAATCGAGGAGAAGGTGGCCCGGCTGACGGCCCGCATCGCGGAAATCGAGGGGCTCTTCGCCGACCCGAACCATTATAAAGACGGCTACAAAGTGGCGGAGACCAATCGGGAATACGTCACCTCCAAAGAACAAATACGGACGCTGACGGTGGAATGGGACAAGCTCACGGCCGAGGCGGAACGGCTGACGCAGGAACACGAGCAGGCCAGGAAAGACATGGGCATACGCTAATAGGCACGCGGGAAAAGGACAAAATGGCAAAGCTGTACGGGGGTATCGAGGCGGGGGGCACCAAATTCCTGTGCGCGGCCGGCGCCGGGCCGGAAAACATTGTAGCCAAAACACAGTTCCCCACCACCACGCCTGCGGAAACGCTGGGCAAAGCGATAGATTTTTTCCGTGGCGTCATGCGGGAAACACCCCTGGCGGCGATCGGCATTGCATCTTTCGGGCCGCTGGACCTGGATAAGGACTCCCCTGCTTACGGTACGGTAACCACCACCCCCAAGCCCGGCTGGGCCGATACGAATTTAGTAAAAATCATCAGCGGGGCGCTGAACGTCCCGGCGGCGCTGGAAACCGACGTCAACGGCGCCGCGCTGGGGGAACAGCGGTGGGGCGCGGCCCGGGGGCTGGACACCTTTATTTACCTGACCGTCGGGACGGGCATCGGCGGCGGAGGGATGAGCAACGGGCAACTGATGCACGGGCTGACACACCCGGAAATGGGGCCTATCTTTGTCCCCCACGATTTAAAAAAAGACCCCTTCCCCGGGTGCTGCCCTTTCCACCGGGACTGCCTGGAAGGGCTGGCTTCCGGGGCGGCGGTGGCAAAAAGGTGGGGGAAGCCGGCCGAGCTTTTACCCGCCGACCACGCAGCCTGGAAGCTGGAAACCGGGTACCTCGCCGCCGGGGTGGCCAACCTTATCCTGACGCTTTCACCCAAGAGGATAATCCTGGGCGGGGGAGTCATGAAAAAGGCGGGGCTGCTGGAGGGTGTACGAGTGAGAGTTAGAGAATTGCTCAATGGTTATGTCAACTCACCGGTCATCACCGAAAAAATCGATGAATATATCGTCGCCCCTGCCCTGGGGGACATGGCCGGGGTGCTGGGGGCGATAGCGCTGGCACAGCAATAATACTATTCGTCCGGCACTTTATACGTACGATACCGTATATCCGCATAACTGAATCCCGTCTTACTACAGGACTAAAACCCCCAGCGCAGCCTTTTATCAACTTAAAAAACCGACGGCTAATAAGTGCCGTATTCCACGGCGGCCTGCATGAACACGCGGAAATTCTCCGGGTTCTTGGTTTCCGTAGCCTGGGCGCCGCCGGCCAGCACGTAGCCGCCGCCCGGCGCGCAGTCCTCGATGAGCTTGCGGCAGCATTCTTTCACCTGTTTCGGCGTGCCCGTAATCACCAGAGAAGCGGGAACATTGCCCACGATACAGCATTTATCCCCTACCGCCTTTTTGGCTTTAGCCATGTCCGTGCGGTCGAACATCCAGGTCACCCAGCCCTTGGGGAAATCTCCGTAATAATCTAGTCTTTCATTATGAGCACCCTCGGCGAAGAGCGAGCACATGATACCTTCGGCGATTAGCGCGTCAATCATTTTCTTTAAACTTGGCCAATAAAATTTCTCAAACTGCTTACGGGACATAAACTTATCATCGCCTTTATGCAGCGGGAAACTGACCTGCAAACCATTGTTGGCTCTCATGCTCTCGATGGTCCTCTTGATATGAATTTCCGCAGATACATCGATAGCTTCAAGGAGCTTTTCCGGGCAGCGGTACATATCGATAGCCACGCCGGAAGTCCCGCGCAGGTTATCGGCAATAAGGTCAAAGGGCGCGCTAGCCATGCCGCCCCGCGCCATCGGGAAGCCAGCCGCCAGGCATTCCATATTGAAAGGCATGTATTCCTTCATCTGCGTTTCCAGTTCCTCACCGGCGGCAATGAATTTCTTGAACGACTCGCGGACATCAGCGCGGAGAAACGGATAAACAGGAAGCAGGGGCATACCATTAAGGTTTGTGAGATGCGGAAAATACTGCCAAGCTTCCGCTGCGCCGATAGTACGGGGCGTTAGTACGCGGAAAAAGAAATCCGCGGGATTATCGAGGAACTTATCATATTCCGCGGCGGACACGTATTGCTTTTCGTTAAACTGGTGTGTGGTGGCATTTTTTCCCAGGCCATGGCCCGGCCAAGAGTATTGATGGTAATCCAGAATATCCAAGACCTTGCCGGAGAATACCATACCCGGCCCGCCGAAACTATCCATATCATCGTAAAAGTCCCACATAAATTTGGTGTAAGCTTCCCGGGCGGCTTTATAATTATACATGGCAGTGTAGTAATCCAGACCGGCGTAATAGAGGGGATAAGCGCCGATGGGCACCGAGACCGGTACGCGATCGGGTTTTTCACAGAGAGTCGCCGCCAGGTGGCGGTTCACCCTCTCTTTAAAAAGTCTCTCCGCTTTTGCATCGCGGAACTTGATACCCGGGGGTGGGGTGATATAATCCTTAATCCTGCCTTCCCGTTTCTCTTCTTTAGTCATTTCCGACCATTCTTTTTCCATCTTCTCTCCCTCTGATAGTGTCACTGTTACAGTAAATGTACTACAAGCAACGCTGGTTTTTCAACCATGTTCTACCTTACGGCACCAACTTGTTTCAATATCACGTAAATATATGGCATTCTCCCCCTCAAATCGGAGTGGCGAGCGTGGTATAATGAGGCCAAACACCAGCCGGGAGGGATAATATGGCGCCAGCGGAAAAGCAGTATGAAATCGTCGAGACCAAATATCAGGGGGGCGATAAGGTAAGGACCAAGCTTAAATTCCTGGGGACTTTTGAAAAAGCTAAAGAAACGGCACTGAAAGAGGCCAGGAAAAACATCGGCGCCCGGTACGCCGTTTTCCCGGAGGGCAGCCCCATTGCCGATTTCCAGGCTTACTACCGGACGACCATCAAATGCCCCAAGTGCGGTGAAGTCATCCCTCTGGAATAAAAACGACAGCGGCGTATACGTTTCCTGCTGCCACCTGCGGCCGGGGAATGTAAAAAACCTTCGCTCTTGACAATGGATGGCAAGGTAACGATTATTTCATCGTCAAAAAATTATTAAAGAATAGTTCCATTTTTTGCAATAATATGAGCCTAAATTTGAAGTATTAAACCCAATGTGTTATAACTGGTAAAAAACAAGGAGGACCAGACCAAAATGGCAAAAGCGCAATATGATCACCTATTTATTTCCGGGGTAGACCCGGAGATACAGAAGCAGCGGACCTATGCGGCCATCGGCTTCTTGAGCGGCAAGACTTTCAAAGACTGTAACGACTACAACATCTACTGGGTAGGCGATAAGCCCTACGGCGCCTACGGCACGAAAAAATGGGGCGAGATTATGCACGGCCCGCACGAGCATAAATATCCCGAGCTCCTCATTCACCTGGGGACAGACCCGGAGCACCCGTTCGACCTGGGGGCAGAAGTCGAGATGTGCATGGGCAAAGAGATGGAAAAACACACTTTCAACCGGTCCACCATCGTTTGCATCCCGGCCGGTATGATCCATGCTCCCTGGAGAATCCTTAAAGTCACCCGGCCTTTCCTGATGATAGAAATCAACCAATCGACCGTGCGCGGCGAAAAATCCCATAAGGAAATCGTTTCCAAGGAAGACCTCAAGCGGATGCTTTTTGTCGATGCGGGTTACGAAGACGAAGGCATCAAACCGGACATGTGGTGGCCGGAAGCCGCCGGACCCCGACCCGAAAAAATGAAGCCCCTGAAATAGCCAGACAAATTAATCCCTGAAAACGAACTGAAAACACCATCCGGATATCGATCCAGCGTCCGGGTGGTGTTTGTTTTTTAAGTAGTCTCCGGAAAATTTACCCGGTCGCCTTTTCTTTAAGAACCGAACAGGAATGGCACTCGTGCAGGGTCTTGCGGGCGCAGCCGGCCGCCCCGCCCCCGGCGCAGGCACAAGCGCAGGCACAGGCACACGAAACGCAGGCGCAGGAAACACAGCCGGACCGGAAAGATGCCCCGGAAGTAAACGCCTGCTGCTGGCGCACCTGATTGGCGATAATCGCCGCCCACAGCGCCGGCGTGATATAGTCGCCGTAGGAACGGTCGTAATACCGCCCCTGGGCGTCCGGCTGGATATTTTTCTTTTCGACGTATTGTTCAAAACCCTCTTCGACTTCCTTTTTCTTCCCGGCGTCCTTTTCCATCTCGGATTGGATAGCCGTAGCCCGCGACCTGAGCTCGGCGTCCCTGGTCTGCCGGCTTTTGCGTATGGCCCAGAAAATCAATAGACCTACCGCCACAATGACCGCGATGGTAATATAAAACGATTTGCCCAGCCCGCCACTTTTAGCCTTGCCGACGGGCACGCTGGCGGCAAGGAACGAGCCGTCGTCCGATGCCACGGAAATATTAAACCGGCTGCCGGGCGAAAGGTTGGTCGCCTCCCAATCGATGACGTTACTGTTCGACGCTGAAGGCAGGGGGCTGACGGAGGAATAGGTCTGAAAATCTACCGGAGAGAGCAGGGTAACCTCCAGGTGGTCGATATACGCATTATCGTACCAGCCGGGCGTGTAATCTATCCGCCACTGTTTCTCCGCGGTCAATCTTTCCAGCAGGTTTTTCTGCAGGACGACAAACTCTATTTCAAAATCCTGTCCGGGCTGGTAGTCCTTGGTCAGGTCGACGCGGACGCCGGTAAAACCGCTATCATTGGCGGCCGCCACGTTGGAGGCGGCGCTGCTGAAGCTTGCCACCGAGAAATTTTTATTCGGCAGGCCGACAGTCACCCAGGGTATATGCCCGCCAAGCACCCGCCAATCCTGCACGATGGTAATCCTGACCTGGCCGTCGCTCTGCGGCTGCAGGGTCACCATGTAATTCGTGATACGGTAAGTTCCCGTGTCCGCCGCGGCGGGTACAGTCGCCAGCAGGAGAACAACTAGGGCGCATATTCCAGCGGACAGCCACCGTAGCACTGATACAGATACTCGCATCCCTCGCACTCCTTCCGGCCTTTCAGGTACGCCTTTTCACGGAAACCGGCTGCCACCGGGTGGCTCCAGATTTCCGGCCAGGGTTTCTTGAGCATGTTCCCCAGCTTTTCTTTGAACCAGGACTGACAGGGTATTACGGAACCGTCCGGCTCGATGGTCATGTTGTACTGCGCGGCCGAGCAGGCCTTTACCCCGAAGCCGAACTCCAGCGGATTGAACTGCTTGTAGCAGGTGGGCGAATACCATTCCAGCTTGATGCCCGCCTGGTGGGCGGTTTCCACAGAGCGGGAAAGGACGCTTTTCAACTCTTCCGGAGAGACTCCGGCATCCTGCCTGCGGCAGGTGCCGCGCCCGCTGCAAATCAAGGTGTTGCAGGCCATCATCTTTAAGCCGATCCCGGCGCCATATTGGACCAAGTCCGGGAAGGACGCCAGATTGTCCTGAGTAAGCGTGGTATTGGTGATGACCGAAAGGCCGTTCTGCAGCGCCGCCAGGATGCCCTCCCGCGTTTCCCGCCAGGCGCCGCTGACGCCGACCATTTTATCATGGACTTCCGGCAGGTGTGATTCCAGGCTCACCTGGACGTAGTCCAGCTCCGCTTTATTCAGCGCCGGGGTCAGCGCTGCCAGCTTGCGCCCGTTGGTGACCAGCCCGGTCACGAACTCTTTGGAGTGCTCGATGAGCTCCGGCAAATCCTCTCTCAAGGTGGGCTCGCCGCCGGTGAAGACAATCTGCGGGATACCGCTGGCCCAGAGCTTATCGATAATTTTCTTCCAATCGGCGGTGCCTAGCTCTTTCACCTTGCGGGGCCCGCCGGTATAGCAAAAATAGCAGTTATTATTACAGCGGTAGGTCAGCGCCAGGTCCATGCGGGGCGGCGCCGTCCATCGTTTGGGTTCGGTCTCTCTGGTCTCCAGATCCATGTCCGCCACGGGGCAATCGCCGCGGCTGATCTCAAGCAGGGCGCCATAGATATTATCGAAGTCTTTAATCAGCACTTCCGCCGGCACTTTGGGGTAGATAACCTGCATCCGGCGGGCGATCTCCTGTTTGAACTCCGCGGTATCCAGGCTATCGGTGTGACGGGACATCACCTCGATAAACACCTCGATAAACCGGGCGGCGGTCTCGTTCAGCAAAAGCAGGTCCTGCCCGTTGACCCAGAGCATGTTCGGCTCGCCTCTTCTCAAATGCAGGCGTAAATTCGGCAGGGTGACATGGCGTATTTTGCTATCGGTCATCATATCTTTCCGCTTTTAAGTAATCTTAAAGCAGTCTATTATCTTGAAGTTAAGATGTCAACAAAAGTATGATACAGCTATGGTTTTATAGGGAAAAACCAATGTTGTATAATATCGTAACGCCTTATATCCATATCTATCTGATATTTTTTAAGATAAAGGGGAAATAATTATGGCTAGAGTCAAGAACAGCGTCGGGATATGGTCGTTCGGGGCTAACGCTACACGCTTCGTGCCGGGGGGATACCACCCCAAAGAAGGCCAGGAGGACATGCCCGCCAAGGTACGGCGAGTGGTGGACGGCCTGGGAGAACTGGTGGACGGGTACGAATTCCATTACCCCGGCGAAGTCAACGAGGACAACGTCGCAAAAGTAAAGAAAGCGCTGGGAAAGAGCGACCTTTATGCCATCGCCCTGGGATTATTCAATAACCCCCGATACGCCCTGGGGTCCTTCATCAACCCGGACAGGAAACTGCGCAAAGAAGCCATCGATATCACCAAAAGGGGTATCGATCTGGCCGCGGCAACCGGTGCCAAGTTCATCATCTGGCCGGGCGGCGAGGGCTACAACTACAACTTCCAGATTCCCTACGAGGAGGTGTGGGGCTATTTTATCGACGCGATAGCGGCGGCGGTGGACCACGCCAACCAACGTGGCGTGACAATGCTCCTGGAACATAAAAACTCCGAACCGGCGATGAAAATACTGATGCGGGACATCGGCATGACGATGTTCGTCATCAACAAGGTAAAAGCCAGGGGCGTGGACACCACCAATCTCAAGGTGAACATGGACTGGCAGCACCTCATCATGAACGGGGAAAACCTGGCGGAATACGCCTCGCTGCTGGCCAGCGAAAACCTGCTGGGGCACCAGCACGGCAACTCCGGCTGGGGCAGCTTTGACGACGATAACATGGTGGGGGCATCGTTCTTTATGCAGACGCTGGAGCTGGCGCTGGCGTTAAGGCGCTACGGCTACGGGAAGGGCGGGGAAAGAGTGGGGTTCGACCTTTTCCCCTATACGGAGGACCAGGTGGCGGCGGTCAAGCGCAGTATCTACCAGTGGGAGTTCATCAATTCCCTGGCAGGGAAAATCGATGAAAAAGCTTTAAAGCAGGCGCAGGCGGCCCATGACGCCGTCGCCGCTTACGAGATTGTCTATAAGACACTGGGGCTGGATGGCAAATTTATCCAGCAGGTACACGCCAGCCGGAAGAAGAAATAAGGGGAGAGCGATGAAAAAAACCGGTGACAGCGCTGCTGCGATTAAAACTAAAGTCAAAGCCCTTTTAGCCAGAATGACGCTGGAAGAAAAAATCGCCCAGCTAGGCAGTGTTTTTGCTACGCCGCTGCTGGAAAACGGTAAATTCTCCCCGGCTAAAGCTAAAGAGGTATTGAAAAACGGCATCGGTCATATCAGCGCCCCGGCCATGTCTTCCGGCCTGCCGCTGCGGGAAGTCACTGCGCTCAATAACGCTATCCAGCAATTCCTGCGGGAAAACACGCGGCTGGGCATACCGGCCATTGTCCATGAAGAGTGCCTCAATGGTTTCCGGGCTTACGGCACCACCATTTTCCCGCAGAACATCGGTCTGGCGAGCACCTGGGAACCGGATTTAATCAACCGCATCACGACCACCATCCGCCGGCAAATGCGCGCCGCCGGGATACACCAGGGGCTGGCCCCGGTACTCGATGTTACCCGCGACCCGCGCTGGGGCAGGGTCGAGGAAACCTTCGGGGAAGACCCGTTCCTGGTCTCCCGCATGGGCGTGGCCTACATCAAAGGCCTCCAGGGCGACGATATCACGCGGGGAATCGTCGCCACGACCAAGCACTTTGCCGGGCATGGCCTGCCGGAGGGCGGTCTGAACTGTGCCCCCTCCCATATCCCGCCCCGCCTGTTGCGGGAGGTCTATCTTTACCCTTTCGAGAAAGCGGTTAAAGAAGCCGGTGTGCTTTCCGTGATGAATGCCTATCATGAAATCGACGGCATACCCTGCGGCGCCTCCGAGGAGCTGCTGACGGATATTTTACGGGGGGAGTGGGGGTTCGAGGGAGCAGTCGTTTCTGACTATTTCGCCATCGCGCAGCTGGAAACGACGCACCGCATAGCGGGCAATAAAAGCGACGCCGCCGCACTTGCTCTGCGAGCGGGAATAGATATCGAGCTACCGGCCACCGACTGCTATGGCGAGCCGCTGTTGAAAGCGGTGAAGGACGGGACGGTGACTTTAGCGTTGGTGGACCGGGCGGTAACTCGCGTTTTAAGCCTCAAGTTCCGGCTCGGCCTGTTCGAAAACACTTACGCGGACCCGGCTGGTATTGTGAAAGCAACCGATACTGCGGCGGACCGGAAACTCGCCCTGGAAGCTGCCCGAAAGTCCATCGTCCTCCTCAAAAACGAAGGCAACCTCCTGCCACTGAAAAAGAACCTTCGTTCGATTGCGGTCATCGGCCCCAGCGCTGCCAGCCAGCGGAACCTGCTGGGAGACTACACTTTCCCGGCCCATTCCAGATACGAACTCAAGACCGATAAAAAGACCGGTGCCGTAGAAATGGTGCTGAAAAATAAGAACAAAGACAAGGATAAGGTTGACGCCCCACAGGTGGTCACCATTCTTGACGGCATCAAAGCGGCGGTCGGCAAAAACACGAAGGTGCTTTATGCCAGGGGCTGCGAAATCCAGCAGGAATCCAGGAAAGGCTTCGCCGAAGCCGTCAAGGCCGCGCAATCCGCCGATGTCACCGTGGTAGTGGTCGGGGACTTATCCGGGCTGACGCCGGAAAATACCTCCGGCGAGATGCGGGACCGCTCGATTCTCGGCCTGCCCGGTGTGCAGGAAGAGCTGGTCAAAGCCGTCTATGCAACGGGGACGCCCGTAGTGCTCGTTTTAGCCAACGGCCGGCCGTACACCTTGAAATGGCTGGCGGAAAAAATCCCGGCCATCGTTTGCGCCTGGGAGCCGGGGGAAGAAGGCGGGCGGGCGGTGGCCGATGTACTCTTCGGGAATTATAATCCCGGGGGCAGGTTGCCGGTTTCCTTCCCGCGTAACGAGGGGCAGATCCCCGTCTACTATTACCGCAAACCGTCCGGCCGCAAAAACGCTCCCTGGCAGGACTACGTCGACGGCAGCGCCGACCCGCTTTACGAGTTCGGCTATGGTTTAAGCTATACCACCTTCGAATTCAGCGACCTGAAGATAACGCCGGTAAGAATCACGGCTAAAGGCGCGGTTACGGTGAAAGCGGACGCTAAAAACACGGGGAAAAAGGGCGGCGACGTCGTCGTGCAGCTTTATGTCAATGACGTCCTCGCCAGCGTGACGCGGCCGGTCAAGGAGCTGAAAGCCTTCGAGCGCCTTTACCTGGAAGCCGGTGAGCAAAAGACCGTGACCTTCCGCCTTCCGGCCGATTGCCTGGCCTTTTACAACAAAAAGATGGAACGGAAAGTGGAGCCCGGCGTTTTCAAGGTAATGCTCGGCAACTCCTCCGCTGATATCCGGCTGGAAGGCGAGTTCGAGGTTCGAAAATAGTAAAGAGCGTATGAAAAAGCCAAGACTATCACTGGGCCTGGACATCAGCACGCAGGGCATCGCCGCCGCGGTGCTGGACATCGATACCCGCAGCAAGGTTTACGAGCATTCGCTGGACTACTGCCGCGACCCGCGACTGAATATTTACGGCATACGGCAGGAGGACTACATCCTGCCCCCGGAAAGCGAAGGCGAGGCCAGCCAGCCCCCGGCGCTGTTTTTCGCCGCTCTGGATGCCATGTTCAGCGACCTCAAGCAAGCGGTAGCATTGGATAATATAGTCGTCATCAACAACTCCAGCCAGCAGCACGGTCACGTTTACCTCAATTCAGCCGCCAGGAAAATTTTTTCCGGCCTGACCAGAGAAGAGTCGGCGGCGGCGAACCTGGTAACGCTGTTGCAGGGCAGTCTGGCCTATGACCGCGCGCCTATCTGGATGACCGCCGACACGGCGGAACAGGCCGAGCATATTCGCAACTACGTCGGCGGGAAAGCGCCGGCCATCAGGCTCTCCGGCTCGGACATACCCTTAAGGTTTACTGGCGTGGTGATGCGAAAAATCGCCCAACAATACCCCGAAATCTACCGCCGCACGGAAAATATCCAGCTTATCAGCGGCCTGGTTTCCGCCATACTGACCGGCAACTCTAAAGCGCCGGCGGACTTCGGCAACGCTTGCGGTACGGCGCTCATGGACTACGAGGAAAAAAAATGGTCAGAAATCCTGGTCAGCGCCGCCGCCGATGGCCTGCCCGGCGGCGCTAAAGCGTTCCGCCGTAAACTGCCGACTATCGTCCAGCCGGATGCTTTGATAGGTGATATTGACACATACTTCGTACGGAAATACGGTTTTTCACCCGAATGTAAAGTTGCCGCCGGCTCCGGCGATAATCCACAGTCGAAGGTGCTGGTCGCCGGGGATTTATTAAGCCTGGGCACCAGCCTGGTCAACATGGTGGCGACGGACGGGAAAACATATGACATGAACGGCTACGCCAATGCCATGTACGACGGCGCCGGGCGGCCGTTCATGTTCGGCTGCCGCACCAATGGCGCGATGGTCTGGGACCGCTTAAGGGCACTTTATGGACTGAAGAAAGAAGAATATCTCCCCGCCGAGGAGGCTTTACGGGAGACCCCGCCGGCACAGAACATGGTTTTCTGGCAGCCGCGTACCGAATCTTTCCCCATGTCCGGGAGCCTGGAGATGGTCAGGATGGGCAATGGGACACCCTCATTAAGCACCGACTACGCCGGACTTATCGAGACGACGCTGGCGGCCGTCTATTATCATTCCAGAGGTTTTTCCAGAGAAACGGACGAGCCGCTTTACGTTACCGGCGGCGCGGCCGGCAGTAAAGGGATAGTCCGGCGTATCGCCGCTATATGGCGCCGCCCGGTAATTGTTTTGGAAGGAGGCGGGGCGTCTTTGGGCGCGGCGGTCAGCGCGGCCAGTGTCTATTTCAAGTCGCAGGGCATTGATATCGACATCGAAAAATTTGCCGGAGAAGGGCTCCTGAAAAAAAGCCGGGAGGTCCGTCCCCTGCCAGAAGATGTTGCCGCTTTTCACCAACCCGGCGGCTATCTGGCGAGGTTCGCTATTGAAGAGGCAAAACTTCTCGGGCTCCCCTGATGGGTGCAGTTATTGGCAGTGGTGGGGCACATAGACCACCGGACATAGTTTGCCATACGGCAAATTTTCTGCTAATATAGTCCCCAGCAAAATAATCTTACCGATTTTTTAGCGCGAGAAGCTCTGATGTGTTTTTCAGCGCAAGCGAGTTTCACCGGAGGCGCGGTAATCACCGCTATCGGCATAGCCACGCTGGCTAAAGCCGAAAAACCGGCGCAGATTCCTTTCGCTTCCATACCCCTCATCTTCGGCATCCAACAGTGCGCCGAGGGCGTGCTGTGGATCACTCTGCGGTCCGATGGGTACGAGCGGCTGCAAAACGCCGCCACTTACATCTTCCTGATAACCGCGCTGGTCATCTGGCCGACGATGATGCCACTGTCTATCCGGCTGATGGAAAAGGTAAAACCGAGAAAAATCATCCTGGCCGGCTTAATCGCTATAGGCGGTCTGCTCTCGCTGTATTATGCTTATTGCCTGCTGTTTTATAATGTTACGCCGCAGATACAAAGCTTTCACATCAACTACGTCAACGACTTTCCCGGGGCACTTGTAAAGACGGCTTTCGTGGTCTACATGGCAGCCCCCATCGCACCGCTTTTCGTATCAACCGTCAAGAGAATGTGGCTTTTCGGCATTCTCGTCACGGTTTCCTGCATCGTCACCGGCATCTTCTTCGCGCAATACCTCACGTCCGTCTGGTGCTTCTTCGCGGCGATGATCAGCATCACGATATACTGGGTGCTCAGCGGGGCCCGCAGCGAGGTCAAGCAGCTGTCCAAAGAAATCCGGAGCATAATCTTCCCTGCTAACCCCATAACTTAACCGCAATCATATCCGGGAATTTTCTGTTTGATTCAAATGCTAGCTAGGAGTAATATGCGTATATAACCGCTTAACGATACAAAACATCGAAGGAGATTTTTATGGGTAAGGAAAGAAAAATCAAGGCAGCCGTCTGTTACGAGGTGGGAAAGCCCCTGGTGATGGAGGAGGTTATTCTGGAGCCGCCGGGCAAAGGCGAAGTAACCATCCGTTGCGCCGCCACCTCCATCTGCCACAGCGACCTGCACATGATCAAAGGCGAACACGGGCCCTGCCCGCTGCCGGCGGTAGCCGGCCACGAAACGGCGGGGTATGTCGAAGAGGTGGGCGAGGGCGTGACCTACGTCAAACCCGGAGACCTCGTGGTCTATACCCTTATCCCCGAACCCTGCGACAACTGCTATTACTGCAACATCGGGGAATACAACCAGTGCATCAACCACCCGATCGTGACGCGGAGCCCCGGCCGGCTGCGCACCAAGGACGGCAAGCGGATTTACCTGTGGTACGGCACGATGGCCACCTTCGCGGAATACGCCACCGGACTGGAAACCAACCTGGTCAAGATACCCCAGAATACTCCGGTGGACCGGGCGGCGCTCATCGCCTGCGGGGTCATCGCCGGGTACGGCGCCGTGGTGAACCGGGCCAAGGTAAAACCGAACCGCAGCGTTATCGTCGTCGGATGCGGAGGAGTAGGCCTGAACGCCATCCAGTCGGCGCTTTTTGTCGGGGCTTTCCCGATCATCGCCATCGACATCAACGATAAGAAGCTGACGCTGGCCAAGCAGTTCGGTGCGACCTACACCATCAACGCCAAAAAGGAAAAAGACGTGATGAAAGCGGCGATGGACGTTAACTACGGCCGCAAGGCCGACTACGTAATCGTTGCCACCGCCGGCATCGAGATACTGCGCCAGGCGTTCCTGATGGCCTCCAAGAACGGTACCACGGTGGTGGTGGGGCACGGCTTCGGGGAGCAGATGAAAGACTGGATGCCGGTGGAATTCTGCAGCGGCAAGATACTTACGGGCAGCGCCATGGGCGCCATACGCTCCAGGATAGAAATCCCGCGACTGGTGGAGCTTTACAACAACGGGCGGTTCAAGCTCGACGAGCTCATCTCCGGGCATTATTCTTTCGATAAATTAAACGAAGCCCTGGCGTCGATGGAAAAAGGCGACGTCGTGCGCAACGTAATCATGTTTTAATCGATAAAGTTGAAGGAGAAAGCGATGGCCCAACTGCTCTACCGTAAAAATATCATTACCGAGACGCGGCAACATACGCCAGAAGAGATCGCCAAAATACAGAAAATGCTAAAGGACAGCCCCATCAAATCCACGATAACGATGGAGCGGTTGCTCTGGATGGATGACACTAAAGTCAAAGGGGCGAATTTTTACATGGAGTGCATCTGGCTGTGGGGCGGGAAAACCACCTCTGGCACGACGGAAGAGCCGCACGTCCACCCCTTCGATGAGGTCATCGGGTTCATCAGCAGCGACCCGGATAACCCCCGGGAACTGGATGCAAGAATGGAAATCATCCTCGGGGACGAGACGCATTTCCTGACGAAAAGCTGCCTCGTACATATACCGGCGGGCATGAAACACTGTCCACTGACGTTCCGCGAGGTGAACCGACCGGTCTTCTTCTTTACACTGGCGCCCATCAGCCGTTACGGACGCCGGTCGGAAAAAATGAGCCCGGAGGAAGCCGCCGCGGTCAAGATACCGGATTTCAAGACGCCGCGGAAGGACCGGAACGGCAGCCGCTACGCGCGGTATATCATCACCAAGCCCAAATCCCACGTGCCGAAAAACGCGAAAAAGAGACCAGAGCCGCCGCGCCGGGCGAAGACCACCCAGATCGTTTCGCTGGACAGCACCATTTCACCCGGCGCCTTTTATGCCGACTTCGTCTGGATATGGAGCGGCGACCTGACAATGGCCCCGAAAACACACTCCCACGACTTCGACGAGATGATAGGCTTTGTCAGCTACAACGGCCGGGAAAACCCGCGCGCCATCGTCGGGGACATCTCCATGAAAATAGGCAAGGACCAGTATGGCATCACCAAAAGCTCGCTCGTCTACGTGCCGGGCGGCGTGGACCACTGCCCTATTGAGTTCAAGGATATCCAACAGCCAGTGCTCCTTTTCACTATCGGCAACGCCAAGCAGTGGAGCCAGCAGAAGCCCTAGCGGGATATCGGTGACAGGAAACGGGACGCGCCGACCGGATGACTATTGAGAAATGTCATAAGTATTTAACATTTTATTATTACTTTTTATGACTACTACATTCGGCGGGATTTAGTATTAGACTAAAACAGCGAATTCCAGATCCATCAGGAGGTAACGTATGCCCAGGGCGTTCTGGAAAGGTGTAATCAGCTTCGGTCTCGTGGCGATTCCCGTCAAGATGTATGTGGGCACCGAAAGTAAAGAGTTGAGTTTTCACCTGCTGCATAAAAAGTGCCTGACGCGGCCCAAACAGGTTTTGCATTGCGAGACCGATAATGAATACTTCTCGATAAAGGACACGGTACGCGGCTACGAGGTAGCTAAAGACCAGTACGTCGTGCTCAATGACGCCGACTTCGAGAATGTACCCATTAAAACATCTCATGCCATTGATATCCTTAGCTTTATCGAAGTGAAGGAGCTTGACCCCATCTACCTGGCCGGCCTGCACTACCTCGAACCGGAAGAGCTTGGCACCAAACCATTTCACCTCCTCCGGGAAGCCTTGATAAAAACGGGGCGTTTGGGCATCGGGAAGGTTACTTTTCAGCGCCGCGAACACCTTTGCTGCTTAAGACCTTTAGAGGATACGATTGTCCTGCACAACCTGCATTACAAAACGGAAATCCTGCCGCGCGATGAAATCGCTCCGGCGAAAAGCAAATCCAGCACGGCCGAACTGGAAATGGCTGTTTCCCTGATTAGAACCATGGCCAAGCCTTTTAAGCCGGAGGAATACCGCGACGAATACCGTGAAGCCCTGAAAAAAGTGGTGGAAGCCAAGATGAAAGGCGAGAGAATCGTGGCCCCCGCCGCGCCCAGGGTAGAGATAGGCGATCTTATGGCTTCGCTCCGCGCCAGTATCGAGGCCGCTAAAAAAGAGCCGGCGCTCAAGCGGTAAGCCCGAGCAACTCCTGCATCATCAAGGCGTTTTTTACCGGATAGTCGGCATGTTTGTTCTTAAAAATCAAATGCAGGTATTCGGTATGCTGCGCCATAACCTGGATTTTGGGAACGCATTCTTTAAGCTCCGCTTCGGTATAAAGATAATTAAACTTGCCCGCGGCATATTCTTTGCTTTCCCAGTTTTCACGGTTACGCCCGTGGAAGCGGACGACGGCCAGCGGCCCGGTGACTTCATGTACCTGGGGGATACTCGATTTCAGCCCCTGGGGTTCGTCCACGCAAACCAGCGCCAGGCTCCTTTCGCGGAGAAATTTGAGCGTCTCTTCCCGGTGTTTGTCCAGCCAGCTCGCTACCTGGAATTCTACGGCCACCGGGTACTTTGCCAGCCTATCACGGCATAAACCGATATAATCGTAATTCCTGGGTTCCGGGTGGAACCATGGGGCGAATTGGAAAAGTACCGCCCCCAGTTTTCCTTTTTCCCGGAATGCATCCAATGTCCCGGTAAATATTGACCAGAGCTCATCGACCGCTTCCTCCGGCAGGTGGTGCAAATAAACATTACCCTTAGCATTGATTTTACCGGCATATTTTTCGCGAATCGTCCTGGGCAAAGAGGATAATGGCGTGGGGTGCTGCGTAAAGAGGCTGAAGGCTTTAACGTTGAATTTAAAACCCTCCGGCGTATTATCCAGCCAGAGCGCCAGGTTGCGCCGGGTGGGGAAAAAATGGTAGTTGGAATCTATTTCCGCGATAGAAAATCGCGACGCATAATATTTGAGCCTTGCGGTGGGCGTGTCAATTCCCGCAGGATAAAAACCGCTTTTAGCGAGTTCCGCGTCCGCCCAGGCAGAAATCCCCACCATGATTTTTCCCATAAAAAACCCCGTCTGGACAACTTAACATTAAAATTATAGCATTAGCAATATGGGACTGGAAAAATACCGGGAAAAACGCAACCTGAAACGGACCCCGGAACCGCCGCCAGAAATTAAAACCGGCCGAGGCCCGCTGGTATTCGTCGTGCAAAAACACCACGCCCGCCAGTTGCACTACGATTTCCGCCTGGAACTGGACGGCGTTTTGAAATCCTGGTCAGTGCCCAAAGGTCCGTCTTTAGACCCCGCCGAAAAACGCCTGGCGGTGATGGTGGAAGACCATCCCCTGGATTATGCCGCTTTCGAAGGGGCCATCCCCAAAGGCGAATACGGCGCCGGCGAGGTAATTGTCTGGGACAGCGGCACTTACTCCCCGGATGAGGGGGGCGAACTGCTTTTCGATGACCGGGCCAAGGCAGAGGAGAGAATGCGGCAAGGCCTCGCAAAAGGTAAAATCTCGATTTTGGTGCGCGGCGGTAAACTCCGGGGTTCCTGGACGCTGGTGAAAATACAGAAAAAGGACAAGGACTGGCTCCTGATGAAGCACCGGGACGAGTATGCCCAGTCCGGCAGCAATATCCTGCAACAAGAGCAATCGGTGCTTTCCCACCGGACGATCGAAGATATCCAGGCACAGCGCGACCCGGAGCTAAAAACCGTAAAACTGAATCCGGAGCTTATCCCCGGGGCCAAGAAAACCCCGTTCCCATCCGGCATCTCCCCCATGCTGGCAAGCCTCACGAAAGGACCTTTTTCACGCGCCGGGTGGATTTTTGAGCCGAAGCTGGACGGCTACCGTACCATCGCCCTGATACGCGATGGTAAAGTGACCCTGGCGTCCCGCCGCGGCAACAACCTGACCGCTCCATACAGCGCCCTTGTTCCCGAACTGGCCCGCCAGCCGGCCTCCGAGCTTGTCCTGGACGGCGAGATAATCGCCCTGGATGAAAGAGGCAAAGAATGCTTTCAGTGCCTGCAGAATTACCTGAAAGCCATCGGGCGGAAAGGCGCGTCCAGCCAGGTTTACCCGCTGGTTTATTATGTTTTCGACCTCCTCTACCTCGATGGCTACGACCTGCGGCGGGCGGCGTTAAAGGACAGAAAAGAACTGCTGAAGAATATTTTTCGTCCGGGCAACCAGGTGAAACTCATCGAATACTTCGAGGAAGACGGAGAAACGGTGTACCGCGCAGCGGTGAAAAACGGGCTGGAAGGCGTCATCGCCAAGCAGATCGACAGCTTGTATGAGACAGGAAAACGCTCGCTCGACTGGCTAAAAATCAAGGCTACCCAGAGCGATGAATTCGTCATCGGCGGCTACAGCCAGACAGAAAAAAGGGCGAGTACTTTCAGCTCGCTGCTGCTCGGCTACTACGATAATAAAAACAATCTG
>JBEKAC010000012.1:0-56560 GCA_050018395.1 Dehalococcoidales bacterium
GGGCGGTGATGATAATAAGCAGCGGCGCGCTATAGAAAAAGTTCGGCTTACCGCCGGGCGGACTTTTCAGTGACATGCCTTCCTTCTGCATGGCAGCAGCAATACCCACGCAAAGCTTATCCATCAACACTTTACCGGTGATTACTTTATACTCCAATTCCTGCATATTCCGGGCCGTTGGAGCGTACTTGGCTGCTTCCAGGATATCGTTAACTACCTTTTTAGGCAGTGGTTTGTCCTGGTAGCTGCGGATACTCCTCCTCGCCTTGATTGCTTCCATTACCGTTTTCATTTTCCTCTGTTCTCCTTTATGTCAACTATCCCTGCCACTTTTCTATCTCGATCAAACAGGAGTTGGGCGACATCCCGGCGACATTTTTCGACATCATACGAGAAGGCGTGAGCAGCGCCACGCAACCTCCCCTATCGATGCTGCCGGGCCTGCCCGGCTCCAGCGGGTCATACTTACCGGAGCCGTAATAGGAATGCGCCACGCCCCGCCTCATACGCTCCGTGACCTCGGCGATACAAAGTACTGACCCGCGGTCGTTGAATAATTTGACAATATCCCCGGATTTAATCCGGCGTGCGGCGGCATCGGCCGGATTGAGGCGCACCGGGCGCCACCAGTAGCCGTCTTTCAGGACGCGGTGCCCCTGTATTTCTCCCAGCCAGGCGGTGTTGGCATCGTGCTGGGTGTGGAAAGAGTACCTGGGGTGGGGAGTGATTAGCTGGAGAGGATATTTTTTCACGAGCGCCGAGTTATAACCTTCCCAGCTGGGAATATAGCGGGGTAAAGGCGGCCTCTCGTCATCATCGGGCAGGTTTTTCTTCAAGCTTTTAGACACAAACTCGATTTTACCGCTGTAAGTGCCCAGCTCTTTAGCCTTGGCGGTATGGCGCTTGGGGTTAAAGTGGTCGGGGGTATCGCAATCGCGGCCGTCATAGAACCAGCGCAGGCCGGGGGTAGACCGATAGTTTTCCGGCATCGGCACGACAAAATAGCCTTTTTTCTTAAAATCGTTGAAGGAAATATACCTGGGGAGGTCGGAGTAGCTATAGACCTTTTCAATCCAGTCTTCCTCCGTGTTGCCCTCGGTAAATTCCTCTTTATAGCCCAGCCGGCCGGCCAGCTCGGTGAATATCTGGTAGTCCGATTTCGATTCGAAAAGCGGCTCGATGCACTTCTGCTGGTAAACGACGACGCGGTGATTGCAGGCATTGGAGCCGTGGTGCGTATAGCCGCCGGTATTCGCCCACTCGCCGATGTCCGGCCGCTCGAAGTTAGTGCAGGCCGGCAGGATGATATCCGCCAGATGCGTCTCGGTGCACCACCAGCAGTCCTGGTTAACGACGAGTTCCAGCTTGGGGCTCTGGTACATCCTAACATAGCGGTTGGTATCCGTCATCGTCCCGAGGTAAGAGCCGCCGTAACGGTAGAACATCCTCACCTCGTTATAGCCGGGGGCGGGATAAGTAAAGGGGATGAACTGCTGTTCCAGCGATTGGCCGCAGAAGGTTTCTCCCAGCCATTTGACGGGCGGGTCTAAAATGGCTTCCGGCATTAAAAGACGATAGACACGCTGCTTAACCGGGTTGACTGCCTTTTTTTTAGCGAACCCATCCAGGAAATTAGGCCCGAAGGTGCTGTAGCCGGGGAAATTAAAGTCGGCGTTATAGGGCGGGCCCATCGTGGTGCCCCAGATATTCACGCCCGGCTTGCCTAATCCCTGCATCGCCTGGAGGAGCACCATTAGACGCGTCCATTCTGTGCCGTAGGCCTGGCGGCAAATGCCCGATTCCCCGCCGCGGGAGCCGCCGGCCAGCATCGTGCGGCTGGTTGCCCATTCGCGGGCAAGCCCCTTGATAACGTGAGCGGGCACATCGCAAATCTCCGCCGCCCAGTCCGGTGTTCGGGCGTCGTTAAGGATATGGTCGCGGAACTCCTCGAACCCTACCGTATGGGTAGCGACATAATCTTTATCGTAAGTGCCTTCCGTCAGCCAGATATGGGCGATGGCTTCCGCCATGGCGGCATCGGTGCCGGGGCGGGGCGCAATCCACTTGTCTCCGAGAATTGTGGCGGTGTAATTGCAGAAAGGATCGATGAAAATCTGTTTTTTACCCAGCTGACGCAGCCAGTATCTCCAGATGACGGATTCCTGGCCGCCGTAAATACCCCGGGTTGAATCCGGGTCGTTGCCCCAGTGAATCACCAGGTCCGTATGCTTTAAAGCGTCCTCGAGCAGATCGTACTGCTCCGGCATCCCCAGGCGCCAGTAAAAACCGTAGGTGTGAGTGGCGCCCCAGTGCCAGCCTTCCCAGCTATCCGGGTTGTCCAGCACGTCCGTAAAGCCGATAAGGTTGAAAAAGCGCGCCCATGTGGAAGTGCGGTAGCCTACATTCCCCCAGTTGTGATGGGAGGAAGCACGGGACATCACGGCTTCCGGCCCGTAAGCGGCGCGGAGGCGTTTCATTTCACCGGCCACTATATCCAGAGCTTTTTCCCAACTAATACGTTTGTAGTCGGACCTGCCGCGGTTTTCCGGGTGGCGTTTGCCGGAAGGGTCGAAGTCTTCGCGGATAAGCGGATATTTGATACGCATGTCCGAATAGATACGTGATTTTTCCACCGTCGTGAACGGGGCGACGCAAGCTTTACGCAGCGGCGAAAATTGCTTTCCGCCGGCCTGGATAGTCCACGAAGCGGCATCGTCTTCGGTCAAAACGAGGGGGCGGACGCGGATGATTTTACCGTCCCGGACATAGACCAGCACCGGGCCGCCATTAGTGAGATTGGTCAGGACTTTTTCCAAGATAGACACCTTTCTAATATTTGAGTATTATGTCAAGTATTTTAGGGGAGAGCAATGGGTGAATTATGTTGATGGCATTTTCTACCCTATTACAAGTATAATAAATAATCACACTCTGTATCAAACGGGAGATACGGCAATGACCGAAAAAAGGCTGCTTTCCTGGAATGTTAACGGCGTCAGGGCGGTAAGAAACAAGGGATTCCTGGAGTGGTTTAACAGAGATAAACCGGATATCCTCTGCCTCCAGGAGACCAAAGCCCAGCCGGACCAGCTCGAGGACGACCTGAAAGAAATATCCGGCTATAATATTTACTGGGCTTTCCCGGAGAAGAAGGGCTACAGCGGGGTGGCGTTATATTCCCAAGAAAAACCGCAGAGCGTGAAATACGATTTTGGCGGGGGGATAGAGGTGGAGGGACGCGTGATCATCGCGGAATATCCGGACTTCACGCTTTGCGATATCTATTTTCCCAACGGCCAGATGAACGCCGAACGCCTGGCGTACAAGATGAAATTTTACGATGTATTTCTGGATTATGCGGACGCTATGGTTAAGGCCGGCAAAAAGCTGGTCATTTGCGGCGATGTGAACACCGCGCACAAGGAAATGGACCTGGCGCGGCCCAAAGAAAACTCCAAAAGGTCCGGCTTCCTGCCGGAGGAGCGGGCCTGGGTTGATAAGTTCATCATCCACGGCTACGTGGACACCTTCCGGCACTTCCACAAAGAGCCGGAGCAGTACACTTATTGGGACATGAAAACGGGCGCACGGGGGCGTAATGTGGGCTGGAGAATCGATTATTTTTTTGTCAGCGAGAATTTACTGAATGCGGTTACCGGCGCTTTTATCCTGCCGGAGGTTCTGGGCTCGGACCATTGCCCGATTGGCATTACACTGAATGTTTAGTACCACGTGTCAGGCATATTTCCGGGCGATGATTTCATTACCGGCGTGCTCGTGCGTCGGTCCATCAGGGTGGGTGTGGGTAAAACGGTAAGCTTTGCTTTCCAAGATCTCCCAGTCTTTGAATTGCTCCAATAACTCACCCTCTTTAAACAACCCGACCATCAGTCCCCGCTGGTCTTCCGGCTCCGGCGCGGCATCGGTAAAAACGCCGACCACGTGCTGACCTCCCGGCGTTGTAAACCTTTTCATGCGCTTGAGCAGCATTTGCCAATCTTCGCGTTGTATCAGGTGCAGGCAGCCCTCGCAGACAATGAGATCAAAACGTTGGGAAAATTGATAATCTCTCATATCACCAACGGAAGCATCAATCTTGAGTTTTCTTTCGCGGGCAATTGTTTTGAGCTTGGCGATGCCGGATTGCGAAATATCGGTGGCCGAGACCTGGAAGCCGAGGCCGGCCAGGTATAAAGCGTTGCGCCCCTCCCCACAGCCTAAATCAAGCGCTCTGGAACCGGGGGGAAGGCCCGAGGCGGCTTTCACCACCATTTCACCCGGCTTGCCGCCCCCGAAAGTATCCAGTTTACCGGCCCGCTTGTAGCTTTCCTCCCAGAACGGCAGCTTGCTTTCCGTCATTTTCCCAGCCCCATCGTTTCCATCGCCTTGATCACGTCAAAGAAGTCGTTAAAGGGGTAGCACTTGAGCTTTTCCTGGCGGCAGCGCTCCAGCAGGTCGGCGGTGGCACAGACATACTGCGCTTTACGCGATGGGTGGATATCGGAGGTGCCGTTGCCGACGTAAATGACCTGATAGCCTTCTTGACAGAGCATATCGGTATAGACCTCTTTAAAACCGGCATCAACCTCTTGGCCGTCGGGGCCGAGATAGCGCACCTTCATGCCGCGGGGTGAAAATATGTTTTCCGCCGCGCGAATTTCCAGCCCGTTTACCCCGAGGTTTTTCAGGAGCGCCTGGATATAGAATTTCAGGCCGTTGCTGACGATCATAATGCGGTGGCCTATTTTGACGCAGTAAGCGATCATCTCCTTAAACCCGGGGCGGATTTTCACACGGGGGCTGGTCAGGACAAAGTCGGTCAGGGTTTTTTCATCGGCCTTAATCATGCCGAAGACGATTTTATTGAATTTCCCCACGGAGATATCGCCGGAGCTGTATTCGTCAAGATATTTACGCCAGTCGCCGCCGGCGAAGGTGTCCAGCAGCAAAAAACTGACGTCTTCCTCGGTAACCGTGCCATCGAAGTCTATTTGAACAGCTGTTTTCATGTTGTAGGTCTCGAATAAAATATATCGGATTACGTATGGGGGGGTCAAGCCGCTAACCTGGGGAACGAGTCATGCAAGGTAAAAGCAATACCTTGAAAAAGGCAAATAAGCAAAGCTATAAATGCAACTCTATAATATCCCCGTCCTGGAGAACATGGTCGCGTTTGACCATGATGCCGTCGAACTTGCCGGAGCCCCAGACGCGGGCGTATTTCATGCGCAGGGCGAAAGACTTGTGTATCGAGGTGGCGGCCATCTCCAGCGTGCTATCTCTGGCCAGGATAATGGGGTCGGTCATATCCGGCTTGGCACCGGGGGTCTTGGTATAGACGCGGATAACATCCAGCATCCGGAAAATTTCTTTTTTCAGCGCTTCCAGGTTACCGACGGCGGAGACAGCGATGGAGGGTACTTTATCCTTAAAGCGTTCTTCCAGGAGCATGTAGCCCAATCCATCGGCGTCCAGGTCTGATTTATTGCCGACAATCAGGACCTTCTTGTAATTGATGATCGATTCCGCGTCGTTTTCCGTCTCCGGCGCTTTGCCCAGAACGATATTTTTCTCATGCAGCACGGCGATTAAAGCCTCGGCCTGCGCCACCGGGTCCTGTGAAAGGTCAACGACGATGAGCAAAGCGTCCGCCCGGCGGACGATGTTCACGAGCCACCACTCCGGCGGCTGCTCACCTAATGGTGGGGTATCAACCAGCTGTATCTGAACGTTCTCAAAATGCATCATGCCGGGCGTGGCGGTCTGGGTGGTATAGGGGTAGGCGGCCACGGTCGGCCTGGCGTTAGTGATGCTGGCGACTATCTGCGATTTGCCGGTATTGGGCGGCCCGATGACGGCGACCTGGGCGGCGCCGGCTTTTTCAATCTTGGTGCTGGCGTGCTGGGTGGCGCTTTTTTTATCTATTGATTTGGTCAGAGCGGCCAGCTTCGTTCGCAGGTCGGCGCGGAGGTGGTCGGTGCCCTTATGCTTGGGCATGACCGCCAGCATCTCCTCCAGCCAGGCGATTTTTTCCTGCGTCGTCTTGGCCAGGCGGAAGTTTTTCTCTGCTTCCAGGTACTGCGGTGTAAGATTGGCCGGCATGGCTAGAGGTACTCCTTTATTTTTTCGGCCTGGGTATGGGTCATGCCCGTGGCGGCCACCAGCTCCTCGACCGAGGCCTCCCGGATGGTCTGGATGGTGCCGAACTGGCGCAGCAGGGCGTGTTTACGCCGCGGGCCGATGCCCGGAATGCTGTCCAGCACGGAGGTAAACGTCTTTTTACGGTGCAAATTGGTGTGATAGTTGATGGCGAAGCGATGCGCCTCGTCCCTTAGACGTTGTAGAAGCTGAAGGCCGGGTGAAGATTTGGGCAAAATGACCGGTAGTTTTTTCCCAGGCAGGAATATCTCCTCGTTTTCCTTGGCGAGACCAATTACGGGAACCGCCGTCCCGGTTTCCTCCAAGGCTTCGAGCGCGGCATTAAGCTGGCCCTTGCCCCCGTCGATCAGAACGAGGTCCGGCCGCACGGCCCAGGTGTCTTCAGCTCCGGTACTTTCACCGGCAGCGTGCTTGAAGCGACGTTTGAGTACTTCCTGGAGCATGGCGTAGTCGTTAGCGCCTTCTACGGTTTTGATTCTGAACCGCCGGTAGTGGGCGGTCTTGGGGCGGCCTTTTTCAAAAACGACCATGCTCCCTACCGCGGAGGTACCCTGGATATTGGAAATATCATAGGCCTCCATGCGGGCCGGCGGGCCAGGCAGCTTTAAATTCGTCTCGATTTCTGCCAGGGCATCGTCAATCGATTTGCCGGCGGTAATTTCCTTCAGCTTGAACTGGTCCAGGCTTTGCCGGGCATTTTCCGCCGCGGTATCGATCAACTGTTTTTTCACGCCGCGCCGCGGCACTTCTATCCTGACTGGACCGCCCCTTTTTCCCTTCAGCCACTCCTCGATGACCGGCGTATCTTCTACCGGGTATTGGAGCAGCAAGAGCGGGGGTATCTGGGGGCTAGAAGAATAGAACTGCTGGATAAAGCCGGTCATGATCCGGCGGGGCTCTTCCTGGCGGGTGCCCTGCATCATAAAGCTCTCGCGGCCGGTCAGCTTGTTGCCGCGGACGAACAGCACCTGCACGTAAGCGTGGTCGCCGTCCTGGACGAAGGCGATGACGTCCTCTTCGCCGCGGATGACCGCCGCCGTTCTCTCGCCCTCGATGACTTCCTGCATCGACTGTATCTGGTCTCTGATGCGGGCCGCGTTCTCAAAGTCCATATTTTCGGCCGCGCGGTCCATCTTGGTTTTAAGCTCGCGGATGACGCGGTCCCGTTTTCCTTCGAGGAAAAGGGTAACCTCTTTAATCACCTGGGCGTACGTCTCCGGGGTGACATCGCCGGTGCACGGGGCCAGACAGTGCCCGAGGTGATATTCCAGGCAGGGCCGCAGGCGCTTACCGGTAAGGTCTTTGGTACAAAAACGCAGGGGGAAAACCCTCTTGAGGATGCGCAGGGTATGCTTTACCGACCTGGCACTGGAAAAAGGGCCGAAATAGCGCCCGCCGTCCTGTTCGTAGCGGCGGGTGACATAGACCCTGGGAAAATCTTCCCTGGTATCGATTTTCAGGTAAGGAAAGGTCTTATCATCTTTGAGCAGGACGTTATAGTGCGGGCGGTATTGCTTGATGAAATTGAGCTCCATGATCAGCGCTTCCTGCTCGGAACTGGCGACATAAAAATCGATATCCACGATCTGCGAAACCAGATTCTGTGTCTTGGGCGTGAGCTTTTCTGTGGTCTGGAAATAAGACCGGACACGGTGGTGCAGGTTGATAGCCTTGCCCACGTAAATAATATTCCTGGCGGCGTCCCGCATGAGGTAAACACCGGGGCGGTGGGGCAAACGCTTTAGTTGTTCCTCAATGAGAGCGCTGACCAACTTCACTCCTCGCATGATATCCAAGTCTATTCTAGCATAGGGGATATCAGGAGCAAAGAGTCAACTGGAAAAATAATCGCCTGAAATCAAGTCAGGCAAGAAGGTGCTCCAGCAAGATGCGGATACCGATGAGAATGAGGATAATCCCGCCGACGATTTCCGCCCGCTTCCCCACCAGTTCACCCAGCTTTTTACCGGCGAGGAAACCGAAAATCGTAATGATGAATGCCACTAAACCGATGGTGACGCTGGCCAGGGCGAGGTTAACGTCCAGGAAAGCAAAGCTCAACCCCACGGCTAAAGCGTCCAGGCTGGTGGCTACGGAAAGCGTGAAAAGGACAAACCACCGGGTGATATCTACCCTGGATTCCCGGCCGTCTTTTTCATGGAACGATTCCCAGATCATGCGGCCGCCCACGAACAGCAGCAAGCCGAAAGCCAGCCAGTGGTCGTAAGCGGAAATCAGGTTGATGACCGTGCGGCCCGCCAGCCATCCGATGATGATCATGCCGGACTGGAAAAGCCCGAAAGCCAGTGCCACCCGCAGGCCTTGCCACGTCCGCAGGTTTTTTCTGGCGATGCTGGCGCCCAGAGCGACGGCAAAACAGTCCGCGGAAAGACCGATGGCGATAACGAGGATGGAGAGAAAGCCGCTATTGGACACCTGACTATTATGACATATTACCCGCAGCTTTAAAAAAGCGGGATGAAGGAGAAGATTGCTCAGATAATGCCAGTTCGGTGCTTTAGGTTAGTTTAATCAAGCCCTGCTTGATAGCCACCACAACCGCCTCGGTACGGGCGTTGGCATTAAGCTTGCGCAGGATGGAGGTGACGTGGTTCTTGATTGTCTGTTCGCTGATGCCAAGCTCGGCGGCAATCTGTTTGTTCAGGAAGCCCTGAGCGATATAATCCAGGATCTCTATCTCGCGCGGGGTCAGTGGCGAAATATATTGTTCGGCCTCGCTTTTCGACGTCAGTTCCTGGAACTGCTGCAAAACGTGTTCCGCCAGTTTGGGGCGGTTGGTCAGGCTTTCGTTGATCGGGTGCTCGCCCCGGGCAACGCGCCGGACAGTTTCGATCAGCTGCGGTTCGGTAACTTCTTTATTCAAATAGGCTACGGCCTGGGCTTTAAGCGCCAGGAAGAGCTGGTTGTCATCCGGGTTGGAGGTGAGGGTGATAACACCGATATTCGGCGAGCGCGCCTTAATCCTGCGCGCCAGGTCAAGCCCGCTTTCCGAGGGGCCGTCCAGGTCCAGCAAAGCGACATCCGGAGGCATGTTATCGATTGCCTGTAATACATCATTGTTGATGCCGGTGGTGCCCAAAACAACTATATCCTCGGTATTGGAAAAAATGTTCTCCAAAGCCTTGGTGAACAGCGACTGCTGGCTGATGATAAATACCTGTATTTTGTTAAAATTATTATTCATAGCTTACGCCTCTATCCCGAGTGTACATCAAACCTTACCTCCTCGTCCTTTTTTTGGTCATCTTTGTCTGTCTTTCGAAGATGGATACGAATTGTTGCGCCATGTACGGGTCAAACTGCGTGCCGGAACACCGTTTGATCTCCTCCAGGGCGATTTCATGCGTCCTCGTCTCGGAATATGACCGGTCGGACGTCATCGTAGCGAAGGCATCGGCGATAGCCAGCAGGCGGGCTTCCATGGGTATTTCTTCACCCTTCTGCCCGTCCGGGTAGCCGGTGCCGTCAAACCATTCGTGGTGATGCAGTACCGCGCCGACGCAGGGAGCCAATTGGGGTATATTCCGGATAATTTCAAAACCCGTTTGTGGGTGATTTTTCATAGTCTGCCATTCTTCCGGGCTCAACTTCCCGGGCTTGTTCAAAAGCTCGCCGTTCATAGCCACCTTGCCGATGTCATGGAGCCAGGCGCAGATCTCGATCTGCGTCATCTCTTCAGGGCTCAGTTTCAGTTCTTTGGCTAGAGCGATGGCGTAATCCTTAACCCTTTTGGAGTGGTTGTGAGTATAATAGCTCCGGGAATCAACCAGGTCCGAGAAGGCGCGGATAATACCGGTAAATTTTTCGTTAAAGCTCTTCTCGATATCCGTGTTCTTGTTTTCCGCTTCCAGCAAATCCAGCGGCCCGGAGGCGCAAAGACTCTGGTTGCCGCCATTGCGCTTGGCGCGGTAAAGCGTGACATCCGCCGCAGCGATGATATCGGTATGGCTGATGCCGTCGTCCGGCCAGCTGGCCAAGCCAATGCTGGCGGTAATGGGAATCTTGTCCGAGTGGATACCTTCGGCGATCTTCTTGCGCACCCTTTCCACGACCTGTAACGCGGCATCGATAGTGGTCTGCGGCAACAGGATGGCGAATTCATCGCCGCCGTACCGGAAAGCGTAATCCGAATTACGGATGGCAGACTTGATATTGCGGCTTACATCCTGCAACAGGCCGTCGCCGGCGAGGTGACCGTAGGTATCGTTGAAGGTCTTAAAAGAGTCAAGGTCCAGAATGGCCAGCGAGAAAGCCCCGCCGTAGCGTGAATGGCGGCTGATTTCGCTATCGATCATTTCATCCAGCGAGCGCCGGTTGAGCAGGCTGGTCAGCTCGTCGATGCGGGCTTTCTTTTCCGCTTTGGCGTAAAGCTGGGAGTTTTCCAGCGGCATGGCGATCTGCGAGGCAAGTTGTTCCAGCAGCCTGATATGCCTCGCCGAAAAGTAGTTGGGCGTTTTGCTGGCGACGATGAAACTGCCAATGACACTACCCTTAGCCAGCAGCGGGAGATAAGCCGTGGTGCGCAGACCGTGGGCATAGAAAAACTCGCTGGTGCTGAAACATCTTTCGCGTGAAAGATCAGGCTCGGTGAAGGTCTTTTTCTGCGTGACTACCCATCCTGTGCCTGTATTTTCCATTGGCACTCTTTCACCTATCTGGTAGGCCGAATTTTCCGGAGAAGACAGTGCCATGCAACAGAGTTTATCTTCCTCGATGAGGACGATCGAAGCCCAGTTGACTTCAACCACCTTGCGTAGCTCTTCTATGAAACTCCCGAAAATCTCCTGGATGTCCAAACTGGAAGACAGGATGGCGCTGGAGTTATTGATTACGGAAAGCTCCTCTTCGCGTTCCCGTAACTGTTCCCGGAGATATTCTTTTTCCATGCTCACAGCGACACGGCTGGTGGTATTCTCGATAATGCTCAAGTCCTCAAGCGAATAGCGACCGTTGCGTTTTTCACCGAGCACCAGGATAGCGATGAGGCGGTCGCGGCTGATCAGCGGGATGAACATCGAAATGTTTTTGGATTCGATTTCCTCCCGCTCTTGAGGCCACAGGCTCAAGAACGCCGGCAGTATGTCAAGGTTTTCCCGCTGTAGTGTTTTCTGTTCCCGCTCCAGGTATTTGACGATGGGGTTATTGGAGCGGACCTTAAGGTTTGCCAGCGGGTTAGATTCGTCTTTGGGCTCGGAGAACTGGCTATGATAATAATCATTGACAGAATCCGGGAATAACAGGCAAGCGTCCTTGATATTTATAGCTTTAAGGATAAGTATCAGCAGCTCTCCGCCCTGCTCCTTAAGGCTGAAAACGTTGTGTATCTTGTTGGTAAATTCATTTAGCCGCTGATGATAGTCGTAAGCATTGCCCTGGAAAGCCCGGGTCAACATCCTGAAGACTTGCCCCCTCACCTTATAGATCAAAATAGCCACGAGGAAAGCCAGAGCCGTGGCCACCAGCGAGGCCGTAAGGTCTAATTTGAAATGGAAAACGCCGTTAAAGGTCACCAGTAGTAGCCAATACAAGGCAACGCCGATAACTGCCAGGCTCGCCCAGGCGGTACCGCGCCGTATTACGAGCTTGATATCAACCAAACTGTGCCTGATAACGGCATAGCTGAATATGAAAGCATTGATCAGGTTACCGTAGTGGGCAATGGGGAAATCATCGAACCAGGAGAGTATGCTTAAAGCAGTGAAGACCAGCAAAATTGAGATGCCGAGCAACAGGGCGAGAATCTGATTGTGTAAAACCGGATTATTTAGATGCTTGAGCGTCTTCCCGAATACGTAATAGTTCCTGGCCGTAAATATTAGCAATGGTAATGCTACTATCACGATACCTGTTTTATATTGGGTGTGAACAAACCCGTTGCTAAAGGTAACAGGGTTGGTTACATACCCCAATATAACCATAACTAATATTGGTATCAGGGATAAATATGCAAAGGCTAACCAGCGGCTTTTTCCCTGCGGATAGAAAGAAGAAGTAAAGCAATGGAATTGTACCGCGGTAACGGCGAAGAGAATAACCGCTAATTTGAACAGAAGACCATTATGGTCGGGGAAAAGATTGCTCCGCAAGAGGTAAACAATGAGGCTCCAGAGCATGGCAGCCACCAGAAAGAGGATGAAGAGATAGTGCCGTTTCTGCCACGGCCGGGAACCGGCCGTAGTAATTAAAAGCGGAATATAAGCAATTGTGGCGATGAGCGGAGGAAGGGCATATACGTTCATAAGCGAATTATCAACCCAAATATTAATACTGTCAATAGGTAACTAAAGTAAGAACACCAATGTAAGGGAGACTAAAGTACTATGAAATATTAACCTTTTCTAAGCCTGATTTTTCCTGAACTTTAACCCCGGTTTTGGTGACAACAATAGTCTCTTCAACCTCGGCGGTTAACATGGCAAGAACTTTTTGGGGAGGATTAACATGAGGCACCTTTAAATGGGCGGGGTCAGCATTTTCAGCTTGCCGTCGGGCAGAATAACTGGCAAAAGTGCCCTTTGGCAACAGATTAACTTGTACTTTAAAATCCGCTATATCCATTAAATCATCATGCTGGACCGTAGATTTATCATTATCAGGATAGGCTAATTCTTTGAATAATCGCACGGCAATATTTTCTTTATTACCCTGATAGCCCTCTTTAAGCTCTATTCCTATATTCAATACCATATTGTCTGTATCCTTAAAAGCTACCCAATCTTCATAAGGTATATCGCTTTTTTCGATGGCCTGCCATATACTCTTCTCTGTAAGTATGACGACATAGAAATCAATAAAGTCGTCGACTCGCCTCTCAAAAGCCATTTGGGGGATTTCGATGCCCAATTTATCATTATGTAAAGAGGTAATCTTTATCATGTCTCCAATTCTGTATCTAGTCATCATGCCGCCATAGAAATTGGTAATGACTATCTCATACTTTTCTCCGGCCTTTACTTCATTCATTAGTAAGGTTTTTGGTTGATAGCTCCTGTCCATTTGATATTTGAGCTGCTCGTCTTCTGGGATAAATTCCAGGAAATTGAGATTGGGGAAAAATGTCATCCCATTATAGTCCCACGCCTGTGTTGCAATTACGCTACCCTCGGTACAGGAATATAAGTCTAGAGGGTATCTTCCCCATAGCTCTTTTATTTTTTCTTTGTAGACCACGCTATCAACACCGCTGCCGATAATACCTTTTAAGGACCAGATGTCTTTAGGCAGCAACTGCCTGCCGGCGAGACGACTTTTTATTATACCCTTGCCCAATCTCCATAGCCCTCCCGGATGGGCTATAAAGGGTCGTAAGTTGATTCGCTTCGAAGATTGGTTGAACTTCTCACCAACAGCTACCAGCACTAGGGAAAGCCCGAAGAAATAGTCCAAACCCTGGTACAACGCCTGCTGGAAACCTAGCTTTATCCTTTCATCAAAAGGCAGACTGGCGGCTTCTTCAATCGTAGGTAAATATTTTATTGGGCTTTGTTTTCTTAAAACATCAGCGAAAGTGCCGGAGATATATGGCTTCGGCGCAACGGAATACAATATCTTTATTGTATCGGGAATCATGGATGTTTCACCCCAATCCTGGCAACAGGAAATCAGACCCACTCCAAATAAATTAATACTTAATTGCTGTATATAATCCGCCGTCAGCGGTACCCACTTCTCAGGGAACTCTCCGCTCCAGCCGGAGCTATGCGCCCAGAGTTCCGGTTTACCCGGTAGTACGTCTTCCCGTTTTTCTTGTAGTTCCGGGCAGTAATCTTTATAAGTGGTTAACGGGGCAAGGCGCCGGAACTCTTCCATGGTTTTGGGGCGGGCGCCTTTCATAACCTTGGCGCCCAGCGGGCTATTGTTGAGTAACTCCAGCTGCTGTAAAAGGAGACGTTCCTGCACTTCCATGAACCCATTAATGTCCAGGCGGAGAAAGCCGCAGCACATCTGCCACAATTCTTCATTTCTGCCCTGGTGCAGTAGGTCGATCGCTGTAACCACAAATCACCCCTGAAGCCGCATAGTCAAAAAAGGCACAAAATTAACACGGGGAAAAAAGGACACTACTAGAAAGCCTATGCCATCAGGGATAGCTTTGGAAGTGATTGAGTTCTAGAACATAGTTCTATTACGCACGGAAAGACAAAAAAAACACGGAAATGCAGAAGGCGGCCGGGGGAAATGAAATTACTGTTGGTCGGTTTCTTCTTCAGGGCCCAGGAGGGATTCCAGTTGTTTATTCAACGCCTCTACGTCCGGGTTCTGCTGGCCCTTGCCCATGGCCATGCCGTAACTGACGAAGAACTGGAGGAAATTATGCATCAGATCGGTCATCTGACGGGTGAAGTACTGGAACTCTTCCCGGGAGACGCCGCTTTTCTTATTTAGCTGCTCTTTCAGTTGGCATTGAATGAGGTAATTAACGAATTCGGTGCGGTTCATCTCGCCGCGGTTTTCATCTATCTGCTTGACGACGTCTTCCTTGACTACCATGATCAAGTCGTCTTCATCGAGTAAAAGCGTTCTTTTCATCTACCGGAATTACCTCATCGATAAGCCCCCGTGGCCGTGGGGCTTTAATTTATTATTACATTTAGTCTAACATCCAGGCATAAAAATCCCCATAAAAGAAATAAAAGAATCATAAATATTTGCTTAAGGTTTTATTAACTTGTAGCGAAAAATGAAGCACAGGAAATAAAAAAAATCCTGAAGATGTATTTATCTCCAGGCTGAAGCGATTTTCCTAATATTAAACTTATAGCGAGATTATGTTCTGCGTTGCATCCTCGGTGGATTCCAGCATTTGCATCAGGGTATCGATGGCTTTAAGCAGTTTCATACCGTTTTCCGTTACCTGATAAGCGATCATGGTGTTATCCAGGCTGACCCTGGTGACGAATCCCTGGTTCACCAGATATTCCAGGTATTTCTGAATTTGGCTATAACTCAGGTTGGCGGTATACATTATCTCCGTTTTGCCGGCGCCGTTTTCACCGACACGGAGCATATCAGCGATAATTTCAATATTCGAACGCCGCCGCCCTACCCCAACCTTCTGCGCCGCCCCGCTACCGATGGCCTGACTAACGTTTAATACTGGCTTCATACAGGACTATTGTACTGCCTGATACTGGCACTGTCAATCGTACGGGCGGAGTGGGATGAGAAGGAAATTGAATAAAGAAATCTAGAAGAACTTTAGATACCAATTTACGATATGGGGGTCAAATATCAGGGCGATGATGGGCCCGATACCCAGGAAAGCGCCGTAAGGGATGACGTCTTTCCGCCCCTTTTTCCTGGTCGCTAGAAGGTAAATTGCCACGATGCCGCCGATAACGATACCGATAATCATCGAGAAAACGACGAGGGGAAAACCGCTAACGAAGCCGATCAGCGCCACGAGTTTAACGTCCCCCATGCCCATCCCCCCCGGCCGGATGATGGCGATCAAGAAGAAAAAGAGCAGGATAACCACGCCGCTGATGAGGCCGCTGTAAAAACCATTAGCCGGGTAAAAAGTGCGGCCTGGAAAGAGGTCCGCGCCCGGGACAAAGGAATTTACTGCCAGGATAATCAGGGCAATAGCGGCGGCGGGATAGGTGATTTTATTTAATATAAGCTGATGTTCCCAATCGATGAAGATCACGACCAGGAAAACGCAGCACCAGAAAGCGGTAATACCGAACCAAGCGGTCAACCCGTACTGCCAGTAAGACAGAAAGAACACCAGGCCGCTGATGACCTCGACGAACAAGACTCTTAGCGGGATGCGCGCCCGACAATGGCGGCAGCGCCCGCGCAGCAGCAGGTAGCTTAATATCGGGATCATGTCTATCCACTGAAGCGGCTGCTGGCAGGAATCACAGTGAGATGAAACATTGATAAGAGATTTGTGTTGTGGCAGACGGTCGATACAGACATTCAAAAAACTGCCGATAGCGATACCCGCGAGGGTGAAGAGAATGGTTAGCGCGATGGTCATACCGTTACATTGTGACGGGTTTTAAACATGGCGTCAACAGTAATTACTTGTTCATATTTACAGGAGTTCACCCTCTAAAAACAGGGGTTTACCTCCAACCGAATTAAGGGAGAGTATTATCGTCAATAATGTCTTAAGCGCATAAGCTATATGCGGATGAGGCGTTTTTCCCATTACCATCGCAAAAGCAGTGGTAGTACTTTTTTCCCATCGATAAAGGGGACTGAATCGTCATTGTATAAGACTACTACTATGTTAAGCTGGAAATAGGGTAAAGAAAAATAAAAGCGTAAATATAGGAGGTACCCAACATGAAAAGTTTCTTCAGGAAGTTCCGCTATGGAGAAAAAGGCTTCACCCTCATCGAGTTGCTGGTCGTCGTCGCCATACTCGGCGTGCTGGCGGCCGTAGCCGTGCCTAACGTCGGCAAGTTCATCGGTAAAGGGAAGACCGAAGCGGCGCAAACGGAGTACGCCAACGTCCAGACGGCCGTAACCGCCGCCATGGCCGACGCGGTCTCCAACAACGTCACCGGCACCGGCGGCGCCGGACCCTTCGAATTCGGTAATATCGGCGATCATACCAGCAAACCCTACGGTGGCACTATCCATGGCACTGGTGATCTTCTTGTCGGTGGTGGCTTTTGGGTAGGCGACTATATCGCCGGTGGCGTAGCCAACGTTGCGGGTAGATATTCTATTACTACTACCGGCGATGTCACCCAAGAAATGTTCAAGGGCACGACGCCTTAATCCATATAGCGAAAACTTTAAGATATAAAGTAGATCAAAAGATAACCTGAAAACCTACCAGCAGTAAATTTTCATCGACGCTGCTGGTAGGTTTTTTGTTGTCTGAAAACAGCGACGGGATAAATCATTAGTTATCTAGTTTTAGTTGACGGTTGACAGTTTATAGTTCCCCTGCCCCAACCCCGCCCCTGTATTCTTCGTTACAGTCGGAATGACAGCAGAACTATTCGCCGTAGGTAAAGTTTTAGATCCACCAGGTAATTGACGAAACTGGGCAAAATGTATGTCGCTACTTAAGAGAGTCTCGTTGTTTATTATCCTGGACAAGCTGTTTCTGAATTTTGCGTTCCTTCCTGTTGTCTCTTTACGTACAGAATAGGACTTTTCTCCCATTTATGATTGGGACTAATACATTATTGAACAAAATTATGGTTATGCTAAGCTGTAAATAGGGTAAATAAAAATAAAAGCTTAGACATAGGAGGTACACAACATGAAAAGCTTCTTCAGGAAGTTCCGCTATGGAGAAAAAGGCTTCACCCTCATCGAGTTGCTGGTCGTCGTCGCCATACTCGGCGTGCTGGCAGCCGTGGCCGTGCCTAACGTAGGCAAGTTCATCGGCAAGGGGAAATCGGAAGCCGCGGAGACGGAGTACGCCAACGTCCAGACGGCCGTAACCGCCGCCATGGCCGACGCGGTCTCCAACAACGTCACCGGCACCGGCGGTGCCGGCCCATTCACTTTCGGCAACACGACCGACGCAACATCCAAGCCGTACGGCGGTGTTACCCATGCCAACGGCGATGTCCTTGTCGGTGGTGGCTTTTGGGTAGGCGACTATATCGCCGGTGGCGTTGCCAATGTTGCGGGTAAGTATAGTATTACGACTACCGGCGATGTTACCCAGGTAACCTTCAAGGGCGTGACGCCTTAATCTAATAGCGAAAATAATAAAATATAAGATAATAATAATAGAACCTAAAAACCTGCCGGCAGTAAAAATGAGTAAAGCTGCTGGCAGGTTTTTTGTTGTCTGAGGACCTCAATAGGCAGGGAATTACACTTTTCGTCAATGGTAACAGGCAAAAAGTTGTGGGGAATGGCTTAGTTCCCCTACCCTGCCCCGGGATTCTTCGCTATCCTTCGACAAGCTCAGGATGAACGCTCAGAATGACAAAAGCCATCTATTCCCCCGGATACAGGTTAAGCTCCGCCAGGCAATTGACGATGCGGGGCAAAGCGTAGGAGGTGGCATGGGGCGGGGCATTACAGCAGGTCTTCACGAGCAGTTTACCGCCGCAGGCCTGCTCGGCGGTATCTTTGATTATCTGGGCCAGTTTGGGGTAACACTGCTCGCTTAAGGCCTGGGTGCCATAGCTATCACGGTGGGTATCCATGCCGCAAATCCAGAAAAGCATATCCGGCTTGAAATCCTTCACTCTTTCCGGCACGTTTTTCCGCACCAGGGCGATTTCCTCTTCATCAGAGTAGCCGTGCCCGAAGCAAAGCTTGGTCTGGTTGGCGGTAAGGCTGCCCGGCTGGTATTCCCAGCCATAGTCGTGGCAGAAACAGATGTGCAGGACATTATCATCGTCCTTGAAAATATCGCGGACGCCGTCGGCATGGTGCGTATCCGTATCCACAATGGCAAACCGGCGTGCCTTAAACAGCTCCCGGGCGTGAGGTATAGCCAGCCCGGTAACACTGAAATAGCAGCCGCCCCAGGCGCTATCGCGGTGGGCGTGATGACCGCCCACGCCGGCGATCGCTAAGGCGTTGTCCAGCTCTCCGCCGAGGATTTTTTCCGTGGCTTCCAGGACCCCGCCGATGGAATAAAGCGAGACGCGCCACCACTCGCTGCGCTTTACTTCATTGATCCAGGGTTGGGTGTGAATCCGGGCAATCTCTTTTTCCAGCGCCGGGCGGGACTCAAAATAGGTAACGTTGGGTTGGTTAAAAAGCCCGGCTTTTTCAATGCCGGCAAACCCATCGGCCACGCCCATGGCCAGGCTTGAATAGGCTTCTTTACCGCAGATATCATGATAAAAAACGCCGGTCCTTTTCACGATGGTACCTCGCAGGAATAATTTGACGGATACCTAAATTATAGCAAATACGAGGTCATATCTCTATTTTACAACCCACTAGCTTGATACCTGGGGTAGGTGTAGAAGGACATCAATATTTTAAAGTTGTGTTATTACCTTTAAATAAAGAGGAACGTCAATACCACGAATGGAAGTAAATGGACAATTTGGACGTTAGTCCTAGGGAAATAGCGGTAAGAAAGACCAACCCGAGTGATTAAGAGCCTTTACCGGCGCTGGTTATTTGATGACTTCATCACGGTCGTTGCAGAAATCGAAGACCATCTCACGGGTGATGGTGCCGGCGCGGTAGAGTCGGAAGAGAGCCTGGTCGAGGAGCTCCATGCCCTGGTTCGTGCTCATGCGGATGGTGTTGGGCAACAGGAAGGTCTTGCCTTCACGGATAAGGTTCCTGACGGCGGGATTAGCCAGCATCACCTCGACGGCAGCGACACGGCCGGTACCATCAGCCTTGGGCACCAGGGCCTGGCAGAAAATACCGACCAGCAGCGAGGCGATACGGGTCTGGGTTAGCGTACGCTCATGGGGAGGGAACATGTTGGTGATACGTTCCACAGCCTGGTAGGCGCTGGGGGCATGGCCGGTGGTCAAGACAAGGTGGCCGGTTTCGGCGACGGTGAGCGCCGTCGAGGCGGTTTCCAGGTCACGCATTTCACCCACGAGGATAACGTCCGGGTCCTGCCGCAGGACGTGCCGCAGCGCTTCGGCAAAAGAAAGCGTATCGTGGCCGAGCTCGCGCTGGGTTATAGTGCATTTGTTGTTTACGTATGTGTACTCGATGGGGTCCTCAATGGTCACCACGCGGCGGCATTCGATCTGGTTAAGATAGTCGATCATGGCAGCCAGCGTCGTCGATTTGCCGCTGCCGGTCGGGCCGCTGATGACAATCAGACCGCGCGGGCGCGTCACCAGCTCTTTACAGACCTTGGGCAAACCGAGCTCTTCCGGAGTAGGGATTTTCGAGGGCAGGAGACGGAGAGCCAGGCTGGTCGTGTCCCGCTGCCGGGCGGCATTAAAACGAACACGGCCGACCTCGGCGACGGTACGGCCGAAGTCCAGTTCGAGGTTTTGATGAAATTCAGCTAATTCTTTTTCCGTGGCTACCTGCCGCAACGCTTCATCAATATCCTCCGCGGTCAGGTCCGGCAGACTATCGACGGGGGCCAGGCTACCGTGAATGCGATAAAGCGGCGGCCGGGACGCTACCAGATGCAGGTCCGAAGCGCTTTTCTGTTTGCCTAGCCGCATTAACGCCGCAAGGTCGATCAATTTCTGTCTCCCCTCAAATAGCCAGTCAACGAATATTCAACATAATTGTTGCCATCATTGTCCTGTTTGACGCTGATGGCGGTAATAGTAATCTGAGAATATCTTTCCGTGGCAAAAAGATTGCGGACATACTGCAAGACCGGCTGCTCGTTGTCCGCCTTACCAGAAATGACAACCTGAGACCCGTCATGGCTGATCGTGCTGATGGTAAGGTTTTCACTCACATCATCGACGACGCCTTTAATATCTCCATTAATCAGGTCTCCGGCCCGGTTCATATTCTTATAAGCGTCAAAGAAAGCCTGGTAAGCCTGGTCGGTAGCATCCACCGCCGCTTTAGTATCACTGATGTTTTGAGCCAGGACCTTTTTATCATTCTGTTTTTTCTCGATGAGGAAGTTGTTGTTTTTCAGCTGGTTCTGCGCCTTGCTTATGTTGGCGGCGGCGTGCTGTACTGTAAGTGTCAAAATGATACATATGGCGACCGCGATGCCGATGGCCGGTATCGCCAGCAAACGGCTCATCGGGACCTGTTTGGGTCTGTAAGGTTCTGGCAAAGTGTTAAAGTTAGGCAGCAGCGGCCGGGCTTCGGCGGGGTATTCTTTAAGCGCCAGGCCTACGTTAATTAAGTGGCGCGACGGGTCCAATTGCTTCAGACACTTCAGCGGCGAGGTTAGCAGTACAGCTTTAAAGCCCATGTCTTTGGCCAGGGCTTCATAAATCTCGGGCTCATCGGCGATCTCTCCGGACACGTACATCGTCGTTTCCGGCTTTATCTGGTCGTCCCCATTGTTCGAGTTGAAAAACTGCACGGTACGTTTAACGTCTTCCGTCACAATCGCCAGTTTGTCCGCCAGCTGTAGCGATTCCTGGGGGAATGCCACCGTACGTATCGGCTGGGGAATGCCGTGCAACATGACGATGATATCATATTCTTTGGACTGAACGTCCACAATGACGGCATCGGGTTCTTTGGCCAGCCTGGCCAGCGCCAGGGGCTTGATATCCATCAGGTAAGGCTTGCAGCCGACCTGATTGAAAACCCTCATGATCATATCGGCGATCTGACGCGGCATGGCCACCAGGAACGCCTGCATTTTTTCGCCGGACGTGGAAACGATCTGCCAGGAGTGGTACAGTTGCTCTAGCGGTACGGGCAGGACCCGCCTGGCTTCCCTGGTAATCGCTTCCTTGACCATCGGGCGGGGAAGGGTGGGGAAAACTATGGTGCGCGTTAGAGAATGCAGGCCGCTCAAGCCGAGGATGATCTTTTTTTCGTTTACATTGTTGCTCTTTAAAAGGCCCTTGATCCGCGCGGCTAACTGGTCTTCTTTTTCCTTGCTATCGATTTCAACGAGGCTGAGGTCCAGCGGGGCATCAGCCAGCTTGATGATACGCTTGCCGTGCGTAACCATCAGGCGGATGCTGGTATCGTCAATATAAATAGATACAGAATCTTTAGGCATATCTAATTTCCTTCATAAGAATAAACAACGAGGCTAATATCGGCCCTGTTAGTATCGTTGGTAGAAACATCAGCTATCTGGATACTGGCGGATTCTACATATCCGGTGGTGAAATTGTCATTCAGGCCGGCGACAAAATCCACGATATTGGGCACGTCGCCTTCAGCCGTGCCCCGAAGGGAAATCAGCGAACATGGCACGCCCTGATAAGCGCCATCGACGATCTTGGTGGAGCTAAAAATGGTGACGTTGACGCTGTAAGACTTGCCGAGTTCATAAAACTTGTCAGCGACATCGACGCTCTGGATGGGCTGATGGAGCTTCTCCTTGATTCCCGCGAGCTGCTGTTCGCTGTCAGCCAGCTGTTGTTTTAGCTCATCCAACTGTCCCTGGTTACTGCCGGTATCTACTTTATCCAGCCTGGTCTGGGACGTAGCCAGATCCGTTCCCAGTTTATTCTGCTGCTTCACCTGGCCGGAACGCGTGATACCCAGAAACGCCAGCACAACGACAAAGATACCTGCCGCCAGGATTATCCAGCCCGTTTTACTGATTTTTATGCCTTTTAACATGACACCGCCTATTAATTTAGAACGTCGTCTGTCCGTACATCGAGTACATTGCCGAAACCATCGAAAGAGCGATAAGACCGACGATACCGGCGATAAAGATCGTCATCACCGGCTGGATCAAAGCGATAAAGTTCTTGGTCTTCTCCTGGGCTTCAGCCTCATAGTTATTGGCGACGGCCTGCAAAGAAGCATCGAGGCTGCCGGTTTCCTCGCCGACCTTGACCATTTGCACCATCATCGGCAGGAAAAGAGGACTCTTGGACATAGGCTTGGCCAGTCCTTCTCCTTTGAGCATCTCTTCCTGCACTTTATAGAGCGCCTGTGCCATGACACGGTTGCTGCAGCCCTGGATTACCAGAGGCATTATCTCTGTCAGCGGCAAACCGGCATTGTAAAGCAGGGAGATACTGCGCGCAGCGCGGGCAAGCTCGTTAAGATGCCGCACTTTGCCCATAATAGGCATGCGCAGCATGAAGCGGTCAAGATTATACTTGCCTTCCGTCGTTCTAAGATAGATGATGGCCACCCCGAAAACACTTAAGATACTCAATAACATTATCTTGTAATGGTGTCTGAGAATTGCAGAAAGGCTCAACATCATCCGCGTGATACCGGGTAGTTTGGCGCCGAGGTCCGCATAAAAGCCGGCGAAAGCCGGTAACACGAAGAACATCATAAGGGAGACGACCGCTACCGCGACGACCAGCGCCATGACCGGGTATATCAGGGCGCCCTTGATGCCTTTTCTGGTGACTGATTCTTTTTCCATATAATCCGCAACCTGCCGCAGCATCGTTTCCAAACCTCCGGTCTGTTCGCCGATGCCCAGGGTACGACAGGCCAGAGTATTGAAAATGTCCGGATGATGGCTCAAGGCCACAGAGAGCTGGTTCCCCGCCCGGATATCAGCGATAACCTGGGCCATGACCCTTTTCAAGTTACGGTTGGATATCTGTTCTTTCAAGAGGTCGAGCGCAGTAACGATGTTTACGCCGGACTCGATGAGCAGAGCAAGCTGGCGGAAAAGCATGATGATATCGTTGGGTTTGACCGGGAAGAGCCCGGCGGTCAGGTTCCCAAAGCTTAAGAAAGGAATATACGGCCGCAGGTTAATCAGGCGGTAGCCGGCATAGCCCAGCTTCTCGGCGATGGCTTCCTCACCGGACGCCGAAAGCTTACCCCTAACGATCTCGCCTGTTTCGCTACAAGCCATGTACTGGTATATCATTTATTTTCCCCGCCTGATCCCTGATATACAAACAACCAACTATTATTTTTTAAGCCACGGAATAAGTATTACGCAGCACTTCTGCGGGTGTGGTGACGTCTTGCTGAACTTTCCGCATGCCATCCCTTAACAGGGTAATCATCCCGTCTTTGATAGCCTGGGTGCGCAGTTCAGCGTTGGTAGCCCTTTGTACAAGTAACGATTTGAAATCATCACTGGTGCATAGGATTTCAAAGATGCCGGTACGCCCCCGGTAGCCGCTGTTGGCACAGGATTTGCAGCCCGCGCCATGATAAAACTCGGCCTTTTCTTCACCGATTTCCTGGCTGTAAATCACGTTTTCTTCCGGCGAAGCTTTGACCGGGCGGGAGCACTTGGGGCAGTTGCACCGTACCATCCGCTGGGCGACGACGCCGATTAAAGCGGAAGACACCAGGAAAGGCTCCACACCAAGGTCGAGGAGGCGCATGACCACACCCACAGCATCGTTAGCGTGTATGGAAGAAAGCACCAGGTGGCCGGTAAGCGCCGACTGGATGGCGATACTGGCCGTTTCCGCGTCACGGATTTCACCGATGAGGATAACATCCGGGTCAAGCCGCAGGATTGACCTTAAGCCGCTGGCAAAGGTAATGCCGGCGCGCGAGTTAACCTGTATCTGGTTAATATGGGAAAAACGGTACTCTACCGGGTCTTCAACGGTAATAATGTTGCGCTCCGAATGGTCGAGAGAGTTCAGCGAGGCATATAACGTGGTGGTTTTACCAGCACCGGTGGGGCCGCTGACCAGGATCACGCCATAAGGTACTTTGAGCATTCTCTGGTACCTGACCAGGCTGTCCGGGAGGAACCCGAGCTCTTTAAGGTTAAGGCTGGCCCGGGATTTGTCCAGCAGCCGCAGTACCGCCATTTCTCCATAGACGGTGGCGATAATAGCCACACGAATATCAATCTGGCGCCCCTTGGCATTCAATGAGAATTGGCCGTCCTGTGGCCGGTGATGGTCGGCAATGTTCATGTTGCCGAGGATTTTAATACGTGAAATCAGCTGAGTTAAGGTAGATAACGGCAAAGAGAACATATCGTGGAGGGTACCATCGATACGGAAACGAACTCTTAATTTGTCTTCTCCGGGGTGGAGGTGGATGTCCGATGCTCTGGCTTTGACAGCTTCATCGATAATCAGCGTCAGCGCCTGCGCCACCGGGGCTTCCGTGTCCGTATCCACCACGAACTGCTTGGATGCTTTACTATCATTGGCGAAAGAGATATTTGAGATCTGTTTTTCTATCTCTTCATAATTTTTATAATTAAAATCAATAGATTCGATAATTTCATCCGGCGGGGCAGCCTCGGCCTCAATGCGCATCTGGCTCCAGCTGGCGAGGGCTTCCAGGGCGAGAATATCGGACGGGTTGGCCATCGCCACCCGCAGGATATTGCCGTCAACCACTACCGGGATAGCCACGTATTTACGGGCCATCGTCTCCGGGATGAGGCGCAAAGCCTCCGGTTCCGGCGATCTTTTATGTAAGATATTCTGGGCTTCTTCGATCGGTCCTGCCATAGTCAAGTCGCCTTTTGAGATTTACGAATGCTACTGAATTCATCATATATACCTTTCGTCCCCCATACAATAGCTATTTGGTAATGGGAAACAGGTAAGGTAATAGTACTGGTGGGTAACCCCCACCAGCGGCCGAGACTGCCACCCTTGGCAAATTGGCGAAAAGCGGGTTTTTGCCATTACATTTTTCCGCCGACAGTACTATAATTCTACTTGGGGCAAAGCTGCCGATTTACTGCGGCGGACGTTTCCCTTTTTAATCTTAAAATATTATGTTAAAATAAAGATTGAAAAGCTTTTAACGCATTATCGGCCCGTAATCCGGCCGCGAGGAGAAATCATGAAAGAGTCAATCGAAAACTTTCTACACTATCTGGCAGTGGAGAAAGGATATTCAGAACATACTATTTCCGCCTACCATAACGACCTCACAGGACTCGCTGAATTTGCCGGGAAAGAAGTCCATCCTGCGTCCTGGGCTAACTTCAACCGGCAGAACATGCTGAGCTATATGCTGCACCTTAAAGAGCGGGGCTATGTGGCCACCACTATCGCCAGGAAAGTGGCGGCGTCACGGTCTTTCTTCGGCTTCATGCTGGCCGAGGGACATATCAAGAACGACCCCACGGAAAACATGGCCTCGCCCAGCGTGGGCAAGGCTTTACCTAAACCGATACCTATCAGTCAGGTCCGGCTGCTGCTTGAGCAACCGGCCAAACTCTCCACTTCAGAAGCCAAACGTGACAGGGCGATGCTGGAACTGCTTTACGCCAGCGGCATGAGAATCAGCGAGCTGGTGGCTCTCAACATGGGCGACGTCAACTTCGAGGGTGACTACTTCGTGCGCTGTATCGGCAAAGGCAGAAAAGAACGCATCATCCCTCTCTACCAGAATGTCGCCATGGCGGTGAAGAAATATGTCGACGAAGACCGGCCCAAGCTGTCTCACGGTCGTAAAGAAATTGCGCTGTTTCTCAACGCCCGCGGCGACCGGCTGACCCGGCAGGGATTCTGGCAAAAGCTAAAGGAATACGCCAAGTCCGCCGGTTTGAGCCCACAGATCAGCCCCCATACCTTACGGCACAGCTTTGCCACTCACATGCTCAGCGGCGGCGCCGATTTACGCTCGGTACAGGAGCTGCTGGGGCATGCCAACATTTCTACCACCCAGGTTTATACGCACCTGACCACCGACCAGGTGCGGAGGTCCTACGATAAGTCACATCCCAGGGCTAAATAGCAATTACAGGAGGTAACGGATGCCCGCTAAATCCAAACACGGCCGAGGTAAGCATCCTCATCGCAATAAAGTAAGGCAGCAGCCGCAAATGGCGGCGACCGGCCAGCCGGTGCCAGCCGCTCAGCCGTTGCAAGCCGGCCAGACAGCCCCCGCCAAACCGGCGGCGGCGCCTATCGCCCGCGCGGGCGGTTCTCCGGCACGTAAGGCCGCGGCTAATGTATCGGCGATAGCCACTATGGATCGGTCGCTAATCGTCGGCGAGCTTAAGTTCATCGGTATTTTGACCGGTATCGTGGTCATCGTGATGATCATATTGGCAGTTATTTTTAGGTAGTTTTTCGCTTTAGCTATGAGGGACTACGACGCGGCACGGGCCAGATTAGTGGCGCATCTCGGTACCGAGATAAAAAACCAGCGGGTACTCGATGCCATGTCCCGCATACCCCGTGAAAAATTCGTGCCCGAGATCAGCCGCGACCTGGCGTATGAAGACGGCCCGCTGCCGATCGGCTGGTACCAAACCATCTCGCAGCCCTACATTATCGCGCTGATGACGGAAGCGCTGGAACTTACCGGCAAAGAAAAGGTATTAGAGCTTGGTACCGGCAGCGGCTACCAGACCGCGATATTGGCGGAACTGGCGAAAAAAGTAATCTCCGTCGAGCGCGTACCGGCCCTGGCGGAATCCGCCCGGAAAGTGCTGGATAGCCTGGGCTATACTAACATCGAGATACACCTCGCCGGTGAAACGCTCGGCTGGCCAGAGAGCGCCCCGTATGATGCCGTCCTGGTCACGGCGGGCGCACCCCAGATACCCGACGACCTATTAACACAACTAAAAAACGGCGGCAGGATGGTCATACCCGCCGGCCCGCGTAATTTACAGGAACTATATAAGGTAGTTAAAGAAAAAAATAAAACCAGGGTGGAAAAACTGGGGGGCTGCCGCTTTGTAGCGCTGATCGGTAAAGGCGCCTGGGAAAATTAGACCGGAGAAAAAGGGGGGCGACATGGATGTTTTTGAGGCCATAAAAAACCGGAGAAGCATACGCCATTACAAAAGCAACCCTATCGATGACAGGACGGTCGAAGCTATCCTGGAAGCGGCCCACTGGGCACCATCCTGGGGCAACCTCCAGTGCTGGCGCTTTATCGTGGTGCGCGATGTCAAAATAAAAGCCGACATCGCCGGCACGCTCACCAAAGAAAAAATCGATACCGAGTGGGTAGAGAACGCCGCGGCCAACTCCATCAAGCAGGCTCCGGTGCTCATTGTGGTCTGCGCGGAAAAAGGTAAAGCCGGCTTCAGGGGCGACGGGACACTAGTCACCGATAAAGGTGAATGCTGGTATATGTTCGATATCGCTCTGGCGGTGGAAAACCTGGTGCTGGCCGCCCACGCCCTGGGGCTGGGCACGGTAATCGTGGGGGGCTTCGATGCCGGTAAAGTTGAGAAAATGCTCGGCGTGCCCCCGGACTTTACTGTGGTCACGATGACGCCGCTGGGCGTGCCCGATCATAAGGGGCAGGTCTCACCGCGTAAACAGCTGGCCGAAGTGCTATTTAGAGAAAAATACGGAAATTAGACGGATATACAGTAATGTTATAAGGAGATATACGTGGAGCTATTTGAAGCCATCAAGACCCGGAGAAGCATCCGCCGTTATAAAGCGGATGCCGTCAGTGACGACAAAATCAATAAAATTTTAGAGGCCGGCCGCTGGGCGCCGTCGTGGGCGAATTCCCAGTGCTGGCGCTTTGTCGTGGTGCGCGACCCCAAGATTAAAGCCAAACTGGTAGATACCCTGATGAAGATTAAGTTGCCGGACCGGGAAATACCCAATCCCGCTACCGCCGCCATGAATACCGTGCCGGTGGTCATCGCAGTCTGCGCGGAAATGGGTAAATCCGGCGGTAAAGGTCCCGAAGGCTACATCACTGATAAAGGCGACTGGTTCATGTTCGATACGGCACTGGCCGTGCAGAACATGGTGCTGGCCGCCCACGCGGAGGGACTGGGGGCGGTCATCATCGGCGCTTTCGATGCCGCCCAGGCGGAAAAAGCCCTTAATGTCCCTAAAGGCTACCGCATCGTCGCTTTGTTCCCCGTCGGCGTGCCGGACCAAGAAGGCAAAACCCCGCCACGCAAGGATCTAGCCGAACTCACGGTCAGGGACACGTTCGGGAAATAGCTTCGGATACAGCTTTTCGCCATGTGCCGCCGCTCGTGTTGAGCCTGTCAAACCATGAGCGAAAAATTACTCCTAATACCTAAAGCTTGCCGTATTCCATCGACTGCGGTTATAATATTACACGAAAACTTTAGAGAGCAGGTGGTTGCATGCCTAAGTACGGTCTGGATAATATCCACAACATCATCCTTTTATCTCACGGAGGTGCCGGCAAGACATCCATATCCGAGGCCATGCTGTTCAACGCCGGGGTTACCAACCGTATCGGCAAAGTGGATGATGGGTCTTCCGTCTCCGATTACGATCCGGACGAAGCCAAGCGCCGTATCAGCATCAACCTTTCAATATTGCCCGTGCCGTGGCGGGACAAGAAAGTCAATATCCTGGATGCTCCGGGCTACCAGGACTTCGTCGGAGAAGTAAAGGCCGGCGTACGCGTCAGCGAAGGCGCGATCATCGTTCTCGATGCTACGTCCGGGGTAGAAGTCGGCATGGAGATGGCCTGGGGCTATTGCGAGGAAGCCAAATTGCCGCGGCTCATTGTGGTTAACAAGATGGACCGCGAGAACGCCGATTTCGCTAAAGTCGTTAATGACATTAAGGCCAAACTCAACAACCGCTGTGTGCCGATGCAAATACCTATCGGCGCCCACACCAGCTTCCAGGGAGTGGTGGACCTGCTGACGATGAAAGCCTATACCGGCTCGCCGACCAAAGAAGCGGAGGTGCCCGCCGCCTTAAAAGCGCAGGCAGAAAGCTACCGCGAAAAACTGGTTGAAGCCATCGCCGAGGTGGACGATGCTCTGATCGAGAAATACCTGGGCGGCGAATCCATCGCCCTGGATGTACTCACCGCCACCTTGAGAAAAGCCGTGGTCAGCGGGAAAATCGTGCCGGTCCTGGCCAGTTCCGCGCTGCAAAACGTGGCCGTTAACCGGATACTTGATGCCATCTGCGACTGTCTGCCGCTGCCCAAAGAACAAAAAGTGTTAATCTCTACCGGCGCCACCGATCCATCAGAAAGCGCTCCGCTGGCCGCTTTGGTGTTCAAAACCACAGCCGACCCGTACGTGGGCAAGCTGACCTATTTCCGCGTCTACAATGGCGTTTTTACCAGCAACTCTTCGGCTTATAACGCTAGCCAGGGCGCGGCGGAACGCATCGGACAGTTGTATTTCATGCGAGGCAAGACCCAGGAAGCGACTTCCGAAGTCCGGGCGGGCGATATTGGGGCGGTGGCCAAACTTAACGTGACCAGCACCGGCGATACGCTGTGCGCCCAGGATAAACAGGTAAAACTTTCGCCCATCGTTTTCCCCACCCCGATTTTCCGCGAAGCGGTCTATCCCAAGACCAAGACGGACATCGACAAAATGGGCTCCGCGCTTTCACGACTGGCGGAGGAAGACCCCACCCTCAAGGTCCACCGCGAGCTCGGTACCGCCGAGACGATCCTTTCCGGCATGGGGGACACGCATCTTTCCGTGGCAGCAGAGAAGATGCAGCGCAAGTTCGGGGTGAACGTGGAGCTATCCATCCCTAAGGTGCCCTACCGCGAGACCATCACTTTGCCGGTGGCCAAAGCCGAATATAAGCACAAGAAACAGTCCGGCGGCCACGGCCAGTACGGACATGTCCTGCTGGAGTTGGAACCGATACCGGAGCGTGGCGAGAACGTCTTTACGGAACGGGTAACGGGAGGCAGAGTTCCGAGGAACTTCTTCCCGGCAGTGGAAAAAGGGGTAGTGGAAGCCTACGCTGAGGGCAGCTTGTGCGGCTACCCGGTGGTGGGCGTGAAGACAACGCTTTACGACGGCAGCTACCACGAGGTCGACTCTTCGGAAATCTGCTTCAAGATTGCCGGGGCGGGGGCGTTCAAGAAAGGCATGGCCGATGGCCGCCCGATACTGCTCGAGCCCATCATGGACCTGAAAGTGACCGTGCCCAATGACCTCACCGGGGACATCATCGGCGACCTGAACACCAAGCGGGCCCGCGTCATGGGGATGAACCCGGAGAGGGACACCAACGTTATCGAGGCCAAGGTGCCGTTATCGGAAATCCAGCGCTACACCATCGACCTGAAATCGATGACACAGGGGCGGGCGACTTACACGGTAGAGTTCGACCACTACGAAGAGGTCCCGGCCAATATCACACAGAAGCTGATCGCCCAGAAACAGGCGGAAAAAGCCGAAAAGACCTAGGCGGAATTACGATACTTATTACTACGAGGCGTCCCGGTAAGTAAATGCGGGGCGCCTTTCTATTTATGTAGACCTGAATCCCTGTTTAAACACCACTTCAATTACTTTATCTTATGTAAAGCCGACAACTTCAGGCCGCCATCAGCTCCTTGAGCTTCCGGGTAAAAGCCGGCAGCACCTTTTTCCAGTCCCCTACCACGCCATAGCGGGCTTGCTTGAAGATATTGGCTTCTTTATCCTTGTTGATGGCGATGATCGTCTTGGAGCCGGAGCAGCCGCTCATGTGCTGGCTGGAGCCGGAAATAGCGACGGCGATATAGACCTCCGGCGCGATGATCTTGCCGGTCAGCCCTATCTGGACCGTATCCCCGATCCATTTGTTATCACAGGGAGGGCGGCTGGCGCCGACGGCCCCTTTCAGCAGTCTGGCCAGCTCTTCAAGCTGTTTGAAACCTTCAGCGTTGCCGATGCCACGACCGCCGGAGACGACTATCTGGGCATCCTCCAGCTTGATGCCGGCGACCTCTTCCACCACCCGGTCAACGATTTTAGCCTTAATAACAGAGGCGTCGATTGTTACCGGAAAATTGATAATTTCTCCCTGGCGGGAAGCGTCCGGAGCAAATGCAGTCATGGCTTTAGTGCGGATGGTAACTATCTGGGGGTCGGTGGCGGTGGTAAAAACGGCCTGGGCATTGCCGCCGTAAACCGGCTTGGTCTGCAACAGGCGTTTGGTATCCGGATCCAGCGCCAGGTCAACGCAGTCCATCGTGGCGGCGGTGCCCAGCCGGAAAGCCAGCCGCGGCGCCAGCTCACGGCCGGTATCTGTTTGTCCCATGATGATGATGGCGGGTTTCACCTGGCCGGCAAATTTCTCCAGTGCCAGCAGGTATGCGTCCGGCTGATAGTCTTTAAAATCAGGAGAATCGATGACATAGACCTTATCGGCGCCAGAAGCTATAGCCTGTTGGGTGATGCCACCGATGCCGCTGCCTATGATAACCGCCATAAGCTCCTGCCCGAGGCCATCCGCCAGTTTCCGGCCGATGCCCAATCCTTCCGCGGAGATCGGCAGCAATTTTTCGCCTTTTGGTTCACAATAAACGGCAACGCCCTTAAAATCAGACATGATCAATCTCCTGTCCAGAACACTTTATAATATCCTGGCTTCCCGCAGTTTGACCGCCAGGTTGACCGCCATTTCTTCCGGTGTATCCCCTGCCGCGATTTCGCATTTACCTTCATGCACCGGCTGAAAGAGCTTTTTCAATTCCGCCCGCCGTCCGTTAGCGCCGATTTGCGACGGGCCGAGGCCGATATCCGCCGGCTTCCAGATGACCGGCTCGATTTTCTTGGCGGCCATGATGCCTTTAATCGTCGGGTAACGCGGCTGGCCGACCTCATTACTCACGGTGACCACCGCCGGCAGCGGAACTGCCACAACGTCATAGCCGGTAGAACTGACACGCTGTATCTTGAGTTTCCCATCCACAGCCTCAAGCTTGCGCGCCAGCGTGACGCAGGGCAAACCCAGCATCTCGGCGATAGCGGGGCCGGTCTGCCCGGCGTTGGTATCCGAGGCTTCACGGCCGCAGAGAATAAGTTGGTAATCGGCTTTCTTTTTGATGGCGGCGGCCAGCGAAGCAGCGGTGGTATAGCCATCGCCGCCCACATAAGCTTCATCCTCAAGGAGAACAAGCTCGTCGGCGCCCATGGCCAGCGTTTTCTTGACGACCTCGCGCAGTAGATTGACGCCCAGGCTCAAGACGGTCACCTTGCCGCCGTGAGCTTCCTTAAGACGGAGAGCGGCCTCGACGGCGAACTCGCCATAGGGGTCGATGACCGGTGAGACGCCGCGCATCTCTGCTTTATTATCCGCGGCGTCGATTTTAAAGCTGGCCGGCGGCGCCTCCGGGTCGATAACCTGTTTCACGCACACGATGATATTCATTTAAATACCTTTTCTTTTAAAATTCAGCGGGGAATTCAGGAATAATTTAGCATTGTGCTCGCCGTTGTGTCAAACGGAGGCATACCAGACGTTCGATGCCGGCCAGGTCACGGCTGACCTCGATCTGCGCCGCAGTGAATGTCCCCTTTAGCTCCTGCGTTACCGCTTCCGCCTGCCCAAGCCCAATTTCCAGCAATAGCCAGCCGGGAAGGTTCAGTTTACCTTTTACCTGCGAACCCAAGCTGCGCATTATGTCGAGTCCATCTCCCCCACCATCTAGAGCAAGTTCGGGTTCAAATCCATTAGCCGGTAAATCAGAGCTTTTAACGTACGGCAGGTTGGCGACGATCATATCTACAGGTTTTCGGAGCGGTTTCAAGAGATTACCTTGTAAAAACGAGATACGGCTTTTGACTTCATTTAGCGCCGCGTTTTGTTCAGCAACAAGTAAAGCTTCGATAGAAATATCTATAGCACGGATTTTTACATCTCTCAGGATGACCGCTAGGCTAACAGCGATATTGCCGCAACCGGTGCCGACATCCGTGATTGTTTTTACCGGACTGCTTCGGCAGATTTCCAGCGCTTTTTCCACGAGGAGCTCCGTCTCCGGGCGGGGAATGAGGACGCGGGGATCCACGAAAAAATTCAATCCGTAGAACTCCCGGTGGCCTACGATATAGGCCGACGGCTCGCCGCCGGCACGGCGTTGTACGAGCTTTAAAAACATGGATACTTGAGAATCTGAAATGGCCTCTTCCAGGCCGGCTAAAAAACGGGCGCGGTCGGTACCGAGAACGTGCCTTAAAAGAATCTCGGCTTCAAGATAGGCATCTTCGATGTGATGGTCAGCCAGGATATCGCGGGCTCGAGCGAGGGCCTGGCGGCGGTTCACACCCGCTCACCTTCGAGCAGTCTGGTCTGTTCCTCGGTCGCCAGCGCGTCGATCAGCCCATCCAGGTCGCCGTCCATGAAGCGGGGCAGATTATGTACGGTAAGGTTGATGCGGTGGTCGGAGATGCGGTCCTGGGGATAATTGTAAGTCCTGATCTTCTCGGCGCGCTCTCCGGTGCCAACCTGCGAGCGGCGCTGGGAGGTAATCGCTTCCTCCTGCTTGCGCCGTTCGATGTCCAGCAGGCGGGTGCGCAGCACGGACATGGCTTTTATCTTATTCTGAAGCTGGGAACGCTCGTCCTGGCAGACGACGACCATGCCGGTAGGCAAGTGGGTGATACGGATAGCGGAGGCCACTTTATTAACGTTCTGGCCACCCGCGCCGCCGCTGTGGAAGATGTCTATCCGCAGGTCGTCTGGATTGATATCGATATCCACTTCCTCCGCCTTGGGAAGGACGGCTACCGTCGCGGTGGAGGTATGAATGCGGCCCGATGCCTCGGTGACCGGCACGCGCTGCACGCGGTGTACGCCGCTTTCGTATTTCAGCCGGCTGTAAGCTTTCTTGCCCCGGACCTCGAAGATAATTTCCTTAAAGCCCCCGCCGCCGCTCTCACTAAGGCTGATGACATCGATTTTCCATTTCTGGTTCTGCGCGTAGCGGCTGTACATACGGTAAAGGTCAGCGGCAAAGAGGGCGGCCTCATCGCCGCCCGTCCCCGCCCGTATCTCCACGATGATATCCTTTTCCGCATTGGGGTCCCTGGGGATGAGGGCCATTTTTAACTCCTCGGAAAGGGCATCCATTTTTGACTGCAAGGCTGCTGTCTCCTGTTTGATAAGGGCGGCCATGTCCTCGTCAGTTACGGAAGAACCCATGGCTTTAACGTCTTCCAGCTCTTTGGAGGCCTTTTTATATTTGCGATAAGTAGTGACAACATTCTCCAGCCCGGCCCGCTCTTTGGCTAAAGATTGCACCTGGGTTACGTCCGTGGCGATTTCCGGTCGGGCGAGGTTTTCTTCTATTTCCCGGTAGCGTCTTTCTATTTTTTCCAGCTGTTCGATCATGTCATTTCCCTGTCCAGATTATAGCATAGCCGCAGATAGCTCTCCAAGCTAACCAAATTGACATTTTTCAATATCGATGACTATAATCAAAAGTGTTCCACATCCCCGTAACTAAAGAGCCACTATCTATTTTATTTGCGTAGTTTTTCTCTTATTATTTAAAGGACGGCTTAAAAAGGAGCAGGAGCCATGACCATTACGGAAATACTGGCCAGGAACGCCAGGCTTATCCCCCGGAATACCGCATTGGTGGAAATAGCGCCGAGCCAGGGCTTCAGAAAAGAGGTAACCTGGAAAGAGTTCGACGAGAGGGCAAACCGCTTCGCCAACGCACTGATTGCCCGGGGCATAAAAAAGGGCGACGTGGTCATGCAGCTGATGATGAACTCTATCAACTGGCTGGAAGCCTATTTCGGCATTCTCAAGACCGGCGCTATCGCCGCCCCTTTGAACTTCCGGTTTATCAGTCGCCAGATAAAATACTGTGCGGACATCGCCGAGCCGAAAATAATGGTCCTCGACCAGGATTTTACTGACCGGATCAATGAAATCCGCCCGGAGCTCAAGACCGTGAAGAAATACATCTTCGCCGGCGAAAAGACGCCGCCGGGCATGGAAGCCTTCGAGGACGTACTGGCGAAATCGTCCACGGCACCGCCGCATATGTTGCTCAACGGCGAGGACGAGGCCGGTTTATACTTTACCTCGGGCACGACGGGCGACCCCAAGGCGACCCTGCTGTGCCATCAAAGCCTGGAGCATACCGCGGTCAATGAGAACTTCTCCCACCGGGAAACCCGGGACGACTGCTTCCTGCTCCTCCCGCCTCTATATCACACCGGCGGCAAGATGCACTGGTTCGGCAGCCTGGTCGGCGGGGGTAAAGCAGTACTGACCACGGGCGGCGAGAGAGTCACGGCTAAATTAATCCTGGAGACCTTCGCTAGAGAAAAAATTACTCTCTGCATGTTGCTGGTGCCCTGGCTCCAGGACATCGTGGCGGCGCTGGATAAAGGCGAGCTGAAGCTCTCCGACTACGATATCAGCAAGCTGCGGCTGGTGCATTCCGGGGCGCAGCCCATTCCCACGGTGCTGGTGAGGCACTTTCTCAAGCATTTCCCCAATATCCAATGGGATGAAAACTACGGCCTCACCGAAAGCGCGGGTCCGTGCATGCACCTGGGACTGGAAAACCTGCATAAACTCGGCTCCTTCGGCTGCCCGCGACTGAATATCGACGCCAGAGTGGTAGACGATAAAGGTAAGGACGTGCCGCCGGGGATTGTGGGCGAGATTATCCTCCGCGGCGGCAACGTGATGAAGTGCTACTATAAAAACCCGGAGAAAACCGCCGAAACTCTGAAAGACGGCTGGCTATATACCGGCGATCTTGTCAAGCAGGATAGCGACGGCTTTATCTACTACGTCGACCGTAAAAAAGACCTGATCATTAGCGGCGGGGAAAATATCTACCCGGTGGACCTGGAGTCCGTGCTCATCGGCCAGCCCAGGGTCAAGGACGTGGCCATCATCGGCATCCCCGACGAAAGGTATGGCGAGGTAGTGGCGGCGGTCGTCCAGATTAAAGACGGCATGACCCTGACCGAGGAAGAAATGCGGGCTTATTACGAACCCCAGCTGCCCAAGTATGCCTGGCCGAGGTTTATCCTTTTCGATAGCGTGCCGCGCAACCCTACCGGCAAGATCGAAAAGCCGAAATTAAGAGAAAAGTATGCTAAACTTAAAGTGAATCCCTCGAGCAAATAAAATACTGAATTTTCTAAAGGAGCACAAAGTGGACTTTAAAGACTGCGTAAAATTCGCCAATGAAAACAAGACCTGCTACCTGGCCACGTGTGAAGGCGACCAGCCCAGGGTAAGAGCGATGGGCCTGTGGTACGCGGACGAGGCCGGTTTTTGGTTCCAGGGGCAGACCGTCAAGGCCTTTTACAAGCAACTCGAGAAGAACCCTAAGGTGGAACTATATTTTCATAACAAAAACCTGAGCCAAGTAATGAGGGTTACCGGCAAGGCGAAAATTATCACCGATAGCAAGATCCGGGCGAAGTGCATCCAGGAAAGGCCTTTCGTGAAGACCTTCGGCATTACCGAGCCGAGCAACCCGCTGCTGGCGGTTTTCCAGGTAAATACCGGCGAAGCCTATTTCTGGACGATGGCCGATAGCATGAAGGAAGCCAGCTTACCGCGCATTAAGTTCGGGAAATAATAATAATGTTAGCTGGTAACTAAATGACGAAAACTAAATACGGCAAATATTTTTTCAAAAATCCCATCGTGCCGGGGAAATTCTGCGACCGGCTGATATTCTTCAGCCGGCAGCATCCAGAAGTGGGTGAAAAGAACTTCTCCGTTCTATGGAACTGTATCACCGAGCCGTTCCTGATGGTCAAAGACGCCCACGCCCACGACTTCGATCAGTTCCTGCATTTTTACAGCGCCGATCCGATTCACATGAAAGAGTTCGACGCCGTGGTAGAAATATCACTGGGCGAAGAGGGTGAAAAACACATTATCACCGAGCCGACCGTCCTCCACATACCCAAAAATACTATTCACTGCCCGCTGAACTTCAAGGTGGTCAACAAACCGGTGATTTTCATGAACGTGGCGCTAACGCCGCAGTATGTTATGGGCAAAGCCGGGACGCCGCCGCCGCCAGACCTTCCCCAATCGAATAAATAGCGTATTGAACTAAATAATCGGTCAACTGGACAAGATGTTTTCTTCGGACTATAATTCTAGTTAACCATGTGTTGGAATTCGGTCCATCAGAGCGGAGCAGGAGAAAAATATCTCCTGCTCTTTTTTTGTACCTCAAATAAATCGGGCGGGCTAAAAATCCGCCGATAATAATAAAAGGTCGCCGTCTTCGATAGAAAAGAGAGGAGATATGTCACTACCAAACATCTTCTGGATCGTTCCTGCCGCGGGCGTCATTACAATTGTCTTCGCGCTCTTCCTGATTAGAAACGTGATGAAACGCCCCACCGGCACCCCGAAAATGAAAGAAATCGGGGATATCATCTTCCAGGGCGCCTGGGCGTTTCTCAAGCGCCAGTACAGCACGATAGCCATATTCTCGGTGGCGATCGCCGCCATTATCGGCGTACTGGTGGGGGTGCTGGGGCATACCGGCCTGGACGCCAGCGGCTACAGCAACCTGGCCGTGGGCTGGCGGACGTCCGTAGCCTTCCTGGTGGGGGCCTTTTGCTCCGGACTGGCGGGTTTCATCGGGATGTTCATCGCGGTGAAATCCAATGTCCGCTGCGCCGCTGCGGCGCAGAAAAGCCTTAAAGAAGCGGTAGAAGTGGCTTTACGCGGCGGCGCAGTCTCCGGTTTCCTGATCACTGCGCTTAGCCTCATCGGCGTCACGGCCATCTTCTTCGCTTATGGCGGCAACAATCACCCGCAAATCGCGCCGCACCTCATCGTAGGGTTCGGTTTCGGCGCCAGCTTCGTGGCGCTTTTCGCCCAGCTAGGCGGCGGCATTTATACTAAAGCTGCCGACGTAGGCGCCGACCTCGTAGGCAAGGTTGAGTCCGGCATACCGGAAGACGACCCGCGCAACCCCGCCGTCATCGCCGACCTCGTGGGCGATAACGTGGGCGACTGCGCCGGACGCGGTGCCGACCTCTTCGAATCCACCGCCGCCGAGAACATCGGCGCCATGATCCTGGGCGTTTTCGCTTACCTGGCCACTAAGAATATCGCCTGGATACTGTTCCCGCTCTGCGTACGCGGCTTCGGCATGTTTGCCAGCATGATTGGTTTGCTCTGCGTACGCGCCAAAGAGAACGAGAACGCCATGAACGCCTTGAACCGCGGCTATTACGTCGCTATCGCGCTTTCCATCGCCGGGCTGGCGATTACGGTACACTATATGTTGAATAACTGGTGGTTGTTCGGGGCGGGGCTGGTCGGCATCGCGGCCAGCGTCGTGATAGTTTTCGTCACCCAATACTACACGGATTGGCGCTACCGCCCGGTAAGGGAAATCGCCGAGGCGTCCAAGACCGGGCCGGCAACCAATATCATCATGGGCATGTCGGTAGGTTTTTCCACCACCCTGGCCACCGCGCTGATCATCGGCATTTCCCTGATACTGGCCTACTGGATGGGCATGCAGAGCAGTGTCCAGGGCGCCGGGGCTTTCGGCACCGCCGTCGCCACGATGGGCATGTTGATGACTTGCCCCTACGTGCTCTCTATGGATACCTTCGGGCCGATCACGGATAACGCTAACGGCATCAACGAGATGGCCGGCGCCGGGCCGGAAGTACGTAAAATAACCGACCGGCTGGACGCCGTGGGCAACACGACTAAGGCACTGACCAAGGGCTATGCCATGGTCTCCGCCGGGCTGGCGGCTTTCCTGCTTTTCCAGGCCTACCTGGACAGGGTATCGTTAATCAAATTCGGGGTAGAAGGCCAATACAATATCGTCAACATCGCCCGCATCGAAGTATTTATCGGGGCTTTCCTGGCGGCGATGATCGTCTACCTCTTCAGCGCCTGGGCCATCAAGGCCGTCGGCAAGACGGCTTCCAAGATTATCGAGGAAGTAAGGCGGCAGTTCCGTGCCGACCCCGAAATCCTCAATCCTAAAGACCCGGAACACCCGCACCAGCCGGACTACGCCAAGTGTGTGGACATCACCACCCGCGCCGGCTTGCGGGAAATGATCGCCCCCGGACTGCTGCCCGTGCTGGGCCCCATCGTCATCGGCGTGGTTTTTAAATATGTCGGCAGAATACCCTCGTTCAAAGCCATGAACATTGACGCGGCGATGGTCGTGGCCGCGGTGCTGATGGTGGGCACCATCGGCGGCATATTAATGGCATCCTTCATGAACAACGGTGGCGGTGCCTGGGACAACGCCAAGAAAATGATCGAGGACGGCCAGCTTAAAGACGAAAACGGCAACGTTCTCGGCAAGAAGTCGTTCGCGCACCAGGCTGCGGTGGTCGGCGATACTCTTGGCGACCCCTTGAAGGATACCGCCGGGCCTTCCCTGCACGTGCTGGTAAAGTTACTGGCCACCATCACGCTGGTAATGTGCCCGTTATTTATCTAGGAATAGAGATTAGGGATGAGGGATGAGGGGGTAGGGTAATAAGAGAAAAGGGGCATGGTTCAAAAGACCGTGCCCCTTTTCGTAATCTCAAAGGTTAAAAATTAAATCTCAAAAACACAAATAAAAAACCAGATTTTTTCCCTTTTTTATTTTTGATTTTTGTTTTTGATTTTTGAGATTTGAGATTTGATTTTACCTTAAAAACGTATTGGCCCTTATCTCGGTAGCTATTGTTGAATCCGGCCCATGCCCGGGGTGGACGACGGTTTCCGGGGGAAGCGTCAATAGCTTGGTTTTGATGCCCTTGATAAGGGCATTATAGTCGCCGTCAATCAGGTCATAGCGGCCGATGCCGTAGTTGAAAAGCGTATCCCCCGTAAAGACATGACCTTCCCCGTAGAGACTGATGCCGCAGGGCGTGTGCCCCGGCGTATGCAGCACCTTGAAATGCAGGTCGCCGATATCGATGATGTCGCCATCAGCCAGGATTTTTTCCGGCTTGGGGGCGCCCTCAAACGGCTCCTCGAAAAGGTAGCTGGGCGACTGCGGTAAATATTTAGCGCATTCCGCGTGGGAGGCCAGCGGCGCTTTAGTAGCTGCTTTTACCTGCGCCGCCGCGCCCACGTGGTCGGGATGGCGATGTGTTAGCACGATAAGGGCGATTTTCAGCCCCAGCTTTTCCACCGTCCTGATGATTTCCGGGGCATTGGCGCCGGGGTCGATAATCATGCCGTCTTTAGTGGCTTCCGAGCCGATGATATAGCAGTTGCTGGCATAAGGGCCGACGGTTAATTTTCTAAGAATCATCTTATTCCCTTGTTAATATTATAATGGAAATATAAGGCGTTTTCATACAAAATTAAATCTCAAAGGTCAAATCTCAAAAACACAGATAAAAAATCAAATCTAGAAATACGAAATATTGATTTGAAAACAAACTAGCATTATTTTTTATCTCTAGTATTATGTTTTTGATTTTTGTGCCGATTCCTTGCTGTCATACGGCATCCCGCATGCCATCGGGAAGATTCTATTTTTTATTTATTTATGACTTGCGCCTTTTCAATGCTATAGGCTAAACTTGAATATACTATTTTCTTGGAGTGGGAGTTACTCTTGGCGGATATTCGCCCGTTTCACGGCATACACTACAATCCCTCGCAGGTAAAAGACCTGGCGAAGGTCATCTGCCCCCCTTACGATATTATTCCGCCCCAGCTACAGCAGACGCTTTACGAGCGCAGCGAAAATAACTTCATACGCATCGAGTACGGAAAAGAGCTACCGCAGGACAAAGACAACTCCAACAAATACACCCGCGCCGCCGCCACGCTTAACTTATGGCTGGAACAGCGGGTCCTCATAGAGGATGAAAAACCTGCTTTATACCTCGATGAACACCAGTTCAGCCACCAGGGCAAGACACTGCGCCGGCGCGCCGTCAATTGCATCGTTCGTCTTGAGGACTGGAGCAAAGGAATCATTCGCCCCCACGAAGGGACGCTAACTAAAGCCAAAAGCGACCGTTTGAGCATGCTCTGGACGCTCCAGGCCAATACCAGCCCCATCATGGCGCTTTACGAGGACAAGGACGGTGTTATCGCTTCGTTTCTGAACAAGGAAATGAAGCAAAAACCAGCCTACAGCGCCGCCAACGTTGACGGAGAGAGCCACCGGGTGTGGGCAGTCAGCGGTGAACGGGTTATCGGGCAGGTACAGGACAGCCTCATGAACCAGCCGCTTTATATCGCGGACGGGCACCACCGCTATGAAAGCGCGCTGGCCTACCAGCGGGAGAGGCGGGGCGGCCCGGTGCCGCCGGGGGCGAAAGAAGAGCCTTACGACTTTGTAATGATGACGCTACTGGATATGATGGAACCGGGACTGGTGATACTGCCGGCCCACCGGCTGGTACGCGGCCTGGAGTCGTCAATTCTGGAAGAGCTTCCCACCAGGCTGAACACCTTCTTTGATAGCAAAGAGTATGTCCTGAATAAGAAAGACATCGGGGAGCAGGTCCACCGATTGATGGCGGTAAACGATGGCAAAGTCAGGCTCATCCTCTGCGGTTTGAACCAGGGGCGTTTCCTGACATTAACGCTGCGCGACCCGGATATGGTGCGTCCGATGTTCCCGGCTTTTCACTCGGAGCTTTACCAGACGCTTGACGTCAGCATCGTCGATCATGTCATCCTGGAAGAATTGCTCGGGATTTCGCACGAAAAAGTCGGCTCTTTCCTGGACTACGTCAACGATGCCCCGGAAGCGATTAAAAAAGTACAGGACGGCGAATACCAGCTGGGCATCATCGTCAACCCGGTCAAGCCCGAAGTTATCAAAGCCATCGCTGACAGCGGCGACCGCATGCCGCGGAAATCCACCTACTTTTATCCCAAAGTGCCGGCCGGCCTGGTCACCTACCGCTTCGCCTAATACGGCCGCAAACTTTAACTTTCCACAAATTCCTTAATATTTGTTATGATTAAAAAATACGTTTTTACGTTTGACGCCTATCTGGGCTTATGATAACATGTTAATAATTGGCCGGTATTTTTCCCGGGGGTTTTTTGTTACCAATTCTTCGGTAATAAATAGCCGGTTTGAGGAGTTGCAGGCGTGCTGGTCGAGGAAGAATTAGCCAGGTTTTCATCCAAAAAAGAATCTATCCTGACGATAGGTGTTTTCGACGGCGTGCACCTGGGCCATCGGCACCTGCTGGCGGAGCTTTTAAAACAAGCCAGACAGAAGCAGATGCTAGCCGGCGTGGTCACCTTCCGCCAGCACCCGGAAGACCTGCTCTCCGGCGCAAAAAAACTGCCCTTTCTTACGGACATTGAAACCCGCATCAAGCTGCTTAAAGAAGCCGGGGTGGATTACGTGGTGCCGCTGACCTTCGATGCCAGTCTGGCTAAACTCGATGCAGGCTCTTTCATCGATCTTCTACAGAAATACCTTAAAATGCGGGGGCTGGTGGTGGGGCCGGACTTCGCCCTGGGCAAAGCCAGGGAGGGCGATATCGAGACGCTGAAGAAACTGGGACGCGACGGCGGTTTCAGCGTGACCATCGTATCACCGCTGGTACAAAACGGGGAGGTGGTCAGCTCCACGGCCATCAGGAAAGCGCTGGCGGACGGCGACATGGAAAAATACGCTAGATTGACCGGGCACCCCTTTACCCTGCACGGCAGAGTGGTTACCGGGGCCGGACGCGGTGAGGAGCTGGGCTTCCCCACCGCCAACCTGGATATCAGGCCGGGGCAGGCGATACCGCCGGACGGAGTTTATGCCGGGCTGGCCCACATCAACGGCAACATCTATCAGGCGATGAATAACATCGGGAAGAACCCGACCTTCGGGAAAAACGAGCGGACCGTCGAGTCTTTTCTTCTCGAATACAGCGGCGACCTGTACGGGCGCGAGCTATCGGTAGATTTCGTGGCGCGGCTCCGCGATGAAATCAAATTCAAAAGCGCCGAGGAGCTGCAAAAACAGGTGGCCCAAGATGTAAAGCTGGGTAAATCTATCCTCGGGGCATCAGGGGCAAAAAAATAATGCCGACGCAAAACAACAAATACACGATAGATTACGTCCTCAGGCGGGGCGTAGCGGAAATCATCTCCGAAAGCGAGCTAAGGAAGCTGCTTCTCTCCGGGAAAAAGCTGCGCATTAAAGAGGGACTGGACCCGAGCTCCCCGGACATCCACGTGGGGCACATGGCCGGCCTGCGCAAGATGCGGCAGTTCCAGGAGCTGGGACACCAGATCGTTATCATCGTGGGGGACTGGACGGCGCAGATTGGCGACCCCAGCGGGCGCTCGGCCACCCGCCCGATGCTCACCGCCGAACAGGTCAACGCCAACGCGGAAACGTATTTAAAGCAATTTTTTAAGATTGTGGACAAAAACAAGACCGAAATCAGGATGCAGAGCGAGTGGTTCGGGAAATTCACGCTGACAGACGTCGTGCGCCTTACCAGCAAATTTACTGTCGCCCAGTTTCTGGCGAGAGAAGATTTTAGTAAACGATTTAACGAACAGAAACCCATCGCGATTAGCGAGCTGCTTTATCCCCTGATGCAGGCCTATGACTCGGTAGCCGTAAAGGCGGATATGGAGCTGGGCGGTACCGACCAGAAATTCAACTTCCTGGTGGGACGTGAATTGCAATCGATGATGGGGCAGCCGCCGCAGCAGATTTTCATGGTGCCACTCCTCGTCGGGACGGACGGCGTGCAAAAAATGAGCAAGAGCCTAGGCAACTACATCGGCATTACCGAGCCGCCGGAAGACATTTACGGCAAAACGATGTCTATCAAAGACGAAGTAATACTGCTTTTCATGGAGACGGTGACGGATATCCCGGACGCCGAGCTGGCAGAGTTTAAAAAACAGATGGATAGCGGCGCCAACCCGATGCTACTAAAAAAGCGTCTCGCTCATGAACTGGTTGCCCAGCTTTACAGCGAAAAAGACGCGGCCGCCGCGGCTGAGCATTTTGAGAAAACCGTGCAAAAGAAAGAGTTGCCGGAGGAAATACAGGAGCATAAAATAATCCCCGGCATGGGTATCAGCCGCCTGCTGGTAGACGCAGGTCTAGCTGCCAGCCGCAGCGAAGCCAACCGTCTGATACAGCAAGGCGGCGTCACGATAGATGGCGAAAAAGTGACTGACATGAACCTGGAAACGCCGAAAGGCGTGACGATAAAAGTCGGCAAGAGACGATATTTGAAAACTATTTAAATAACGAAAATACATCAAGGAGATATTTATATGACACAGTTACGCGTTCCCGGCCCGACCCCCTGCCCGCCAGAAGTGCTCAAAGCATTGGCCTGGCAAATGGTCAACCACCGCGGCCCGGAGTTCCACCAGATGCTCACGGACGTGACTGAGGACCTGAAAAAAGTATTCCAGACCAAGAATGACGTCCTGCTGCTTACCGGTTCCGGCACCGGCGGCCTGGAAGCATCCATTGTCAACACTCTCTCCCCGGGCGACAAGGTGCTTTCGGTCAGCATCGGCGTCTTCGGCGACCGCTTTGCCAGTATCGCCAAGACCTTCGGGGCGGATGTCGTCAACCTCAAGGTAGAGTGGGGCAAAGCCGCCGACCCTGACGCGGTGAAAAAAGCCCTTAAAGAAAATCCCGGCGTTAAAGCCGTGCTGATTACCCATAATGAAACGTCCACCGGCGTCACCAACGACCTCAACGCATTGAGCAAAGTGGTCAAGGACGCCGGCAAGCTGCTCATCGTGGACGCCATCAGCAGCATGAGCTCCATCAATCTGCCGACGGACAAGTGGGGCTGCGACGTCGTTATCTCGGGCTCGCAAAAGGGCTGGATGGTACCGCCGGGCATGGCCTTTGCCAGCGTCAGCGAGGAAGCCTGGAAAGCCAAAGCCGCGGCGAAAATGCCGTGCTTTTACTGGGACTTTACCCGCGCCAAGAAAAACTACGATGAAAAGAAGGAAAACCCCTGGACGCCTGCGATTTCCATCGTTTACGCGCTGACGGTGGCCCTTAAGATGATGCTGAAAGAGGGAATCGACAATATCTTCGAGCGGCACGCGCGGGTCGCCCAGATGACCCGTGACGGCGTAAAGAAGCTGGGTCTGCCCCTTTTTGCCGATGAAAAATACGCCTCCAATACCGTCACGGCGGTGGGTATCCCGGCCGGGCTCGACGGCAAGAAGTTCCGCCAGGTCCTGCGGGAAGAGTATAAAGTGGTCCTGGCCGGAGGCCAGCAGACGCTCGACGGTAAAATATTCCGCATCGGCCACCTGGGCATGGTCAACGAAAAAGACGTTAAGGAAATCTTGACGGCGATGGAAAAAGTTTTACCCGTAGCCGGCTTTAAGAAATAATCCGGCGATAAGGAAGGCCTTATGGCGAACAAGCTGAAGAAAGTGCTGGTGACCGACCCCATTTCCGAGGAAGGCATCGATATCCTGCGCCAAGAAGCACAGGTGGATATCAAGACGACCCTGAAACCGGAGGAAATCATCGCTATCATCGGCGAGTACGATGCCCTGATGGTGCGCAGCCAGACCAAGGTCACGGCGGCGATCATCGAGGCCGGCAAGAACCTCCAGGTCATCGCCCGCGCCGGCGTAGGCATCGATAACGTGGACGTGGAAGCGGCAACGCGCTGCGGGGTAGTGGTCGTTAACGCGCCCACCGGTAATACCGTCTCCGCCGCCGAACATGCCTTCGCGCTGATGCTGGCGCTGGCGCGCAATATCCCGCAGGCCAACGCCTCGCTGAAAAAATGCGAGTGGAAACGCAACGATTTCATGGGCACCGAGCTGCGGGGTAAAACCCTGGGCATCATCGGGCTGGGCAACGTGGGGTCGGAAGTAGCCAAGCGCGCCCAGTCCTTCGAGATGAGACTTATCGGTAGAGACCCTCTGGTCTCCGAAGAGTACGCCAAGAAGCTGGGCGTGGAGCTGGTGGAAATAGAGAAACTGATGCAGGAAGCGGACTTTATTACCCTCCATATCCCGCTCACCCCGCAGACCAAGGGCGTCATCGGGGCCAAAGAGCTGGCGCTGTGCAAACCCGGCGTACGCATCATCAACTGCGCCCGCGGCGGGCTTATCGATGAACCGGAGCTGGTGAAAGCCATCCGCGAAAAGAGAGTGGCCGGGGCGGCAATCGACGTTTTTGAGAAAGAGCCCTGCACCGAGAGCATCCTTTTCCACGAGGATAAAATCATCGTTACCCCCCACCTCGGGGCTTCCACCAACGAGGCACAGGTGCTGGCGGCCAGGGACGTCGCCGAGCAGATAGCCGATGTCTTTAAAGGCCTGCCGGCTAGAGCGGCGCTAAACATGCCCTATATTCCGTCCGAGACGATGACGGCGTTAAAGCCCTACCTGAAGTTGACTCAAACATTATGTAAATTAATCTATGCGCTGGCCGAGGGGCAGTCCAAAACTATCCGCATCAAGTATAACGGCGATATCGCCAGCTACGATACCAATATCATCAAAGCGACGGTAATCAGCGGTCTTCTTTATGGCGCCAACGATGAAAGGGTCAATATCGTCAACTGTGGCATTCTAGCCGCCAAACGCGGTCTAACGGTCATCGAAGAGAAAGAAGCTACCTGCGCCAATTACGCCAGCCTGCTTACGGTGGAAATAACCACGACCGCAGGGGTCAGCACCGTAGCCGGCACCATCATGAACAACGAGTCGCACATCGTGCAGATTAACGATTACTGGCTGGATATCGTGCCGGCGCCCGGGTCGTACTTCCTTTTCAGCGACCACCGCGACCGGCCGGGCTTTATCGGGGCGGTGGGGAAAATCACCGGCGATGCTAACGTAAACATCAGCTCGATGCACCTCGGCCGCCTCAAGCCGCGCGGGCAGGCGCTGCTGGTATTGAGCCTGGACGAGCCGCTCCCGGCCAAGGCCCAGCAGCAAATCCTGGCGATACCGGATGTTTTCTCCGTCAAGCTGGTGGCGCTGTAGACAAGTGAAAAATAGAAAATCGATTTACCTGGCAGTCTTGTTATTAGTGACGGTTCTATTGCCCGCTTTCACCAGCTGTACTTATATCACCGGCGAGGCACCGGGGGCCGGCCCTATCGTCCGTATAATCCCGGGGTTTGTGAAAAAGGTCTCCCCTGTCCAAGCGTATGCCATTATCGCTTTGAACGCCGGGCACTTCTATTTCACGATCATTGACGTGCGCACGCCGGCGGAATACGCCGCCGGTCATCTGCCGGGCGCCATTAACCGGGATTTAAGCTCGCCGACATTCAAAGACGACATTGATAAACTGGAAAAGAATAAAACTTACCTGGTCTATTGCGCCTCCGGTGCCCGGAGCACCGCGGCCGCCCAGATTATGCAGGGGCTCGGATTCCCGCAAATTTACAACATGGACGGCGGCATCACGGCCTGGATAGCCCAGGGACTGCCGGTGGTCAAATAACTTGCCAGGCTTAGCCACCGATATAGTTCCCTTCGGCTGGCTCAGGGTAAACTTGGCTCACCACGAGCGGCTAATGAGCGTATTTCCGAAGTACAGTTTTATTGACTTGACATATCTGCGGTGTTATCATTCTTTCAGAGATAATAGACATGTCTGCACTTACTGATTTATACCGGCAGATAGCGCTTTGCCATAAATGTGATATCGCCAGACTACGCACGAAAGTCGTGCCCGGTGAGGGTGCGGAAAACGCCGAAATCATTTTCATCGGGGAAGCGCCGGGGTGGCACGAAGACCAGCAGGGCCGCCCGTTCGTGGGTCAGGCCGGACAGTTCCTGGATAAACTGCTCGCCTCCATCGGTTTAAAGCGGGAACAGGTCTATATCGCTAACGTTATCAAGTGCCGCCCGCCGGATAACCGCGACCCCCTGCCCACGGAGATACAGAACTGTGACCCTTGGCTGGAGACCCAGATTGCTTTAATCAAACCGAAGATGATCGTCACGCTGGGGCGCTATTCTATGGCCAAATACTTCCCGGGGAAAAGCATCAGCAAGATACACGGCACTGCCGTGAAACGCGACGGCGTGCTTTACTTCGCCATGTACCACCCGGCGGCGGCGCTGCACCAGCGGAGTCTGCAGCAGGCAATCGAAGCTGACATGCAGAAAATACCCGGTCTGCTGGCGGGGTTAAAAAACGTTCAGGAAGAAAAACCGCCGGCACCGCCGGCGCAGCAACTAAATATGTTTGAGGTATGAATAAATAATGTCCAAATCAAAACTAAAAGTCATTCCCCTGGGGGGTCTGGGCGAAATCGGTAAAAACATGATGGTCCTGGAATATGAGGATGACATCATCATCATCGACGCCGGCCTGATGTTCCCCGAGGAAGAAATGCTCGGCATCGACCTGGTAATCCCGGATTTCAGCTACGTAATCGAAAGAAAAGAAAAGGTGCGTGGCATCATCATCTCCCACGGCCACGAAGACCACATCGGCGCCCTGCCGTATCTGTTGCCCCTGCTGGATAACGTGCCCGTTTATTCCTCGACGCTGACCAACGGCCTGATACGCGTCAAGCTCAAGGAAAGAAAAACACGCGAGGGCGTGAACCTGAAGGTCTTGACGCCCGGCCGGGAAATTACGCTCGGTAAATTCCATGTCGAGCTGTTTCCCGTCTGCCACAGTATTCCTGACGCCTGCGGCATCATCATCCGCACGCCGGAAGGCATCGTCATTCACAGCGGCGATTTTAAAATCGATCACACGCCGGTAAGCGGCAAACCCACCGACCTTTCACGTTTGGCCCAGCTGGGAGCCACAGGCGTGCTGCTGCTTCTCTCCGATTCCACCTACGCCGAGCTCCCCGGTTATACCCCTTCCGAACAGTCGGTCGGTGAATCCCTGGAACACTTTATCGCTAACGCCCCGGGCAGGGTCATCGTTACGACCTTCTCCTCCCTGATTTCACGCGTTCAGCAGGTAATTGACGCCGCCGCCAAGCACGGCAGGCGCGTTTTCGTCGTCGGACGCAGCATGACCGAGACGGTAAACATCGCGCTGGAGCTTGGCTATATCACTGCGCCGGAAGGCATGCTGGGTAAAATCGAAGAACTAAGGGGTTTGCCCAATAATAAAATCGTGCTGGTGACCACCGGCAGCCAGGGTGAGCCGACATCGGCGCTGGTGCGGATGGCCAACCGCGACCATAAACACGTCCACATTCAGCGCGGCGATACCATCATCCTTTCGTCCACACCGGTGCCCGGCAACGAGTCGCTGGTCAACCGGACGGTGGACAGCCTTTTCAAGCAGGGCGCCCAGGTAATTTATGATAAGCTGGGCCGCGTGCATGTCCACGGCCACGGCAGCCAGGAAGAGCTTAAGCTTATCCTTAGTCTGGTCAAACCCAAGTTCTTCGCCCCCATACACGGAGAGTACCGGCATTTAAGCCTGCACGCCCGCCTGGCGGAATCCGTAGGGATGAAACCGGAAAATATCTTCGTGATGGATGACGGGGACGTGCTGGAGCTTAACGCCGCCAGCGCCAGGATTAACGGCAAGGTTAGCACCGGGCATGTTTATGTGGACGGCTTGAGCGTGGGAGACATCGGCGGGGTGGTGCTGCGGACGAGGAAGATGCTTTCCCGTGATGGTATCGTCGTCGTAATTATCGCGGTAAATAAACAGACCGGCAAACTGGTGGGACGGCCGGACATCGTTACCCGCGGGTTCATCGATCCCAACCAGTTCAATGATATGATGGAGGAAAGCCGCGAGCTGCTGGCCAAAACGCTCGACCACAGCGGCGGGCGCGCCATCGAATGGAGCTTCATCAATACCAAGGTCAGGGACACGCTGGACAAGTTTTATTACGACCGCACCAAGCGCCGCCCGATGATCCTCCCGTTCATGGTGAAAGTGTAACCGGAGGGCCGTAATCACCTGTCAGGAGCGAAATGGTCAGAAAAAAAGCTATCGCCGCCAGTAAGTCCCAGACGAAGAACCGACCACTAAAGCAGCATTCGTCCGGCGGTTTCCAGTTTTTAACCTCCGGGCCGTTCTGGTACCTGGTATTACTGTTCATCATCGTCGCGCTGGGGGCGGTATTTAGAGAACAGCTGGCGACTTTCTTTGCCAACGTACGGGCGGCGATCGGGTGGGGACTGGCCATTATCGTGTTAGTCATCGTCGCCACCGTCATAATGGCTTTCCGGCGCACGCTCAAGTCTTTTATCACTTACTGGAACGTCTGGCTGGGCGTTATCGCCGGTCTTTTCGCAGTGTGGGTGCTCCTGGGGCTGATCCATTATAAAAGCGAGAATCTGCCCAACGGGCTGGGGGGCAGCTTCGGGTTTGCCATTGCCGGCAGCCCCTCGGAAAGCGGCATTGGCACCTTCACCGGCATCCTTTGTATCCTGGGGTTCAGCTTACTGGGCGTCGTTTTCATCCTGCCGCGTCCCAGCCTGAGCATCGTTAATAAGTTTTTCGGCTGGCTGTGGTCGTTGACGGGGGTAAAGATTTCCCGCGAACGCCCGGACAAAGAAAAGAGGCAGCCGCTGCCCCGGCCAATCCCGACCAACCGGCCATCCTACGAAATCAGACCCGTTAGACCTTCGGAATTTGAAGAGCCGGAGCCTCCGCCGGAGGTAACCAAAGCAAGGAAGAAACAGGAAGACCTGCCGGAAAAAACCAACGCGTTGAAAAACGGCGTTAAACCGGTCGAGCCGGCTACTGCGCCCAGGTCCGACCTGCGGCAGGTAGCCGGCGATGTCTGGAAGAAATACGGCAAGTCGTCCGACCTGGTGATAGTGGATGGGTGGAGCCTGCCGCCGGTGGAAATCCTGGATACGGCGCCGGAAGTGCAGTTTACCGAGGCAGATAACCAGCAGCGGGCCAAACTCATCGAGGAAACGCTGGTCAGCTATGGCGTCAACGCTGCCGTGGTGGAGATCAATGCCGGGCCCACGGTGACACAATTCGGGGTGGAGCCGGGCTGGGACATCAAATACCGGGAGATAAGAGAAAAAGATAAAGACGGCAAAGTCCAGATCAGGAAAGAGGAAGTATCGCGCACCAGGGTCAAGGTGGAGCGGATAAGCTCGCTATCCAACGACCTGGCGCTGGCGTTGGCGGCGCCGACCATCCGGATCGAAGCCCCGGTGCCGGGCAAATCGTACATCGGGGTGGAAGTGCCCAATACTACCTCCGATATGGTCAGCCTGCGCGGCGTCGTCGAGACCAGCGCCTTCCAGAAACTGCTGGCCAAGACGAAAATGGCGGTGGCGCTGGGCAAAGGCGCCGGCGGCGAGGCCATCGCCGCGGACCTGACTAAAATGCCCCACCTTTTAATCGCCGGGGCAACCGGCAGTGGTAAAACGGTCTGCCTGAACACCATCGTCGTCTGCCTGATGCTGCACAATACGCCCAACGACGTGCGCTTCATCCTCATCGACCCCAAGAGGGTCGAGCTGACGCAGTATAACAGCATACCCCACCTGGCGACGCCGGTAATCGTGGACACGGAAAAAGCGCTGTCCGCTTTGCGCTGGCTCTGCCAGGAGATGGACCAGCGCTACCAGAAACTGGCCGCCGCCGGCGCGCGGCACATCGAGGGCTATAATAAAGACCGAAAAGGCGGCGACAAACTGCCCTATCTGGTGCTGATTATCGACGAGTTGGCCGACCTGATGATGGCCGGCTATGACGAAGTGGAAACCAACCTCTGCCGCCTGGCCCAGCTGGCACGCGCCACCGGCATCCACCTGGTGGTCGCCACACAACGCCCCTCGGTGGACGTGGTGACCGGCCTGATCAAAGCTAACTTCCCCACGCGTATCAGCTTCGCCGTCACGTCACAGGTGGACTCGCGCACCATTCTTGACGGGGCGGGCGCTGAAAAGCTGCTGGGGCGGGGCGATATGCTTTTCATGCCTACCGAAGCGGCCAAGCCCAAGCGTTTACAGGGCTGCTTCCTCTCCGACGCCGAGATCGAGCGTCTGGTCTATTTCTGGGGGAGCCAGAAAAAAGAAGAACCGGATAAACTCAAGTTGGAAACGCTTATTGCGACCACGCCTTCCGGCACCATCGGCGGTTTTCCGCGAGACCCGCTGCTGGAGCAAGCCAAGGAGCTCGCCAAGCAGTATGATGATGTGTCCACTTCCTTTTTACAGCGCAAACTACATATCGGCTACCCGCGTGCCGCGCGCCTCAAGGACCAGCTGGATGCTGTTTTGTCCGAGCAAGGCGATGTAGCCGAGAGTAAAGCCGAAAGCGTGGATGAAGAAACGGGCGAAGAAAGAGAAGATGTAAACTAACAATTACCAGAGCATTAATCACCGGCGTTTTTCACGTATAAAACTTCTATCCCACCACCCCGAATCCCCAAAAAACAACCGCTACGACCGCCGCCGCCAATAAGCCTCCGACAGTCACCTGCGCCACCGAGTGTTGCTGCAACTTGATCCTTGCCCAGGCGACCGGCGGTACCAGGACGACCGTCCAGGCGGCTATGGCGCCGTAGACCATGATGACCACTACCACCGCCGCCGCAGTGAAAGCGGTATGCAGGCTGACTTTCCAGTAGTAGTTCAGCGCCATGAAAACAACGATGCAAATCAGCCCGGCAGTGAAAGTGACAGAGAGCAAACGCGGCGCTTTTAGCCCCCAGAGCAGCGCGCAGCCTAAAGCCGCCAGGGCACAGGCCAGTAAGTAGATGATATTCCGCTGCTGTCGTGGGTTATCGAACAGACCTTCCAGCTTTTTACGCCTTACCAGGAAGACGACGAGGATAAATACCGGAATCACGCTCAAGGCCAGCGAGACTAACGCCCACTTAATAGCTTCTCCGGTTTCAGTGGTATCTTTAAAGGCGAGCAGCACCAGAATAGCGGTGCTCACCAGAAAAGGATTAACGATATTAGTGATCAGTTTTGCCAGTCTTTTGCTCATCGCCGTTCAGATGTATACTTAATACTAGCGTATTCCTGAACCGGAGCGCAAAAGGGAAAAAACGATGATTATCGTAAATAATAATATTATGCGTATCGAAAAGCTCACACTGGGGCCTTATGAAACGAACGCCTATATCGTCATTTGCCGGAAAACCGGTGAAAGCGCGGTCATCGACGCGCCGGCCGGGGCATCGGAAATCATTGCTCATCTGAAAGGCACGAAGCCGCGCTATATCCTCCTCACCCACGACCACTACGACCACACCGGCGTCATGGTTTCCTTAAGGGCGCGCCTAAAAGTGCCGCTGGCAACGCATCTCGGCAGCACCTTCCAGCTTAAAACGCCGCCGGAGATACTCCTTAACGATGGAGACACTTTAGCGCTGGGCAAGTTGAAAATCGAGGTGCTGCATACACCCGGACATACGCCGGGCAGTCTATGTTTCAGGATTGGGAAATACCTCTTCGCAGGAGACACGCTTTTCCCGGGCGGGCCCGGTCATACGGAGACGCCGTATGACTTCAATCAGATATTAACATCGATTACGGAAAAGATATTCCGCCTGCCGAATGCAACGCTGATTTTACCCGGTCACGGAGATAGCACCACGGTGGCTAAAGCTAAAGAAGAATACGCCGTTTTTGCTTCCCATCCTCATCCCCCCGACCTCTACGGCGACGTGACCTGGCTTACTTCAGGGGCGTAACTCGACGCGATGGAAGGCTTCTGCCAGCTGGAACTTCTCGCCCTTGGCGTTAATGCGGGCAAACTCCTTGAGGCGCTCGCGCATCTCCGGCGGCACGTCCCCTACCTGGCTGTTATGGCACTTTAAAGCGTTGAGCTTGATATCGATGGTATCGGTGATGTCCTGTTTTAAATTGGGATCGTCCGAGCCCCAGAACCACATTTCCCTGGCCTTGTGCGGCTCCAGTCCCTCTTTTAACAGCTCCGGGTAAGAAAGATGGTCGCGGGAGTAAGGAAAGACCGCGTCCGCGACTACAGTGCCGCAAATACGGTGGTCGCGGTGCCACTGGTACTTGCGATACGGGTCTGACGTGGCAACGACGTAAGGCTTAAAACGCCTGATCTGCCGCACGAGGTCGCGGCGGAACTCGTGGCAGTCTTCCAATCCCTGGTCAGGGTACTTCAGGAACACTATCTCTTTGACGCCGAGCAATTTGGCGGCGGCCAGTTGCTCTTTCTCCCTGATTTGCGCTAACTTTTCCGGCGTCAGGCTCCGGTCGCTGGTGCCTTTATCGCCGTTGGTGCAGATAATGTAAACCACCGGCTTGCCTTCTTTGGTCAGCCTGGCTACCGTCCCGGCAATGCCGAACTCGCAATCGTCGGGGTGGGGAGAAATTACCAGCAGATATATATCATTACTCATAGCGTACGAAACTCCTGTTATGTCAAATTACGCGGCGGGTGCCAGGCACCGTTCCACGACCGCCCGCATTTCAGCGGCGATATGTCCGGACACGTTGGCCCAGTCCCAGGCGCTGACCGAAGCGCGGATGGCCAGACTGGACTTAATATCCGGTGATGTTCTGGTCAGTACCGAAGCGATGCAGGCCGCCAGGTTTTCCGGGGCATTATCCGGCACGATGTACCCTGTTTTGCCCTGCCGGATGATATTTTTCAAATCGCCGACATCCGTAGCGACGACACGCGTGCCGCAAGCGAGCGCTTCCAGCGGCACCAGGCCGAAGCTCTCATAATAAGAGGGCACCACGCAGACATCGGCGGCGCAGTAGTACTCCTTCAGCCGGTCCTGCCTGATCAGCCCCTGAAAGGTGACGCGGTCGCTGACGCCGAGCGTGTCTGAAAGCTTTTGCAGTTTGGCCACTTCTTCGCTGGAGTTTTCATCCCCGCCGATAATGATCAGCCGGGGGTCGGATTTATCTTTAAGCAGCGGCATGGTCCTGATAAGCTGCCCGATGCCCTTAAGCGGGTCGATGCGGCCCACGTACAGGATTATTTTATCGTCGGTGATCCCGAGTTTCCGCCGGGCCGCCACTTTATCTACCGGCCGGAAAATATCCATGTTGACGCCGCAGGCCACGACGCTGACCTTATCCGGCGACGTACCATAAAAACGGACCACGTCCTGCTTTTCCTTTTCCGTGGCCACGATTACCTTCCGGCAGTCGTGGATGGTATCGCGTTCCGAGACGATACGCAGTTCCGGTTCCCCTTCACCGATGCCGATAGCGTTTTTTACCGCGCCAAGGGTATGGTACATGGCGATGTAAGGCACGCGGTATTTCTGCTGCAGGTATTTACCCACCAGGGCGGACATCCAGTAATGGCTGAAGACGACATCATATTTCAGGCCGTTTTCCTGCCAATAGTTCTCCAGGTTGAAGGTGAACTCCGGGAGAGAAAAATAGACGGCCATTTTCTGGATGCGCGCTTCCCGGCCGGCGCGGAGGTGTATCAGCCGCACGCCCTGGCTTAAATCTTCGACGCGGGGGTCGGCGGGGTCATGGACGCGGGTATATAGATCGATGTTATGGCCGCTTTTACCCAGCTCGCGGGCCAGTTCACGGATATAGACGCTCATGCCGCCGGTATCTTTAGCGCCGAGGTCGCCCACCGGACAGCTGTGGGCCGCCAGCATGGCGATTTTCAGTTTACAGTTATCTTCCATAGTCCCTGCTTCTATTTTATATTTATCCGGCAGCGGAATAAAGGCACTTCCCGGCCGCCGAGTCGATATTTATAGATTTCCGCGCCTTTTAGAAAATCGAACCGTTTTTTTCCCTGCTCGATGCTGTCCTTGATAGCATAAACTTTGCTTAGCATGCCCGCGCTCAAGGCAACGTATTTGGGGTCATAGCCGCTGTTATAGAGGTAGATACAGCCGTTGTAGTCAAAACACATAATTTCCGCCACGGGTTTACCGTCCAACTCGAGGACGCCCAGCCGCAGCAGGCCGCTGCCGGCCATCGTCTCCGCCAGCCGGATAAAATAGGACTTCATCTGCTCCGTGAGAAAAGCCGCTTTATCCTGCCGGCTTTCCACGAACATCCGGAAAAAGGTGTCCATGGCTGACTTTAGCTCCCCGCCCCGGCTGATAAAGCGGTAATCTATTTCCCCCTCTTCCAGCAGCCGGCGCATCTTACGGCGGATTTCATGCCGCTGCTTGGTTTCCAGGCTTTCCAGGTAGTCCTCGAAAGCCGCGGGCAGTTCCATCTCCACGGAAACGTCTTCCTGTTTGCTCTCGACGGCATACCCGAGGCTTTCCGCGCACGGCACCAGGTTTTTAAGCACGGCGGAATCCGGCCGCACGTGCGCCAGTTCAAGATTGCGAACTTCTGTATTTTTCAAATCGTCAAGCAAAGCGGTGAAAAAATCCTTTTCGCGGCCGGGCGCGGTAATAAAATCG
>JBEKAC010000013.1:0-52446 GCA_050018395.1 Dehalococcoidales bacterium
CGCCGCCGATGACGAGCTGCCGGAACGCTACTATCAACCCAAGAGCGACGGCGCGCTGGCGACCAAAAAGCTGGCCGGCCATGAAGAAATGGCCAAGGCCCGGGAGTGGTACTACTACTACATGGGCTGGGACGAAAACGGCGTGCCCACTCCGGCCAAGCTGGCGGAACTGGGAATCGCCTGATATTCAACTAAACCTTTAATAACCGGGGAGGTCTGTCATGCCAATATCACAGCGGGAGTACGGGCGGCGCTATCAGGCCATCCGCAAGCTGATGACTAAAGACAAACTGGATTGCCTGGTCATCATCGGGCGGGCGGACGACTTCAACCGCGGCAACATTCGCTACGTCAGCGGCTCGGGGAGGGGCGGGTGCTGTATCTTCCCGCTGGAAGGACGGCCGGTTTTTCTCACCGGGCCGGGGCAGGCGGCCTCGCCTAAAGCCGGGAAAAGCTTTGAAGCCCTGGATTTACTGGACTTAAGAGAAACGACCGATGAAGCCCTGCAAGCAGGCAAAGAGCTTGCCCGTTTTAATAAGGGCAACAACATCGGCGTGGTCGGGATGAACTGCATTTCCGTGCCGCTGTACCTGTGCCTTAAAAAGCTTTTCGGGAAAAAGATGTTGGATGCCAGCGTCATCTTCGAGCAGGCGCGGGCGGTCAAAAGCGACGAGGAAATCAAGAAAATGCGCCAGGCGGCCGCCGTCGCGGACACCGTCTTCGACCGCCTCATGGCGAAAATCCAGCCGGGCATGAGCGATTACCAGGTCTACAGCCTGGTCAAAGGCACGATTTACGAACACGGCTGCGATTATTCCTTCGACCTGATCGACGCCGGCGGCCGGCGCATGAATATGACTTTCTGGCCCACCGGCGATAAGTTGAAAGCCAACAGCACGCTTTTCATGGAAATCACCCCGGCCTTCGAGGGCTACTACGCCCAGCTCCCGGTGACGCTGCCGGTCGGCGGCTATCCCCCGCAGCTCCGCCGGATGGTGGCCACCTGGAAAAAAGCCAATGAAAAAGTGCAGCCGCTGCTCCGCCCGGGCACCAAGGTCCCGGATATCTACCGCTGCCTCGTCGACGCCGTTAAGGAAGACGGCTTTATTTCCCCGCTGCGTCCCGGCCACGCCATCGGGCTGGACGCGCTCGATTTCTGGTCGATTACCGAGACCAGCCTGGTCGTGCTGAAGGCGGGTATGACGCTGGCGGTGCATCCCAGTATCATGAAAGGGCTGGCCGGCGACGCCTGCGGCATGGGCTATACTTATCTGATAACCGAAGCCGGCCCGGAGCGCTTCAGCCGCGTCGAGCTGGGGAAGCTCATTTAGATGTTAACTTTTTTCCGAGCGTTTTAGAAATGAGCCAATCGAAGAGTAACGCTACACAGCTTTTAATCATCGGGGGCGGCGGGGCGGGTTTGGCCGCCGCCGTGGAAGCCTTCGAAAAAGGCATTCACGATATCACGGTCGTGGAAAAAAGGCGCGCCCTCGGCGGCGTTTCGGCGATAGCCGGCGGGATTTTCGCCTGCGAAAGCCCCGTCCAGAAGCGCCTGGGCATCGTCGCTAATCCAGACAAGCTTTTTAAAAAGGCGATGGACTGGGCGCACTGGTCCAACCTCAATCCGCCCGTCCTGCGGGCTTTCATCGATAAGTCCGGTGATACGATAAAGTGGCTGGAAGCCAAGGGGCTGGTCTTCGACCTGATTACTTTCTACCCCGGCCAGGATCCACCGGTGCAGCATAATCCCCGCGGGTTCGGGGCCGCCCTCGTTAAAACGCTGGAAAACGAATGTAAAAAATACGGCGTAAACATTTTACGTAACAGTGCCGCGCAAAAAATAGTTAGGGCGAAAAACGGCGCCGTCAAGGGCGTTGAAGTATTCCGTGAAGGTGCACTAAACAAAATTTCATGCGGGAGCGTTATTATCGCCACCGGCGGCTTTGCGGGCAACCGGGAGCTGATGCAGCGTTATTTCCCGAGCCTCAAAGACGGCCTGGTGCTCAGCGGCCTGCCGCTGGAGGGGGACGGGATAAGGCTGGCGGAGAAAGCCGGCGCGTCCATTGCCGATATCGCCACCATTATTAAAGAAGGCCCGCGGGTCCATAAGCATTTATGGCCTTTAATGGCCCTCGAAAGAAACGGCATGACGCTCTGGGTCAACAAGCGCGGCGAGCGTTTCACCGATGAATCTACCGGGTACCACATTTTTGAAAGCGTCAACGCGGTGATACGGCAGCCGGAGATGGCCTGCTTTATCCTGATGGACAGCGCCGTCCGCCGCTACTTTGAGGAACGCGGCAATAAACTAAGAAGGCCTTCCGGCGGGAATTCCCCGGCGGATATCCACCGGGAGCTGGAAAAAGGGATTCAAGACGGGGTAAGTAAAGGAACGATTAAAATCGCAGATAGCTGGGAAGAAATCGCAGCGTGGCTCGGCGCGGAAAAACAGACGCTGCGGGAGACAGTTAACCGCTATAACGAATATTGCAAAAACGGGTATGACGCCGCGTTTTTAAAAGACCGGGAATACCTCCTGCCGCTGACCGAACCGCCTTTTTACGCCATAAAAACTGTCGCCTGCCTGCTGGATACCATCGGCGGCATCAACATCGACGAAAAGATGCGCGTGGTGGACAAAGCCAATAAAGCTATTCCGGGACTCTACGCCGCCGGAGTGGTCACCAGCGGCTGGGAATCGGAAATCTATTGCAGCGAGCTAAGCGCCAGCGCCTTCGGGTTCGCCGTTAATTCCGGGCGCATCGCCGCCGGAAGCGCGGCGGGCTACTTGCTGTCCGGTTCCACATCCGCTTAAGCGTCTTTCTTTATGCTTTTCTTTTTATCAACGCGTAGCGTATCGCCGTCGTCGGCTTCCGCGTTGTGGGCGTAACCCTTGGTCGTGGAGACCTCCAGGAACACGAAGGGCCTGGTGATTTTCTTTACCTTCAGCGGGCAGTGCTTTAAGCCCGGCGGGATGGAGACGACCGTGGCACTGGTAATGATGTGTTCCTCCATCTCGTCGCCCAGGCAGATGCTTATTTCCGCGCCGAGGTCATTGATGTCTTCGGGGTTCCCGCCGATAAAGCAGAGTAGCTCGTGGAAATCATGGGAATGGGAAAACGGCACCTCGTAGAGCGTGTTGATGCAGTGGTAGCCTAAAGTGGTGCCGGAACCGTATTCGTCGTGGTGCGCGAATATCGACGTGCCCGTCATGCCCGGTTCCGTATCTTTATAAAAAGGCCCCCGGATAACGTTTCTCCAGTATTTCTTCTTTTCCATTTGCGGCATCCTCCAAGAATTTTTCGTTGACTAGAAAATATTGACGCAATTGATTTATATACCACTGTTACCATTAATGTCAAAAATAATATTATCAACATCCGGTTGATTAAATATACTTACCCCTTTGACCCGCGGAAACATTTAGGGTAAAATATCTTGCTTCATGAGAGCGATGCGATGAAAAAAGACAAATTCACACCGTTATTGGGCTTAATATTAGTCGTACTTATATTTTTAATGTCCTGCAATCATGCCGGCACTCAAACCCCGTTAACCACCCCGGTAAAACTAATCGGCACACAGTGGACAGTCGTTTCGGTTAACGGCACCAAACTGGACAAGGATACCAAAATCAGCCTGAACTTTCTGGATGACGGGACTTTCTGGGGAGATGTATTGTGTAATAATTACGGCGGTAAATATGCCACAGGCGATAATAATACACTAAGAATGACTGATGTGATGGAAACTCTTTTATTATGCAAGGGCAATCAGGCCCAGGGGGAAAAGTACCTGCAAATACTCTCCTCGGTGTCATCTTATAGTATTTCCGGGAACGATCTGGCGTTACAGGGAAAAGACGATGAGGAACTGGTGAAACTGCAATTACCTTAATAGAGCAAATTGTAGCAATTATTCCCATCTTCAAGTTTTAATTTCAAACAAGTCCGATACAAATAGTGTCCATTTGACATCATCGGCGGAAGAGATGATAATAATCGCAAACGAAAGCCCGTTAGTCCGGAATGAAGGAGAAAAAAGTGGCGAAAAAAGCGATAACGAAAAAAGCAGCGAAGAAAAAGGCAGAACTCAAGTACGAAAAATACTTCATCAAGGACGTGATACATCCCACGATGAAAAAGGAATGGGGCGGCGAGGCTATAGCCGCCGGCAAGGGGCACGAGGACATTATCCCGGCGGACGCCAGGGCGCTACCCGGGATAACCGTCGTCAGGAAGCCGTACCTGTTCCACGAGCCGGTCCACAAGCACATGTTCACCGAGTATTTCTACTTCTTCGGCTCCAATCCCATGGACATGCATGAGTTCGACGCCGAGGTGGAGTTCACCTTCGGGCCGGAGCGGGAAAAACACACCATTAAAACCCCGACCATCGTCGTCGCCGCGCCCGGCACCTATCACTGCCCGCTGAACTACGCCAAGGTCAACAAGCCTTTTTACTGCCTGGAAATGTTCATGACGACGGCCTATTCCGGCGTGGACCTGGGCGAAGACCTGAAAGAAATCAGAGTGATGGAGCCGAGCTACAACCGGTATTTCATCCGGGACGTCGTCAAAGACAACAAATGGGGCGGGGAGGGAATCAGCCTTTCCGCGGTACCGGAGCACATCATCCCCGCCGGCGCGAGAATCAGCATGGGTCTGACGGTGGTCAGGAAACCTTACATGTTCCACGCGCCCACCCACAAGCATAATTTCACCGAGTTCTTCTATTTCTTCGGCGCCAACCCGATGGACATGAAAGAGTTCGATGCCGAGGTAGAATTTTACGTCGGTGAGGAAAAAGAAAAGCACGTCATCAAAGAACCGACGGTAGTGGTGATGCCGCCGGGGATATACCATTGCCCGCTGAACTATGCCAAAGTGAATAAACCCTTCTACTGCCTGGAAATGTTCATGACGCCCAAATATTCCGGCACGGACCTGGTGCCGCAAGTACAGTAGAAAGAACGGCTTAAGCGGAGAGTACTTAAAGCCGCCCGAACGTCATCACTGGCGACAAACCGGGTTATTTGGCGGTCTTCCGGGAAGCTGGTTTTTGGGGCGGCGCGTCAAAAAACGGCTATCTAACAATAGTTGGTTTCTTTACCGGGGAAGAGGCATTGAAACTCGGCCCGCTGGCCGTCGATGCGGTCAAAACCATCTCCAAAGAAGCCGGGCACATGATGTTCTGGCAGCGGGCCAATAACTTGAAAAATTCTACTAAAATAAGCAGTAAAAAGATGTATCAGCCCGTTATGCCATTTGCAGGAGAAAGGAGAGAAAGATGAATGGGCCGAAGAATCCGGTAGTGAAAACCAAATCTGGCACAGTTGAGGGGAACTATGAAGGTGGGCTATATAATTTTAAAGGGATTCCTTATGCTGCTCCGCCGGTGGGTGATTTGAGGTGGATTTCGCCCCAACCGGCTAAACCGTGGACGGGTGTGCGTTCCGTCAGGGAGTTCGGGCCGATAGCTCCGCAAAACATGATGCCGGGCGGAATGATGATACAGGTTCCCCAACCCCAATCTGAAGATTGCCTGTTCTTGAATATCCGGACACCGGGGCTGGATAACGCGAAACGCCCGGTCATGGTCTGGATACACGGCGGGGCTTTTGTAATGGGCTCCGGATCCGACCCCATGTATGATAGCGATAAAATACTAACGCGCGGCAACATCGTGCTGGTGACAATCAACTACCGGCTGGGCATGCTCGGTTTTTTGCGGCTAAAAGATGTAACCGGTGGCAAGATACCGGCCACCGGCAACGAAGGACTTTTAGACCAGGTATTGGCACTCAAGTGGGTGAAAGATAACATCACGGCTTTTGGCGGCGACCCGAAAAATATCACCATCTTTGGCGAATCGGCCGGGAGCATAAGCGCCGCCTGCCTCATGGTAACGCCCAAAGCTAAAGGACTTTTCCAGAAATGTATCATGGAGAGCGGCGTGGGGAGCGTGTCAGTACCCAAGGAAGAGGCGAACCGCTGCGGCGAACTGTTCCTCAAATTTTCCGGCATCAAACCAGATAATGCTGGAGCTATGCGGGCTCTGACCACAGCCCAACTCCTGGAAATGGAAATGAAAATAAGAATGGCAAGCCCCGGAATTGTTGGAGACGCCAGGGTAACATCGCATTATCCGGTCATTGATGGCGAGGTAATTCCGGATTTTCCAAACAAACTTGCACGTAAAGGAGCCGCTAAAGGTATTTTGAGTATCGTCGGCACGAACCTGGATGAATACACGCTCTTCGGAATGATGGACCCGGGGTTTGCAAATTTGGCCGAAGCCGATATAAAGAAAAAACTAAACGCCATGTTACCGGCTTCTGGAGCTGATGAACTAATAGAAGTCTACGGTAAAGCCATCCAAAAACGCAGTGAACAGGCTACACCTGCCAATATCCTTTCAGCTATAGTCACGGATATGATGTTCCGGATGCCTTCACTTGATCTGGTTGAAGCCCAGAGGGAGAACAGAACACCTGTTTACAGCTATATCTTTACCTGGAATTCACCCGTGATGGGCGGAGCACTCAAAGCATGCCATGCCTTGGAAATAGGGTTTGTGTTTGGAAAATACGACCCCATGTTTTGTGGCACCGGGCCGGAAGCGGACAAGCTTTCAGAATGTATGCAGGATGCCTGGGTTACTTTTGCTAAGACCGGGGACCCATCCGGTAAGTGCGCAGGCGAGTGGCCCCAATATGGCAATAAACGGATTACAATGGTCTTTGGTAAAGACACTCATGCGGAAGCCGCTCCTTTTGAAGCGGAACGGGTGGTATGGGAAAAAATAAAACGTAACGATACGTTTATCATGTAGTTTTATACAAAAAATATTGCATTTGAAAGGAGATTCGGAGAATGAAGGCTAATAAATATGGAAAGTATGTCATACCAAAATCCGTGACCAAGCCGGAACCATACCCTACCATGGAATGGATCGGAGATATCGACTATAAAACAAACATGACGTTTATGATCACTAAAGTAGTGGCGCCATGTAAAATGGAAGAGTTCCCGCACTCCCATGATTTTGACATGTACCTGCATTTCGTCTCTTATGATTATGAACACATGGACGACCTTTTCGGTGAAATCGTCATCGGACTGGGCGAGGAGCAGGAATTGCATACTATCACCTCCCCGACCAGCGTTTACATCCCGGCCGGGATGGTCCATTGCCCGCTCATTTTTAAAAGAGTCGATAAACCGATTATCCTCTTCCATACCAGCATCGCGTCCAAATACGTGAAAAAAGAAGAAGCCAAGCCGAAGAAATCCAAAAAGTAAGCGGGAAAAAGCATCATGGTTAGTCTGGTGACCAATATCCAGGGCTACTCCATCCACGACGGGCCGGGCATCAGAACGGTGGTGTTCTTTAAAGGGTGCGGCCTGGCCTGCCGGTGGTGCAGCAACCCGGAATGCATCTCGCCGGGACGGGAGATAGGCTTTTTCAAGGCCTTGTGCACCAGTTGCGGCCGGTGCGCCAACACCTGCCCGGAAGGGGCGCTGCTTTACGGTGGGGATAAGCTCCCCCGCATCGAGCGGAAAAAGTGCACCGGCTGCGGCGCGTGCGCCAGGGTGTGTTCTTATAAAGCGCTGGTGCTTTACGGCCAGCCGATGAACGCCGGGGAAATCTTCGACGCGGTGAGCCGGGATAAAATGTTTTACCAGTCATCGGGGGGCGGGGTAACGGTTTCCGGCGGGGAAGCCCTGCTCCAGCCGCAGCTGCTGTGCGAGCTGCTGCAAAAATGCCGCCAGGCCGGCATCAACACCTGTATCGAGACGTCGGGGTTTACCGCCGAGTCCGCTTTACGCCAGGTCCTGGGCTATGCGGACCACATCCTTTATGACCTTAAAATCATCAATCCGGAGAAGCACCGTGAATATACCGGCCGGCCCAACAGCCTGATACTGGATAACGCCAGGATTGTCGCCGCCAGCGGCATCACCACGCTTTTCCGGATGCCTTTGATACCCGGCATTAACGATGACCAGAAAAACATCCGGGAAACGGTAAGTTTTTTAAACGGACTGGGCCGTAGCGCCCGGCGCATCGAGTTGATGCCATATCACCGGCTGGGCAAGGGGAAATACGATTCTTTAGAAAGGCAGTATCTTATGCCCGATATCCCCGCCCCCGAACCGGAGCACCTGGAAGCGGTAAAAAAGACCTTTGAAGCCGGCGGGATCATCTGCACAATATCCCGCTAATTTAGTATGATAATATAAGTAAACATAGGGAGGCCCGGTATGGTTATCAAGACAACAACCGATGAAGCACTGATCGACAGCATAGACAAATTGTCATTGAGCCATCGCCTCTTTGAGCTCAAGGACGCCATGTTCAGCGCCCCCAGGATAATTTCCGCCGACCGGGCCAGGCTGGCGATGGCATCATGGCAGGAGACGGAGGGGGAAGACCTCGAGCTCCGCCGCGCCAAACTGTTCCGGAAAGTGCTCGAGGGCGTCCCCATCGCCATTTACGACTTCGACATCATCGTGGGGCGGGAAACGGAGCACCTCATCGGGGCGCCGGTGTTCGTGGACGAGACCGGAGACTCCATCCCGGGGCTGTGGGAGGAAGGGGACAGCTTGAGCCGGTGGATGGTCTTCCGGGGGAAAAACGCCAAAGAAGAGAAGACTGCCTTGCGGGAATGTTCCCGCTTTTTTGCCGGGAAGACGGCGCCGGACCATGTTAAAGAGGTCTGGCGTGCCTTAATGGGATCCTGGCCGCAGGACATCACCGACGCCAAGGGAGCCGACCCCACCCCGGACTCCGGCTACTTTCCCGGGGTAACGTGCCGGGGAATGTGGGAGAAAATACTGTCTCGTGGGATGCGCGGCCTCATCAAAGAAGCCGAAGCCGGCCTCCGGCGCTTTAAAGAGATGAAGGAGACCGATATCAATAAAATGTATTTCTGGCAGTCCACCATTATCGTCTGTGAGGCGATGGTAAATTACGCTCGGAGGTACGCGGAGCTGGCGCGCCGGAAGGCTGAAGAAGCGTCCGACCCTGAAAGACGGAGCGAGCTGCTCGAAATCGCGGATATTTGCGAACGCGTCCCGGAAAATCCGGCGCAAACGTTTCACGAGGCCCTCCAGTGCATGAACTTCATCATGGTCGGCCGGGGTCTGGAGGCGATGTACCCGCTGCTGGTCGGCAGGATTGACCAATACCTGAAGCCGTATTTTGCAAAGGACGTTAAAGAGGGCCGGCTGACGCTGGAAAGGGCCGCCGAGCTTTTAGGCGGCGATCTGACGCTGTGGGGCATGAAAGTGGTGGTGCCGGTGGGCCAGACCCAGGGGGAAACCCACCAGTTCAGCTACAGCATCAACAGTGTTAATATCGGCGGTGTGGACTGGGAGGGGAAAGACGCCACGAACGCCTTGAGCTACCTTGTTCTCCACATGATCGGCTTGATAAAGCTTTCCTCGCCGACCGTCCTGCTCAACTGGAATAAACAGACGCCCCGCCGGCTGCTGCTCAAGGCCCTGGAAACGAACTATAAAACGAAAGGCGGCATCCCCCTCTTTGAAAACAGCGACCACGTTGTCGCCAGCTTTATAAATGATGGCACGCCCGCCGAGGATGCGAGAGACTGGTACGGCCAGGGCTGCGTGACGCCGATTCTGCCCACTAAAGTCGACCACAACGGCAGCGAGGGCAAAGGGGCCATCAACGTGGCGCTGATATTCGACCTTACGCTGCACCGCGGCGTCTCGCAAATCACCGGGAAAAGGGTCGGCATTGACGTCGGCGACCCGCGGGAATTCAAGACCTTTCAAGAATTATACGAAGCCTTCAAGAAGCAGTACAAATATATCGCCGGCCGGGTCCTGTGGCTCGGCACACTGGCCCAGAGCATCGAGCCGCAGTACCTGCGTTTTCCATTCAACTCCTGCATCGCCGGGCCCAACTGCCTGGAGAAAGGGCAGGACATTCTTATCACGGACGCCGACCACAGCTACGGCATCAGCGACCGGGCGCTCGTGGATACAGCGGATTCGCTGACGGCGATTAACAAACTGGTATACGACGACCAAAAACTTAACATGGACGAGCTCCTTCAGGCGCTCGATGCCAACTTCGAGGGGACGAGGGGGGAGGAAATAAGGCAGCTGTGCCTGGCGGCGCCCAAGTTCGGCAATGACATCGAGGAAGCGGACTTGATGGTCCGTGAGGTCGGCCGGTTTTCCGGGAGCGTCATCATGGCCTATAAAAACCCGTTCGACGTGCCCTGCAAGATCTCCCGCGAAGGGCTTTCCTGGCACTACTTCGGCGGCCTGGGCATCGGCGCGCTGCCCAACGGGCGGAAATCCAAAGAGCCGCTGAATGACGGCTCGATATCCCCGATGAGGGGCATGGATAAGCTCGGCCCCACAGGCGTGATGCGGTCGGTGCTCAAAGCGGGTTTCAAGGAATCGTATGCGTCGTGCCTGAACCAGAAATTTTCCGGTACGGTCATGCAAAGCCCGGAGAGCCGGGAAAAACTGGCCGTCCTCACCGATACCTTTTTCCGCAACGGCGGGCAGCACATTCAATTCAATCTGGTGGATAGCGCAGAGTTGCTCGATGCCAAAGCGCACCCTGCTTTGCATCGGGACCTGGTGGTGCGGGTGGGGGGCTTCAGTGCCTATTTTGTGATGCTTTCTCCGGAAATCCAGGACGATATCATTTTAAGAAGTACCCAGGGCTGCTAGGAATCAAAAAAATCAGGAGTGAATGTTATGGCGCGTGATTTGAGTGAACAACTGGACCCCGAACTGAAAGGCCCCATCAAGAACATGCTGGCGAACCAGCCCCGCATGATTGACTTTAACGACTTGCCGGCTTCGCGTATCTCTTCCAAAAAGATGTGGGCGGCGATGAAAACGCAGCTGCCGGTTATCCCCGGCGTGACGACCGAAGACCGGAGCATCCCCGGGCCCAAAAAGTCTCCCGACGTTAAAATAAGGATTTACCGGCCGGTAAAACAGGCCGGCTTACTCCCCGCCCTGCTCTGGATTCACGGCGGCGGCTATATCCTGGGTGACATCGACCAGGAAGATTTTTCCTCCAAACAATTAGCGCTGGCCGGGGAGTGCGTCATCGTATCGGTGGAGTACCGGCTGGCGCCGGAGCATCCCTACCCCGCCCCGCTGGAGGATTGCTATGCGGCTTTAAAATGGCTGGCGGCTCATGCCGGAGAGCTCAAGGTAGAGCGCTCCCGCATCGCCATCGGCGGCGCGAGCGCCGGCGGCGGTCTGGCCGCCGGTCTGGCCATTCTGGCGCGCGACCGGGCGGAGGTGCCCGTCATGTTCCAGCTCCTGGTTTACCCCATGATTAACGACTGCAATGTCGTCCCCGCCAGCGACACGGTCACGGACGCGCTTTTCTGGACGCGGGAAAGCAATCTGGTCGGCTGGCGTTCATATCTCGGCTGCCAGCCAGGTATCCAAGGGATTTCCTGCTACGCGGCGGCTTACCGCGCCGAAAAACTGGAAGGCCTGCCGCCGGCGTACATCACAGTGGGCGATATCGATTTGTTCGCCGGGGAAGATATGGATTATGCACGCCGGCTGGTGGCGGCCGGCGTCCCCACCGAGCTGCACGTTTATCCCGGCGGTCCGCACGCCTTCGATATGCTCGTGCCCACCGCCGACATCTCAAAGCGTTTTACCGCGGATATGAACCGGGCGCTGAAGCGGGCTTTATATCAGGCGTAAATCTACCGGTCTTCATGCTTGAACCAGCGGATGTTCTTTTTGGGGATTTCTTTGACCTCCGGCGCCGGTTCCAGCATTCTGCTTACCTTGCGTGACAGCCAGCTTACCGGACTGGTCACGGGTTTCAGCACGCCGCATTTATGCCCCCAGGCCTGCGCGATAAGGTCGGAATAAATGCTTAAGGTCTGGGTGACCGTCATAAAATCGAAACAGATGAAAATCTCTTCGGCGATGCCGAAGGGCATGCTGATGGGTATGAAGCCACGCGCGTACTCGACGGCCCAGACGCCGTTGGTGAAATTCATCGCGCGCGCCTGTCCCGGTCCCACGTAAATGCGGTCGCCGGGCTTAAAGATAGTCTTCTCGAACTGGCCTTCGGCGTAGTACCAGGTCTCGCCATCGATCACCGTGTCCCAGAACCCGGTGAAATGGCGCCCGGAATGGCCCTCGGACCCGATGGGAGTCCCCCAGATCATGATGTATTCGGATGTCGAAGCATAATAGAGCTTCATCTGGATCATCGCGCCCCCGGCGATGCTGTATATCCAGGGCTGTGATAAATCGAGCACCTTCGGATAATGCCCCGCGAGGGCTCTGGCGAAAGCATCGAACATCTGCGGTTTGGGCATTCCCAGGCCTTCGAGGGCGCACTTGTGGACGACATCCGGGTCAAATACAGGCATGGGCATTAACCTCCGTATTTTTTTAACTTAAGACTATCTAGTTAAACAGCATCGCCGAATGGGCCGAACATTTTATCCATGGATTGGCTGACGGTGCGTATGGCGCGGGCGCGGGACATCATTTTCCCCACGAAGAAATATCCCAGCCGGTTGGCTTTCCCTGCAATGAGGCTGGGGCGCTTTCCCAGCGCTTGCAGCGCCTCGGCGACGGTGGCTTTAACATCCATGACCTTCACCAGACGGGATGGTTTCGGCTCGCTGGCGTCCCAGCCGGGTGTTTTGGTCGCCCCGGCCATGAACCCGAGCACGTCCACCCCGTACCGGCCGAGCTCATACCACAGCGTCTCCGCCAGAATCAGATTATAGGCTTTGGTGCCAGCGTAGTTGGCGCAGTAGGCGGTCCCGTGCAGCGCCGAACCGGAAGAAAGAAAAATGATACCACCCCGCCGCCGTTCGGCCATCTTCTGGCCGAAGTGGTAAGCCAGCACCAGCCCGGCGCGCGTGTTGACGTGCAGCTGCTTGACCAGCTCGTCCAGGGTGTGGTGGAGGAAGGGTCGTACTCGTGACAGGCCGGCGTTATTCACCAGAAGACCTATCTCCAGCGAATCGGTGACTGGAGTAATTTCCGGCAGGATGTCTTCCCGGCTGAGGTCGAGCGCGATGGTCCTGACCTCAACGCCGTATTCTTTTTTCAGCGCGTCGGCCCGCGCTTGCAGCAAAGCGGCGTTAGTGGCGATGAGGACCAGGTTCAGGCCCCGTGCGGCACACTGGCGGGCGAATTCGGCGCCGAGCCCGCGCGAAGCTCCGGTGATAAGTGCCCAGGGGCCGTATTTGGCGGAGAAAGTAGTCGTCATGCTGTTTGCCCCCTTGTTCCGGGGGGTAATTAATTATAGCAAAAAGGGGAGCAGGAATGCTCCCCTCCGGTATGACACTAAAATGAACCGCTTTTTATTGAACGATCACTAAGGAATTATCCCAGCGGAATGACAAACCGGCCGTTTTTATAAAGCAACTGGCCGTCAACTGTCACTTCACCTCTTTGGCGCATATCGCAGATCATGTCCCAGTGTATGGCCGAGACGTTTTTCCCGCCGGTTTCCGGATAGCTCGACCCCAGCGCAAGGTGGAAACTCCCGCCGATTTTTTCATCGAAGAGGATCTGCCGGGTGAACCTGGTAATGCCCTGGTTGTTGCCGAAGGCAAATTCACCCACGCGCCGGGCGCCCTCATCGGTGTCAAGTGTTTTAAGCAAAAAGTCTTCATTCTTTTCCGCCGCGGCTTTGACCACCTTACCGTTTTCAAACCAGAGCCGCACGCCGGTAACCTCGTGGCCGTTTTCGATGGTGGGATAGGAGAAATAGACGTGCCCGTTCATGCTGTCCTCCACCGGGCCGGTAAAGACCTCCCCGTCCGGCATGTTCTCGTGGCCGTCACAGTTCACAAAAGAGCGCCCGGCGATGTTGAAAGAGAGGTCTGTTTCCGGGGCGGTGACATGCACCTTTTTCCTGCCCTTCAGCCAGTCCACGACCTTCTGCTGTCCGGCGGAGAAACGCTGCCAGTAGCCGATGGGATTGTTCACGTCTCCCAGGCAGGCCGCATAGACGAAGTCCTCGTATTCGTTCAGGCTCATCTCAGCGTCCTGGGCGTAGGCATTGGTGGGAAACAAGGCTAAAGTCCAGCGCAACTCGCCGCGCGCCGCCCGCTCCAGGAAGGTCTTGCGCAGCTCGGTGCGGGCCTGCTGGCGGGCCACGATTTTAGCCGGGTCGATGCTGGTAAGCGATTTCGTATTGTCTTCCGCGATGATGGAAATCATGACGTCATATGTATCGTTCATTAATTTGGCGGGCGGCGGGATATGTTTGAGCTGCTCATCGGAGGCATAGCGGTAGTAAAGCGCGCTGACGCCGTTGAGAGAGGTCACTAAAAAGGGATGCCCACCGGCCTGCAATACTTTTACGTAGATAGCTTTGTGCAGGGGTTCGGCCAGCTGCTCCCCCTGTATCGCCACTTTATCACCGGGCTTGACCGCCACGGAATAGTTGACCAGCAGGTCCGCCAGCTTGTCCAGACGCGAATCAGTCATATGAAGCCTCTCCTTAGCTAAAGTTATCCGCAAGCTTTATTGTAACACTGGGAAAAGAATGGCTTCAATTCGCCAGGGCAACGTTTATTCCTGTCAGGCGGGTCTAGTCGATATATTCTCTACCGAAAAGGTCGCGGCAGATAATCAGCTTCATGATTTCCGCCGTGCCGTCGCCGATTTCCGTTAAAATAGAATCGCGCAACATCTGCTCGATGGGCAGGTCCTTGCTGTAGCCGTAGTGTCCGTGGACTAATAAACACTCGTGGATAATGTTGAAGCAGGTACGCGGGCACCACCATTTGACCATGGCGGACTCTTTGCGGTGCGGCAGGCCGTTATCTCGCATCCATAAGACGCGGTAGCAAAGCCACCGGCCCAGCTCGATTTGGGTGGCGGCTTCGGCGATCCTGAAAGACGTCCCCTGGAATTTGGAAATTGGCTTGCCGAACTGGACGCGCTGTTTGGCGTATTCGATGGTTTCCTGGAGCGTTACCTCCGCTTTCGCTAACGATTGCAGTGACCCGAAAGCCCGGAGGCAATCGAACGCCCGCATCGTGGCCTGGAATCCCTTGCCCTCCTCGTCACCCAGGAGGTATTTTTTCGGCAGCCTCACATCTTCCAGCGACACGATGCCGCCGCCGGTGGGTTCGCAGCCCAGGTCCTCTATTTTGGCGATGCTGATGCCCGGCAAATCGAACGGGACGAGAAAGGCGGTTATCCGTCTTGAAGTGGCATCCGATTTGGCCAGGGCCATCATCGCGTGGCCCTGCGGGGCAAAAGTGACCCGGTTTTTCTCGCCGTTGAGAATATAATAATCGCCGTCTTTTTTAAAAGTGGTCTTCAGGTTCCCCAGGTCGGACCCGGCTTCGGCTTCCGTGGCGCCCATGCAGACGATTTTTTCGCCCGAGGCCATCGCCGGCAGCCATTCTCTTTTTATTTCTTCACAACCCAGGGCCACGATGCCGGCCAGGCCGTAATTGTTGAACACCAGCCACGCCGCATCATCCGCGAACTTGGCCAGCTCTTCGATGACAATGCCGTTGGTGACGGCGTCCCGCGGCAGGCCGCCGTATGCCTCCGGGATGTTCATCGCCATCAGTCCCAGGTCCGCTACTTTTTTTATCAGTTCCGGGGGGATTGTTTCGGCTTTGACGCGGTCTTTATAGGTTTCCTTCAGCTTTTCCCTGGTCCCGAAGTCCTTAATCATGGTGCGGAGCATGTTTTGTTCTTCAGTAAACGTAAAATCCAGCATGTGTCTCACCTCTTTTACCAGGATGGAAACGTGGTATCAAACAAGCGGAAAAACGTTAATCAAAGACCTTGTCTCGAATCAGGTTTTGATAAGCCTCGTCGGAATAGCCCAGGATTTCTTTGCAGACGTACTCGTTGTGCTCGCCCAGGATGGACGACCGCCACACCTCGGCGTCCACGCCGGAAAGCTTGAAAGCCGGCGGATGGGCGAATTTTACTTTGCCGACATAGGGATGTTCGACTTCCCGGAAAAACCGGTAATGTTCCAGCTGGGCGTCTTCGACGATATCCCGGGCGTCAGCCACCACCCCGGCGCCTACGCTGGCCCGCTGCAACAGCGCCATCACCTTTTCCGGAGTGTATTTAACCGTCCAGGTCTCCACTAATTTGTCCAGCGCGTCGCTGTTTTCTAAACGGCCGGTAAGCGTCTCAAACCGGGTATCGCGCGTCCAGGCCGGACTGCCGATGACTTTACAGAAACTTGTCCATTCCGCGTCCGTGTACACCTCGATGGCCACCCACTTTTCCTCGCCTTTACAGCGGTAGATGCCGTGCGGCGCGGCGTAAGCGCATTTGTTGCCTGTCAGGGATAGCTGCCGCCCGTTGGCGGCATAATCCAGCACCAGCGGGGCCAAATAGTTGAGGCTCGATTCTATCTGCGATTGGTCGATACATTGCCCCTTGCCGGTCCGCCGCCGGTAGTCCAGCGCGGCCACCATCGCCAGCATGCAGGGTAAAGGAGAGAGCTGGTCGGAATAGTAGCTGGAAACGGGCACCGGGCTGCGGTCCGGCCACCCCGCGATGGAGTACATCATGGCGTAAGCGGCCAGGGTCATGCCGAAACCGGCCTGCTTGGCCAGCGGGCCGGTATGGCCGTAGCCGCAGCTCCGGACCATGATAATATCGGGTTTGATTTTCCTGACCTCGTCATAGCCAAAGCCAAAACGCTCCATGACGCCGGTGGGGAAACACTCCCCGAGGACATCCGCCCAGGCGATTAGCCGCCGGTAGACGGCCACGGCCTGGGGGTTTTTCAAATCCAGCGTCAGGCTGTATTTTTTGGCCGGATGACTGAAGGCGAATAAAGCGCTCCGGTTCAAGGCGTTGGGCGAGTTGCCGGTGGCGTCCGTATAGGTATAGACCCGCCGGATGGGGTCGGGCTGCCGGGCGCTTTCCACCCGGACCACCGTGGCCCCGTAGTGGGAGAGAAAGTTCAGGATAAAGACCCCGGCGCCGGACCAGGTCATGTCGATTACTTTCAGTCCCTCGAACGGTAGATCGGCCATCTTTCTCCCTTAAATTACGTTGCCCTGCTTCAAAGCGATAAATTCCTGCCGGGAAATGCCCAGTTCCGTGCCGTAAATTTCCGCGTTGTGTTCGCCGATCAAGGGCGCGCGGAATTTTATACCGCAATCGGCTCCGCTCAATTTTACAAAGCCGCCCGGGTATGTCAGGCCGGCACCAAGCTCGGGGTGGTCGATATCCACCCAGAAACCCCGCGCTACGAATTGCGGGAATTTTAAAGCCTCCTCTACATTCAGGCAGATACCGATGTGGACGCCTTTCTCCAGCGCCAGTTGCAGCAGCTCGGCTTTAGTGTGCAAAGCAAAGTATTGCCGCAGGGTGTCCATGATGGCGTCCAGCTCTTCTTTATTCCATTCGCCATCATGCGGTTTGGTCCAGTCCCAGCGGTCCAGGGCTGCGGTAGCGATGCCGTCCTGGTTCATGCCTTCCAGGATGGCCTTGTAGCTGGCCGCCATCGCCGCCGTAGCCAGGGAAAAGGAGATATCGCCGTCTTTGCATTGCCATAAAATCGGCTCGTAATAGATATTGCCGTCTTTCATCTGGGTATTGAAGCGGTTCCTGCCCTGCCGCTGCGGGACCATCTTATTCATTATCCATGGCAGCTGCTGCTCCGCGTTGCCGACGAACGCCAGCCCCATCTGCGTGGGCGCGTCTACCTGTTGTCCTTTGCCGGAAAAGGCGCGGGCGTACAAAGCCACCATTGTACCGACGGCGGCATGTGCCGCCCCGATTAAGAAAGAATGAAAGTAGCTGGTGGTCAGCGGCGGCCGGTCCGTATCGCCGACGGTATAAATCATGCCGCCCAGAGCGCGCACCACCAGGTCGGCCGCCTTGTAATCTTTATAAGGCCCCTCCTGCCCGAAAGCACTGATAGACGTGAAGACGAGCCCGGGGTTGATCTCGTTCAGCGCTGCGTATCCCAGGCCGATTTTTTCCATATACCCCGGCTCGAAAGACTCGATAACCGCGTCGGCTTTGGCAACCAGCCGTTTGAATAATGCTTTGCCGTCGGCGGTCTCGATGTCCAGGGTGATGCCGCGCTTATTGGCGTTAAAAGCGTACCAGTAAAGGCTCTTTTCCGGGTCCGGAATGTCTTTGTAAAAAGGCCCGATGCTTCGCGCTTTATCGCCGCCCGGCCTTTCGATTTTGATGACGTCCGCCCCCAGGTCCGCCAGCAGGCGGCCGCAGAAAAAGCCTTTTTCATTGGTTAAGTCAAGTACCCGGTAGCAGCTTAGCATTTCCATATTTTTAAAAGGCACGCCAATAAAGGTCGAGTATATTTTTACAGGAGACAACGTGTAAGTCAAGGGAAAAAGAGGAAGAGACCATCGACGTCACTGCCTTTAATGGTGAACTATTGTTGCTTTTTCAAGGTCTGGCCGTGGAACTCCGGTACGTATTGCCAAAGAAAACGGCACGGAACACATAATAATCACCACCGCCCCCCAGCAGAGGGCTTTGTAGCCGACGATAGGTAAAAGGCCGCCGGCCACGAAAGACATGCCTACCGAAGTGATGTGGTTGAAGCTTATCCCGGTGGACAGGGTGGGCGTCAGCTCTTCAGGCGGGGCGATACGGTTAACGTAAGTGGAGAGCCCCATGCTTAACGTCACCAGGAGGTTGATGAAAATTACCATCAACCCGAGGAGCCAGACATTATTGATTGTCGCATAACCCACGAAACAGAGGGCCAGGGCGATATAACCAATGGTGAGAGTGATCCGTTCACCGACGACATCAAGCATTCGCCCCAACCTTTGCGAGAGAAGAAAATTGACCACGCCGCTGGCCAGCAGCAGCAGGCTGATTTGCATTGCCGATAGGCCGTAATCATAGACCAGTACCATGATATTGAAAGCGGAAAAAACTTGAGTACGCGAGCCTTCGAACAAAAGCAATACATAGTAGAGCCAGTAACGTTTTTTAAACAGCAGACGCGGCTGTGCTTTCTTTGTCTCGCCGATATTTTTGGGTAGACGGGTAAGCACCAGGGCGGCGATGACGATTAACCCTCCTGCAACGACGATAAGGACGCGCAGCGATAGCCAGTGCGATAACAGAGTAATGCATCCTATGCCGGCTATCGATGCCAGCGCCGCTACCGCCGATAATGTCCCGAGGACATTGCCGGAGTTTTCCTTTGTGGTTAAGCCTAATGCTAAAGCGCTGTTCAGCGGCATCCAGAGATGCAAGCCGAGGCTGGCGGTGATTGACACGACCACCAGCGCCGACCAGGAGTGCACCGCGGCATATAGCACAAACCCCAAACCCATTATTGCCACTGAAGCTACGGAACGCCAGGCTAGCGGCAGGTGCATTACCAGAGCCGCGATAAACACAAGGCACAGGCCTGGAATTTCCCGTATCCCTGACTGCAGCAGAACCTGCGAGCCGCTTAACCCTAACTCCTGGATGAAGTTGGTGTTGATCCCGCCTTGCAGACCCATGCCAAGGCTCAGCATAAAAACGGCCACGGCCAGCAAGACAAGGTTTTGGCTCCATATCTTGCTTCCGCCGGTCGCTTTCATCGGGTTTTGCGAGTCTTTTGCCATCGGGGCTTTCTCCCTGATGTTTTTCCTATCTTATACAGCGGCCATTTCAGGCGTACATTGATGCCGTCCGTTACGGCATAAGGTATCAGGCTATGTCGGTTCGGCCGCTATTTACCGATAAATGATTTATACGGAAAATTCGGCTGGGTGGTTACTCCCGATGGAGTTACACCGTAGGCAAACTCCTCCTCAATTTAGTTACGGGGAAAATTAGATAAATGAAAAGACCTACCTGTTCATTGTAATAAAAACAGGGTAGGTTACTCAAGTTTTAGTGGGTTATCACTCATAATTTAGATACGAATGTCTGCTTGACAGATAACTGGTGGAGCTGTATACTTTCTATTGAGTAATATTTACTCAATAGATAACGGAGGTTAAGATGCCCCGAACTAAAGAAGCATCGCAACAGATTCGTGATGAGAGCAGGCAACACATTCTGGATAGAGCCGCAGAGGTATTTGCCAGCAAGGGACTGGCCAACACCAAAATCAGTGACCTGGCGGAGGCCGCGGGTGTCAGCCAGGGGTTGCTTTACAAGTATTTTCTGGATAAGGATGATATCTTTATCGCCCTTCTGGAGCGGGCAATTAGCGGCGTAAACAATTACGCGCAAACCGCAATGAACCGTACCGGGACTCCGCTGGCGAAGCTTCACTGGCTAACGGAGCAGGTCCTTCGCGGTATGTCCGAAGAGCCGGTGTACTTTCGGCTCGTTTCACAGGCTTTGGCGCTCTCGGGGAGGGCGTTTGAAACTCTGGAAAAACTGGAAACGGTAGTAAAAATACTTCGCGAACTTATTATCAAAGGGCAAATGGTCGGGGAAATAGCTAAACGTGACCCCGACCAACTGGTATTGCTTTATCTTAGTAGCCTTTACGGGCTCGCTGCTGGAAGGGGTTTCTATAGTCGCGCGCTAAATGAGCATTTCCCGGATGCTGAAGCTGTCCTCCTAATGCTCAAGCCGTGAGATTTCAGACAATTAGGAGTGAGTAGTATTAATGAGAAAAAATAGCCAGGTTTTTATCATAGTAGGTGTGATGCTGGGCACACTCTTGTATTCCCTTGACCAGCTCATTGTGGCCACGGCCATGCCGCAGATTGTACGTGAACTGCACGAACTTTCGCAGCTTAGCTGGGTATTTACCGCCTATATGCTTACGTCTACTATCACTATCCCGATTTACGGCAAGCTATCAGACATTTTCGGCCGCAGAGGGCTCTATATCATCGGAATCGTTATTTTCCTCTCGGGATCGATATTGTCAGGTATTTCTCAAAATATGACCGAACTCATTATTTTCAGGGGTCTGCAGGGAATTGGCGGCGGAGCCATGATGGTCAACACCATTGCTATTATCGGAGATATTTTTGTACCGGCGGAACGCGGTAAATGGCAGGGCTTGAATATGGGGGTATATGGCTTGGCCACCATTGCCGGGCCACTGCTGGGCGGATGGATCACAGATAACTTTTCCTGGAGGTGGGTATTCTTCATCAATATTCCAATAGGAATTATTGCTATTGGCATAGTTGCCGCGTGCATGCCACGAATAGTTCATAAAGTTAAGGATAGGGCGATTGACTTCCTGGGCGCTTTATTGATCACGGTTGGATTGGTGCCGCTTTTGCTGGCGCTAGTCTGGGGAGGCAGTCAGTACCCATGGTTATCCTGGCAAATTATTCTGCTTTTTGTTGTTGCAGTTTGTGGACTCCTTGCCTTTATCCTTTCAGAACATAAAGCCCGAGAGCCGATTCTTTCGCTAAGTCTTTTCAAGAAAAAAGCGTTTACGATATCAATCGTGGTTACTTTTCTGACCATGATTGGTTTATATGGTTCATTGTTGTATATTCCTCTTTTTGCTCAGGATGTGATTGCCGTTTCGGCCACTAATTCCGGTCTTATTCTTGTGCCGATGATGATAGGCATGATTATTGCTTCCGTCACAGGCGGACAAATTGTTTCCAGAACCGGAAAATATAAGGTTCTTACGATTATCAGCCTGATAGTAACGGTTGTTGGCATGGCCCTTTTTATTAACATAGGATTGAGAACAACCAACCTGGCATTATCTCTGAGAATGGTTGTTTTGGGTATCGGACTGGGTATCGGCCTACCCATCTTCACAACGATAGTACAAAGTGCATTCGGGCAAGAAAGATTGGGTGAAGTCACCGCGAGTTCCCAACTCTTCAAGAATATTGGCGGCACATTCAGCACAGCGGTTCTAGGCGGCGTGATGAACAGTCAGCTAACCGGTCAAACCTCGAATATCCGGAACGACCCTTTTGTAGCCATACTGAAACAACTCAATCCGGCTGCCGCCTCTACGAAAATCGATGTTAATACTATCCAGGGATATCTTAGCCCGGAGGGCCAGTCACAAATAAAGGCGATGATTGCTAAAGCTCCTCAAGCAAGTCAGGGGCAGCTTTTAGATAGCTTTAACCACTTCCTGAGCGTCTCTAAAAACGCTTTGAGTTATTCAATGGATCATGTGTTTGTCATAGCTACAATCTTCATGTTTGTGGCACTGGTGCTGGTATTCTTCTTACCACAAATTACTTTGCGGAAAAGCAAACACACGGCCTTAGAAGAGGCTGAGTTAGAGATAGGGGAGGAACTAGGGGCACAGTCTGATTCCAAACACGCCCCCGGCCTTTAAAAGGATACGTTTCATTAACTCGAGTCCACTGACGGAACTACTAGACGAACATCGGGTATCTTGCCGCAGCCATGCAATCCTATCTATAAGTATTAAAGAGAAATAGCATCAGGTGGCTGGAACTATAAAGGTTTCGAGTCTTTCTATGGGTTTTCAGGTTTTTAAGGTTTTTCCGGCTTTTCATCTTCCAGCGGGACAAAGGTGTTATATCTTTCCGGGGGGAATACTGCCGGGATGTCCTCGTCTGCAGGGCGTGTGGTTTTTTTGGGTTTTGGTGGTGTTCCAGGCTCTACCTTAATATCTTCCTGCGGTACAAATGTGTTATATCTTTCCGGCGGGAATACAGCCGGAACATCGCGTTCTGTCCGGCTCGGGGGCGCTTTAGGGCGCGACGACTTTAAGTTGTCCCATAGCATATCCATGGGTCTTTTGGGGATGGCCAATTCTTCCCGTTTGACAGATTCTACACCACCCTGTGGCTTTTCTGGGGATTTAACGGGGGTTACGGGTTCCTCCCGTTTTACAGAGTCGATGCCGGCCTGGGTTTTTTCTACAGCTTTTGGGGGGACTGCGGGTTCCTCCCGCTTGACGAAATCTATACCGCCCTTCGACGTTTCGGCGGCTTTTTGAAAGAAATCGAGTTGTTCCGGCTTTACAGGAACTGTGCCGCCCTGCGGCTTTTCCGCAGCTTTTTGGGGAGTTGCGGGTTCATCACGCTTTACGAAATCTATGCCGCCCTTCGAAGTTTCGGCGGCTTTTTGAAAGAAATCAGGTTCCTCCCGTCTGGGGAAGTCCATGGCGCTCCGCGGCTTTTCCGTGGGGTTTTGGCGGGTGGGGGTTGGTTGCTGTCTGGAGAAACCTATGCCGCCCCCCATCTTCTCCTGTGCTTTTTTAATCTCCTGCTGCCTTTCGTATTCTTCCTGGCTCAACGGTTCACAGGATGTTAACTGGTTATTATGAATCGTTATCGTAAAAAACTCGTGGCATTTCCAGCACCGGCGGGGGCCGGAATAGTTGGTATCGGCGAGAGAAAGTTTGGCCTCCGCGCCGCAGTTAGGGCATTTTAAAGTTATCATCGTGAATTATCCCTCTCCCTTAACCGCCCGTTTGCAGGAAGGCAAGGGTCAAGTATTAATAAAAACTATAATTTGTTCGTGAGATTTTGTCAATTTTAAGGTGATGGAATTACCTGCCGACAAAGGAGATAAGTATTTTATGGGCGGCCGGCGCCAGGATGTCGACCTCGAATTGGGCGCAGACACGGTCAATATGGTGCGTTTCCTCGGTGAGGCCGTTCAACGGCGCGTCTTTTATTTAAGGTCCGGGATGCGGCGCGTTAGTTCTGCCCAGCCGCTGCCGATGGAGGCCTTGATTTGCTGGGTGACCCCCGCGAACAACGGCGCCGGAAGGACCTGCCGTAAAATCCTGGTCACATTCTCCTGGTCGTCCGGCCCGGTGAGCGTGAAAAGCCAGTTTACTACTTCCATGAAGCGCTCTTTGGGAACTTCTTGTGACATTTTTCCGGTGACGGCTGCCTGGTCCGGCAACGATATTCTTTCATTAAATATGCGGTAAAGGTGCGCCTCTTCTTTATTCAGGTGAAAGGTCAAGAAAAAACCAAATGTGCTGGTGGCGCGTGCGATGGCCAATACATCGGAGGCATTTACCGCTTTATCCATTGTACTGAATAAAGTGTCAAGACCCCGGTGGTCCCGTTCGTAAGCTTCGGCCACTAACGGCGCTACACCCTCCAGAGCAGGAAACACATGATGTTCTTCACCGCGGGCATGCCAGTCCAGCACCTCATTGAAAAAGAAATATCTTTTTTTCACCAGGTCCAGGCCGGTTTTTCCTTGTGCGGCATCATAGGCCGCCGCGTCTATCGCTTTGATGTCTTTACGGAAAGCGTTATGAAAAGCCCGTATTGAATCAAGTGGAACAGCCATGATTCATTACCTCCCGATAGCGTTTTTCCTTTGCATTTCCAAGATACAATAGCGCATATCCATTAGTCATAACATAATGTATATAATTGTTGAATTTTCATGTAATTACGAGCCCGTCGTCCCCGATGCAGCCAACACAGGCGCGCCGGTATTCTGCCCCGCTTGCCGACGCGAGTATAAAACCAGAGCGGAAGAGATTAAGCCGCCGGATAGATATTATCGCCTTCTATGCTAAGCTGGCCGCTTCGCGCTAATTCTGCCAGTGCAGCCTCGGCGATTATCTTTGTGCTGCCAAAGTCGAGGGAGCGGTCTTTGCACCGGATCAAGGGCAGAATCTCGCCCAGCGTGGACGGCCCCTGGCTTAATCGCGCCTTAATTATCTCGTATACAGACTTTTCCGTTAAACTGGAACATATGGTATCGATGACATACTGTAAAGACGCCGCCATTACTTTATCCCCTTAAATGTTTATTAAAGAAAATAAATGTCTTCTGCCAGGCATCCATCGCCTGCTCCTGGCGGTAGGCCGGCCGGTCGTATGACCAGAATGAATGGCCCGCGCCATCATAGCGGTGAAACTCATAGTCCTTCTTCAGTTTTTTTAGTTCGGCTTCAAGCTCGTTGACCTTCTCCGGTGAAGGGTTCCGGTCCTCATTTCCGAAAAGCCCCAGCACCGGGCATGACAGGTCTTTGGTATATTCGATCGGCGCCACCGGAGTATTTGGGGTCAGTTCCTCTTTGGACATGATGATACGGCCGCCCCAGCAATCCACCAGAGCGTTGAAACCCTTCACGCGGCAAGCTACGAGGAAAGCATGCCTGCCGCCGGAGCAGCCGCCAATGATGCCAATTTTACCGCTGCTGTAAGGCAGCGACTTCAGGTAATTCATGGCCGCCTGGCAATCACCGATAACGGCGTCGTCGGGCACGCCACCTGCCTCGCGGACCTTGACTGCCATCTCCTCCGGCGTTCCATGTCCCAACCGGGAGTACAGGTTCGGACAAACTACCGCATAGCCGTGCTGTGTAAACCGGCGGGCAAACTCCCGGTAGAGTTCATCCCAGCCGGGCATGTGATGAATTAAAACGATACCGGGGAAAGGCCCCGGCCCGAGCGGCCGTGAAAAATAGGCATTAATCAGGTCGCCCTTATGGCCCTTGAAAGCGATTGTCTCGGCCAGCATACCTTCGTATTCGTTAGTCCTGAATTGGTTCCACATTGGTTCCCTCCTTCAGATTTGTTGTATTTCCGGAATGTCTTTGATGATAAGTGAATATTGGCAGACTTTCGTACTTGTCTTTAGCCTCCCATAACAAAACCATCCGGCCATAGTATAAAATAAATCTGTGTCTAATCAGCCGGCAAACAGCTGCCCGGAATGCTGCGGCATGGATGTACTTCATAAACCAAGACACCCGCCTTTACCCCGGGGTCTTCATCCATTATCTTCCTGGTTTCTTCCACACTCGCATTGAATACGCCCATGCTGCTGATTTCACTGCCATCGGTGACGGGACATACTATCGGCAGGAGACCGTTGGCATGGAGGGTAAAATTCCTCCTGGCATGTTCCCAGACGATTTTATCGCTCCCCGGTTCATCCCTTTTCAGAGTACGCTTTAAGATAACCACGCTATACTCTTTGCTTTGCGCCATCATCTGCCGCATAAACTCATCGCTTACAGGTGCCGTTTTCCCCTCCTCCGGCCCGGTTTTATCACCTTCCTGCATCATGGTTTTTAAGTCCGCTAAAGCCATTTGCTTCGCCGTTTCGGAATAAAAATAGTTTGGTCGATTGATGCCTTCCTCAATTTTCTTAAACCGCTCCGCGGCTGACGCTTTAGCCCTCGCCTGGGCCGCCGCAGTGCCTGTTTTTGAAGTTCTCCAGAGTTTATCGGCATCCCTGACCAGGCCTTCATTTTTCGAAATAAACCCTTCCCGGGTATCGTGCTGGGAAACAATTTCCAGAATTTCGTCGGTCAGCTCCTCGGGATAATTTACCTTACGCAGGATTTTAGCCGCCAATTTTATGCTTTCAATCTGGTGCTCGAAAACTACCGTACGCCGGTCTTCATCGCGGGCGCCCATATTAAAAACAGTGAGACGTCTGGCTTTTGATAGCTGGCTGTAGCCCACATCATGCAATATAATCGCGGGTATCACTACGTCCTCGTTCCCTTTTTCGAGAGCTACCAGTTCAGTGGCATATCTTAAAGCTACCTCGGCGTGCCCGGGGTCATCACGTTTATCCTGATATGGCAGAGCGAGCTCCCAGATTCTGTTAAATACGTCTTTCATATTCCCTCCCCAGAAATGTATGTACGTCTCCTTGCCGGTATGGTCCGCTGGTTTTATTCTATCACGGCACCCGAAAATGTAATACGCCAGGTTAAGAAGGACGAAATTTTGAAAGACACTATTTTCTCGGTATTAAGTGTCATGAGTGATATAATATATTTAAAGATACACCGGAGGTGAAGATATGAACAGTCATGATAACCTGATATACAATAGTAAACCAGCTTTACGGAAGCCTTATATTATCTGTGGTCTGAACGGTTTTTTCAACGGCGGTAACGTATCGGCGGGCGGCGTCAGTTATTTTATCAACCAGTTTAAAGCGGTGAAATTCGCCGAAATACCCGCCCCGCGTTACCACATTTACCAGATACCCGGTATTGAAAGTCTCCGTCCCGTCTTCAAAATGGAGGAGGGATTGATCGTTGAGTCTCTCTTGCCGACTAACCAGTTTTATTACGCCACCAATCCCGCTTCGGAACACGATCTGATCCTCTTCCTCGGTAATGAGCCGAGTCTTTACTGGGAGGAATACGCGGAGACTATAGTAGATCTGGCACGCGATTTCGGAGCCGCGAGGCTCTATTCGATGTGCGGCATCCTGGATATGACCCCTTATACCCGCGAACCGTTAATTTCGTGCACCTGCACAGGCGCCAAAGTCAAGCAGGAAATAGATGATTGTCAGGTGACATTTTCCAACCGGGAAGGCATGGCCTCTTTCGGTCAAATGCTGATATATATCTGTAAGAAAAAAGGGCTGGAAGGCGTCAATTTTACGGTCAGAGTGCCGTGCTACCCCGAATTCAGTATTTTTCTCGGCGAAAGCCCGAAATCATTAAAAGCGATTCTCATACGATTGAAAGACTTGATACATTACGATGTGAATTTCGATAAACTCGATAGCGTAATTGAAGAAATAGAAGAGAAACTCAACTCCGTCCGGCAGCAAAACCCGAGTTTCAATTCTTTCATGGAGGAGCTGGAGAAGAAATACGTCGAAATGCCGTACCGGAAATCACTCGACATTTCTCCGAGTGACGGTGTCAGGTTAGCCGAAGAGTTTCTCAAGAATAATGAAGACTAACGCCTTTGGCTCGCCATTCCTGTCACCGTTTACATAATCGGGCCAGGCGCACCATAATGGTAAAAGGTGTTTTCAGGAATTACTGTTTTTTTTTACGCTCCAGTGAAGTCTTTATCGGCAGGGCAAAGGATGCTTTGCTCCCCTTCCCCTCCTCACTTTCTATCCAGATTCTGCCGCCCTGCGCTTCTATCAGCTTTTTACAGATAGGCAGCCCGAGGCCGACCCCCTGTTTCCCCTGGACTTGACTCCTCCCGGATCGGAAAAACCTATCGAACACCCTGGGAAGCTCTTCCCGGGGGATACCTATTCCCTGGTCAAGGACACTAATCGTTAGTTCATGGTCAAGGTGTTGAGCGATTATTTTGATTTCTGTATTCGCCATGGAATATTTAACGGCATTGTCAATCAGATTTTCCAAGACCTGCCGGATACGCCTGCCGTCAACATTTACCGTGGGCAAATTCCCGGGTGAGTCCAGTACCAGGCTGTGTTCCGCGGACCTGAACTGGGCCTCATTTACCACCCCCTGTATCAGCTTATTAATATTGGTGGGTTTTTTTTCGATGGCCAGAATCCCGGCATCCAGGCGAGACATATCCAGCAACTGATCAATCAGTTCCAGGAGTCTGTCAGTTGAAAGGTCAACAGTTTTTAAATACTTGCTTTTCTCCGGATTACTTAGCCTCTTATCATAATCCAGCATCATGGTGGTAAAACCTTTGATGGTGGTGAGCGGCGTGCGCAGCTCGTGGGAAATATTGGCCAGCAGCTCCGTTCTTAGACGGTCGATTTCCTTTAAAGTTTCCACCTCTCTGGCCTTCTCGTCCGCCCGTTTACGCTCCATGATATCTATGGCTGTGCCGGCCATAAAGAGGGGGACATCGTTTTCATCTTTTATCAGCGTGCCGTTCATTAAAGTGGGAAATTCTACGCCGTCTTTTCTGCGGTGCCATACTTCTTCCGCAATATAGCTGCCTTCCCCCTTAAGCTTTTCCAGCAACAGGTTCACGTTTACCATTTGCTGTTCAGAGTGAAAAATAGAAAAGTGTTTTCCGATGACTTCTTCCGGCGTATATCCGTGCATCCTGGCATAAGCCGCATTGACATAGGTGTTGTTTCCTTGAAGGTCCATTATCGTGATACCATAGCCGGCTTTTTCCGAAATTGTTTTGAATTTCCTCAACTCACTCTCTGCCAGTTTACGTTCGGAAATATCTATAACTATCATCCGGTGTTGAGTGCGATCCCCGCTTGTGCGGGAGTTGATAACACTTTCAACGTGAGCATACAACAGGCTGCCATCCGCTTTAAGAAATGTGATCTCAGAGCTTTGCCGCGAGGTTGTTTTATAAAGCCTTTTACAGTGTAAATAGAACGTGTCCTGAGAGTCCGGGGAGATGAGATGGGTGAAGTTAGTCCCTATCAGCTTTGACTTCTCCATGCCGAACAGCTCGGTGCCGGTGGTATTTACCTCAAGAATCACCCCATCACCGTCCAGCGTGAAATAACCTGTAGGGGCAGAATTATAAAGACCAAGGTACTTGTTCCACGACTTCTGAAGCTCTATCTGGATGCGGCGGAGCTCTTCATTCTGCATTTCCAGTTCAATCTGGTGCACCTGGAGCTCATAAACAATCTCCTTGACGTCCTCCACTTTCATCTGGCTGGCATCTTTAAGCTTTTCCGTCAGCAGGGTGTCCGTTTGCTGGCGCATCTCCTGCAACCGTTTTTCCTTGACCTTAGCACTCATTTTGCACTCTCTTTTCAGGAGCCATCCCTTTAATGATGGTTCAAGTATTATTTAAAGCGCCCTAAAGGCTATTTCTTTAAGTCCTCTCTCGCGGTAATGTCCTCCATCGCCAGCAGAATCATCAGGACCTGGCCGGCTACCGGCTCGACCCGGCGGGCGTTGAGCAGCATAACTTTATGCCCGATAGCAGGGAAATCGCATTCAACTTTAAAGCTATCGAAGTGCGTGTTCTCATGCAGGATATTCTCAAGCAGCCGGCGCAGCTCAGGAATATTCCATTCATGATTGCCCAGCTTAAAGATAGAATGATTCTCGACCTCCTCCGGCTTGACCCGGAACAAACGGTAGAAGGAATTATTCGTCGAGATTACCTTGAGTCCTGAATCCAGAATTACAAAGGGCACGTTAATGGTGTTGACAATGCTCTCGGCGAGGGCTTGGGCGGCTTCAAGCCGGGCCAGAGCTTCGGTGTCCCTGGCGGCTTTTTTGTGTTCGTCAATATCGATAAAATTAACGACCAGCCCGCCGATGGCGTTATCCGCTGCGCGGTAAGGTAGAATACGCAGGTTAAACCAGTGTCCGTCTTTGGTTTCTACATCCACCTGCCTGGAATTAAGCGTGTCCAGCACCGACGTTACGTCCTTATCAAAGTCCGGGTAGACCAGGTTGGATGTTATTTGAGAGATAGGACGCCCAATATCCGATTTAATGACGTTGAAGAGCTTAACTATCGATGGCGTGTAGCGCCGGATGTTTAAATTGTTATCCAGGAACAGCAGCGCCATATCCGTGCTGTTCAGAAGGTTCAACAAATCATCGCTCATCCTGGAAAGTTCATCAATCTTCGCCTGGTATTCCGTATTTACGGTCATGAGTTCTTCGTTAATAGATTGCAGTTCCTCCCGGGATGTCTCCAATTCTTCATTGGTACTCTGCAACTCTTCGTTAGTGGACTGTAACTCCTCATTAGCTGATTTCAGCTCTTCATTGGTGGTCTCCAGCTCTTCTATAGTAGTCTGAAGGTCTTCCTTGGCAAATTTTAACTCCCGTTCCAGCTCTTCCACGTGCTTATCCGGCTTACGGCTAGGGGCGCCTTTAGGCGCGCCGGCTTCGGCAGGCTCTGCGGGTATTACATCCTGAAAGATAACCATCAGCAGCTCCGGCTCCGAGTCCTTGGAAGAAATGGGTTTTACAGTGAGGTTGACGTTATGGAATTCGCCGTTTTCCTTGACCTGCAGGTTTTGAAAGGTAATTTCTTTGTTCTGCATGGTGGCCTTACGGATGGCTGATGCCAGCTCCACTTTCAAGCCTTCCCGCGCCATATCGACGATGTCCAGATTCACTTCACCGCCGGGAAGCTGCAGATATGTGCCGGTTTGACCGTGGATAAAGATGATATTGTGTTTGCGGTCGATAATGACGGAGGCCGGAGCATAATCACGCAATAGCACTTCCCGGGCCATTTCCGCGATGTTAATTTCGCGTGGTTTAGCGTTGTTGATAGCTTCGATAGTTTTATCGCTTTCAAGTTTTGTGGCCGTTAACGGGAATTGCGGTCTCAAATTATCAGCCAGGATGGTCTCGGTGCGCTCGTAAATCTTCCATTTCTTATTGAGAACGTTAAAGTATTCAGCGTATTCACCGACGGTTTCAGAGGGGCCCAGGAAAAGAATGCCGTTCCGGTTAAGAGAGTGGTGCAGCACAGGCAACAGCTTAGCCTGTAAATCCGAATTAAAGTATATCAGCAGATTGCGGCAGCATATCAGGTCTTCCTTGGAAAAAGGCGGGTCCTGGGCGATGTCTTGTACGGCAAAAATGACCATTTCCCGAATTTCACTTTTAACATTATAAACGTTTTCGTTCTTACTAAAGTAATGCTTCAAGCGCTCTGGCGTAACATCGGCCTGAATACCGGCGGGGTAAGCGCCGGCACGGCCAACGTTGATAGCTTCTATATCCAGGTCCGTGGCGAAAATCTGGACGGGTAGTTCGTAGCCTAAATCCGCCATACATTCCCGTAAAAGTATCGCGATGGAGTAGGCTTCCTCACCGGTGGCACACCCGGGAACCCAAACCCGCAGTGTTTCATTGGCCTTTTTTTCCAAAATCAGGCGTTGGAGGTGTTTGCTGAGAGCCTGGAATGCCAGGGGATCTCGGAAAAAGCTGGTAACGCTGATGAGGATTTCTTTAAAGAGAGCCGTGCCTTCCTCCGGATGCTCCTGCAGGAAATTGACATATTCACCCAGGTTATCAATCTGGTTAAGGCTCATGCGCCTTTCTATTCGGCGGTTAAGAGTCGCTTGCTTATACTGGGAAAAGTCGTGCTTGGTGTGCTGACGCAGGAGGAGGAATATTTTCTGCAGATGGCTGGAATATTGCCCGGAGTTTTCATGGACGGGTTTGACGCCGCCTTTATGAAAATGCCGGCTGATTGACGCTAACCGTTTGGGCATTTTAGCCGGTTCAAGAACAAAGTCGACCAGGTGAGTTTCTATAGCACTCCTGGGCATGCCGTTATACTTGGCGGAATCAGGGTCCTGCGCAATGGTAATGCCGGATTCGGCTTTAATGGCTTTTAGCCCCAGCGTACCGTCCGAGCCTGTCCCGGACAGGATAATGCATATCGCCGCACTCCCCTGGTCCTGCGCCAGGGAGCGAAGGAAGAAATCGATAGGCAGTCCGGTGCCATGTGGCAGCGTCGGTTCCAGCAGCTGTAAGCTCCCGTTCATGATGCCCATGTTCTTGTTTTGTGGAATCACATAAACATTGTTGGGTTGGACAATCACGCCGTCTTTAGCCGTGGAAACCGGCATACTGGTGCATTTGCTCATCAGCTCCGGCATAATGCTTTCATGATTCGGGTCAAGATGTGTTACGATGATAAATGACATACCGGTATCCACCGGCATATTTGTAAATAACTGCTGTAAAGCCTCCAGGCCGCCCGCAGACGCCCCGATGCCGACGATAGGGAATCTGAGTTGAGTTACATTTGGAGTTGTGGCGGCTGGTCTTTTACTTCTGGTCTCCCTGGTCGCCACTGCATCATTAATAGCTTCGTTTATTTTACTTTTTACCGCACTTTTTTCTGCTGCCATATGTCACCTCGTAAAAACCCGGTCATCGATATGGCGTTTCATGTTTCTTGTGCATAAAACACCGAGGGCACCGACCACAAACTTACCTTTCGATGGTACCGGTGCCCCTGAAATACTTAACATGGCACAACATTCTTTCTCGCCTTATAATCACTATTCTAAAACTATGTCATATTCGTATAATTAAGTATAAAGTGGAAATAACACATTTGTCAATATCGTATCACAAAAATGACAATTGACAATGGATATGGTAACGCCGAACACGAGAGGCTAATTGAAAGTATTCATGAAGGGAAAATAAAGTAACAGAAAAGAGGCACCCGAACCAACAGGCTCGATAGCACACTAATGGAGAGGTGATAGAAAAGAAGCGAGAATTAATTAAGGGTTAACTGCGCATGGGAATTTGATTGGGTATCGGGAGGCTGAAATAGAAAATGCTTCCCTTGCCCAACTGGCTTTCAACCCAGATTTGTCCGCCGTGTGCTTCAACTATCTCCCGGCAAATAGCCAGCCCCAGTCCGAGCCCCGGTTTATTGGTAGATGAAACCTGCTCGGCGCGATACATCAGGTTAAACACTTTCTCCACATCATCTTCCGATATGCCTATACCGCGGTCGGCAACGCTAACGAGGAGCTTTCTGCCGCTCTTCCGGGCTGATATCACGATCTTTGTCCCATCTTTGGAATATTTACAGGCGTTATCAATCAAGTTTTCTATCACCTGCTTGATGCGGGGGATATCTATGTTCATCGGTGGCAGCCAGGTTTCCAGGTCATTAACAATTTCATGCTCCGTCGCCCTGAGCCTGGCTTCAGCTATCGTTTCTTCCAATAGATTGATAATATCGGCCGATTCCTTTTTCAGTTTAAGCATGCCCGCCTTCAAGTGGGAGACGTCCAGCAGCTGACTTACCAGATCGGTTAGCTGGTCAGTAACATTGTCTATAGTTTGCAGGTAGCCTCGTTTTTCAGCGTCGGTGAGTCTCAAGTCGTAGTCGAGCATTAAACTGGAACACCCTTTGATAGTGGCCAGCGGGGTCCGCAACTGATGGGAGACCTTAGCCAGAAGTTCGCCTTTCAGCTTTTCCAGCTCTTCATATTTCGATAACCTTTTTTCCATTCTCATACGTTCCGTGGTGTCCTCAACGGTGCCAATCATCCCGTTGAACGCGCCGTTGGCAATAATAGGAATGAGCCAGCCTGACTGATATATTTTTTGCCCCTCCGGAGTGACCGCGGGTATTTCTTGGTAATATAACGATTGCAGTGATTTTTTTGCTTCAACATAGTGATTGCGGGTATACCCTACAAGTTTTTCTAAAGAACAGGTGAAAATCACTTTTCCGTACAGCGTCTCCGGCGCGATACCGGTAATTTCCCCCATGCTTTTGTTGCTGTAACTGATAATATCGTTTTTATTCGTAACCAGAATACCGATAACCGTGTTATCCAGGACGCCTTTATAGAACATATTGATTTCAATAACTTTTTTTTCAGCCCGTTTCTGCTCCGTAACGTCAATCCAGCTGGATATGTAACTCTGAAGTTCCCCCGCAAACCTTACCGGCACCGAGGTCACCTCCGCCCAGAATGTTTCACCGTTCTTCTTCCGATAAAACTCCACCGTACGCACCCTATCATTTTGAGTGTTGGCAGGTTTATTAGCGTTTTGCGGATTTTTACCCCATATCCACCAGGGATAAGGCGTCATTTTACCGACGACATCTGCGAGGGTAAAACCGGTGAGCCGTTCCAGCGCCGGGTTAGCATACCGGATAGAAGTATCCGGGTTGACAATCACTACAACATACGGCAAATTATCTAAAAGGCTGGCATTGAATTGCTCGCTCTCCCGCAGCTCCTGTTCGGTCTGGTCCAACCTGGTATTAGTCCATTCCAGTTCAGCTATGCTTTGCTCGGCGGTTTTGCTAATAACCTTCATATGTGCCTTTCATCATGTTGGTGGTTTAAATTTCCTCTACTTTAATTTGCCTTACTTCCGCTTTGATTGTATTTAAGTCCGCCTCGGTAAATAAGCGCCACCCTCTTCTGTCCCGCATTAACCTTGGCAGAATGCCCAGGGAAATCCAGCGGAAAAGCGTGGCCCGGCTGATGCCGGTTTCACGGCAGACCTCGGAAGTACGGTAGTAAATACAATTATCAATTTCCGTAGGCATAAGAATTCCCATCAACAGCGGCCGTCTTGATAATACCTGAGAAGTCTCACTAATACTCAAATATACAAAATCACGTACTCAAAGAAATCACGAAATACCGATGAAGTATTACAAAAATGTCACAGATGTGATATCTGGAGAAATATAATTATAATTAATAACACGGGCTTTTTTCGTTTTATTGACGCGGCAAGTTTTCGCCGAGTTTTTTTAGAGTCACAAACGAGTAGCCCTTTTTCAAGGAGATTAGCAGAGTCCGGAACATTTCTGTATCAGCTTGATTCAATTTCCCGTCCGTGATGAACTCTTGAGGGTGGGTAACTATCACCGCGAACCCGTATTTTTGAATACTCGCGGAAATTTCCGCCTCAACCATATCTAAACTTTTCATGGTCCATATGTTATTAAAAAAGTCTGAAAGTTCTACCGTGGCCGGAACACTTGTCACCTGCGAGATTAAACCGGGTTGTGAGACATCTTTAAATGATGATATTATCCTGTAACTTTCCTGTTGCATGGCGGTGATGGTATCGTCATTAAAGTTATACATTGGGGGCACAAAAACAGTGGCATCGTAACCCAGGATTTTTTTAATTTGGCTCCTTGCTTTGGACAGCAATTCTTCTTGCCCGCTAAGCGGTAATTGCGTAATATCTTCATGCTCCCAGCCATGGACAGTTACCTCGGAACCCGAGTTGATTGCAAGCTTCACGGTTGGAACGATATCCCCATCTTCACCGAACGCACCCGCAATTACGGCCAGGCTTAGAGGGACCTTGTTTATCATGCTTTCATTAAGCAGAAACAGTTGAGCTTCTTTGAAAGCGTAGTCCTGTACATCATCCAGGCGAATAACCACCATAGGCTTCTCCGTGTTCTTGCAGGAAACATTGAAAGTGGTGAGAAAGATAAGAACCAGCAGGACAAACAAGCATACAACGAAAGCAGTAATCCGCTTTTGCCTCTTGCTTCCTGCAGCAGCTATTGGAAAACTAAATCCCGAACTATCCTGCATTTTCACCACCTCACCTCGTAAGCCATTTATTTTGTTTGAAACCTAAAAGGGCCGGAAACAGTATCCAGGGAAGGATGAATGCCGAAATCAAGTTCATTACGGGTTTATACAGCCACTGCTTGGCGGTAGGAACCCGGAATTTATAATCCATGCCAGCCGCCATCCCGATGAGCAATTGTCCACCTATATACATGAGGGGAAATAGATAGGAATGCCTGACGATCGGCGAATAAACAAAGATGGATAAGGTAATGGCAGGGGCGATAAAGGCGGACATAAACTCAAGATAAAAGAGTACCGCCATTAAAGGATTTTTACGCCAAAAAAATGCACTGATAAAAAAGGTGGACCGAAGATAGCCCTTTTTCCATCGAATCTGTTGCCTGATATATTGCCGCCACTTTTCGGGCACTTCAGTATATACTATTGCCGTCGGGACATACACCGTATCCCATTCAATGATGCTCTGAGAGGTTAGACCCCGGTCTTCGGCGTCATCATAGCCGGCCATGGACTTGAGGAGCGACATTTCCAGCGGCGCCAGTTGGCCCTTCGCCCAGGGAGTGGCGATAGCGTAAGCCGTTAGATTTCTATCGTCACCGTACTGTGCTTTATCTTTCGCCCAAAAAGAGATGAACCTCGATATTGTCTCGCGGCGGTAAGCCGCTAAACAACCGGAAAGGCAAAGGACCGTCCCAAAAGTGCTCTCCGTGGTCTTATGGATGTTAAAAGAATAGTCATACCACACATCCTGGCACCTGGTAAGCAGGTTTTTATCGGCATTCAGCACCTTACCGTTGCCGACGACGCCTCCCACCCGCGGGTTGGCGCTAAAGACTTTCATGAACTCCTCAATGGCATACTTGTCCACAATGCTATCCGAATCGATAAGGACGACAATATTCCCCCGTGCCGCATAAAAGCCTGCCGCGACGGCGGTACGTTTACCGCCATTGGGCTTGTGGACGACCCTAAGTTGCGGATTTTGCACGGCCAGCGCATCCAGCACTTGACCGGTGTTATCTTTGCTGCCATCATTTACGGCTACTACCTCCAGGTTTTTATAAGTGGAACGAAATATCGCATTAACCACTTTTTCTATCAGTATTTCCTGGTTGTACACCGGAATAATCACCGATACCAGTTCCTCAGGGACTTTACCGGTAGCCTTGTGACGGAAAAATACCCAGCCGATGACGAGAACAGCCAGCGCGTGGAAAGGCATCAGGGTTGAATATACGATTAGAGGGTCGCCAATAGATAGGGCTATCCGAACGTTGAAAAACATGAAAACTGCCATCCCCAGCAGAAAAAGCACCCTGAAAACCCAGGCTTTCTTGCTTACTAAAATCCTGCCCGTACTGGAGATACGCTGCTTGCAGTGATGATATAAATCTTCTTTTTCAATCTTCGAGAGCATACGTTGCAGGACATTTTGAGTCAACGTATTTATTTCATCCTGAAAGTTCTTAGTTAACGTATCAGTTCCATCGGCAGGCTGCTGATGCTGCTGCCACTCTGAAGCTGGCATTACTTTGGCTGGCTGTTCAGTTTGAGAAATTGTAATAGTTGACATAATTCTATTTTCTGTTCGTCAAAGTGAACCCGACAAATTGAGATGCATTCACGAACTCAAAGTGTTCCATATTAAGCCCGGAAAAGAAATTTTGGAGGCTGAAAATAGAATAGCTATTGTCAAAATCTATAATGAACGGCTCGGAAGTCGTTGGCAGTGTTGAAAAAAACTCCGGTGAGTAATCGCTGCCCTTATACATTTTCACGTCAAATGTTAAAAATTTTCCATTTACATAAATGTGATATTGGTTTTCATAGGAAAAATCCGCCAGGATGCCGGACCGGCTAAGAATCGAATAGATATCCTGGTCGGTTTTAAAAAAGGGGGCCCGGAACATTTTGGTGTCCAGGCCGGCAGCCTCATCTACCGCCATTTTCCCTTCTTCTACTTCCTGGAGTTTAATGGAATAGTCAGAAATTTTCGTCAGATCGGCATTACTATAAGTCTGGCTGCCGATATCCACGTTATTATCGAAATCCCAGATAGCCTCCGGGTGCTGTTCTGCCAGCCTGCCTGGTATAAACACGGCAGCCCCTATATTATAGTCGTCTAAAAGAGAAGCCAGGTTTTGGCACCATGCCACGGCGTCCGCGGTCTCCGCAACACTGAAAGTGAGCAGCACCTTTTGCTTGGGCACGGTTTCATCCGCCCTGATAAAAAGCGGGCTTATCATGGCAAAACCTGCCACGATTACCAGCGCCGTGGTTATTATGGCGACTTGTTTTAGCGTCAAAGAATGTATTTTATACAGGTTTCCTCGCTTTTAGCGTCTTAGAGACGTTGATAAACAATTCCGGAATCATTAATTTCCGGTGTATCCAGGAGTCCCGGTACATCGATAATGATGGGGTGAGTATTCATGATATTCCGGAAAGTCTCCAGAGATATCCCTCTAAAGACATCATGGGCTACCGTTAAAATAACGGCATCCATTCTGGGAGCCTCGGTCAGGAGCGATATAAACTCAATACCAAAATCCCTCTGTCCATTTTTAACGAGAGGGTCGTAGCCAAACACTTCAACGCCATATTCACGTAATCCTTTAATAAGCTCTCTAACGGGAGTCTCCCGGGTATCGGTTACATTTTGTTTGTAAGTAAAACCCATGATGAGGACTTTCGAATTCCTGATGACTTTACCGGCATTATTGAGGGACTTAACCGTCATTTCCGCGATATGTCTGGGTACGCCATCGTTCACGGCCCGGCCGGCGAGAATGACTTGAGGATGGCAGCCGTATTCCTGGGCTTTCTGCGTCAGGAAGTAAGGGACCACGGGGATACAGTAGCCGCCAACCATGCCGGGAGAAAGCCTCTGGAAATTCCACTTCGTGGCCGCGGCATCCAGGACATCACGGGTGTTTATACCCATTTTCTGAAAAATCATAGAAAGCTCATTGACGAGAGCAATGTTAAGGTCTCGCTGCGTGTTTTCCACCAGCTTGGCCGCTTCCGCGGTCCTGATGTCCCTGGCCTTGAAGACATGGGGCGTGATATGGCGGTAGAGATCGGCCACCCGCTCCAGTGTATCCTTATCACCAGCGGCCACGATTTTAGTTACCTTATCGACGCTATGCTCCGAATCACCGGGGTTGATGCGCTCCGGAGAGTAAGCCAGTTTGAAGTCCCGGCCGCATTCATATCCCGATTCACGTTCGAGGATTGGCTTGAAGAGTTCCTCCGTGGCCCCGGGATAAACCGAAGACTCAATAATGACGATAACGCCTTTTTTCATGTGCCGTCCGGTAGTTGCGGCAGCTTCTTTGATATAGGACATGTCCGGCCTGTTGCCTTCGGAGAGGGGAGTGGGGACGCAGATGCAAATGAAGTCAGCTTCGGCAATTAGCCCCGGGTCAGTAGTAAAGACATGATTCGGATTAGCATTTTGCTTCGAGAGGGCTTTTATTTTTTCCGCATCGATATCGAAACTAATTACCTCATGACCTCTGGCAAAGATACTAGATAAAGGCAATCCTACGTACCCGGCGCCGATAACACAAATGGTGGCTGATACGATTTCCGTGACCATAAACAAACTCCTGTACACGATTTTTTGCTACTCTACCGTCACTGACTTGGCCAGATTCCGCGGTTTATCGATATCGGCCCCCCTTAAGACCGCAAAGTGATAAGCGAACAATTGCAAAGGGATAATGCTCAAGATAGGTGTCAGCAGCTCCATGGCTTCAGGAATATAGACTACATCGTCCGCCAGGTTCTGGATTTCCCGGTTTCCTTCCGTGGCAATGGCGATGACGGGACCGTTCCTGGCTTTTAGCTCTTCAATGTTAGAGATCATCTTCTCATATACGCTGTCCGATGGGACGATACAAATCGATGGGAATTTATCGGAAATCAAAGCCAATTCGCAGTGCTTGGGTTCGCCGCCCCGGCAGCCTTCGGCATGCACGTAGGCCGTCTCCTTGATTTTATGAGCACCTTCGCGCGCTATGGGGTAGCTGTATTTTCTGCCCAGATAGAGAAAGTTATCGAAAGCCTGGTACTTTTCCGCCAGTTGTTTAACCTGCGTGTCACATTGCAGAGCTGCTTCAAGCATCTCCGGCATGCGGAGCAGGTCTTTAACAATGCGTTGTCCGGTGGTAATCGTAAGATGGCGCTGTCTTCCCAGAAACAGCGTAAGCAGGATCAGTGTCGCCACCTGTGAGGTGAAGGCTTTGGTCGAGGCAACACCGATTTCCGGGCCGCAGCGGGTGTATACCCCGGCATCGGTTTCCCTGGCCTGGGTTGAGCCGACGACGTTGGTTATGCCCAGAGTCAATGCCCCCCTTTTTCCGGCTTCTCTAATGGCCGCCAGCGTGTCAGCCGTCTCCCCGGACTGGGAAATCGCCACTAAAGCCGTGCTATCGTCGAGGAGTGTCTTACGATACCTGAATTCCGAAGCAGCTTCGGTTTTGGTGCGAATACCGGCGTACTCTTCCAGCATATATTCGCCCAGCAAGCCGGCATGGCGGGAGGTGCCGCAACCGACGATATAGATATTGTCAATTTGCCGGAGCTTCTTTTCTACCGTTTCTAAACCTCCCAGCTTGGCATTTCCCTCATCAGGTATCAATCTGCCTTTAATCGTCTGTTCGACACTGCCGGGCTGTTCCATGATCTCTTTAAGCATGTAGTGCGAAAAGCTTCCCTTTCCGCTCTGGTATTCAGGCCAATCCAGTTCCTCGGTTTTCTTTTCCCGGATGATGGTGAATTTATCTCGATTTATAACGGCTATTTCTCCATCTTCCAGATAGACCACTTTTCTGGTGTGGCTGATGATCGCCGAGGCATCGGAAGCCAGCAGGAAATGATCATCCGCCAGGCCGATGAGCAGCGGGCTGGAAAGCCGGGCCGCGACAATCTTGTCCGGATCGTAGCTGGAAATGACGGCCAGGCCATACGTTCCTACCAGGTAACCCAGAGATTTTCTGACTGCTTCTTCCAGGTTGCCGTTGAAACACTTTTCAATGAGGTGCGCGATAATTTCAGTGTCAGTTTCAGATCTGAATTTATGCCCCTCCTGGGACAGCTGTTCTCTTAAAGCAACGTAATTTTCGATAATCCCGTTATGGACAACGAAGATATTGCCGGTACAATCGCAATGTGGATGCGCATTGGCTTCGGATACATTGCCGTGGGTGGCCCAGCGAGTGTGAAGAATTACCGGATCCAGCGGTAAAAAACCGTTGCCACCCATTTTCTTTTCCAGGTTGGAAATTCTACCGGTTGCTTTCTGACATATTACCTGTCTGGACTCATCCCAAAAAGCCAGGCCGGCAGAATCATAACCCCGGTACTCCAGGCGTTTTAAAGCCTCAATGCCGACATTAATTGATTTTCTGTCGCCACTTTTACTGATATAACCTACAATTCCGCACATATATTTCACCCCATTTCAGATAGAGATATACAGCCCTTAACACTATGTTGGGACGTTTGTTGTTGAAAATTATAAAGGGGATAAATAACGGATTAATATCCCAAAAAGGTACTCCGTACAAATAGAAAAAACTGAGGCTAGCCGCGTATTCCCGGTGATTGAAATCCAGAAAAGAACAAAATACCGGAACGTACTATTATGCAGGTACTATCCGAGATATTACTATTGATATCAGAGTCAACAGGTTGCTATCTAAGATTTGGACCGCCGGCCGGGGGCATATGAGGGGCTTATCTTGTCGTCGTTGAACAAAAAGCGAGATTTTTATCCAGCCATGCGTACGTTTATCTGATACCGTTTAGTTTTTCGCTTGAGTGAAAACCACTAATCTTTTATAATATTATCAATAACTGCAACGGTTCAAGAAATTAAATTCACATCTTCATTTATGTAGCATGCCGGCTATTTTACCAGTAGAAGAGTTTTTATTTAGAACCAGTCCCGGTTCCCGAGAAAGTTCCCGATCCATATTGACTAGTCCAAGTTCCTTGCATGCTTAAAGTATTTCCTGATGCAGTCATTTTCCCTTGCCAATTTGTTAGGAAATTTATTCCGATAACGGTAAAGCTTACAGTACCGGTTAAATTACCATTAGGGTCAACTTGTGCAGTTATGGTGGTCGGCACGGTGCTACCATCTGAACTACTAACAGAACCACTAAAAACGCCATTTGCGTCGACGGCAACCGACATCGTACCGCTTACAGGGACAGTTCGATTGTGATATGTTATTTGACCTGACCAAGTGCCAGTACCCGAACCCTGGTAAGGAAACGATGTTGAAGTTGTCGTTATAGATGCTGTTGGTGACGGTGTTGTCGAGATTGTCGCAGTTAATGAAGGGGTGGGCGTGGTTGTCCCTGTCGTAGTTGTTGTGGTTGTAATAGATGTCCATGTGGGTGTCGGCGTCGGGGTTACTGCGGTAGATGGGATAGTGGACGTTGCCATCGTTGTTTTTTTTGATTTTGATGAACAGGAACAGGAAGCCAGCATAACGATGGTTAACACGATTATAAATCCTGTTACTAGATAATAGCCAATAAACCGTGTTTGTTTGCTTTTCAAAGTAGTTTTTCTTCCCCCTTTGACTGAAATTTCTGGCAGAAACTGTGTGATCCCTTAAGCATACAATGAAACGAACAAATTAGTAGTACTGATGTGATCAGATATCCTTGTGTCAGGGAAGGAAAAAGTATCCTATCTACCTGGAATAGCAACTGTGTAAGGCTTATTGATAACACCAACGATTACTTTTAGTTGTTTCGATTATACAACAATTCTGCTTTCAGCTACAATGCGCCAGGTGAACATGACTTTTTTTCCCCCCCCTCCCCCGAAAACAACAACATCTTAAAAGACAATCCTAAGCAGGGCAGGAAAATCATCGGGATGTTTGCCTTTTCATGCGAACGTATGCAGGAAGGAAAATTGAATAGATTGCCAAGATGACAGTTCAGCACAAGAGGGTCTAGCCAGGCGACCGCGAAAAGCTATCCCTTATTGATTTTGGATTTCAAATCCTCTGATGCGCGACAAACGCTCAAAATAATGAGTCAGCTTAAGGATTCACAACTATATCGAACGACTCCAATTGTTGAGGAGGCTTACTGGGTACATATAATGTTATCTGGAATTTGCCTGTCTTAAGTGCCTTAAAAAGAAACGCATTAGGTCCATAAGGATTAGGTTCATTGCCTGATCCTGGTACTGTTTTAGTTTCCAGTAATGAGAATGCACTCAAATCGTTATTCTGCCACCCCCAGCCATAGAGAGGGGCAGGTGGAAGCACAATCGAGAAAGTTTCATTTACCCGGGTCATTATTGGACTGTTTGAGTCTCTATAAACCGGCACGCCCGGCCAAGGACCAGGATTTTGCACCGCGGTTGAAGTTGCTGTGGGCGTCGTGGTCGATGTCGGCGTTATGGAGCATCCCGCAATGACAACAAACGCTGCCATGCAAAAAATCAGAATTGATAATAACTTTATTTTCATTGTCCGAGATATTTTTGCTTGACCTTAATTATAATTTAGCACGGCCTGTGTCTCTTTTCAACGAAACTATCGTGCTCTATCATTTAGCCGGATGCACCTGAAGCCTAGATAGATAAGAGACACGCAATTGCTGCGCATCTTCGACCCTGCCGAGCGGTGTTAATGATTCCCACAACTGGAACCGGCAATCAAGGCCGAGGCGCACAAAGGTCCTGGCCGGTGTTGCCGGTTCACTGCTGTCCGCACTCGTTTTATTTCTGGCTGTCCCGGAGGATCTTCCCCGTGGACTTATCTTTCCAGTAGGCCCGCTGCTGGACCGGCCAGTTAAAGGTGATGGCCTTGTTGGGGCAATCGTTAACGCAGCAGCCGCAGTACCAGCATTCATCCGGATGCAGGATGACCGGGGGTTGGCCTTTTTCCGGGTTGGGGATAAATACGTCTATCTGGCAAACATTCACGCAGGTGTTGCAGCCGGTGCAGAGATCGGGATCGAACTTTACCGGATTCGCCGGTGTGACAATATTAGGTAAAGCTAAAACTTCTTTATGAGGCATAACCTTCCTCCTTATCTTCTTTCATGGACTTTCGTTCAATGTCCCTATTTCTTCTTATACACACCGGTGTAGTCCTTATTGTGGGCTTCATAGTTAGTTTTCATATTGCCATAGTATTTCAGCGGCATTTCACCTGTCTTGACCTTGTTGTTTTCCATCTTGACGGTAACGAACTTGTTCCATTCCGGCGGGTCTATCTGGGGGTAATCGATTCTGAAGAAGTGCAGCACCTGGCTGCTGGCTTTGCGTGCCAGAGAGGCATGGAGGATAATCTGCCCGTGGGTCAGCAGGCTTGTGTCTTCGATACCGCGCATAAGTTTATGGGGGTCGAGGGCATAGAGCCGCGGAACGTGTATTTCCTCGACTTCTTTCAGCGCGTCCAGGCCCATATTGAGCATGCTTTCTGTTTTAAACTCGGTGCACCAGTACTGCAGGGCTTTGCCGACGCCGGCGTGCAGTTCTTTCCAGTCGATGCCTTCGCTGCGGTTAATCGGGGCGTAGATGCGGGCTTTTTCCAGGGCAATCTGGTCTTTGGATACTTTACCTGTGCCGCTCTGTTGGGCGTAAGCCGCGGCCTTACGGCCGGCATAACGTCCGGTCGAGGCCGCGTAACTGTGGTCTCCGGCCGCGAACATCTGTTCCCCGGCGACGTAAAGGCCGGCGAGCGATGTTTTAAGGTCCCAGTCCACGATGGGGCCGCCGAAGCCGGCCGTGTACCAGTGGGACGGGCTGGTCCCTTCGATCGAGGTATAATTCATCAGCAGGTGTTTGGCCGGGTTAAAACCGGCATTTTCATAGGAACTGGTGATGTTCCTGGTGGTAGACTCCTCGCCCAGCATCAGTTCCCAGGTAACCCTGCGTTCGACCGGGGACATCGCGGGGAAATCTCCGAAGAAGGGCAGGGTGTAGGTGCCGTCCTGGATGCCCTTCATGATTTTCTGCCGGTTTTCCGGAGAAGGCCCCATATCGCCGCCATCCGGCCATCCCTGTAAAGGCCAGGGCAGCTTTTTGCCGTTGGCATCCACTATCTGGATGTTTTCAAAACTGGCATCTCCGGCGCCGCCGTACCAGGTATGGTGGAACCCGCTGCCAAGCCCGTGCGGCCCGGCCGTTTCCATCATCGTAAGCGCGGCGCCGGCTCTCCATGCCATGGCCATGCCGTCGCCGGTTTTAGCGCGGGAGGCGGGGAAGGTATTGTAACCGGCCAGCTCCGTATTGATAAACCAGGGGGAACAACTGCCGGATGTGGCCATCACAGTAGCTTTTGACTTGAAGACCATAAATTCGCCGGTGCGGTTGTTAAAGCCGGTGGCCCCGATTACTTTAGCTCCCTGGACCCCGCCCTCCGTCAGCAGGCTGGTAACCATGACGCGGTCGAAGATTTTAACGCCCAGCCGCAGACACTCTTTCTTTAAAACGGGCTTAAAGGTCGAGCCCCAGACGCGGATGGTCACCTCGGTGGCATGATTGGGGCTCATGCGGGGAGAAAACATTAATTTATCGTCATAGCGGCCTTCGGCTCCCACGTATTCGTCGTCCGTGTCCCGGATCTTGCCGCCCATCTGCTCGATTTCCTGTAAAGTATCCCAGTCCTCGCGGCACTGGATCTGGGTGCCGATGCCGTTGGAGTAGGCAAGGGGGTTCGGTTCGGTTGGCGGCTGGCCGGCATGCATCGGATGCTCGACAAGCCGTTTCGCCCAGTCATCGGGGTCGACCTTGGAATGGGGATTGGCGGGCGCGACACACCAGTGATCGCAGCCGGGGCCTCCTGAACCGCTCCGGACGGTATCCGCCTTTTCCACCAGCGCCACCCTGATGCCGCTTCTGGCGGCGCTGATAGCTGCCCAGCACCCGGCAATACCACCGCCGATGATAAGGACATCAGTTTCGATTTCGCTTTCCTTATCGTAGCGGATAGGGTAGGGCCAGGGTGTCGGCTTACCATACTTTTCCAATAAATCCTGCCATCTGGTCATATTACTAAGCTCCTTTCAAAAATGATGAACCTGATTATATAAAACAACCTGATATCAGGTCGGTTTCACCATTTGATGCCTGGCAACTTATCGCCATTTATCCACGGAAGAGCTGCCCGCGTATCCGTATTCAGAAACTTTCCATAACGGGCTCGTTTCCCCGCCCACCACCAGGATATTGATATTTTCCGGGATACTGAAAGGCGCAATCAAAGCGTCATCCGGTAATGATTGCCAGGTAGCAAAGGGTTCCACACCTTTGATGGCTTCTCCGGATAGCAGCATATTGATATGGTCGGTCTTCCAGTAATCTCCGGCCTTAACTTTAATATTCTCGCAAAGATGCTTGCAGTAGTCGAGCTTGGTCTCGAACCCTTCATTGTCCTTGAGATTCGCGGCGATGAGCGGGTCTATCACTATCGTCGCCCGCGAGCCAAGTGGTGGTATCGCGGCGAACTGGCGGCTCAGCTCTGCGGAAAGCGGGCGGTTGGCCGCGCAGCCGATACTGTTAATCATTGCCCAACCGCGGAAAACGCTGACGACGCTTTCTTCCGGTTTAAAACCTTTGTCCACATGGAAAGGAGTCCAGGCGCTCCTTTCCTCGTTTTCAGCGACGCACATATTGTTATAGAGTTCGGGGCTTCCCTGCGAGCTCCACATCGTTCTTTTAGGTCTGGCGCTTCCCCAGCTTATGCTCATCAGTGTCCAGGCCCGGCCGATTACCGAATTAGCCTGGTTTACCGGACTGAAAGATGCCACACCGGAATTCATCTTGAGCTCGTTGCGTATAGGGCCGTTCACCAGGAGAAGATTACCGAACGCCGTGGTTGATGGCGCGATTGACGACTGTTTCATCGAGGCGATGGCCAGTATCACGGGCAGATATTCGGGCCTGGCGCCAGCCATCACCGCGGTCACGGCGATATCGCGTACGGTATACGCGATTAGTTCATGATGGTCATGGTCATACACCTGCCCCACTACCTCATCCGGAACGTGGCTGGTCCCTTTGAGCATTTTCGCAACGCGTTCCTCTGTCGGCAGCATGATGGGGAGCCCGTCGGTCCAGCCGCTATCGTAGAAAAACTGCTGCAGGTTATCCCCGGTGTCGGTGAACTGCTTTTCCCTTGGCCTGGATGGAGGCGCCGGAGCCGGTTCGAGCTTCTTTTTCTGCTGGGGTTTCGTCAGGGCTTCGATGATTTCCTGAATAACCGGTTTGCCGGTTTCCGGGTCATTGCCTTCGAGCAGTTTTTTGTAGAGCGTTTCCGGAGACGCCCCGATGGGGGGAGCGGGTGTATAAACTATCGGCAGCATCATTGCCCGCGGGTGGGCCTTGGCTACCGCCTCCATGGTATAGGCAGAGATAGGAGCTACGGGGATATGGTAATTCTGTTCCAGGTTAACGCCGCTTCCAGCAACTGCTGAAACACAGCCCGGTCAGCCCGCTACCCCAAGGATAACGGCATCACCCTTGCCTTTGATTTCTTCCCACAACTGATTGTCGTTATCCATGAAAACATGCCCGGGTTTACGCTTGAGGATGGTGGTTACGGAGGGCATATGGTCCGCAAACCAGTGTTGCGCTTCCTGCATAAAGGCATAACCGCCCCCGAACCCGATATCCACCAGATAAATAGTCTTGTTCTCGAGGGTATCCAGGCGTTTAGCCAGCTTTACGGAAGACGGCTCGAAGCGGAAATTGCCGGCCATTGCCGGGAAGCCGGGCGGCGGTTCGTCCGGCCGCATCTTCCGTCTGAAAGGTTCCGGGTTTAAAACAGTGATTTTTCTTATTTCTGGCATTTGTCTTCTCCAATATCAGGACTATTACCAGGCCTACGATGCAGTGAAACTACCCTAGCATACCCCTTTCCGGTTATTCTCTGCAATCAGCCGGATAAACAATTCTCATTTAGTTTCCACCGTTAACAAGCTCCCGTTTTTGTGCCAGGGCTTATTGAGTTGGGCTGGAGATAGAGGTGAAACTATCCCGGTGGATAACAAAAAAGTAGGGGCAGAAATGCTCCCCACTCTAAAGACTAACTTAAGTTCAAATTACCACTGCACAAACATCGGGAAGAACTGAACACCATGAGAATCTATATGTGTTCATCAGCGCAGAAATCCGCGAACATAAATTGACTGGCCAGACTCTCTTACTGACATGATTTCACTGTGGAATGACGTGTGCGATTGCTTGAGTCAACCTGAAAAATCATGAGCGGGACTCTGAGTTCAAATCGCATTAGCTCCACCAAAGGGGATGATACCTAAACCCCTTCGCAATCGTCGCCATCTGTTTTCAGAAAGAGTCTTTTAGACAACCTTCCCACCGTATACGAAAGAATTTTCCACTTAAGTAATTTTTGAAGTTTCAAATCCGGTAGATTGGACGATACTGTACGAAAGGTGGAACTATTAAGCTTTCATTTGCGCTTAATATTTAAGTTATAATCAGCTTCTTTTAACAAAACAAGCTAATGTAACCCAACAAAATCCCATATTCTTATGGACAGATCATCAGTTTATAATTTTCTTTTAAAAGCCGAAATACCTGTAATATCATTGCCCAAGATTAACGTATGGATGTCGTCCGTTCCCTGATATGTGTAAACTGCTTCAATATTCGCCATATGTCTAATTGGTGAGTTTTCCAACGATACTCCATTTGCTCCTAATAACTCACGGGCAGTACTAGCACACATTCTCGCAACAGCAATATTGTTTTTCTTCGCCATTGAAATTTGGGCATAAGTTGCTTGACCTTGATCCATTAACCTACCCAAACGATAGGCTAATAGTTGTCCTTTTGTTATTTCCATTAGCATGGTCACCAGTTTTTCTTGTACTAATTGATATGACGCTATCGGAGCCCCAAACTGCTCTCTTTCTTTGGCGTAATTTAGAGCTGTTTCGTAGCAATCCATTGCCGCCCCCATAGAACCCCAGGCTATCGCAAATCTTGCCTGGTCCAGACAACTTAATACAGGTTTAATTCCAATAGCCTCTGGCAGTACATTCTCCGCCGGTACTTGGCAATCAGAAAGACTTAATTCACTTACATCACCGGCCCGCATGGAACCCTTGTAACGTTCAAAGCTTTGAACAAAGCCTTTCGTGCCGTGCTCAACGATAAAACCTCTAATTCCCTCATCAGTCTGTGCCCAGACAATCGCAAAGTCGGCATCCGTTGCTTCGCTAATCCATTGCTTGGTACCGTTGATAATCCACTGGTTGCCAACTTTTTTGGCCATCGTGCTCATTGAAGCTACATCTGAGCCATGGTCAGGCTCAGTAAGTCCAAAACAACCTATCTTTTCCCCATTAGCTAACAGCGGCAGTAATTTTCGTTTTTGTTCTTCAGACCCATACTGCCATATGGGATACATAACAAGACCTGTTTCCTCTCTAATAAAACCTCCGACAGCGCTATCAATCCTTTCACATTCTCGAGATATTATTCCAAAGGACATATAATTCGTGCCGGCGCCGCCATATTCCTGCGGAATAATAGAGCCAATGAAACCCAGTTCACCCATTTTTGGACCAAGTTTACGCCATTCTAATGGCCTCTCAAAATGAAACGCTTCAGTTACGAGCGGTTTAAGCTGCTCTACAAATTCCCTGACAGTATTTCTAATTATTTTCTCTTCGTCAGAAAATAGCTCGTCTATGTTGTAATAATCGACCCCTATAAATTTCACGCGCTTTCCTCCTCTGCAATACAGGATCATTGGTTTTAATTAAATCGGTTGTTATCTAAACAGGTCTTGTCAGGAAGACACTGCTTGGATCAATATTTTCCCTTAATATTTTTATTTCCTCTTCTTTAGGTTTGGCTTCCTTCTTTGCTCGCGATATGTCAAGCTGAAAACCGGTATTCTCAGCTACATTTTCAGGGGTAAACCCTGGATAAAATGATGCCAAATAGGCTCTTTTGGTTATATCATTAAATCGCATAATTCCCATCGTGGTGACAATAGCTACAGGCCCTCCGCGGGAAAGACCAGCCTTCTCCCTGCCACATGGACCGTCAATCCAACCCGGACTGGTAATATAATCAACCCTTTCTGGGAAGCGCCTTTTTTCATGGCGGGCGATAATAACTATTCTTTTCGCAAAACAAGCCATATCGCAGGAGCCACCGCTTCCCGGTAGTCTGATGGAAGGGCGAAGATAATTGCCGATAGATGTAGAATTTATATTACCGTAAACATCCACTTGTGCGCCACCTAGAAAGCCCACATCGACATGGCCGGATTGAAGTGCAGAAAAAACATCTATCAATCCACCTACACTTGATGCCATATGAGTTGTCCTGGGGTCAGAAACACCGATCGGCAAATGCCTCAATTTGGGATCTACAGAACCGGCTTCAAAAATAAGAACGCAGTTAGGTGCGTGAGTCTGCTGGGCCAACATCCCTGCGAGCATAGGAAGACCGGTCCCAACAAACACTACTTCATTATCCCGGATTTCCCTGGCTGCTGAAATAATCATTAGTTCAGTCGATGTGTAATTCTCTTTCACTTTATTATCTGCCTTTTAAGTCGGCTCGATAGCCTAGAGTCGGATCGGCCTTGATTTCCAATAATTTCTTATCTCCGATTTTTGACAAGTATTCTTGGTGCTCCTTAACTGAATAAATGAATTCATTCAAATACTCTTCAAATCCTTGATCGGTTCCAGCTTTTTCATGATAGATACTAAATTGAACAGGGTCATAATCATAATAATTGCTGCATGCACAGGGATGAGCGCCAAATGGTACATGTACGATGTGGTCGACCCGGTAGAATGGAATTTGGTTTCTTTCCGGCTCATTTCTTAACTTTTCAGGTTCAACTACCTCTTCACAGGTGACAATTAACTTCTTGGCACAAAGAGCTTGCTGAATATCGCCAAAGCTCTGACCATATATCCTTACCGTCCCTTCCGTAGATACCTGCTGGACGTGAATAACACTTACGTCGACGTTGATCGCCGGAACCAGGATTACTTTTTGCTCGGTGAACGGGCACTGGATAATATGCATCTTTTCCCTGGCTATCTTAGGGTCGTTTTTCCTCAAGAATTCACTAAAACCGGCGAGGTTTAAAATATCACTCCCGAATTGACTTTTCACCGGGAAAAAGGGCAGTCCCATAGCCCCCGCCATAAACCGACAAATCATGCCGAAATTGCTATAGTCTTCCCACTCAATCTTCTTTTCCTGAATTGCCCGCCGGAACATAGGGCCGATATTACCAAAAGCTCCGTCGCTCTCGTAAGCTACTTCAACCCGTTTCACACATCCCGCTCCAATCAACATATCCCAGGCTATTCCAGGCGAATGCCCGTATAAATGAAGGTCCTTCTTTTTCTGACGAATCAACTCATATATGAAGGCCATTGGAGAGCGCACGATAGTGAACCCGCCGATGGCGATATGTGCGCCATCCGGGATTATCTCTACAGCTTGTTTCAACGAGATGAACTTGCTGATTGTCACCTTTTTTACCTTATTCCGCCGGATATCGATAGGAGTACAAATGAGTCAATCATGTTGTTTAGAATAGTCAGAATGTTTTTATTACGTTTACTTCTTTAAAAACATCCTCCATTACCTTGAATCCTGTCTCAAGCTCACGTTACTTTATCGTAAAAGGAGAAATAAGAAAGAATTGTGCCACGCCCGGCATCACAACAATATTAACCCGCATTCACGACATTTCCCTCTTATTTCATCGGTGGGGTCGGGAGTTGGCTCTTTGGTCGCCCGGTAATTTTCTCTTCTCACCTGTTTTTCCCCATTTTCAAGGTTAGCACTTTCTCAAGTATTGTGTTTCTTAATATTGAAACAAAGTATTATTACGACTCGTTTTCATATACAACTTTGCCGCCAACAATAGTCATTTCAACCTTAATATTTCCTATCTTATCTTTTGGCACGCGATAGGGGTCATCGGAAAGTACGACAAAGTCTGCTAGTTTTCCCGGTTCGATATTTCCCTTTTTATCTTCTTCAAATCCAATTATTGCCCCATTGATGGTGAATATTTCGATGGCTTCATGGACATCGATACGTTGCTCTTTAAGCGGATGGTTAGCCAAGACATGTATCCCCCCCAGCGGATTTACCCTGGTGACGGGCGTGTCCGACCCACCGGAAATTAGGATACCCTCGTTCAAAATTGAGCGATACACATTGGTCCTTTTAACCCTCTCATCTCCTATCCACAACCGGTAATAATCCAGGTTGGGGCCTTCAGCGCATGGAATAAACATGGGCTGCATAGCCACGATAACACCCAGCCTGGCCACCCGCTTGAGTTGCTTCATAGTAACCGTTTCAAAGTGTTCGATGCGGTGACGGTGATCCTTGCGAGGATATTTCTCCAGGACTTTTTCATAAGCCCAGAGAACTTGGTCAATAGATCTGTCTGATTCGGCATGAATGGAAATCTGGCAGCCTGCTCTATGTACTTTCTCGACAAAATCATAAAGTTCTTCATCGGTATGATACAGCATGCCCAGCGTCGTGGGGTCATCGGTATAAGGTTCATACATTGCCGCGGTGCGGCCTTCATGGGAACCGTCGACTAAATTGCATATACAGATATGGTCGCCAAGAAATTTACTGTTGATTACATCGTCTAGTGATGCCGCACCAAATCCAGGAAATACCATCGGACGGATACGCACGGGTATTTTTTTGACATTTTTCAGGATGAACTCCGCGTTCTCCAAACCTTCCTTGGCAAAGAGGGTAGTGATTCCAACGGAAGCCG
>JBEKAC010000014.1:0-48230 GCA_050018395.1 Dehalococcoidales bacterium
AAGCTCATCCAGTACCCGGATTATCTGCTCTTCGGTGAAGCGCTTCCTTTTCAAGTCTTCCCGCCTTGGCCTATTTTAGCGTTTCACCTAACTATTGGCACTATTTTCGGGGAGCAGGTCACTCCTCCCCCACCTGAACAGCCTAAAAAAGCTAAGAAATAAAAACAAGGAGCCCGTCTTTATTGTTAAGGAAGCACTTCTTTTAAATTTGGTGTGCTGAACAAATATTGAATCATTGTCCAGCCATGCGTACGTTTTAAGATAGGCTGTTCTACTTTGCCGGTTTCTGCTTGAGTCCGCCTCGTGGCCCGCCAGGCTTATCAGCGGGTTTCGCTTTAGCGTGATTGAGATTCACGGCAGCAACGATGAGAGTCTTTAGTGAGCTCTCATTGATTTTGTCGTCCTTGTAAATATCGATGGCCCGCCATCGGTTGCCTTCGAGCTCAGTATTGAAGACCTTGTCCGGGTCGGCAAGGTGCGCCCCCAGATAAAAAGTCAGCTTCACTTTGTCTTTGAAGGCTTTGGCAAGACAGACCATTCCATCGTGGGACCAGACGGGAGTCCCCCTCCATTTCCATTCCTCGACTATTCCGGGATCCGCATCATGGATAATCCTTCTAATTTTGGCAATCGTAGTTCCCCGCCAATCGGTAAGATTTGCGACATAATCGTCAATGAGTTCACCTGGCTGCATGGCTATATCCTCCTGAGACTTTGATTATTAGTCCGGTGGCACGATTCATTTTCTTCCCTCTTCTCTTAACCCTCTTCCCTTCTCCCTCTTCCCTATCCCTAGTCTTCCTGCCCCCTTGAGGCCTGCCGCTTGCCCCCCACCCATATCCGCCTTGGGTCAACGCGCTCCCGCAGGATTTTTATCTCTTCGTCGGTGGGGGGCGGGGTGTCTTTTACGTCCGCCGCCACTTTAATGTCCCACCCCACCTCCGCCTTGACCTTTTCCAGCGTTACTCCCACCCCGCCGTGGACGGACTTGACCACCATCTCCCCGTTTTCAAAGGTGTAGCAGGCCAGGTCTGTAATGACCAGGGCCGGTCCGGTACCGAGGCTCAGCCCCGCCTTTTCCCGCTGCCCCGGTCGTCCGTCGAGGTAGCCGGGGCAGGTAATAAAATCCACCTTTTCCGGGAAGCGTTTTTTGCTTTGCCGTAGTACGGTAATAGTGCGCTGGCAGAAGCTTATCACGTCGGTGGCGCCGCCGCTGCCGGCCCAGCGGTGCACCGGGTTGCGGTAGTCGCCCACACAGGTATCGTTGACGTTGCCGTAGCGGTCGATCTGCCCCGCCCCGATGAACCCCGTGGTAATATAGCCGGCCTGCCCCAGCGTATTGATGTAAAACAGCCCGGAGAGTTGGTCGGCCATGAACTGCGAACCGGGCGTGTCCGTGGAACGCGGCAGGGTGAACCCGGTCGACCTCACGATGCCGTTTTCGATGATGATAGTGCTGTTGGGGGCGTGGGTGTATTTGGCCAGCAGCGCGGAAAGAAACGGCAGCCCCAGCCCCACGTAAATAACGTCGTCCGGTCTTATCTGGTGTGCGCCGGCCACCACCATCTGGTCGGCGGCGGAGTATTTCCCGTTATCGTTGTTCTCGTCCATCGGTCAACTCCTAAAACCCGCTGGTTACCGGCTCGCTCTTGACGGGCTTGATAGCGAAGTTCTGAAAGTAGCCGGCCGGCTTCATTGCGGCGCGTTTTTTAAGGTATTCATCCCAGTCTTTGACGCCGTAAACGAGTTTTTCCACGTAAGTCTCGTAGCTTTCTTGCGGCCCGGTATCGGCGTAGTAGCCCCACATATCGCCGCTGTAGCACCCCGCCAGGTGCATCGGGTGCGCGCCGAAAGGCTGCTCGACGACGGCGCTGACGCGGAAAGCCGGGATGATCGTGCGGTTGGGGTCGCGCCGTATCACATCGGCATCGACGATTTTTTCCGTAGTGACGATGACCCGGCGGCTGGCGTTGATGCCTTCCGCGTCCACCCCCATCGTGCCCCATTTCTGGGCATTGCCGTCGGCGTCCGCCCGCTGCACGTGGATGATACCCACGTCCGGGTTGATCGCCCGTATCGCCCCGATGGTCTCACCGGTAAAAGGGCATTGCATCGTCGTGATGTTCCGATTATACTTCGGCATATCGGACGCTATCTGGCTCTTTATCGGGAGGAAAGGCACGCCCATCTGCCCAGCCATTAAAGCCATGCTCAAGCCGAAGTGGGAGACCTCTTCAAAGACCGGAAAGCGGCCCATTTCTTTAGCTTTATGAACGACGTATGACCGTAGATCCTGGTTAAAATACCCGCTGACAACTTTATCCAGCAGACCTTCCCCCAGCAGCAGGTTGGAGGTGGCGGTCAGCGCGCTGACCAGTGTCAGATGGTCGATTTTTTGCCGGACGATCTCATGCACCGCCGCCGAGGGCTCGCCGTGTTGCATGCCAGAGAGAAAAAGTATGTCCCCGCTCTGGACGAAGCGGGATATCGCCTCTTGCATTTTCATTACTTTGCTCATGGTCCGCTGCACCTTTCCGGAGGGTTTTTTATCTGTTATCCGCGCTCTGGCTATTCTACCATACAGCCCGCCGGACACGGCAAATATCACTGCCGCCGGGATACCGTTTAACCATTCCCTTTTTCTTTGTGATATCATTTTCTTTAGAGCATACCAACGACCACGAAAAGAGGGGAAAAAGATGAATATCAAAGGCAATACCATCCTGATTACCGGCGGGGCGACGGGCATCGGCTACGCGCTGGCGGAAGCCCTGGTCAAAGCCGGCAATAAAGTGATTATCTGCGGCCGCCGGCAGGCCAGGCTGAAAGAAGCCAAAGCTAACCTGCCCGGTCTGGAGACGAGGGTCTGTGACATTACCAGTGAGAAGGAACGCGCCTCCCTGTTCAACTGGATTAAAGAGAATTTTAAAAGCACTAATATTCTCATCAATAACGCCGGCATCCAGCGGATGGTAAACCTCAAGGAAGGCACAAAAGGCCGTTTTAACGGCAAGGATGAAATCGCCACCAATCTGTACGCCCTCATCCGCCTGTCCGAGTATTTCACGCCGCTGCTCCTCAAGCAAAAGGAGGCGGCCATCGTGAATGTTTCGTCGGGGCTGGGCTTCATACCCATCGCGGCGATGCCGGTCTATTGCGCCACCAAAGCGGCGGTGCACTCGTTTACGGTTTCAATGCGCCACCAGCTTAAAGACACCCCAATAAAGGTCTTTGAAATCATCCCGCCGGCGGTGCAAACCGAGCTGGGCGGGGTGGACGGAGAAGCCGGCGATAGCTACGGCGGCATCCAGCCTGCGGAACTGGCGGCGGAGTTCCTGCCGGCGCTGGCTAAAGACCAGTACGAGATACCGGTGGGCGAAGCTAAAGGACTGGTCCAGGGCTCGAAGACGAATTTTGAGCAGCTGTTCCAAAACCTCAACAACTGGGAATAAATAAGTTACCTAACCTCTCCTCCTGACCCCCTCTCCGCTGGCGGAGAGGGGGAATTAAAGGGGGTGAGGTATCGAGAGGCGTTGAGCTTACGATAATGAATTCAATGACCGTTAACACCATTCAACACGGTGTTTTGCCCCCGCCCCGATACCTTTGATAGAATAAAGAGACCCATTTTGTTTTCAGGGAGGAACTATGACGACACCACCCAAGTACGACCACATGGTCTTCGGGCACAACGCCATCTATAAAGCGTCCGGCTTTACCGCCAGAGAAATCAAGCTGCCGCGTATCGCCGTGATCAACTCCTGGAGCGAGCAATCACCGGGGCACATCGTCCTGCGGGCGGTGGCGGACGGGGTTAAAGCCGGCATCCGCATGGCCGGCGGCATGCCTATTGAAATCGGGGTCCCCGGCCTGTGCTCTGTGCCCTGCCGCGGCGCTCACGATATGCTTTACGATATGCCCCAGCGTGAGGCCGTCCTTGCCGGAGCGGAATCCACTCTCAACATTACCTGGTGCGACGGCTGGGTAGGCCTGGGCACCTGTGATAAAATCATCCCCGGCCTGATACTGGCGGCCCTGCGCCTCAACCGGCCCTTCATCTTCATTGGCGGGGGACAGCAGATGCCTTCCGACTACGAGGGAAAGCGTTTCGGCTTCGTGAGGGGTACGGGCGTGCTTAGTGAGAAAATACGGGACGCCAAAAAACCGCTTTCCGCCGCAGCAATCGAGGAACTGGCACAGGAACTATCCTCCTGCTGCGCGACTTCCGCCGGCGCCTGCAACGAGCTGACCACCGGCAACACCATGGCTTTGCTCGCCGAGGGGCTCGGCCTGGCACTGCCCGGTTCCAGCACCTCTCCCGGCGTCTCCGCGGAGAAAATCTGGCAGGCCAAAGAGACCGGCGAAGCAATCATGGAGCTGGTCAAGCGCAACATTCGCCCGCGCGATATCGTCACCCTGGCCTCGATGAAAAACGCCATCGCCGTGGACATGGCCACCTGCGGCGGCACCAACTCCGTGGCGCACATGCAGGCTTATGCCCACGAAGCACAGATACCGCTGACGCTCAAGGACTGGGACGAGGTCTCCCGCAAAGTCCCCGCGCTCTGCAACGTCGCCCCTACCGGCCCCTATGTCCTGTACGATTATCACAAAGTCGGCGGGACGCCGGCGGTGATGAAACGCATCGAGAAATTCCTGGACAAGTCCTGCATGACCGTCACCGGCAAAACGGTCGGGGAAAATCTTAAAAAAGTGAAGTGTGAAGACATCGATGTGATCAGACCCCTAAACGACCCCATCTGGCCCGAAGGTGCCACCGCCGTATTGACCGGTAACCTGGCCCCGCGCGGCGCCGTCGTGCGCCACACCGTCGTCGAGAACAAAGCCCTGCTGAAAAGAGTTTATACTGCCCGGGTCTTCGATACTGTCACGGAAATATCCGAAGGCGCCATCAAGGGTAAGATCGGCCCCGGCGACGCCGTCGTCCTGCGCTACCAGGGACCGCGCGGCGGACCCGCTTTTACAGAGTGCCTGGGGGCGCTTTCCCCTCTCCGCATGAATAAAATCAAGGACGTTATCATCATCACGGACGGGCGCTTTTCCGGCTTCACCCAGGGCTATCTGTCCATCGGGCACGTCTGCCCGGAGGCACAGGTGGGCGGCCCGCTGGCCCTCGTGAAAGACGGCGACCGCATCAACCTAGATATCCCGGCGCGTAAGCTGGAGCTCCAGGTAACGGCTGCGGAGCTGAAAAAACGTAAGGCGCACTGGCAGGCGCCGACACAGTCCGATGTTACCGGTATGCTGACCATTTACGCCAAACTGGCGCTCCAGGCCGATGAAGGGGCAGGCTGGCCTGCCCGCATGGCAGACTTCGACTAACAATCTTTAACGTTTGAAAGAAAACCTTTACTAAAAAAGGGGGGCAAATGCCCCCCTTTCCTTTTCCCCACCACTCTGTGATAAAAGCGGCCGGGAGAGAGATTTTAAGCTACCCGGTACTAGGGGAAATTGGATGCGAGATAAGTTATATAGTATATATCATCCAGCTCATACACTTGTACCGTACCGAATCGCGCAAGCTCGGGCAGGATATTCAACTGGTACCAGTAATCGTTGCTTTTCCAGATGGTAAAGGCGGCATTTACCAGGCTGTCCACGGAACTATAACCCGTGGCGATAAACTCTTCTTGATAAGGGCTGTAAACCGATACAATATCTCTATTCTGCGCCATCTTCAGGCTGTTCTCTGCCGCAGTTAAGGGGAGGTTGGTGCCTTGAGCCAGGACCGCCAGTCCTTTATCGGCCCTGGCACGGTTGATGGCGGCGAGCAAAGCGGCGGCGATATTATCCGAGGAAAGGGCGGCGGCCTGCTGCGCGGCCTGGTCCTGGGCGGCTTTCAACGCCTGGTATTTGGTCTGCAAATCGCTAATGGTGGCCAGGTTCTGTGTGTTCGTGTTCACCAGCTGCTGGTACCGGGTGTTGAGTGTTTGTATCTGCTTGGTGAGATTATCCGCATTCGCTGATTGGGCGGTCATCTGTTTCTGAAGATCTCCGTTCTGTCCCTGGAGCGTTTGCACCTGCTGCTGGAGCGAGCTTATCTGGGTGTTAGCGTCCGCCAGGGCGGACTTAGTGCTGGCGTAGTCGGTCGGCGTTACCGTTACCGTTACCGTCTTGGTACCACCACCGCCGCAGGCCACCGCGCCGACAAGAGAAAAAACGCTTAAGCCCAATACTATTGCTATCTTTATTATCCGGTTCATAATGTTACCCCCTTAAACTGTGTTACCCGCAGCATTGTTCTATTCGTCCTGCCAATGCCAGTCCCGGCCACCTTTAAAAACGGCGGAGTTCATCTCGTTGCTCAAGAAAATAAGATTGGCATCCGGGAAGCGTTTGGCCATAATCAGAAAGAACTCTGGGGTAGTGTTCGTCCGGGCCAGTTCTTCTTCCGTGGCGATAAGATACTCTCTGGTGAAGCTGCACGAAGAGGCATCGAAAGGCATGCCCGGTTTTTGATGGCCGGGAATAATAACCTCGGCGCCCATCTTCTCCAACCGCTCGATGTCCCTTATCCACTGCCGGCGGTCCTCCGCCGATATCTCGCAGGTGAAGGGATGCGCCTGGTTGAAGAGGACATCGCTGCCGTAAAGGGTCTTGATGGATGGTATCCAGACGACTGTGTTGTACTTGAGGTCGCCCATGACTTCCGGGATAATTTCGATACGCTTGCCTTCAAGCTCGAAGTAGTTTTTGGACATCGGCTCGATGTTAACGGCTTTAGTCGGTACGTTGGTCGGCCCGATGATGTCTTTCCAGTAACCCACCTTGCCGAACATCTGCTTGTTGATGGTACGCGCCACGGCCGGCAGCGCGATCACTTTAGCTTCCGGGAAGGCCTGGGTAACCGGTCCCAGCCCGAAGTAGTGGTCCGGGTGGGCATGGCTGATATATATCATCTTCAGGTGCTTGCCGGTTTCCAGTATCTCCGCGGCCACGCGGTGCCCATTGGACAGGCTCCACTGGGTATCGATGAGGGCGGCGTCCGTTTTGCCCATGACGATGACCGAAGCCACGGCGAAACCGCTTTCGTCGCTGAAAAATACCCTGGTGGACAGCGCGTCCGGCCCGTGTTTATTGGTTCTGACCTCCATAGTCCAGTCCTCCGCAACACATTTTTCTAAGTTTACCAAGCGATGCCCTTTTTTGCAATCGGGAAGTAGCGCCACTGGAGAAAGGAGGCATATATTTTGCTTCTTTTCCGTGCAAAAATTGCCACAATGGTGTAATAAGTGTACAATCTAGAAAAACGGACAATAATTTAAAAAGGAGATTAGATATGCCGAAGAAAGCAGCGCCAAAGAACAAGTATGACAAGTACATCATCTCGGGACAGCAGCCCGGTGACCCGCCGGCCAGCGGCGTGAAGGTCGCCTGGGTCAATATGGAAAAATTCATCGGTTCTCACCAGTACCATATCCATTGGGTATTCGAGAGCCCCCGCAACGTGCCCAAAAACTCCAAAGTCAAAGGCTGGGGTGACATGGGGCACGGCCCGCACGAGCACAAAACCCCGGAGGTGGTCTGTCACATCGGGACCGACCCGTACCACCCCATGGACCTGGGCGGTGAAGTCTGGTTCTACCTGGGAAAAGAAAAAGAACTCCATAAAATCACCAAGTCCTGCCTCGTCTATCTACCCGCCGGCTTCATTCACAGTCCGTGGGTCATTCACAAGGTCACACGGCCTTTTGTCATCGTGACGGTAATGCAGGAAGAAGAACATACGGAATTGTCCCACCCGGAAATCCTTACCGAGGAAGAAAACAAGAAGATGATGTACATCGACCAGGGTTATAAAAACAAGGAAAGAAAAATAACCGTGCCCGCTGGCTTTAAGGATATGTGGGAAAAAGAAGCGAAAAAGAAAAAATAGTCCGGTGATTTCTGTTTTCCAGCCTCTTGTTTGGTATGTCGTCGGAATGAGAGGAAGGTCGCCATGCCGGAGCTAAGCCTCAAGGAAAAAGAGCGCCGCTTTACACTGCTGCGGAAGGCTTTAAAAAAAGCCGGGCTTACCGCGCTCATCGTTTACGGCGGCACACAGCTGGGCGTGCCCGTCCACTACCTGACGCACATCTGGGGCAACAAGCAGAACATGGTCGTCTTCCCCGCGGAGGGCGACCCTGTTTTTCTCATCCCCTCTAACACCGGCATGACGGGCGCATCTTTGGCGCGGCAGGGGTGCTGGCTGCCTAAGGAAAACGTGCGCTCCTCTGCCAACCTGGCGGCGGATGCCGCTAAAATCATTAAAGCTTTGAAGTTGGAAAGAACGGCGGTCGGCATCGATAGCTACCGCTTCTGGCCGGTCTTCGAGCAGCAGACCTTTTTGGAGATATGCCCCGGGGTAAAGCTCGTGGAGACCCACCGCCTCTTCGGGGAAATCCGCGGCCCCAAAAGCGCCGAGGAACTCGCCTGTATGCAGGAGGCCATCCGCATTTCCGACCTCGCCCATTACGCTTTCCTGACCGGCCTCAAGCCCGGCATTACGGAAGAGCAGGCGGCCGCCAGGGCCAATGAGATCCTCAACGCTCATGACATCGTCGACAGGATTATCTTAATCCACACCAGGCCGGAGGCCGCTTATCCCACCCGCCCCGGCTCTAATATCATCCAAAAACCCCACCCTGTCACCTTTTCCCCGGAGTTCACCCGCAACGCGGGCTACGGCGCCCAGATGATACGCGCCTACTGGTGGGAGGAGCCGCAAGGCATCTATAAAAAGATGTTCGAGCTGTGGGCGGAAATGAGAAGGATGGTGGCGCGCGAGTTCCGCCCCGGCGTGGAAATCACGGACGCCGGAAAGAAAATCGAGGCTCTGGTGGCGGACTACGGCTTCGAATGCGATAAGCTGGGGCACGCGGTGGGGCTTTCTTACGGCGATGCGCCCTACATCACCGCCGGCCCCCACGAGCGTGACTTTATGGAATGGACCATCCTCGAGGGGGAGGTCTACGCCGTGCACCCGATGGTGCGCTGCCAGGGCGGCCAGGCCCCCTTTACGATGATCGGGGACATGTACCACATCGGTAAGGACGCCACGAGCTGGATGACCACCGCTTTACCCGGCCTGCCGGAGATGATACCGAGGTATTGAAGCAGAAAAGTTCTTAGAAAAAAGAGGGATATTATTATTGAGAAATCAACTAGACAATATAGTATTTATAGAAGTAATTAGATTTAGCTTCATTTTCCATTAACTTCTGTGATTTTTATATCTTTTTCACACACTTCTCTGTCTTACGTGCCATTTCTCAAACCTATTAATAATGCCTTTGGGGATTGCCCTAGGACAATCAACAGGTAAGCTTAATTTCCCTTTTATTTCGTCTACCATAACTCTTGTCCCAAAAGGATATATCTGGCATTCATATATCATCGCGAATCCCTTTTGAGTGATTATCATATAGTTATAAGTTTTTGGCGAAGCTCTCATAATAAATAGTGGGCGGATCCCTAAATATTTACATATCTCTAGCTTTATTTCTAATTCATCTTTTTCAATATACCTAAGCTTATTCTTTACTTCCGCTCCATATGCTATACCATCTCTTTCAATTATAAAGTCTAGATTATGGTTAGTATTTGTCCATATCTTTCTTTTATATTTATTAGTATCCTCTCCCTTTGATACAAAACCACGCCCCGTAAGTGCATTGAAAAACAAAACTTCTGCTTGTCTACCGCAAGCTCCTGAAAATTCAGGTTTAGAATATTCTCTTATTAACCCAATCTTTTCTTTTATTTCCCTTCTGTTATATCTGTTTGATTTATGGAAAACAAATTTTACTTTTGTTTCACCTAACAATTGTACTTCATCACTATGTAAAATATCTTCATATAGTAGTTCACTTATCGCTCGTGCTGTTATCCAATGGAAGAAAGACTTTTCTAAAAAAACTTCAAGTTGTTGAATATAGTATACCCTGTCCCTATCCGAATCAATTATTGCCATAATGGCAACTCTAGCTGCGTCAACACTTATGTCTCTTGGGTACTCAATTTCTTCTTCACCTAAGTCATCCCAGTCGTAAGGATAATCAATGTCCATGCTTATATATTCTCTTCACATTTATCTATTTTACTTTCTTCGTACAAATCCACCAATGTTTTCCTGTCATTATATACCAGCCTGCGGAATATTCAAGTCCCCCTTCCTTTTCCATCTTGATAGTAAAAGTAAGTGCCACAGTGTTATAATCCCCTTTAGTTACCATGAAATCTCTAATTATCTACTACTCACAAACCGGCAATACTAAAGCCATCGCCGGGGCCATACGGGAAGGCGTCAGCCAGGCCCTGCCGTGCGATGTCGCCCGCTTACAGGACATCGCCGCTGATGACCTTATCCCCTATCAGCTGATCGGTCTGGGCGCGCCGGTCTGGCACCGCCGCGAGCCTTCCAACCTGATGAACTTCATCGAGTACTCCCTCACCGGCATGGAGGGCCGGCACGCCTTCGCTTTCTGCACCCACGGGCTGCTGCCCGGCCACTTCTTCGCCCGCGTGGTGCCCGCTATCGCCCAGCGCGGCCTCACCGTCGTCGGCTGGCGCAACTGGTACTGCGCCGTCACCATGCCGGAAAAGCCCAAGCCCTATTTTACCGATGGCCACCCGGATGCTATCGACCTGGCCGAGGCTAAAGAGTTCGGCCGCGACGTTGCCGAACGCTCCCGCCGCATCTACGCCGACGAGACCGATTTGATACCGGTCCTGCCCACTGGTAAAACGTACGAAGACCTCTACCCCGGCCGCGGTTCAAGCTGGCAGCTTAAAAAAGAAGCCCGACCGCCGTCCACACCCCTTTCTCGCATGCTCGAACAGACCAGTGGACGCAGCTTCGATGTCACTTTTCACCGGGAAAAGTGCCTCTATCCCCGATGCACCATCTGCATCGATAACTGCCCCACCAGCAGCATCGACATGGGAGCGGAGAGGCCCGTCGGAGGGAAAAGGTGCGACCGGTGCTGGTACTGCGAGCAGCTCTGCCCCCGCGGCGCCATCGAAATCGACTGGCCGGCCATCGCTAAAGTCATCAACGAGCACGTGGCCCCCGGCTTCATCGATATTTATAAAGAAGCGCAGGCCCGTAAGCGTTTCCGCCCGCTCGTGCCGCTGGAAAAAGTAGGCTGGGACACTTTCTGGTACACCAGTAAAAAGCGCCCGCGCCTCAAGCCTTTATAAACATTTCAACATTATATTATGTCAATCTAACAAAAGAAAAAGGAGAAAAATGGCCAAGAGCAAATACGATAAGTACTTTACACAAGAATGCGTGATTGAGGTAACCCCCAAAGATGGGCAGGGAAACAAAGTTTACCTGACGAGCACGCGCCATCTGTCGGAGAAATGGGGAGGCGGTCACCTTTCCGTGGACTGCATGCATATTACGCGCCCCACACTTATGATTTCCCAGCCCCACAAGCACGAGTTCCCGCAGTATTTACACTTTTTCTCTGAAAACCCTACCGACGCGCGGGACTTTGACGCCGTCATAGAATTTACCGTGGGGGACTCGGCGGAAAACGGCCAGAAATATACCATCACCAAACCCACGGCGGTTTATGTGGCCGCGGGGCTCTACCACGGGCCGCTACATTTTAAAGTAATCAACAAGCCACTGCTTTTCGTCGATGTCGCCGTAACAGGCAAGTACTCTAGAGTGGGGAATACCCCGGATTAGCCGGGAAACACTAAATCTCAAGATACAATAACCAAATTTATCAGGTTTTACTTGGTGTTTGTATCTTGGTTATTGGTTTTTTAGGGAGGCAATATGGCTAAAGGCAAGTATGCCAAAAATATAACTACGGACATATTTTACAAAGACGAGAAAAACCCGAACGCGAGCGTATCGGGCACCCGCCATATCGCGGATAAATGGGGCGGGGGATACATGACCATGGATACGGCTTACGTCACCCAGGCTCACGTGATGATAAGCCAGCCGCATGTGCACAAATTCCCCCAGTACCTTAATTTTTTCTCCGCCAATCCCCAGGACGCCCATGACTTCGATGCGGAAGTAGAAATAACCATGGAAGGCGAAAAATACATCATCAGAGAGCCCTCATCCGTGTACGTTCCGGCCGGAGTCCATCATGGGCCGGTCGTTTTCGCCAGGATAAACAAGCCGCTGCTCTTTATCGACCTCGCTGTATCCGGCACTTATTCCCGCGTGGGGAACACGCCGGATTAGGACAATAACAATCAATTCTCTCTCCCCTCCGGGGGAGAGAGTTAGAATGAGGGGGTTTTTCACCCTCACCTTAGTCCTCTCCCCTCAAGGGAAAGGAAAAATTAGAGCAGGAGGACACCATGTTATTAAAAGATAAAGTAGCCATCATTACCGGGGGGGCTAAAGGCATGGGGCGGGGCATGGCGCTAAAGTTCGCCGGGGAAGGCTGCGCCGTGGCCATCGCCGATATCGCTGCTAAAGAAGCTGAGGAAACCGTCGCGGAAATCAAAAAGAAGGGCGGCACCGCCATCGCTGTCAAGTGCGATGTCACCAGCGGCAAAGAAGTGGCCGAGACGGTAGATAAGGTCATTAAAAAGTTCGGTAAGATAGATATCCTGGTCAACAACGCCGGGGCTATCGCCAAGCATATCCCTATCGAGGATATGTCCGAAGAAATCTGGGACAAGGTGATGGCGCTCAACCTCAAGAGCCACTTCCTGTTCTGCAAGTACGTGGTGCCCCACATGAAAAAAGCGAAATACGGCAAGATTATCGGGATTTCATCCATCGGGGCGGTGCAGCCGCCGGCGCACGAAATCAATTACAACACCGCCAAGGGGGCGGTCATCAGCTTTACCACCGACCTTGCCAACGCGCTGGCGCCGCTGGGCATTAACGTGAACTGCATCCTGCCGGGCCCCATCAAAACGCATTTTTACGATGCCAACATCGGCTTGATGCCCCCGGAGCAGCAGGAAGTTGTGTACGCGATGATGGGCCGGAAAACGCCGATGCAGCGCATCGGTACGCCGGAAGACATCGCCGGGGCGGCCCTGTTCCTGGCTTCGGAGCTGTCCGCCTACGTCACGGGACAGGCGCTCTATGTGGCGGGGGGACTGCCGCTTTTACCGCCGGCGCCACTGCCGCGGGAAGAAGTGAAAGGGAAGTAGCTGCCGATAACGCCTGATTCGTATCCGGAAATTAGTAAGTTTAAGTGAAATGTAGTATGATTTTTATAAAAGAAAGGAAGGATTTATAATGGCGAAAACAAAAAATAAGTATGACCACCTCTTCATTTCCGGGGTGGACCCCAAAATCCAGGCAACCCGGCCCTATGCGACGATAGGATTCCTGGACGGCAAGACCTTTCCAGGCTGCAACGAATACATGGTCTTTTGGATCGGCGAAAAACCCTACGGCGCTTACGGCACCAAAATCTGGGGCGAAATATATCACGGCCCGCACGAGCATAAAAACCCCGAGATATATATGCACCTGGGGACCGACCCGGAAAATCCCTGGGACCTGGGAGCCGAAGTCGAGATGTACGTTGGGGAGGAGATGGAAAAACACATCGTCACCCGGTCTACCATTATCTGCCTGCCGGCGAACTTCCCCCATAGTCCCTGGAGGATTCTGAAGGTTACCCGACCTTTTATTATTGTTACAGCCATTCAAAACACCGCACACACGGAAAAAGCCCGCAGGGACATGGTAACTGCAGAACAACGGAAACGGATGATCTTTATCGACGCGGGGTATGAGGACCAAGGCATTAAACCGGCGATGGAAGTGCCGGAAATAGCGGGCCCCCAGGCCAAGTACAAGTAACAGCCGGTGGGTCAGTAGCATTAATACGATTTGAAGCAGCGGCCGGGGGTTGATAAGCCCCCGGCGTTGTTTTTAGAGTGTGTATAGGGGAGGAGGGTGACGCAATGAACAACGTAATCAATATCCTTGGTTTTGCGGGAAGTCTAAGAAAAAACTCATACAATCGAGGATTGCTTCGGGCGGCTGCCGAATTGTTACCGAAGGATGCCAGGCTGGAAATCTTCGACCTGGAAGGCATCCCTCCTTTCAACCAGGACCTGGAAGCTTCGATGCCGGAGAAAGTCAGGGAATTTAAAAGCAGGATAAGGGCAGCGGACGCGATACTGGTTGCCACGCCGGAACACAATTATTCCCTTCCCGGCGTACTCAAGAACGCGATAGATTGGGCTTCCCGGCCCTCCGGAGATAATTCTTTCGACGGCAAACCTGCAGCCATCATAAGCGCCTCTACCGGGATGCTGGGTGGGGCCAGAGCGCAATACCATTTGCGTCAGGTTTTTGTGTTTCTGAATATGCACCCGGTAAATAAGCCGGAAGCGTTCGTCACATTTGCCGCCCAGAAATTCGATGAGCACGGCAACCTGACCGATGAAAAAACCCGGGAAGTTATCAAGGCGCTGCTTGACGCTTTAGTTACCTGGTCGAGAAAACTCCGCAATATTAACTTTTAGTCGATCCGGTGGTGTCAAGCGTGAGAAAAATAGAGAGGGGGGCTTTTTGCCCCCCTCTTTTCTTTGCTTTGCTGCCTAATTGTTTTTATTTCATATTTACGTCAGGCTTTTTAGGAGCGTTTGTTACCCCGGCTAAGTCCCCGATAACGTTGACCAGGCTCTGGCCGGAGGGCAGGACGATCTTGGAGTTGGAGGCTAAAGACTTCTCCACGGCTTCCAGTTTGCGCAGCAGCTGGGCGTTGCCGACGAAGTACTGGTTGGCGGCTTCATTGACGAGCTTGATAGCCTGCGCTTCACCTTCCGCTTTAAGAATCTGCGCCTGTTTTTGTCCCTCGGCGACTTTGATGGCCGCCCTTCTTTCACCGTCCGCCTTGGTCTCGGTGGCGGTAGCGAAGTCCTGCGCCGCGACTTTCTGGTTGTTGGCGACGACGACGCTGTTCATCACTTCCTGTACGGCGGGCGGGGGCTCGATTTCTTTCAGCTCCGTGCGCACGATTTCAATGCCCCAGTTCGAAGTCTCCCTGGCCAGCTGCTCGTAAAGATCTCTGTTAATCTTGTTGCGGTCGCTGTTGGCTTCTTTAAGCGTCATCGTACCGATGATGTTGCGCAGCGTAGTCTTGGCCAGGGCCACAATCTGCTCGCGGTAGCTAAAGACGCCGTAGACCGACTTTTTTACATTTTCTTCTTCCGTTTTCACCTTGAAGTAGACGTTGGAGTCCACCGAAGCGTTCAGGCTGTCCGCCGTGATGATCTCCTTCTTTTCCGAGCTGACCATCATTTCCGTGATGTTCTGCCTTACCAGCCTTTCGATGCCGAATGGGAGGATGAAGTGCAGCCCGGGGTTAGCGAAGCGGTTGTACTTGCCGAACCGCTCTATCAAGCCGCGGTCGGTCGGCCTGACGGTGCGCAGGGACATGATAAGCAGGATGATAACGATAGGGACGATAATGTATAGTGCGATCATTTCTTTAACCCTCCTTCTATTATTGTTTAATCATTATAATTCTTTTAGTATGTTTTGTCAATACTAAACTAAATAAATATTTGAACAGGATTATGCGATACCCTATTCCGGGCGCATCAAGCATTTACGGCAATGAGGAATTATACAACTTAATCGTGGATTTTGCTAATGAGTGAGCGTGAAAGTGCCGGGAAGACGTTGCTTGGAAGAAGGTTAACCGCGGGTAAAACTACTGAGTATGTTCGTTTTCGTACTTTTCCAGCAGGGCCGGGAAGGTCTTTTCCAGGTAGGCATAGCGGCTCTGTATCTCTTTCAGCCAGACCTTTCGCTTGGCCGGGAGGGCCTTGGTCAGCTCCAGGCCGCGCTCGGAAAGCGCCCGGAACATCCTGATTTCCTGTTCCAGCCCGTGGTTGATGAGTTTCCTGATGGCATTCTTGGGCAAACGAAAATGGTCGCGGCGCGAGCCGGGGATAACGTGGCGTTCGATAAAGCCCATCTGCGCTAAGAGCCGGATGGACGTGCTGATGGAGCCCTTGCTGGCCTGCAAGACCTCCGCCAGCTGGGAGGGGGATTGGTAAGGCGGGTCCGCGATGATGAGGCAGCCGAAAAGCCGGCCGGCCATTCGCGGGAGACCGGTCGCCTCAAAGGCAACACCGAACTCCTCGATTAAATCGCGCTCGGCATCGGATATGTTTACCATATCTGCACCCTCCACCGTGACTTTGATGTAATTATAATGTTTTCAATATGTTTTGTCAATAATGAACTGTATCCGTAAAAAGAGAGGGGCTTGCGCCCCTCCCCATAATCACGATGATTTTCCAAACCAAGGATGTAAATCGCCGGCTATTTTATATTTATAGACAGGTCCTTGGTATCCTTTTTCAGGCCGTCATCCACCTGCACCGTGAAGCTATAATTACCGGCAGTTTTTGGCGTGCCGCTGATGACGCCCGAAGCGGAATCCAGGCTCAATCCGTCAGGTAAGCTCCCGGCCAATACCGACCAGGTGTAAATATTACTATCGGTCATAGCCTCGAGAGTGGCGGAATAGGCGGTTCCCACCTGGCCGTCAGACAGGGAACTGGTGGTGACAGATATAGCAATATGGATGGTGATTACCAAGTCTTGTGTCCAATAATGGAAGGAATTGCTCACTTTAATCGTAAAACCGCTCGCACCGCCGTACTTGGGCGTTCCGGATATGGTACCGGTGACCGGGTCCAAACTCAGCCCCTCCGGTAGTGTGCCGTCGGAAATCGACCAGGTGTTGCCACTGGTGCTGCCATACGCCACGAGTTTCTGCGAATAAGCCAGACCCTGCTCGCCGACAGGTAATTCAGCATCACTAATCAAGACCGAGCCCTCTCCCTGCGCCAGCACTACCTGGTTAAGCGCAAAGTCTTTCATCTTTTGCGTCAACAGGTCCTCCACCTTATAGTTGGGATCTTTACTAAGGGCAGCCGTACATTTATCAACCAAATCTTGAGAAAGTGCATTCTCCTGGTCTGAAGTCAACGCCATACTATTGTTCTTTTCCAGAACAGTGAACAGCCAGTACCCTCCCTTCGTTGGGGAGGTGTTATACGCAACGGGGCCGACGACAGTATTCAGGGGCAGATCAAATAAAGCATCAAAGGGGCTGGTGTTTTTTGTTATCCAGCCCAGATCTGCGCCGTTATCCTGGGCGCCGGTCTGCTGTGACACCTGCTTGGCCAGTTCATTGATATCAGTTCCGCCATTCAGCTTAGCAATCGCGTCTTTGGCGTCCTGCTCGCTTCCCAGCAAAATACCCTGGATGTGCAATTGATCCGACGTTGTGTTATCTGTCGCTGCGGTCTTCTCCACCGCCTTGACCACCCAGTATCCGTACTGCTTATTTACCGTATCGTCATACAGGGGGCCACTGACGGCACCAACATCGGCACTGGCAACCATATTTCCAAAGTTGGTGCTGGTATACTCAATGTCAACCTGCCGTGCGGTTTTCCATACCAGGTCGCTATGAACCGTCCCGCTGGCCGGGAGCTTCGAGAGCTCGGTGGTTACGTTATCGAACGTTTCACCGGCCTGCAGTCTGTTTTTAGCGTCCTGGGCCGCCGCCTCGCTTTCCAGCAGCATGGCCTGCAAACGATATTGCGGCTGGTTCGCCGGAATCTGCTGGTCGACCAGATCATTCGCCATCGTTAAGTCGATACGTTCCCGGGTAACCGGCTTGCCGGATTTTTTTATTTCCGCTTCGACGTCGCTGCGTTTAACCTGGACTCCCAGGACTTGCGACCCCATGATAATTGTTTCAGTTTGCTCGATCTGCTGCTCACCGAAGTCTGCAAATTCGGATATGGCGGTGTTTGGCGGTGCGGCGCCGTATAAAATCTTGAGCGTATTGATATAGTATCGCATATTAAGATTCGTAATATAGGTAGTGCCGTTGATACTGATAGCCACCTCGTTATAAGGCTTGGACTTATTGTAATTGATACTCCACACGCCCGCAGTTATTGCGGCGACGACAATTACCGCGGCACAGGCGAGGAGAATTATCCGTACCCGCTGGCTAAGATGTTTTTCCAAAAACCCCGGTTTTACGGTGGCTTGCTTCTGCTTGTTTTTCCGCTTCTGTTTAGGCATCAAAAAACTCCCTATATAAAAATGACGTGCTGAAAACAGGACTATGATTGCCCCGGCCCGCCCATGATTGATGTCTAAGAGATATTATACCAATTATCGGTCGGGGAATGACAACCCGGGCTATCAATACACTTTAACGGAAAATAGTTAAGAATATATTAACGATGGGGGGCGGCCGCTTCAGGCCGCCCCCAGCCCTTTTTACGGCTAATATCTAGCGTAGTTGGGCACGATGTTCTTGTATTTCTTCACCAGCTGGGCCCAGTTTTTAGGCAGCTCAGCTTTTTTGGTGATCGGCGGCGGACCGCCCTGGATAACGCCCGTCCACGAACCGAACCCGCCGAAGACGAAGACCTGAACGGGGTCGGGGTCGCGGGGGGAGGGGCGGAAAATCTGCGGGCCAATGCCGGGGCCCAGGGGATTGCCTCGATCGAAAGGCCCGCGGGCATCCAGCCCGAGGCGCGTATAATAGTCCGCCGGCACCGTGGCATTTTTCACGATATAGTCTTTCACGGCTTTTTTCGTCCAGCCGCGGTTGGCCAGCGAGGCGGCGTTGTTGGGCGTCAGCAGCGCCGCGAAAGAGCCGATGCGCGCGGGAATAACGGCGCTGACGAAAGTCGCCAGCAGACCCTTATCATCGGTGCCGAAGGGCATCATCTGCTGGTAGGTCTGGGGGAACAAAAGTGTAACCGTGCTGTCTTCCTTCTTAAAGCCGCGCTCGACGTGCAGCGGCTCCCAGGGGCTGTTCTCCTCGTTTTCCGCCGCCACCCAGGCGTATTTGCCGGGGTTGCCGAGGACGCCCATGTCCTCGACCTGTTTGCGGATGCCGCGGATATTCTTGGTGATCAGACCCATCGCCCGCCCGAAGGACGCATTGGCGATGTCGCCGGGGCTGGTGGCGCCGTAAGAGGAGCGGAAGTTGGCATCCCGGCCGGCCGGCCCATTGATGAGCCAGAAAGGCGAGAAAGAGCCGGTGCTGGCCGCCATCATGCCGCAGGCGGGGCTGCCCATCAGCGCCTGTGTGCCGGCGATGAGCAGGGGCATATATGTCGGCAGGCAACCGGCCATGGCGGCGTTAATCGCGATTTTTTCGACGGTAGCTTTGCCCAGGCGGGGCTCCAGCTTTTCCACCAGGTAATCGGCCGGAAAATCGGTGCCGGTGAGCATTTCCGCTAACGCGGCTTCGGTGGGGGGAACCACGGGGAGGCCGTCCGTCCAGCCGCGCTGGTAGAAGAAGCGGTTCACTTCTTCCAGGGTGCCTTTAAAAATTATGCGTGGCGGGTTTTCCGGCTCGCGGCGTTTGGGCGATTTTTCCTCTTCAGTCAGCGGTTTGGTCAGAGCGTCAACCACTTTATCGAATACGGCGCCGACGGCTTTTTCAATTTCCGGCAGGACGGTGCACTCGGACACGATGGTTTCCGGCACGACCCGGACCACCGGCATGCCTTTGCTGGAAGCCGCGGACATCGCGTCGTTATAAAAATGCTCGAAGATGAAGGTGACGGTGGGCTTGCCTTTGCCCTCGACGTAGATAGCATCGTACACAAGGTACTTGGTACATGCCCCTCAGTCGCCTACGGCAGCGACCACAGCGTCCACCCCCTTGAGCCAATCGTTAAACTCGCCTTCACGGTCCTTCTCGAGCGCGGACACGGAGAAAGTCTGCGCGTGAAAACGGCTGAGCCGGGCGGTGGGGAATCGCTCTTTGATGAGCTTTTCCGTGACATCCAGGATCAGCGGGGAGGCGCGCTTGCTGTTGCACAGCAGGCCTATTTTCTTGCCGTCCAGCCTGTCCAGCCGCGGGGCCAGACCTTGTAGCGGTATGGGGTCGGCTTCCGCCCAGGGGCTCAAGACTTCATAAGCGGCGGTGTTTTTATCGGGGCTCATGTCATTACCTCCTTACGTGGTATCAGCAATCAAGACATTTTACCTTATTAGCGGGCTTGTTTACCATTTACCCGCCGTTAATAGCATTTAAAAATAATGCCGTTGCTTTCTTCACCGGTTGGAGGAAAAGATAGTGATAAACCTGCCATAGTGCCTGGGCTTCGTTGCAGGCAGAATAAAAAAAGAGAAGGAAAGATTTTACGCCGGTGATGCAGAGACACTGCCGGGCAAATTAGCCGCCGGTCATGGGCACCAGCAGCGCAATGCGGTCGCCGGGATGCAGTTGAAAGTCCTGGCCGTCAAAATAGAACTTGCCGTTGATGTTGAATTTATACTGGTCCGCCAGCCGGTCTTCTCCCGGGCGTATCACCGGGCCTTCCAGCGAAGGGACTTTTTTACGCAATGCGGCGATGACCTCCGCCATTCCGGCGCCGTCACGCAACTCCATTTCCACCTCCCGCAACTCCGTTATCTCGCGGGGGAGCCCGTACATCGGGATAGTACATTTAAACATGACTATTTCCTCTATAAAAATTGTACCATCGGCCCGTGGCGGGGTCAACGCCGTTCCTCAACATTGAAGCACAGTGGAAATATTTGTTATGATTACATTCGAATGAAAAGAATCGCCATCAACCTCATTATTATCATCGCCGGCGTCATGATGCTGGCCGGCTGCTCCGGCAAGGCGGAAAAGCCAGTAACGGGCGGCGTTTTCAGATTCAGCGAGCCTTTTCCTCTCCCCACGCAGTTCGGCGACCCGATGAATATTACCGGCCCGGCCGACTACCCCGCCTCCCTTTCCCTGGAACGCCTGATCGAGCCGGGGGAAAAGTACGGCGCTTACAAATATGTCCTGGCGGAGAAAATCACCCTGGCGAAAGATAAAAGCTATTATGAAATCAGGTTGAGGCAGAACGTCAGGTTCCATGACGGGACGGACTGCGACGCAGCGGCCGTCAAATGGAACCTGGACCGGGTGAAAGCGGCCAACCGGGCGGAGATGGCCAGCGTCAGCTCCATCCAGGCGATGGACAAATATACCGTCCGCCTCAATCTCGCATCGTGGGATGCCACTATTCTGACCGGGCTTTTCCACGACGACCTCTTCATGATTTCGCCTACCGCTTTTCAAAATAACGGCGGCTCGGCCTGGGCCGATACCCACCCCATCGGCACCGGGCCTTTCATTTTCCAGGAAACCAAGGACAACTATCTGATATGGGTCAAGAATACCGATTACTGGCAGCAGGGCCTGCCCCGGCTCGACGGCGTCGAGCTACATTCCATAAGCGACCCGGCCGCTTTCACGGCGGCTTTAAAGTCCGGCGATGTCCTGGGCACCTGGAACGCCAGCCGCCAGACGGCTAACGAAATGGCGCAAGACCTCGCTTATAAAGTTTATGTGGACTTCCCCTGGATAACCCAAGGCTTCGGTATGAATACCGTCGACCCCTCCTCCGTATGGTCGGATTTAAGGATGCGGGAAGCGCTGGCCAACGCCCTGGACGACAAGCAAATCTGTGATACGCTGGGCCACGGCCTGATTGAGCCCAGGTACACCGCGATTCCAGGCATCGAGTCGATGGGCTTCGTGAACGCCAACCTTTATACCTTTGACCTGGAAAAAGCCAAAGCCATGATGAAAGCGGCGGGGCATCCGCAGGTCAGCTTCAAACTATACGTCAGCACCGCACAATGGGCCGACGATAGCGACTATATCCTCGCCTGGCAGAAGAGCCTGGCCAAAGCCGGCATGAATATGGAAATCGTCCCGGCGGAACCGGCGGCCATCGACGACATGGCGCAGCGGCCCATGCCCGGCAGCGATATCGTTCTCGTTTCCCTCAGCGGCAGCGCGGTCAGCCTGCTTGACCCGATCATGGAAAACCTGCGCGAGGGGACGGCCTTTGGTATCGGCGACGCCCGGCCGCCGGAATGGCGGGACCTGCTGGCCAAAGCCCTGGCCGAGCCGAACACCGACAAACAACTGGAGCTCATCCAGCAAATGGAAACGGCCGCCGACGAGCAGATGCTCCCCTACCTGCCGATCCAGTCCCGCGGCACCATCGCCATCATGAGTAAGAAAGCCCACGACTATACCTTCGGGTCCGGCGGGGCTTACCTGGCGAACGCCTGGATAGAACCGTAACCGGTGGCCGGAATCCAGTTATTCAAGAATGAGTGAGTATTACGTCCACATACTGGCCAGTCAACGTAACGGCACCCTTTATACAGGGGTTACTAACGATTTATTAAGGCGAGTCCACGAGCATAAAAACGATTTTGTTAAAGGATTTTCTAAGAAGTATGACATACACAAACTTGTTTATTACGAGCAATGTTACGATTTTAATGCGGTTTTAGCCAGGGAAAAACAAATAAAAGAATGGCAACGGAAATGGAAGCTAGAACTAATAGAAAAGGTTAATCCACTATGGCAGGACCTTTATGATGACCTTATTCGAGGTAAATAAAAAATAACAAATATTATTAGTAACCCATTCCGGCACATTCACTCCGTTCAGTGTAAACTCCATCCGGAATCCAGTTACTTCCATCGAGCTTACTTTTAGTGCCAAATAGCCACATGTTCATCTGCCTGGGTCCCGATTTACATCAGGATGGTGATTGATTATGTTTTACGCCGCTCTCGTTTAAAAACCGCTTAAGTTTTCATCTCTACGGCGGCGGCTTGCATGACGATTTTCCCGTTCTGAATGTGGAACGAGTCCGCGCCGAAGGTCACCAGCGGCAGTTCCGTCCACAGCATCAGGGCGTAGTCATCGGCAATCTGCTGGCTCACAATTTTCATATTCGCCTGTGTTTCCGGCGCCACCATGCCCAGTACCGCCTTATAAGTGTCCCTTACGCCGCTTTTGCCCCGGGAAATCCCCGCGGCGGTAATGAGCACCGCATTATCGGCATAATCATCGACGATAGCTTCAAGGTCCTGCGCCATCAGCGCCTGCAGGTGATGCTGTAGCACCTGTTCGGTAGTCCTTTTATCTTTGGCGGCCATAGACACCTCGCTTTCCCGGATTTTTAGTTGCTTCGTGGGCTGGCATATTATAGGGAGACTCTGGGAAATTGTCAATTTTAGCCAGAATATGGCAGTAGAATTATCGTGGTGGAAAGGAAATCGAGTTAATTTACCATCTCCGGCGAGCTCAGCGTCTGGTACATCTTGGCGTAGAGCCCCTGCTTTTTCAGCAGCTCTTTATGCGAGCCTTCTTCAACGATTCTGCCGTGCTCCAGCACGATAATGCGGTCGGATTCCGTGACCGTGGAAAGCCGGTGGGCGATTGTCAGCGTCGTGCGCCCCCTGGTCAGCTTGCGCAGCGCCCGCTGCATGATGCGCTCCGTATTGGTATCCACGTTGGAAGTGGCTTCGTCGAGTATTAAAATACGCGGGTCAGCCAGGATGGCCCGCGCCATGCAGATCAGCTGACGCTGGCCGGCGCTTAAGTTGACGCCGCGCTGCCCCACCAGGGTCTCATAGCCGTTATCCAGCCGGCTGATGAACTGGTGCGCCCCCACCATTTTGGCCACGTCCAGGACCTGCTGGTGCGTGGCTTCCAGCCGCCCGAACTTGATATTCTCCTCGATGCTGCCGGAAAAGAGTATGGGGTCCTGGGGCACGATGCCTATCTGCCGGCGCAGCGATTGCTGGGTCACCGAACGTACGTCGTACCCGTCGATGGTTACGGCGCCCCTGGTCACCTCATAAAAGCGGGCGGCCAGACTTACCAGGCTGCTCTTGCCCGACCCCGTCTGCCCCACGATGGCTACCGATTCGCCGGGCTTGATGGTCAGGTTGATATCATTCAGGATATCTTTATCCGGTTCGTAAGCGAAGCCGATGTTCTGGAACTTTATCTCGCCTTTAACCGCGGGCATCTCGATGGCGTCCGGTCTATCCCGGATATCGGGGACAACATCGAGCAGCTCGAAGATGCGCGTGCCGGAAGCCATCGCCCGCTGGAGATCCGTGTACTGCATGGAAAGCTCCAGAACGGGGTCGAAGAACCGCTGGACGTAAAGCAAAAAGCTGGTCAGAACGCCGACGGTCATCGTACCGTTAAGCGCCTGGAAGCCGCCGGCGATGATGACGATGGCGAAAGACACGCCGGTGGAAATCTGGACCATCGGCATTATCAGGGCTTCCCATTTGACGGCGGTGACGTTGGCATCGAAGTGCGCCTTGTTCACCTCGTCGAACTGCTCCATGTTCTCTTCTTCGCGGGAAAGGCTCTGGATAACCCGCACCCCCGCCATGTCCTCCTGGAGCTGGGCGTTGACCACGGCAATCGCTCGCCGCACTTGAAGGAAAGCCTTCCGCGCGTACTTCTGCCAGAGCGCGGTCATCACGATCATCACGGGGATAACGGCCAGGGTAATCAAAGCCAGCCGCCAGTCCATGAAAATCATGATTACGGCGATGCCCACCAGCGTCAGGATACTGGTTAATAGCGTCAGGATACCCTGGGTAACGAGCTCCTGTATCTGGGAAACATCGTTCTGCACCCGGGACATCAACTTGCCCACCTTGCTGCGGTCGAAGAAACTTAAGGAAAGCCGCTCCAGGTGGTCGAACATCTCCGTGCGCATGCGGTAAATGACCGCCTGCCCGGCGTAAGCCAGGTAAACGTTTTCCAGGTATTGCCCGCCCCACGTCAGGACGGCGGAAAGCAGGAAGAAAATGACGACAATGAGGGTGCCGTGCATGTTACCGGCGATGATGTCATTGGTACCAACTCCCACCAGATACGGCGCCACCAGCGTGGCCAGCGTGCGGACGAGCATGCCCGACGCCCCGATGCTGATCCACCCTTTTACGGGCGCCAGGTATTTAGGCAGGTGCCCGATGACTTTGCTGTCATAAACCTTGCCCAGCACTTCATCGGAATCAAAGCTGCCGCGGCCTCCATAGCCGCCACCGCCTCTTTGAAACATCAGTTCGCCTCCGCCTCTCCGCTATCTTTATTCAGCGTTAGCTGTGATTCGTAAGTCTCTTTATACAGTCCGCCACGCGCCATGAGTTCAACATGGGTGCCTTTTTCCACCAGCTCACCATCTTTCAGCATTAAAATAAGGTCGGCGTTGCGGATAATGGGCAGGCGGTGCGTAATGATAAAAGTCGTCCGGTTTTTAATGAGCTGGTCCAGCGCCTGGCGGATCAGCTTTTCCGTTTCCGCGTCTACGCTGGCGGTGGAATCGTCCAGTATCAGAATGCTCGGGTTGACGAGCAGCGTGCGGGCGATGGACAGGCGCTGCTTTTCCCCGCCGGAAAGCGTATCGCCCCGCTCGCCCACCCAGGTATCGTAGCCTTCCGGCAGCGCCTGGATAAAGTTATGTAAATTGGCCGCTTTAGACACTTCGATAATCTGGTCCATGTTGGCTTTCACTGCACCGTAAGCGATGTTTTCCTTAATCGTGGAGGAAAAGAGGAAAACGTCCTGCTGCGCCGCCACCACGTTCCGGCGTAAAGACGCCAGCGTGACATCATGCACGTCAATGCCGTCCACCAGTATCCTGCCTTCGGAAACGTCGTAGAACCGGCCCAGGAGATTAGAGATGGTGCTCTTTCCACTCCCCGATTGGCCCAATAAAGCCACCAGCTGGCCCGGCTGCACCTCGAAACTGACATGCTTTAAAGCCGCGACGAGGTTATTGTAGCGGAAACTAACGTCCTGGAAGGAGACCTGCCCCTTGAGCCGTCCCAACTTAATAGCGTGCGGCTTTTCCGTGACCTCGGACCTGGTATCCAGGATTTCCAGGATACGCTGGCCGGCGGAAATCGTGCGCGAATAGAGGTTGACGATAAAGCCTAACCGGCGGATAGGCATCGCCAGCATGCCGATATAGAGAATGAACTGCGTTACCTGCCCGATGCTCATCGTGCCGTGAATGACCTGCTGCCCGCCGTACCACAGGATCACCACCGTGGGCACGGTAAAAAGGAACCCCATCGTCGGCGCGTTAATACCCATCAATCTGGCGGCGTGTATCTGCTCGTCGGAAAGGACGGTGGCCTGTTTCGCGAAGATGCGGCTGTCCTCTTTTTCATGGGAGAAAGCCTTGACCACGCCGATGCCCGCCAGGCTCTCTTCCAGGGTGTTGCCCATGGTGCCCATGATGGCCTGTACCTTGAGCCAGATTGGCCGGATGGTGCGGCCGAAGTTAATCGCCAGCCAGGCTACCGGCAGGACGAACACCAGCGTCATCAGGGCGAGCTTCCAGTCCATGGCCAGCAGCAGGTAAGCTATCGCGAAGACCATGAGGATTACCTGCGCCAGGCCCAGCAGCCCCATCGCCAGGAACATGCGTACGGCCTCGATATCGACGGTGGCGCGGGACATCAGCTGCCCGGTCTGGCTGCGGTCGTGAAAGGCGAAACTCAAACGCTGAATCCGCTCGTATAAAGCGTTCCTCATGATATAGGTCGCTTTCTGGGCCACGACCTCGTTAAAGTAACGCTGCCCGTAGCCGGCCAGGCCCCTCAAAGCGCTGATGATGACGATAACGCCCGCCACCCACCAGATAAGGCTGTGGGGGTTGGCTACCGTGAAAAAGAGGAATTTGCCGCTGCCGCTGCCTACCGCCGCATCGATGCCGTCACCCAGGAGATTGGGGATGGCGATACCGAAGGCCGTGCCCAGCAGCAGGCAAAGAAACGCGAGGCCTAGTATGTACCAGTACCCGCGCACAAACGCCATTAACCTTAAAAATACTTTCATGAGAACGTGCCTGAAGTGACCGGTTCAAGCCGATATAACGTGATATTATTTTACTACCAAACCGCTGCCAACGTAAAGTTGCATCTATGTTTGCTGCCACAAACCATAAGATAATTTCCGCCGGATTAGGTATTAATACCTAATAATCTTGCAGCACAAATAAGTAGTAAGTCGTATTCCACAGGCTGCCGCCCGATGTAAGATTTACTGAAAGGAGCACTTAAACCCTGGTCCCGCTAGCTGTGTTGAGAACAGCCGTCCTGAACAGATTGGGGGTGGCATGATGCTGCCTGGTTGAAAATACTATTGTATTATATTGCTGACCAGATGATACAATATAAATAGAGGATAAGAAATATTGTATGGAAACTGAAGTCAAAGATAAGTCGTTAGTAGATGAAATCAGCGCTATCCCCGGCGGCGAGGGTATCAAGGTCTGTATGCAGTGTGGCACCTGCACGGCCTCCTGTCCCAATGCCGACCTGATGGACCACGCGCCTTCCGAGCTTATCGCGATGATACGGGCAGGGATGCGGGAGGAGGTGCTGGCCAGCAACGCCCCGTGGCTCTGCCTCTCCTGCTATTTATGCGTGGTGCGCTGCCCCCGCGATATCAAGATAACCCGGTTGATGCACGTCCTCGAAAGCCTGGCCGAGAAAAGCGGCGCCGGCAGCAAACACACCACCACGCCGGTGATGTATAAAGGCTTTAATACCTTCATCGCCACGCGGGGCCGGATATCGGAGCTGTGGCTGATGATGCGCTACTATTTCCAGACCAACCCGTTCAAAGCCATCAAAATGATACCGGTGGCGCTGGGCCTTTTCACCCACCAGCGGGTTTCCCTCAAGATAGATAAAATCTCGCCGGAGGGGATAAAACAGCTCCAGGCCATCATTAAAAAAGCGGAGTCGCCGGGAGGTGCCTCGTGAAGCAATACGCCTACTATCCGGGCTGCGCCCTTTCTCCCGAAGGGTTCGGCAAGGCATTTGACTGGTCAACCCGGGCGGTCAATAAAGTCCTGGATATCGAGTTCAAGGAGATACCGGACTGGAACTGCTGCGGGTCCGTGCCTTATGATACCCTCCACGAGGTAGCTTCTTTCGCCGTCTGCGCCCGCAACCTGGCCCTGGCGGAAAAAATCGGGGGCGATGTGGTGGCGCCGTGCAGCTCCTGTTACGTCTTTTTAAGCCGCACCAACCAGTACCTCAAACAATACCCGGAAATCAAAAAGCAGGTGGACGCGGCGCTGGCGGCCGGAGGTCTGGAATATCACGGCAACGCCAGGGTGCGCAAGGTGCTGGACGTTTACGTGCGGGATGTGGGTTACGACGCCATCGCGGCTAAAGTAAAAAAGAGCCTGGGCGGGCTCAAAGTGGCCTGCTACTACGGCTGCCAGGAAGTGCGGCCCATCTTCGGGCAGGACCACCCGGAATTTCCGCGCTACATGGACAAGCTGGTCAACGCCCTCGGGGCGGAAGCAACTCCCTTCCCGCTGAAGAGCCGCTGCTGCGGCGGGTCGCTGATAATCTCCGAGGAAGCCGCTTCCCTGGACCTTATCAAGAAACTGCTGGATTCCGCCATCGGCGGCGGGGCGGATGTGATGGTGACCGGCTGTCCTCTATGCCAGCTGAACGTGGACGCCTATCAATCGATGGTCAACCGGAAGTACAAAACCAACTATAAACTGCCCGTGTTATTCTTTACCCAGCTGATGGGCGTGGCCTTCGGGCTGGAAGAAAAAGACCTCGGGCTGAAAACGAGTATCGTGCCGGCGGGCAAGGCGCTGGCCAAATATAAGTAAGGAGCGGGGCATGGAGCCAAAAATCGGTGTCTATATCTGCCACTGCGGGAGCAACATCGCCGGTATCGTGGACGTTGCCAAAGTGGCCGAGTTCGCCCGCGGCCTGCCCAACGTGGCGGTGGCCCGCGACTACAAATACATGTGTTCCGACCCCGGCCAGAACCTGATTAAAGAGGACATCAAGGCGCTGGGGCTTAACCGCGTCGTCGTCGCTTCCTGCTCGCCGCGCATGCACGAGCCCACCTTCCGGCGCGCCTGCCAGGACGCCGGTTTAAACCAGTATTTGTTCGAGATGGCTAATATCCGCGAACAGTGTTCCTGGGTGCACACCGATAAAGCGATGGCCACGGAAAAAGCCAAGGCGCTGGTTGATGCCGCCGTACGCCGCGTCTATTACCAGGAGCCGCTGCAAATCAAAGAGGCGGCCGTCAACCCCTGCACACTGGTCATCGGGGGCGGGGTGGCGGGCATCCAGGCCTCGCTGGAAATCGCGGATTCCGGCCACAAAGTCTATTTGCTGGAAAAAGACGCGAGCATCGGCGGGCACATGCTGATGTTCGATAAGACCTTCCCCACCCTGGACTGCGCCGCCTGCATTTTAACGCCCAAGATGACGAGCGTGGGGCAGAACCGTAATATCGAGCTGCTGGCCTACAGCGAGCTCGTCGAGATATCCGGCTACATCGGCAACTTCAAGGCTAAAATCCGCCGCAAAGCCCGGTACATCGATACCGTTAAATGCACCGGCTGCGGCCGCTGCACCGAGCTTTGCCCCACCTCCCTGCCCAATGAGTTCGACTGCGGGCTGGGCAAGCGCAAGGCTATCTACATCCCCTCCCCTTACGCCGTCCCCAACAAGGCCGTCATCGACGGCAAGAACTGCCTCCACATCAAGGGCCTGGCGGGCGGCAAGGATATCTGCCGCCTATGTGAGAAAGGCATCGAAAAGAAGGGTTTGCCCGGCTGCGAGGCGGGGGCGATCGACTTCAACCAGAAAGATGAAATTATCGAGATTGAAATCGGCAATATAATCGTCGCCACCGGCTTCCAGCAGTTCGACCCGTCCAAGATTTACCAGTTCGGCTACGGGCGCTATCCCCACGTCTATACCGGCCTGGAGTTTGAAAGATTGACCAACGCCTCCGGGCCGACCGACGGTAAGGTCGTCCTCAAGGACGGTTCCGAGCCGAAGAGCATCGCCATTTTACACTGCATCGGCAGCCGCGACGCGAACTATCATAAATACTGCTCGCGTGTCTGCTGCATGTACTCGCTGAAGTTCGCCCACTTGCTGCGGGAAAAGCTGCCCAACGCCAAGGTTTACCAGCTTTATATCGATATGCGCTGCGCGGGCTCCGGCTACGAGGAATTTTACGAACGCCTCCAGGAGGAGGGAGTCAACTTTGTCCGGGGTAAAGCCGGCGAAATCACCGACATCGCGGAAAGCCCGGAGGAAAAGGGCAAGCTGGTGGTACTGGTGGAAGATACGCTGGTGCGGCGCAGGCGCCGCCTGCCCGTGGACATGGTCATCATGAGCTGCGCGCTGGAACCGCGCGCGGACACGGAACAGCTGGCCCGGATACTGGCGCTAAGCCGCAAGGCAGACGGGTTCTTCCTGGAAAAGCACCCCAAACTCGACCCCGTGGCCACGACCACGGACGGCATCTACGTCGTCGGCTGTTGCCAGAGCCCCAAGGACATACCGGACACGGTAGCCCAGGCATCGGCGGCAGCCGCCCGCGCGCTGGCGCTTATCAGCAAGGGCAAGGTGGAGATAGAAGCCGCCATCGCCGTTATCGACGAGGAGCACTGCTCCGGCTGCAAGGTCTGCATCGACCTCTGCCCGTATAAAGCCATTTCCTTCGACGAGGTTAAGAAAGTCTCCCGCGTGAACGAGGCGCTCTGCAAGGGCTGCGGCACCTGTGTCGCGGCCTGTCCCGCCGGCGCCATCAAGGGCCGGCACTTCACCACCGAGGAAATCATGGCGGAAATCGAGGGGGTGCTGGCATGAGCTTCGAGCCTAAAATCGTGGGCATCCTCTGCAACTGGTGCTCCTACACGGGCGCCGACCTCGCCGGCACGTCCCGGAAAAAGTACGCTCCCAACGTGCGCGTCGTCCGCGTGATGTGCTCCGGCCGGGTAGATCCCAGCTTCGTCCTCCAGGCCTTTGAGAAAGGGGCGGACGGTGTCCTTATCTGCGGCTGCCACCCCGGGGACTGCCACTACCAGGATGGCAACCGAAAAACTGCCCGGCGCATACCCCTCCTCAAGAAAATGCTGGCGCAGTTCGGCATCGAGGACGAAAGGGTGCGCCTGGAATGGGTCTCCGCCTCCGAGGGCGACCGCTTTGCCACCATCGTCAACGAGATGACGGAGCAGGTGCGCCAGCTGGGGCCTTTCAGCGGGAACGGAGGCAGTAAAAATGGCTAAACCCAAACTGGCGCTTTACTGGGCGGCCGGCTGCGGCGGCTGTGACGTCGCGGTGCTGGATACGAATGAAAAATTACTGGATATCGCCAAGCTGGCGGATATCGTTTTATGGCCCATTGCGGCGGATTTTAAGTACGCTAGCGTTAAAGCAATGGCGGATAAAAGCATCGATTTATGCCTGTTCAACGGCTCCATCCGCAGCACCGAGCACGAAGAGATGGCCAATTTGCTGCGCGCCAAGTCCAAGGTGCTGGTGGCCTTCGGCGCGTGCGCCTGCCACGGCGGTATCCCGGGTTTAGCCAACTTCACTACCCGCGCTGAAATCTTCCAGCAGGTCTATAATGGAGAGCCTTCCAACAGCAACGAACAGAAGACCGTACCGCAGACCAAGATTAAAGTGGCGGAAGGCGAGCTGGAGCTGCCGGAGATGTTCGATACCGTCAAGACGCTGGCGCAGACGGTGCCGGTGGAATACTTTGTGCCCGGCTGCCCGCCGCCCGTCGACCTTATTTTGAAAGTAATCGATTTATATGCCAAGGGCAAACTGCCCAAGGCCGGAGCTATCATCGCTTCCGATAAAACCTGCTGCGATGACTGCGACCGCATCAAAGAGGAAAAGAAGGTCAAGAAATTTTACCGCCCCCATGAAATTATCACCGACCCCAAGAAATGCCTGCTGGAGCAGGGCGTTATCTGCTGCGGCCCCGCCACCCGGGGCGGCTGCGGTATGACCTGCGTCAAAGTCAACATGCCCTGCCGCGGGTGCTTCGGGCCGCCGGCCGGCGTGACCGACCAGGGGTCGAAGATGCTCAGCGCCATCGCCTCCATTTACCAGGGCGATAGCCCGGAAGAAATCCAGCGAATGCTGGATGAAGTAATCGACCCGGCCGGCACTTTTTACCGCTTCGGTCTGGCCGATTCGATGTTAAAGAGAAAACAGCTACCAAAGAGTTAAAGGATATATCTATGGCAAAAATCAGTATCGACCCCATTACCCGGCTGGAGGGTCACGGCAAGATAGAGATATTTCTCAACGACGCCGGAGAAGTGCAGAACAGCTACCTCCAGATACCGGAACTGCGCGGCTTCGAGAAGTTCTGCGAGGGCAGGCCGGTGGAAGAGTTGCCCCGCATAGTTACCCGCCTTTGCGGCGTCTGCCCGGAGGCGCACCATATGGCCTCGGCCAAAGCCGCGGACGCCGTTTATCACGTCGACCCGCCACCCGCCGCCAAGAAGCTGCGGGAGCTTTTCTACTGCGCCCACATGTGCCACTCTCACATTGCCCACTTTTACGCCCTGGCCGCCCCGGACTTTGTCCTAGGGCCGATGAGCGACCCGGCCCAGCGCAATATCCTGGGGTTGGTGGCGAAAGTGGGACTTCAGATTGGTGGCGAGGTCATCAAGCACCGCGCTTACGCCCAGCAAATCCAGGCGGTCATCGGGGGAAAAGCGACGCACCCCGTCTGCGCCATCCCCGGCGGCATGAGCAAAGCGATTACGGAAGATGACCGCAAGGACTTCGAGGAAAAAGCCAAATCGTTAGTAGAATTTTCTAAATTCAGCCTCAAGCTCTTCAACGACCTCGTCTTAAGCAACAAAGAATACCTGGCCCTCATCACCGGCGATATCTATACCATGAAAAGCTACTACATGGGGCTGGTGGACGCCAAGAACAAGGTCAATTTTTACGATGGCATCCTGCGCCTCGTCGACCCCGACGGCAAAGAAGTGGTCAAATTCAAACCGGAGCAGTACCTCGACTATATCGCCGAGCACGTGGAGCCCTGGACCTATTTAAAATTCCCCTTCCTGAAAAAGGTGGGCTGGAAGGGCTTTACCGAGGGGAAGGACAGCGGCGTTTACCGCGTCAGTCCCCTCGCCCGCCTTAATGCCGCCGACGGCATGGCCACGCCGCTGGCGCAGGAAGAATACGACAAAATGTATAAGACCCTGGGCGGCAAGCCGGTGCATGCCACGCTGGCTTTCCACTGGGCGCGGCTGGTGGAGCTGTTTTATGCCGCCGAGCGCCTTTTGGAACTGGCCCGCGATAAAGAAATCACCAGCCCCAACGTGCGCACTATACCCACCGCCACTCCGGACGAAGGCGTAGGCGTCGTCGAAGCGCCGCGGGGCGTGCTCATCCACCACTACAAGACGGACAGCAAAGGGCTCGTCACGATGGTGAACATGATCGTGGCTACGGCGCATAACTACCCCGCCATGAACATGTCCATCAATAAGGCCGCCAAAGGCCTGATTAAGAAGGGGCAGCCGGTGCCGGAAGGGCTGCTCAACATGGTGGAGATGGCTTTCCGCGCCTATGACCCCTGCATGGCCTGCGCCACGCATAACCTCCCCGGCCAGATGCCGCTGGAAGTCAACATCCGCGATAGCCGCGGCGAAATACTCCAGACGCTGAAACGATGAAAACGCTGGTACTGGGACTCGGCAACCCCATCCTGTGCGATGACGGCGTGGGCTGCCGGATAGCGGCGGCGCTCCAGCAAAAGATAGACAATCCGGATATAGATATCCGGGAAGAATCTCTCGCCGGTTTGGACCTGCTGGAACTGCTTTCAGTCTACGACCGCGCTATTATCATCGACGCTATCCAGACGGGAAAAGGCAGGCCCGGCCGTTTATACCGCCTGGGGCCGGAGGCTTTAGCGCAGACCCGCCACGCCGCCTCCCCGCACGATGTCAACCTGGCCACGGCGTTGGAACTGGGAGAGCAACTGAAGCTAAAGTTGCCCCGGGAAATCATCATCTTTGCCATCGAGGTGGAGGACGTTACTACCTTCCGCGAAGAATGTACGCCGGCTGTCTTGAAGGCCATCCCAAAATGCGTGGAGGTGGTTATCAGCGAGCTACAAAAACCCCTTTATCAGTCTCTCCCTTTGACAAAGGGAGATTAAGAGGGATTTTGCTATTACCCATTCCGGCGAAAGCCGGAATCCAGTTATTACCGCGATACATGGATACCGACTTGCGTTGGTATGGATAATTTCCAAAGAGATGGTTGTCAGGGAACTACACTAACGTGCACTATAGTAATAAAGTCCAGTTTCACCAAACTTTTGTCCGGTAAAGAGCTTGTCTGTAAGTATGGATCCGGAAGAGGTTTGACCTTACTTAAAATTGAAAGAACAAAGATTAACAAAACGCAGTAAAAGAATAAATATCGGATCACTTTTTTGTATTTTTTCGTTGCTTAAGAAACCGTTTGGTCTCTGGATAAAACAAGAATACTAAAAATGCTAGAATTACCACCGCCCAGAATATGATTTGAAATGTAATTATATGTACTGGTATTAATAATTTTTTTGGATAAAAGCAACCCCAAATAGCGAAAATCAAAAATAACATGCATAGTATTAATAGGGTCAGATTATATTTAGTACGCCGCTTGATAAACAATCTAATCATGTATATTATGGCGACAAACAATATAATGGCTGTGAGTAAGTAAACCCAAAAATAACCTGTCATTTTATCGCCGACCAAACGTTAATAACAATTAGAGCCCCAGGTCTTTAGCCACGTCCCCCAGCCCCAGCTCCACCAGCCGTTTTTTACCCGGTTTGCCGGTCTTCGGGTCCCAGTGCATCGCCACCAGGTAGTCTCTGACCAGCGAAGCTTCATCCACGGTCACGCCCGCAAGGGGGCCGGCGTTGTGCGGCGGCTTGCCGAGCAGCCGGGGTGCCAGTTTGTTCTCGGTCAGGTTCAAGCCTTCACGCAGGTTGAAAGCCTGGCGCATGTTCTCGATGCGCTCTCCGGTTTCCACCAGCTCATCCGTGGTTACGTCCCAGCCGCTGACCATGTTCAGGAACCGGGCGATGTCGTCAGGGTCAGGCACGGCCATGTTCACGAAGAGGCACATGCCCACGCACATCAGCGCGTGCTGGAAATTGCTGCCTTTCTTGTGCGCCTCGCCCCGCCCCGTATAAAGCGTACGGTTAATCTCCGGGAGGAAGCCGGGCGGGTGGTGCTCTTCCGAGCCCTGGGTGTGGCGCGCCGGCGTGGCGTTGGTGAGATACGTCGTCGCCATGGCGGAGGTGGAAATGGGGTTATGGCCCGGCACTTCCTGGCCGTGCACGTGGATGGCGCATTCGGCGGCCTTACCGCCTATTTTCTCGGCGGCGACCTTTACGCCATCCGCCAGGATAGCGCCGAAGCCCTCGCGTTTACCCATTTGCTCCGTGATGGCCACGAGCGCCCGGTGGTTCCCCCAGGTAAGCTCGATGCCGCCCGTATCTTTTTTAGTGATAATGCCTTTTTCATAGCACTCCATGGCGAAGGCGATGGTGCTGCCCACGGAGATAGTATCGATGCCGTACTGGTTGCAGAGGTCGTTGGCCTTGAGTATCGACTCGACGTTGGTGTTCAGGCAGTTGCTGCCGAGCATGACGACGGTCTCATACTCGGGGCGGTAGGAGCCGGCCGCAAATTGGTATTCGCCGGCGACGGCTTTCATCGTGACCTCGCAGCCGATGGGACACTGGTAGCAGGCGATGTGCTTTTGCGCATACCGGTCCACCGCTTCTGCACCAATGCTCGCAGCGTCCGGGAAATCGGTGATGGCCGCCCCGCCGTAGTTTTTCACCGGCGAGTCGCCGGATTCGATGCTGGGGGCGTTGGTAAAGGTCGTGCCGTATTTACGCAGGACGTTGACGTGCCCGCCCAGCGTCGAAAGGCATTTTTTCCTTAAAGCCTTGAGCCCCGGCTCGTCGGCGACCGGCACTTTCATCTTGCCCCTCACTGCCACCGCCTTGAGACGCTTGGAACCCATGACCGCGCCGAGGCCGGAGCGCGCCGCCACGCTGCCCCGGGTATGGACGACGCCGGCCAGGAGCGCCAGTTTTTCTCCCCCCGGCCCGATGCAGGCAACCGCCGCGTCTTTGCCCAGCTCCGCCTTGAGCAGGTCTTCCGTCTCGTAGGTGTCCTTACCCCAGAGATGGCTGGCGTCTCTTAATTCCGCTTTGCCGTTATCGATAAAGAGATAGACCGGTTTGGGTGAGATGCCGGTAAAAAACACGTCGTCATAGCCGGAGAATTTTAAGTATGCCCCGAAGTAGCCGCCCGAGTTGGCGTCACCCCACCCGCCCGTCAGCGGTGACTTGCCCACCACCGTAAACCTGGTGCCGGAAACCGCCGATGTGCCGGTGAACGGCCCCGTAGTAAAACCTAATATATTATCCGGCCCCAGCGGGTCGGCCCCCTTTTTCATGCGACTGTAAATCAGGCGGGCGCCAATACCGTAGCCCCCGATGAACTGCCGCGCCAGCTTCTCATCGAGCGGCTCGTCTGTTAATTTACCGTTCGTTAAATCTACCCAAAGTATTTTCCCGAGGTAACCTCCGGCCATGTTCGCCTCCAATAATCGGATATTTTATCTGAAAGAACGCGTAAACAGCGTAATTATGAATTTATTATATAATATCACAAGTACTTTGTTGTCAACCGGCGCTATAAAAGTATATATTGGAGAAAGTATATTTTATCATAACGTCATAAAATGAAACTAAAGCTGAATCCTTACTTCTGGGGTGTTGCCGTGATGGCGGCCTCACTGGCGCTGTCCCTCTGGGTGGCCAGCTTCATCAAACCATCGCTGGTATCTACCGGAGTATCGTATCAGAGCCAATCGCTCTGGTTCATTTTAGTCTATTTTTTCACCGCCATCGTGGTCATTGCCGTCGTCCTTTTCGTCATACCGGTGAGCAAGCTGAAATATGTTTTTCGCGTGATCTTCGCCCTGATGTTCGGCTGGGGCGTTTTTATCGTCACGTACTTTAAGCTCCCTACCGGCGTCGCCTACGCGCTGGCGGTGATCACCGGTCTCGCCTGGTTAATCTTTGCCCGCGTCTGGCTGCACGACCTGCTGCTGCTCATTGCTCTGGCGGCCGCGGGGGCTATTTTCGGTTATCTTTTCTCGCCGCTCACCTTCATGATTTTCATGCTGGTAATCGCTCTTTACGATTTCCTCGCGGTGCGCTTCGGGTTCATGGTCTGGATGGCGGACAAAATGTCCGGGGCGGCTTCTCTGCTGGCCTTTGTCTTCCCCAAAAAGCCCGGGGATGTGGGGCTGAACCTTAAGGAAGTGCAGTTCGATAAACTGCGTAAAGAAGAGTCTGCCAAACGCGAGCATACCATACTGGGCGGCGGGGACATCGGCTTCCCGCTGATGCTGTCTGGCTCCGTTTACTTTAAATACGGGCTCCCCAGCGCCATACTGGTGGGCGGACTGGCCACCCTCGGGCTGATGGAAGCCTTCATCATCCAGAAAATCTGGCTCAAAGGGAAGCCCATGCCGGCGCTGCCGCCCATCGCCCTGATGTCGCTGATGGGTTATCTCATCGTTTTTTTTATTGTCAAATAGTCTTCGCCACGCATTATCGCCGACGCTTGAGTCATTTACTTATTAAAAAAACTGATCCCGACTATTGACAAATACGCCGTTTCGTATTATCATGCGCAAATGATGATGCAGAATAAGGCCGTTAAGCCGAGATACACCAAGGGGCAGAAAGTCGTCATCAGGCCCATCAGCGAAACGGGCGCGACCCAGCGCGAATATAACGTTAGCGAGTACGCCAGCAAGGTGGGGGAAATTTCTAATTACTACTGGATAAGCCCGCGCGAAGGCCAGATTTTCTTTATCTATAACGTGCGCGTGGGCAAAGAACGTAAGGAAATTGTGGTTTACGAGGACGAGCTGGAACCTTATCTTTCGTAAATCGTGAGGAAGGTTGAAAACACGCGGGCTGCCGTAAACGGCGGCCCTTTTTTGTGCTAAAAATTGGAGGCGACGGGCGGATTCGGACCGCCGAATAGGGGTTTTGCAGTCCTTTGCCGGCGGTCCCGTACTGTGTTTTCGGGTGTCGTGTAGCGTTGTTTTGTAGCTAAGATCGGGCACTAGCAGCTGAACACTTCAAACAATTGCCACCCAACAATCTGCTTCTTTGTTAAATTTGAAATAGACATCCATGTACCCTTTGAAATAGATATCCGCGTACCCTCTTTGACAATCGAGCTTCACCACCTGAGCAAACCTAGCCACCCAATGCACTAACCTAGCACACATGACAAAGAGTTAGCGGAAATTTACCCCCCCCTCTTTTCATCTCATCCATTACAATCTTAACAAAACTTTAAATAGAGTTTTACCTGAATTTAACAAAACCAAAACATATCCTTAAACTCCAGGTCACCATAATAAGAAGGAGCAATGCAAGGAGGTTAAGGTGAAAGAGTAGGCTACAACATTTTGTAAATATAAAAAAAAGGAGAATAAAGAATTGAAAAAGTTTAAATGGCTTACACTATCGCTATCAGTGATATTGTTACTGGCGTTTGGTCTAATGAGCTGCACAAGCTCTAATACCACAACGCCTCCCCCGCAGACCACTACTGCGCCGCCCACTCAGACCACTACCACGCCACCTACCCAGACCACTACTACGCCACCTACCCAGACCACTACTACGCCACCTACCCAAACCACTACGCCACCCACCCAGACTACCACCACTCCACCCACTGTTACCCCAACATTAGCGCCTGTAAATCTCAATGGCGCCGGCGGTACATTCCCGGCTCCTCTTTATACTGTATGGTTCTCCGAGTATGCCAAGATGATCGGGGCGCAGATTAACTACCAGGCAGTCGGTTCCGGAGCCGGCATCAACCAGATTACCGCCGGTACCGTGGACTTCGGTGCCAGTGATGCTATCATGACGGCCGCTCAGCAATCAAAAGCGGAGGCCGCCGGCGGACCGATTCTCCACATACCGATGACCAGCGGCGCGGTCGCCATCGTCTACAACCTGCCCGGTATCGCTTCTGAGCAGATCAAACTTACCGGCGATATCCTGGCTAAAATCTACCTGAAGACCATTAAGTTCTGGAACGACCCGCTAATAGCCGCCCTTAATCCGGGCGTGACCCTTCCTAACTCGGCCATAGTTGTAGTGCACCGCTCCGATGGTTCCGGCACCACCTTCATCTTTACCAACTATCTTTCAAAGGTAAGTCAGGACTGGAGCACGCAGGTAGGCAATGCGACGGCAGTGAACTGGCCGGGCGATATCGGCGGCCAGGGTAATGCCGGCGTCGCCGGTATTGTACAGAAGACAGTCGGCGCCATCGGCTACGTAGAGCTGGCTTATGCGGAACAGAACAAGCTGCCGTGGGCGCTACTCAAGAACGCCGCAGGCAACTACGAAGCTCCCAGCCTGGCGGGGACTACTAAAGCGAGCGAGGGCGTGACCTTACCTGATGACATGAAAATCATGATCACCAACTCTACCAACCCGGATGCCTACCCTATTTGCGGCTTCACCTGGATACTGGCCTACCAGCAACAGAAAGATAAAGCCAAGGGGCAAACTCTGGTGAACATGCTCTGGTGGGCGATACACGATGGGCAACAGTATGGAACGACGCTCGATTACGCGCCTCTATCCGCTGCGGCCGTGACCAATGCCGAAAATGAAATACGCTCCATCACCTATCAGGGGCAACCTCTGCTCAATAAATAGTAAATTGAATGGCTCAATGGATAAAATGTGGGCGGGGTATCCCGTCCACATTTTGCCTTAGCGAAAGTCCTCGGGAAGAATTCCAATCATGAATTATGATAAGAGCGGGACATCCCAGAAAAGCCGGTTGCCGGCGCAACTTTCAGACCGCCATTGGCGTCTCGGCGACCCCATATTCTCCAACCTGACACTTTTCTTCGCTCTGGTGATGGCCAGCCTTTTAATCGGCTTCATCATCATTTTAAGCACAAATGCCTGGCCGGCCATCAAGCAGTTTGGAATTCACTTTATCTTTAATTCAACATGGGACCCGGTCAGGGAATTATTCGGGGCCCTTCCGGCCATCTACGGAACTTTACTCTGTTCGGCAATAGGCCTGTTAATCGCCGTGCCGATAAGTTTCGGAGCAGCCATCTTTCTGGTAGAGATGACGCCTTCATGGATAAGCGGGCCGGCCTCTTTCCTGATTGAGATGCTGGCCGCCATTCCCAGCGTGATTATCGGGCTCTGGGGGTTATTTGTTCTGGTTCCCCACATTAAGCCTGTGGAAACATGGTTAGGGCACTACTTTGGCTTCCTGCCTATTTTTAAGGGAACAGTCTTTGGTGGACTTGGTTTCCTTTCGGCGGGCATTATCCTTACGTTCATGATTGTACCCATTATTACCGCCGTGAGCCGTGACGCAATACGAGCTGTTCCTGATACGCAGCGTGAGGCCATGTTGGCCCTGGGGGCAACACGATGGGAAACGATACTCCGGGCAGTCATTCCATACTGCCGCTCCAGCCTGGTGGGTGGCGTTATCCTGGGGCTGGGCCGCGCCTTAGGCGAAACCATGGCGGTTACCATGGTCATCGGCAACTCCTATAAGCTCACGGCTTCCCTTTTCTCCCCGGGTACTACCATCGCCAGTAAAATAGCCAGCGAGTTCGCGGAGGCAGCTGAAGGTGTCCCTATGGGCAGCCTGGTAGAACTCGCTCTGGTGCTTTTTGGGATAACGCTACTGGTTAATGTGATCGCCCGGTTGCTGGTATGGCGATTAACGTCAGTGAAGGCAGCTAAGGAATAATAATGTTACAACGCGGCTATACCAGAAGAAAATGGATCAGCCGTCTGATGCTTGTCCTCAGCGGTCTGGCCACCACCATAGCCATATTGATGCTGGCACTAGTTCTGGGCTATACGCTGGTGCAAGGTATTTCCTATATCAACCTGGGTTTTTTAACGCATGCCTCCGCGCCGGTCGGTCAAGTCGGCGGCGGCATGCGTAATGAAATCATCGGTACCATTATTTTAGTATTACTGGGCTCAATAATTGCTCTGCCGATCGGGCTTATGACCGGGATTTTCCTGGCGGAGTTTGCCGGACCCAGGACAGCCGCGGCGGTCAGATTTGCTGCGGATATCTTGGCCGGTGTGCCGTCCATCGTTGTCGGTGTGTTCGCCTACGCTATCCTGGTACGCCCCCTCCATTCTTATTCGGCACTATCAGCCGGTGTGGCGCTGGCTATCATCATGATACCTATCATCGCCCGGACTGCTGAGGAATCGCTGCGTCTCGTCCCCAATCATATGCGCGAGGCCGCCCTGGCCCTGGGTATCACCCGCTGGCGCGCTGTATTAGGGGTAATCGTACCAGGAGCTCTTACTGGAATTGTTACCGGCATCATGCTCGGGGTGGCACGCATCGCGGGGGAAACCGCCCCGCTTATCTTCACCGCCCTGGGTAGCAATTTCGGTTTCCAGAGTTTACTCAAACCCATCGGGGCGCTGCCGCTCCAGATATACAACTATGCTCTGTCTCCCTACTCGGACTGGAAACAACAGGCCTGGGCCGGCGCTTTTATCCTGGTACTGCTGGTCCTCGGTATTAGTATCCTGGTGCGCTGGCTTAGCCGGAGGAAGGGCTCACGTTAATATCGGATTAAGTGAAAGGAAGCTTAAATGGTCATGGTAGATGAAAAGGTAAAATATACAAATGGGAATAGAGGCAAAGCCCCGACCGATGACGGGAAGGGTTATTTAAAGGTGGAGGAACTGAATGCCTGGTACGGGAGAACTCTGGCCCTTAAGAATGTTAACCTTGATATCAGGTCACAGTTAATCACCGCAATTATCGGACCTTCCGGCTGCGGTAAGTCCACCTTTATCAGGTGTTTGAACCGGCTGCATGAGGTCTGCTCCGGCACAAAGGTTACTGGCCATGTATGGCTGGACGGCAAGGATATCTATGATAAAGACATCGACCCTGTCCAGATACGGCGGCGTATCGGTATGGTCTTTCAGAAACCCAGCCCTTTCCCCACGATGACTATTTTCGATAACGTGGCGGCGGGACTGCGGTTAACACGTTTCTGGAGCCGCCGTGGAGAGCTGGAGGAGATTGTCGAACGAAGCTTGCAACATGCAGCCCTGTGGGACGAAGTCAAGGATAAGCTTAACCAATCAGGCACTTCCCTTTCCGGCGGGCAGCAGCAACGACTCTGCATTGCCCGCGCCATCGCCGTCGAGCCGGAAATCATCCTTCTGGATGAGCCTTGTAGCGCCTTGGATCCGGTAGCGACACTGAAAATCGAAGACCTGATGAGGAATCTGGCTCAGGATTACACCATTATCATCGTCACTCACAATATGCAACAGGCAGCGCGGGTATCCGATATGACTGCTTTCATGCTCATGGACGAAGACCACGCCGGTGCACTTGTTGAATATGGAGCTACCAGCGACCTTTTTTCCAACCCCAAGGATAAGCGTACTGAAGACTATATTACCTGGCGGTTCGGATAGAGTTATCGGAGGTCTTAAAGATGGATGTGAGATCAGCCTATCACAAGAAACTGCAAGAGATACATAATGATGTACTGTACATGGGCAGTATGGTAGAAAAAGCGATTATTGCTTCTGTCAAAGCTCTTAAAGAGAGGGATATGGCATTGGCACAGCAGGTAATAACTGATGACATTAATATCAATAAAAAAAGATATGAGATAGAAAATACATGTATTAACCTTATTGTCACACAGCAGCCGATGGCCGGTGACTTGCGGGTCATTATGGCAGTGGCCAATATAATAATCGAGCTCGAGAGAATCGGCGACTATGCGGAAGGCATCGCCAAGATTGTCCTGATGATTGGTGACGAGCCGCCCTTGAAACCGCTGGTACTTATACCACGCATGGCGGAAAAGACGGTAGATATGCTGCACCGGAGTCTCGAGTCGTTTGTCAACCACGATGCTGCCGCGGCTAGGCAGATAGCTATCGAGGACGATGAAGTAGACGCCCTTTATAACGAGCTATTCCGGGTACTGATTGGCTTCATGATGGAAGACCCGAAGACCATCACCAGAGCCACCCGGCTTATCTGGGTTTCCCACAACCTGGAGCGCGCTGCCGACCGCGTCACCAATATATGCGAGCGCGTGGTGTTTACAGTGACTGGCAAAATAGAAGAAATAGGGGCATCTAAATACTAAACTCCAACAGGAACAACAATGAATAAAATCCTCGTCGTTGACGATGATAAGAATTTGCTTGAAGTTCTGAAATACAATCTGGTGAACGAAGGCTATGCCGTGGTTACCGCGGAAGACGGTATCCAGGCGCTGGAATTGGCGCGCCGGGAAAAACCTGATCTGATAATCCTGGATATCATGCTTCCGGGGCTTGACGGGATTGAGGTCTGCCGGGTACTCCGGAAAGAAATGGCTGTGCCTATTCTGATGCTTACAGCGAAGACCCAGGAGATCGACAAGGTGGTTGGCCTGGAGGTCGGTGCTGATGACTACATGGCTAAACCATTCAGCGTAAGAGAACTAATGGCACGATTGCGGGCGATGCTGCGGCGTTCACAATGGATGCGGCAGACCGTATCTCCTGATACAGAGGAGGCTCCGGCAGTCCTCAAGGCAGATGGTCTTGAGGTGGACATGGTCGGGCACCTGGCATCACGCCATGGAGTTCCATTGAAGTTAAGTCCTAAGGAATTTGATTTACTTTCGTTCTTAATGCTTCACCGAGGGCAGGTTTTCAACCGGGAACGCATCGTAGAAAAGGTATGGGGCTATGATTATGAGGGTACCGCCCGCACGGTTGATGTGCATATCCGAGCGCTAAGACGAAAGATTGAAGACAGTCCGGAGAAGCCTCAACATTTGCTGACGGTCCATGGCTTCGGCTACAAATTCGAGGGTTAAGGAAAATATGGGCATCGCCGTGGCGCTACTCAGTCTGATTACCATCGCCGCTATCTCAGTTACGTTTTTACTGCTGAGAAAGTCAATAGATACTAAAAATGGAGTGAAAGCCCTTACGGGTATAGCCCGAAAAATGACAAACGGGCAGGAAGGTCGGACAACGCCGGAGGGTAAGCTTAAAGAACTCGACGCCACATTAAAACTAGCGGCGGCGAATTTTGAAACAATGGCCACTGACCTTGCCGGCGAAAAAGAAAGGGTCGCAGCTATCCTGTCTACGATAGATGCCGGTATTATTCTACTGGATAATGAAAGACTGGTGACAATGACTAACAAGACCGCCGAGAAACTTTTCAAGGTAAACGGCGTGTCCGGTGTGGGTAAGCCATTTATTGCTCTGGTTCGAGACCATGAAATGGACGCCTTAGTACAAAGGTGCCTGGAAACCAAAGAACCACAAAGAAACACCGTGCAGGTGGAAGGCGGTAAGCAGTATTTCGACCTGACTGCCGCACCGCTTAGCAACGGCGGTCTTGTCCTGGTTCAGGACCTCACCAAAGTTAGACGTCTCGAGAAAGTCCGCCAGGACTTCATCGCGAACATATCTCACGAATTGCGTACACCAATAGCATCACTTAAAGCCCTCGTAGAGACTCTACAGAACGGCGCTATTAATGATCAGAAAATCGCGGAAGATTTTCTCCAGAGGATGCAGGTCGAAACCGACAAGCTAACCCAGATGGTTGCCGAACTGGGTGAGTTATCCCGCATCGAAAGTGGGGAGTTGGCCCTCAAACTGGGGCCGGTCGATATGTCCAGGTTAATCAAACATGTGGCAGAAAGACTCAAGACACAGGCACAAAGAGCGCAGCTTAACCTGAAATTGGATTTATCACCTGGTTTGCCAAGGATAATGGGTGACGAAAATAGAATCGAACAGGTCCTGGTTAATCTGGTGCACAATGCTATCAAATTCACGCCGCAGAACGGTAAGATAACTATCTCGTCTAAAGTGGAAAGTGACAATTTATTGGTGAAAATCACTGATACGGGAATCGGTATTCCTGCCGATGATCTGCCCCGTATCTTTGAACGTTTCTATAAAGTGGACAGGGCACGCTCCGGTGGAGGCACCGGTCTGGGGCTATCTATCGCCAAACACATAGTACAGGCTCACGGCGGCAACATTCAGGTAGAAAGCGAAGAGGGAAAAGGTTCATCCTTTACTTTCACTCTCCCCATTGTCCATTCTTAATCAAAATTTAAACAAAACATAACTCCTCCCTTACAAACTCCTAACCGGGTCTTAAACTACCCCTGCTATTCTGAAAATAGAGAACAAATCGGTTTTACGCATAACAAGAGCGAGGAGATGAAAAATGAAAAAACTTACTTTAGCCCTTATCGCTCATGACTCTAAAAAAGAAGACATGATTTCTCTCGTCAAAGCCCATCGAGAAGAGCTTTCCGAAGTCAACCTCGTTGCCACAAAAAGTACCGGTGAAATGATCCAGTCAAGACTCGGCCTGCCGGTAACTCTTTTACAGAGCGTAAAATATGGCGGCGACCAGCAGGTTGGAACACTGGTGGCGAATGGAGATGTAACAGCGGTGATATTCCTGCGCGACCCGCTTATGGCTCAGCCATACGAGCCAAAAATTACCGATTTACTGCGGGTCTGTGATATTCATGACGTTCCACTGGCAACTAACCTGACCACGGGTGAGGCGGTGATTCACCTGATGTTTGAGCACCCCGAAGCATTGAGCGGGCATCACCTTATCGCGCAATACCTGGAAGATATGGCTGCGGTTCATGAGTAGCAAGAAAAACGACAACAGTATCCGTACTGGAGTCAGCATACCCCAGCAAAAGCGTCGGACAACAGGAGGAAATTATGAGTGAACTTTACATGGATAATATTGATAGAGCCTTGGCGGAAGAGTATGCGCGCTATCGTAACGGATGCCCTTTTGAAAATATGTTGAAGGCAGGCGAGAATCCTTGGCAAAGGCAAACCGTCCCGGAACATATCATACGGATACCGGCTCCCGGCAATGTAGATGCTCGTCCGGAAGTAGAACCATTAATCGCGTACTAAAATAAAACAAATTTATCACCCAACCACTAAAATGGCTCAGGAAGTCGGTCGTAAGAGTGAAGATTGTACCAGTGCCCCGGGAAGAGTAAAATAGGATGCGATACCTGGTTTTTGTAAAATTCCTGCCCGGCGGATCACTGGCCCCCGGGGAGTTCTTCGTACGCATTAAAGCCCAATGGCACTGGATTGAAGTTATGCCTGACGATGAATCCGCAAAAACTCGTCCCCAATCTGCAAGGTCAGCCATCTGCATCTCTGATTATGACTCAATCGAGCAATTTTCTATCGACTTATCAACTATGCCTGGAGCCGGCATCTCGAATGTGGAAGTTGTGCCCGTTTCCGAAGGAACCGAGCTTGTAAATACGGGATCAATCAATCCCAGTTTCCAAGGTGAGGAAGAATAAATGACCGCAACAACCACTCATAATTCGGTTTGATATCCGGAGGATAATTTATATGAATAAAATCAAGGTATTATTTCTCTGTACATCTAATTCAGCCAGAAGCCAGATGGCCGAAGCTTTCCTGAGGTCTTACGCCGGTGATAAATATGAAGCGTACAGTGCCGGCGTGGAACCCAAAGAGATTCATCCTTTAACCAGAGAAGTCATGAATGAGATTGGCATTGATATCAGCGGTCAATACTCTAAAGCGCTTAAGGATTACATGGGCAGAGTGCACTTCGGCTATCTCATCACTGTATGCAGTGACGCCGATGAAAAATGCCCGAGCACTTTTCCTGGAATGGGTCTGCGGTTGCATTGGAGTTTTGAAGACCCCGCCCGGCTTATCGGAACAAAAGAAGAACAACTACGAAAGTTCCGGGAAATACGCGACCAGATCAGCCAGAAAGTCCGAGCCTGGGTGGACGAGCAGGCTAAGGGCACCCGTTAGTGACCGTTTCCTGGATTCACATCAAAGCCGGCTCTAGCCTTCCAGTTTATAGCCGGCTCCTCTGACGGTGATTAATCGTTTGGGGTTTGCAGGTTCATTCTCGATTTTTTGCCGGAGCCAGCGTACGTGGACGTCCACACTTCGGGTGTCACCGGTATAATCATAGCCCCATACTTTTTCCAGGAGTTGCTCCCGGCTAAAGACAAAACCCTTGTTACTGGCAAGGAAGACCAGTAAGTCGAATTCCTTAGGTGAGAGAGCAACTTCCGAACCGTTGAGAAGGACCAGGTGGCGACCTATGTCAATTTCCATATCATTGAATTTTAGCACCTCCTGCCCGGGAGCTATCAGCGGCCTAGTCATCTGAGTCCGGCGCAGCATGGCACGTACACGGGCCAGCAGCTCTCTCATGCTGAAAGGCTTGGTCATGTAGTCGTCCGCCCCGATTTCCAACCCCACCACCTTGTCAATTTCTTCGCTTTTAGCAGTCAGCATCAAGATAGGGATGGTCATTTCTTTGCGCAGGATACGGCAAACCTCGAGCCCGCTCAATTTGGGCAGCATGATATCCAGAATAACTAGATCTGGTTGCTCTTTACGGGCTACTTCCAGGGCTTCAGCCCCGTCCACTGCCGTGACAACGTTATAGTTTTCTTTGCTGACACTATATTTAAGCGCAGCCAGCAGATTCGGGTCATCTTCTACGATTAGAATCTTCGTTTCGGCCATAAGAGTCTCTATCGCTAGTATAGAACGTACAATTCTTTATGGCAACTCGACAGACCGGGAAGTAGAAGGAAATCGCGTTGTCTCCTGGCGAAGCGGAATATTGTTAATTTTTTATTAGAATTTCTTCTCCGAAAATATTGGCTATTTGATGGCCGTTTTCTTTTTCAATTATTAACAATAATTTAACCTGTTCAATAATTTTCTCTAACAAAACCAGAACAATTACCCAGTACTATAGTAATGGACTGAAAAGACAATTACTTAATAAATCAAGGGCCGATATGAAAAAGGGAAGCCGAAGGAAAATGATCCGCTCACCTTACCGGACTCCCTTAGCCTTAGGGTCGAAACTCCAAGCCTTATTACAAGTTTAACTAAATCTTGTATCGTGAGGTATATGGAGCCTGTAAAATCCAACATCAAAGGAGGTCCCGGCAAAGAAAGGCCATACATTTTCAGTTATATAATCCACCAAACCTTGTTCAGGAAAACAACAATATTAATAGGAGGAAAAATCAGTTGAAAAACCTGCTAAAGAACAAGAAATTGTTTATAGCCTTAATGGTAGCTCTGGTTATCGTTATCCTGGTGCCCATTGCCGTGTTTGCCAATACCGGCGACCTAAATGAAGTCAACCAGAGCCCGGGTCTCGTTGGAACGCTGAAGTTCCAGGGTTCCACTACGGTCGGTCCGATTGTACAGCAATCCGTCGGCCCTTATAATACCTTCCGTGGTAAAACCGTGATCACCGACGATACCAACAATATTGTCCAGAACGGTTCCGGCGATGGCCGAGCCGCTGCCGTTGACCACTGGACAGATATTGGTAATTC
>JBEKAC010000015.1:0-47260 GCA_050018395.1 Dehalococcoidales bacterium
CAGGGCGAAACCCTGGGCCTTTCTCAAGATTTTATCCAGGACGCGGTAACCTTTGGGTGAAGCGATGCGGAAATTGATCCCGCACAAGGCCGCTGCCAGCATCAGGCTATGCGCGACGTTGTTGCCGTCGCCGATGTAGGCCAGCGTCAGCCCATCAAGGGTTTTTTTGTGTTCGAAGATGGTCATGATATCCGCCAGGGCCTGGCAAGGATGTTCCAGGTCTGATAGGGCGTTGATGACGGGTATATCCGCGTTATTGGCCATGATTTCAATCGTTTCATGAGAGAAAGTGCGCAGGGCGATCACATCCACGTAGCGGCTAAGTACACGGGCGACGTCCGGCACGGATTCGCGTTTGCCCAGCTGGACTTCATCCGGGGAAATATACAGGCTGTCCCCCCCGAGCTGCCGCATGGCTACCTCGAAGCTGACCCTGGTTCTCAGCGATGGTTTTTCGAACAGCAGCACGAGCACTTTCTCTTTTAATTGTGAGCTCCGGCCTCCGGATTTCATCGCCACGGCATTGGATATCAGCGTGCGCAGGCGTTCGCGCGTGAGGTCGGAGACGGAAAGAAAATCTTTGCTCTTCAAGATAACCTCCTGTATGCCACCAGTATATCATGAAAATCAAATTTTACAATAATTCGGGACTTGACACAACCCTCAGGCTTATCTAATATGCAGATATCCGGGAGGTGCCTATGGCTGAAACTGAAAAATTCACGGTATCGGGAGACCAGGCTGTAAAAAAGATAAAACAGCTCATCCACGAGGGAAATATCCGGCGAGTCCGTCTGATACACGAAGGCAGAACTATTATCGAGATCCCGCTTTCCGTCGGCGCACCGGCGGTGGCGGTGGGCATCATGGCGGCGCCGCTGCTGGCGGCGGTGGGGGCTTTCGCGGCGCTGGTGACGGAGTGCACCATCGAGGTGGAAAAGGTGGGGGAGGCGAAGAAATAACGGGCATATTGCCGGAAATGTACCAGATGTTAAAACACATCGTGATGTGGAAGTTTAAAGAGTTTGCGGAAGGCCGGACCAAAGCGGAAAACGCGCAAAAGGCCAAGTTCCTGCTTGACGGGCTGAAAAGGAACATCAAAGAGATAAAAACGCTGGAGGTGGGAATCAATTCCAACCACTCCCCGGACGATTTTGACCTGGTGCTTTATTCCGAGTTCCGCAATATACAGGATTTTAACGCTTACCAGAACCATCCGGAGCATCAAAAAATAGGCGCGTTTATCAACAGGGTGCGGCTGGAAAGACGGGCGGTGGACTACGAGACCTGACGGATATGATTGAAGTTATCCTTGCACGGCACGGCCAGACGGAATTTAACGCCCGGGAGATTTTCCGTGGCCGGGCGGATGTGCCGTTAAACGCCTTGGGTTTGCGGCAGGCGCAGCTGCTGGGAGAATATCTTGCCGGCGAAAAAATAGACGTTATTTATTCCAGCCCTCTGCAGCGGGCCGTACAGACCGCGAATCTTGTTGCCGCCCACCACCACCTTGAAACAAATATTGTAGAAAACCTGAACGACATCGATTGCGGTCTCTGGCAGGGTCTGCCGGTGACTGACGTTAGAGAAAAGTGGGGTGAGCTTTACCAGGACTGGCTGGATACCCCGGAACAGGTGAAAATCCCCGGTGGTGAAAGCCTGGAAGACGTCACTTGCCGGGCGGTACCTTTTCTGTGGGATGCGGTCGCGCGTTGCGGGGAAGGGAAAATCGTGGTGGTGTCCCACCGCGTGGTCAGCAAGGTGCTTATCTGCGCGCTTTTGGGGCTGGATAACTCTTTATTCTGGAGCTTCAGGATAGATACCGGCGGTATTTCCCGCTTTGAGTTCGATGGTAAGAAAGCTGTCCTTACCTGCCATAACGATACGTCTTATTTGAAGGCGCTCGAAGGCAGCGGACTTAAGGATTTTTAGTTTAAAGTTAACAGTTTACAGTTGCTACTTGTTCCTTGTTACTCCTATAATTGACTTATGCCCGAGCAGCTTCTGGTTCTATTCGACGGTAACGCCATCGTCCACCGCGCCTATCATGCCTTCGGGGCGACGAAGTATCGTGAAGCCAAACCCCTGACCGTCTCGAAAACGGGTGAGGTCGTCAGCGCCGTTTATGGCTTCGCCTCGATGCTGCTGAAGGTCCTCAACGACCTTAAACCCACCCACTTCGCCATCGCTTTCGATAAAAAAGGGCCCACCTTCCGCCACGAGATGTTTACCGACTATAAAGCCCACCGCCCTCCCACCCCTGATGACTTGATTAGCCAGATGGTGCGTGTCAAGGAACTGGTCAAGAGCTTCAATATTCCCATCTTTGAAATTGACAAATTCGAGGCCGATGACGTGCTGGGCACGTTGAGCCGACAGGCCAGCCAGGCAGGAATTGAAACCATTATCGTTACCGGTGACGCCGATACCATGCAGCTGGTCTCGCCGAAGGTTAAGGTGCTTTACCCTAAATCAGGGAGCACATTCAGTGACACCAAACTTTTTGACGCCGAAGCGGTAACAGAGAAATTCGGGGTGGGGCCGGAACACGTGGCGGATTATAAAGCCATGGTGGGCGACCCCTCCGATAATATCCCCGGTATCCGGGGCATCGGGGAGAAAACGGCGGTTAAGCTTATCCGGCAGTTCGGCGGCGTGGAGGATGTCTATCAGCACCTGGACGAGGTAACGCCGCCCAAGGTGAAGGAAATCCTGCGGAACAACGTGGAAGAGGCCAAACAGAGCAAAAAGCTGGCCACGATTGTTACGGATACGCCGGTCACCCTGAACCTCGATGAATGCCGCGTCAGCCGCTATAGCCGCAAGCAGGCGACGGACTTTTTCCGTGAGCTGGAGTTTTTCAGCCTCCTGCCGAAGCTGCCGGGAGAGGAAGGCGAAGCCGGGGCGGTGGAGTTAAAATCGGCTCCCCTGCCATGCGATTACTGCACGGTTGCCTCCACCCAGGACCTCGATGAGCTGTTAAACCGGCTGGCAACCGCAGTTTCCTTTGCTTTCGATACGGAAACGGACGGTCTTAACGCCATGACGGCAAGAATCGTCGGTATATCGCTGTCCCTCGAGCCGGGTAAGGCATATTACGTTCCCGTCGGACATACCGTTCTTGACGAGGTCCAGCAGCTACCGCTGTTACAGGTCGTTGACCGGCTCCGTCCTGTCTTTGAAGATGGCAAAATTTCCAAGCTGGGGCACAACGCCAAGTTCGATATGATGGTGCTGGAAGAACAGGGAATCAAGGTTAACGGGTTGGCTTTCGATACGATGATCGCCGCCCATCTGCTGGGAGAAAAGGCGCTGGGTTTAAAGGCACTCGCCTTCGGCCGACTGGACATCGAGATGACGCCCATTACCAACCTTATCGGCACGGGCGCCAGGCAGATTACCATGGCGCAAGTGGACATAAAGTCAGCCGCCAGCTATGCCGCCGCGGATGCCGATATGACCTTAAGACTGGTGGAGGAATTTACGCCGGACCTGGAAAATCTGGGGCTGATGAAGCTGTTTAAAGATGTCGAGATGCCGCTGGTGCCGATATTGCTCCTCATGGAAAGGAACGGCGTGGCCGTGGACACGGAAATACTCAAGGAAATGTCCAGGGTCTTAGGTGAGCAGGTAGCGGTACAGGAAAAGAAGATTTACGCCGAAGCCAAACACGAGTTTAACATTAACTCTACCCAGCAGCTGGGGAAAGTGCTTTTTGATGAAATGCAGCTCCCCAACGAACGCAAGGGGAAAACCCGTTATTCCACGGAAGCCTCGATACTGGAGATTTTGGCCACACAGTGTGATATCGCCAAATATATTATGGACTACCGCCAGCTTACCAAGATGAAGTCTACCTATGTAGACGCTTTGCCGGAGCTGGTTAACCCTAAAACGAAACGCATCCACACTACTTTCAACCAGACCCGCACGTCCACCGGGCGCCTTTCCTCCAGTGACCCGAACATGCAGAATATCCCCATCAAGGGCGAACTAGGGGGGCAGGTGCGTCAGGCTTTTATCGCGGCACCGGGCATGAACCTGCTGGCCGGTGATTACTCGCAGATAGACCTTCGAGCTCTGGCGCATTTATCTCAAGATGAAACGCTGTTACGTGCCTTCCGCAACGACGAGGATATTCACGCCGCCACTGCCTCGCAGCTTTTCGGGGTGGAAAAAAACCAGGTGACGCGTGATATGCGGCGCTTCGCCAAGACGATCAACTTCGGGGTCATCTACGGCATGAGCGATTACGGGCTGGAGCAGGCCACCGAGCTTTCCCGCGAGGAGGCGGGGAAGTTCATTAAGGCCTATTTTGAGAAATATCCCGGCGTCAGGAAATACCTCGACGAGACCAAGGTCAAAGCCCGCCAGGACGGCTACGTCGAGACCCTGTTAGGCCGCCGGCGCTATATCCCGGATATCAACTCCGCTAACCGCCAGGTGCGGGAGGCGGCCGAACGCATGGCGATCAATATGCCGGTACAGGGGACCTCCGCGGATATCATCAAGGTAGCTATGATTAACCTTTACCACGAGATGGAAAAACGGAAACTCGAAAGCAAAATGCTGCTCCAGGTCCATGACGAGCTCGTCTTCGAGGTGCCGGACGGCGAGATGGAGCTGATGCACAAGCTGGTGGCTGACACCATGGAGTCCGCCGTAACTTTAAACGTGCCGCTGAAAGTGGATACCAAGTCCGGTAAAAACTGGGGAGAGATGAAATAATAATGCCTGAGCTTCCTGAAGTAGAAACGATTAAAAACGAGCTTTTGCCGCACCTCCTCGGGCGGAAAATCGAGGGCGTGGATATTTTCTGGGACAAAATGGTCAAGCAGCCGGCCGTCCCGGAGTTTAAAGCCAGGGTAACGGGGCGGAAAATTACCGGCATCACGCGGCGGGGCAAATACCTCTTTTTTCACTTGGACAAAGGCGGCGTGCTGGTCATGCACATGAAAATGACCGGTTCTTTATTGGTCAACCCTGCGGATAGTGAATACGCCCGTGCCGTTTTTCACCTCGATAAGGGCGTGGAGCTGCATTTCCGCGACCCACGGAAGTTCGGCAAGATGTGGCTGGAGAAAAATGAAGACGCCGTCAAAGAAAAACTGGGCCCGGAGCCGCTGGATGACGATTTCACTCCAAAGACTTTAGCCGGCATTTTGCATAAGCGTACGGCGCCCGTTAAGCCGGTCCTGCTGGACCAGACCATCATTGCCGGCATCGGCAACATGTACGCCGATGAAGCTTTATTCGAGGCCAGGATCCATCCTTTAAGGCCGGCCAACAGTCTCAAGCCGGCGGAAATCAAAAAGCTTTATGACGCGATCCGTCTGGTGCTGCATAAAGCCCTGAAAAGCGGCGGCGCCAGCATCCGCAACTATATCCGGCCGGACGGCGCGCCCGGCACCGCCCACGACGAATTCAGCGTAGCCCACGGGGTGGGGAAGCAATGCCCCAGGTGCGGCGGCCCCATCGAACGCATTGTGGTGCGCGGCCGCGGCACCTACATCTGCCCTAAATGCCAGAAAATGCCTTAATCATCCCAGAGGCGGAAAGGCGGATAGGCATCGGTCATCAGTGTGGCATAAGCCGCCACGCGGATAGACCAGCGGTTGAAGCCCATCGCCAGCTTAAAAAAGTCTTTAGGGTATTTGCCGGTGAATAAAACAACGATACCGGCAAATATCGCCACGATAAATATCAAGCCGCCGCAACTTACCTGCCATCCACTCATATGATGGACCTGGTTGTTTACCGTCCAGTCCCACCCTTTCATTTGCCACGCCGGACCGCTCGTGAAAATGCTGACGATGATATAGTGCGGGATAGCCAGCAGCCACCATTTCACCAGCACCAGCCCCTGTGAAAGCTTCTCCGGGTAGGGGATTTCCAGATCAGCAGGGTAATTAGGGTCCGGGTCAAGACTAAAAGGCGGGTATTTGTCCGTGGCTAAAGCTCCATAACTGTAAAAGGCCACACGCCATGCCCAGCGCAATACGCCGACGTTGAAATCGAATAAACTTTTAGGGTATTTTCCGGTAAACAAAATAGCCCAGAACGCGATAAAGGCTACGACAACAAAGGCGATGAATAAGAAGAAAAGGACTACATAATGCGGGATTCCGAGCAGCCATTTAATCAGCCACCAGCCGCGTTCCGGGGGTGCAGACAGGTCTCCCCTGATATTTACCGGGTACGTTGTACTTGAAGTGGCCATCGGTAACCTCCTTTTTTGGTATTGCCCTAATCATACTATTAATGCTTTCGCTTGTCACTGGGGAAAAGGGGAGTTGCCTACTGGCCGTTTGGACAGGTACACTTTTCAGCCAGGCATATTAGTCTATCTGGTCTATTTCTTCAACCCGGACGTTGCGGGAAAGCAGAGTACCGCTAACAATTAGTTTCACCAGGAAATAAATTGAGATTTAGCTAAAGAAATTGTTTGAGGCGGCTTATTTCCTGCATCAGCTGTTCGAACTGCCGCGGGTATAAGGACTGCATACCGTCGGAGAGGGCATGGGCGGGGTCGTTATGGACCTCGACGAGCAGGCCGTCCGCGCCCACGGCGATGGCGCCCCGGGAAAGGGGTATCACGTAATCGCGCTTGCCGGCGGCGTGGGAGGGATCGACGATTATGGGCAAATGGCTGGCGGCTTTGATTGATGGTATGGCGCTTAAGTCGAGGGTATTGCGGGTGGTATCGGAAAAGGTGCGGATGCCCCTCTCGCACAGGATGACCTGGCTGTTGCCCTCGGACATGATGTATTCGGCGGCCATCAGCCATTCGTCGATAGTAGCGGCAAAGCCCCGCTTAAGCAGGACCGGCTTTTTCGTCTGGCCCGCCAGGCGCAGCAGGGAGTAGTTCTGCATGTTCCGCGCGCCTATCTGAACAATATCGGCGTATTTGGCCACCGCCACCAGGTTTTCGCTATCGGTCGCCTCGGTAATGATGAGCAGGCCGGTCTCGCGGCGGACCTTGTCCAGTATCTTTAGCCCCTTTTCCCCCAGCCCCTGGAAAGCGTAAGGGGAGGTGCGGGGTTTAAACGCGCCGCCGCGGAAAACTTTGGCGCCGTGCTTTTTCACGATGTTGGCGATGGTCAGCGCCTGCTCCTCGCTTTCCACGGCGCAGGGGCCGGCCATGATCACCGGTTCGCCGGCGCCGATGACGACGTCACCGATGGTGACGACGGAAGATTCCAGGTGCGTCTCCCGGCTGACGAGCTTATAAGGGCGGGTGACAGGGATAGCTTCCCTGACGCCTTCCAGGCTCAAGAACTGCGCGGCCTCGATGGGACCTTTATTGCCTAAAATACAAATGGCCGTCCTGATAGCCCCCGGCATGGGAACGCCGCGTAGCCCCATTTTCTCTATTTCTTTAATGACGGCGTTCACCTGTTCTTCGGTAGCGTCATTCTGCATCACGATGAGCATAGTCTGGATTCTCCTTAAGTGATGTTAATATCATAACACAATCAGATGGGGGATGTACCTTGGGTAAGTACAGAACAAGCTGTGCAGTGTATGACGGGTAAGACTACTCTTTTATGATTTCCCTTAGCGCAGCGGCGTAAGCTTCAAACGTACGCAGGTCGTGGAGGACAAAAACCACCTCTTTGATGGAAGTCTTTTCCGCCAGGAACTTGACCACTTCACGCAGGGCGACCGGGGCCGCCAAATCCACCGGGTAGCTGTAAACCCCGGTGCTGACCGACGGAAAAGCTACCGATGTTAAATTGCTGGCGTCGGCTAGCTTCAGGCTTTCCCGGTAGGCGCTGGCCAAGAGTTCCGGCTCGTTGTTATGACCGCCCCGCCAGACCGGCCCCACCGTGTGGATAACGTGTTTGGCCGGCATATCGCCGGCGGTAGTGATCACCGCCTGTCCCGTGGGCAGGCGGCCCTGCCTGGCGACGATTTTTTTACATTCCTCGAGGATGGCGGGACCTCCGGCGCGGTGGATAGCCCCATCAACACCGCCGCCCCCCATCAGGCCGGAATTGGCGGCGTTAACGATAGCGTCCGTAGCCTGGCGGGTGATATCCCCCTGGACCAGGGACAGCCGCGATTGACTAATCTTAATAGCCAAATCTTCCGGCATATAATTCGCTTTACCTGGATTTTACGCCGTGCAGGTAGTCAATGGCCCACTGCAGTTCGTCATCACCGGTAACGTCCAGTTTTACATCCGGTGTAATCCCGTTGCCCTCGATAAGTCGGCCGTCAGGGGTGAGCCAGCGCGAGATAGTGATGTATATCCCGGAGCCGTCCTTTAAGGGCTGAAGGATGTCCACGCTGCCCTTGCCGTAGGTCACGTTGCCGGCCACCAGAGCGCGGTCATAGTCCTGCAAGGCGCCGGTTAAAACCTCGGCGCCGCTGGCGCTGTATTCATCCACCAGCACCACCATCGGCAGCGTAGTAGTAGTGTCTTCTTTGACAGCTTTCAGCGTTTCGATTGTTCCCTGCCGGCTTCTTACCGAAACGATGGTGCCCTGGGTGATAAAGTGGCTGGCCACGTCCACGACGGTATCCAGCAAGCCGCCGGGGTTGCTCCGCAGGTCGAGGATGATACCTGTTGCCTGGTCCGTAACTAATTTTGGCAGCACCTGGGCGAGTTCGGTATCGGTGCGGGCGGTGAACTCGGAAATGGAGATACGGGCGATATCACCGTGCATTTCAAAAGCGACGCTGGGCACATCCACCTTGGCCCTGGTTACCGTGATTTCTACCGGCTGTGTAGCTCCTTGATGGAGGACAAGCAACTTAACCACGGTACCGGCCGGCCCGCGGACTTTACTGGTGGCTACGTCCACGGTCATATTGGCGGTGGATTCGCCGTTAATTGCCAGGATAACATCGTTTTTCTTGATACCGGCTTTTTCCGCCGGTGCGCCGGCGATAGGAGTGACAATCGTTATTTTATCATTTACAGCCGTGACAATAGCCCCGATACCCTCCAGTTCTCCCTGGAAACGGTTCTGGAGGTCTTTAAAATCAGCGGCGCTGATATAAGTTGTGTAGCGGTCGTGCAGGGAAGAGATTATACCGCTGATGGCGGCGCCGGTCATGTTGACGGAGCTTATCTGGGTGGGATCGACGTACTTGGTCAGAATGTCGTTCCAGGCTTCCTGGACAATGTTCATGCCGGAAGGTATGTTGGACGGGTTAGCCTGGCCGATGAAGTAGCCGCCGGCGAAAGCGAGCGCAATGGCGATTATGACTACCATCACAATGACGATTTTTAATGATTTGGGCATGAGATTATTCTCCCTTTATACGGACCTGTGGAACGGAAAAGGGGTCACGGACCAATGAATTGAGCCAAGTAAACCTGTAAGCCGAGTTCTGTATCCCGATATTATCGGGACGGTGACCATCTATCTAGCCCCGATGTTGCCATCGGGGTCGAGCGACCAACCCGGGGACAGGCCGGACGTCCTTTATCCCTCTATTTGGTCTTGCTCCGGATGGGGTTTGCACAGCCAGCCGGTCACCCGGCTGCCGGTGAGCTCTTACCTCGCCATTTCACCCTTACCCCGATAAAATCGGGGCGGTATGTTTCTGTGGCACTTTCCGTAGGGTCGCCCCTCCTGGGTGTTACCCAGCATCCTGCCCGGCGGAGCTCGGACTTTCCTCCCCGATTTATCGGGGCGGTCACCCGGTTTACTTGACCCGGTTATAGTGTAGTTTAGGCAGGAACGATAGTCAATGGGGTGGTTCAACGGCAAATCATTCATATCCCCCGCACCGAGCGAAGGGAAAGGATTACTGGAGCAGGATGGGGGATTATGGCCGTATCAGTAATTTCTTCACAGGCAGATAAAAAAGCCCCTCTCCTCCGGGAGGCAGGGATCGGAGGAGAGGGGAAGCCAAGGGGGCAAGGGGGGTTGTTTATTGTTAATAAGAGAAGGCGCTGCGCCGGCCTGCCCACAGCCCGAGCAGGAAGAAGACAATCGCACCCACGACGATGCTGACGTAGAGCGGCCAACCGGTGAATTTAAACGGTTTGGCCACCAGGAACTGGGCGGCGCCTGTCCAGGCGCTGGCGTTGGAGGCGGCATCGGTGGCCCTTTCTCTCCAATAGTAGGTGGGAACGTTTCCGGATAGCTGCAGCGCTTCGGTATCGGTCAGCTTGTATTGAGATTCCTTAATTCCCGTCTTGTCCAGGATAATAGACCCGGTTGCGAAATCCTGGGAAGTGGCGATTTGCAGCTCGTAAGTTACTGGAGCACTGGGATCGGTAACAGCATTCCATTGAAAGATGTACGGTGATTTGATGGTCGCTCCCATCAGAGGTACAAGGGGTTGAGGTACTCCGGGAGGTATGGATTCCACGGTGAAAGTGACATTCTCAGTATTGATGCCATCGGTCACGATGATAGTATGAGCGCCGTGAGTGCTTACCGGAACCAGGAACGGTGACGTTACAAAAAGTCCGTTGGTGCCGGTGTTGCCGCTGGATACTTTTACGCCGTCATAGGTGACGGTTACGGCGGCGCTGTTCTGGAAACCAGTGCCCGCGATGACCACTGACGCCCCTACGTTATCACCATTAGCGCTGACGTTCAATGAGGTAGCTGGGGCGGTAACCGTAAAGGTTTTACTGAATGTATTTACGATAACGGTATGTTCTCCAGCGGTGGCACTGGCGGGAATGGTGATGATAGAGTTTATGTGGCCGTCAGTTGTGGTTGTGGTACCTGATTTAGGCGTGATAGGGGCACCATCGAACGTGAAGACAAGCGGGGTGTTGGCTGCAAATCCAGTCCCGCTAACTGTTACATCTGTTCCCGCCCGCCCCGAGCTGGGGGAAAGTTCGTTGAGGGTGGCGGGGGAAATCACGGTAAAAGAGGCGCTGGCAGAAGCGCTGCCCGCGGAGACGGTGACGGTGTAGGCTCCAGCGGTAGCGCTTGGCGGAATGACCACTTTAGAGCTGAAATAGCCGCCGCCGTTGGTGCTACTGCCCGTTTGGATCTGCATCGTGTAACTACCTAATTTAAAGGCCAGAGGAGCATTCGCCGGATAATTGGAGCCGGTTATCTCAATAGCTGTTCCCGGGGTGGCGCTGGTAACCGTAAGAGGATCCAGCGCGGCGGAAGCCGTAGCCGTAAAAGTGGCGCTGCCAGTGGACGTTCCGGCTGTCACGTTGATGGTATGTGCCCCAGCAGTTGTACCAGCAGGTATGGTGACTACGCTGGTAAAACCACCGGTACTCAATGTTGAAGTCTGGCCTCCCGTGGGTGTAAGGGGTGTGATGCTATCGTACAAGATCTGGAGTATCGTGTTGGCCGTGAAATCAGTACCGGTGATGGTAACGGATGCACCGCCAGCCCCTGTATTAGGACTAATTATAATCCCGGGGTTGCCGACTACGGTGAAAGGCTGTGCCAACACAACTGCGGGGTATGCAGCCCCGGTAGACAGATAAACAAAATAAATGTAATAAGTACCGCCGGTAACAGGCAGGTTCCCTCCCACGGTCAGGTTAGAAGGTACCAGAAAAGGCGTGGTAAAAGTCGTGACGGAAGCTCCCAGCGTTGTCGCAGATACAAACTGATAAGCCGTAATACTGGTACCGATTGTTCCTCCTACGCCTGTCACCTGATTGGAGAAGTAAATACCTACCGTTGTATTAGCCAGGAAGCTTGTACCGATAACTGTCACCGAGGAACCAACTTTACCGCTGGTGGGGTATAGAGTGGCGGTTTCGCCGGTTGCCGCGGCCGGTGAGGCCGGGACAAGGGCCAATAATAATGATAAAACTACTATTATTCCGAACATCCCCAGAATTTTCTTATGTTTCATAACAACCTCCTCACTTATATAACGTTATTTGGTTAAAATGGATACGGCTAATGAAAAGCATTTTTCCTGCCTAAACGGAAAGCAATAAGTACCGCAATTACCGCCGCGATGAATATCAGCGTGTAGATGGCCCAACTCGGGAAAGAGGATTTGGGCGAAAAGCGGAATGAACCGGCCGGCGACCAAGCGCTGGAATTGCGGGCGTCGTCGATGGCTTTGATTCTCCAGTAATAGATGACTCCTTTCTTCAGTTTTAAGTTATCGGTCTTGGCGATAAGGCGGTCGGGGTTCGTCAGACCGGTCTTATCCAGTATCACGGTTGTAAAATCGAGGTCTTTGGCAATTTGCAGGTCATAGGTAACTGGGGGGCTCAGGCTGATCACCGCCTGCCAGCTGAAACGTATGGGGTAATCTACCGCGCTGTTATCGGCCGGCAGCTGCATTGCCGGTATGTCCGGTACACTGACAAAAAAGACCCACGGCGTTGACCATTCGCTAACGTTATTGGCCCCGTCAATTGCCCTGACCCTCCAAAAATAGGGTGCGTTCTTAAATTCCACCGCAAGGGTCTCGTTGCCGCTCAAAGTATATTGCGATTCCGTGAGGCCGGTTTTGCGGATCACCGGGGTAGCGAAGTTCTGGTCGGTCGCTACCTCCAGGTCGTAAGTGACCGGTACACTGGCGTCGGTAACAGCCCCCCATTCAAAGTTCGCCTCCGCCCGGGTGAGAGAACCGTTGGCCGGAAGCATTAATGCCGGCACCGGCGGCGCCTGCGTTTCGATAGAGAAAGGCAATTCACGAGTGCTGGTGCCGTCGCTCACGGAGATCATATGTTTCCCGCCGTTGCTGGCGGGCACGGCAATCGTTAATGTAAAATCGCCGTTATTATCGGCGGCAGTGGTGGCCAGGGACTTGTCATCAAAAGTAATGGTAATCGTGGCCCCCGCTATGAACCCTCCACCGCTGATAGTAAGTTCGGCCCCCACCGCCCCGCTGGCGGCGCTTAGTTTAGCCGCGGCGGTTACCGTAAAACTGATAGTGCTGCTGTTGCCTTTATCGTCCTGGATTTTAACATCGTAGGACTGCGATTTCAAGTCGGGAACATCAAAATCAACCTCGAAGCTGCCGAGCTTGTCCGCGTTAGCCGTGGCCACGCTCAAGGTACCGAACAGTATTTTTATCGCGCCCGAGGCCGCAAAACCGGAACCCTGAACATTAACCGGTTCCCCGGGTCCGGCGGAACCAAGGTTCAGCTTGATGCCGGGCAATACTGTGTACTGTATTCCCGCGGAATTGTCTTGGGTATTGGCGGCGTAGATCTTATGCTGGCCAGCCGGGCCGATAGGAATGATAAAGTTGTGGGTGAAGGTGCCGGTGGCGGAGGCTGTATCTGTGCCTATACTCTGGTTGTCCGTATTGAAATAGTAAAGCGTCACAGTAGAGTTGACATAAAAGCCGCTGCCGCTAATGTTCACCGAGCTGCCGCAGATGCCTTCTGCAGAGTCCAGCGACAGTGCCGTAGTATCCACGGTGAAAGCGCTTTTAGCGATCACCGAGGACGTCGTGTTATCGGTTGTGGCTTCTATCCAGTGCTTGCCGGCGGAGGTACCGGCGGGAATGTTAAAACTGACGTTGAATTCGCCACTGCCCGGCACTACAAGCGGACTCATGTCCAGCTCCCGGGTATCGAAGTAAATGTGAATACTATCTCCCTCGTACGAGCTAAAGACCGTGCCACCGATGTTGACGGTGGTCCCGGTAGGCCCGGATGCGGGGGTGAGTGTTATCACTGGCGCGCCCAGTGCCGGCGAGGACGGCAGGATGAGCGCGGCCAAAAGCACACTGGCGACCAGTACAATGAACGGGAAACGCCATTTTTTATAGAGGGTAGTTTTTTTCATACCAACTGCCTCGATAGGGGATTCATTGCCTGGCCCGGCGTTTTTATCTGCTTGGACTCCTCTCACTTGATCAGTCTTTTCCGGGCGCCCCGGCTGGGATTATAGGTGCCGGCGAAGTTATCGAGGGTATCTTTATTGATCAGCCAGGTATTATGGATTTTATTCGCCGGCAGGTCGCCTTGGCGGCAGAGCCGTTTCACCGTTTCCGGGTGCACTTTCAGTCGGCGGCTGGCCTCCAGGACGCTTAAATAATTATCCAGTATCGGCATAATTTTCCTTCAGTGTATTTATTAAATAATGCTTTATCAAAGCAATTATAACAATTTAGATTCAAAATGTCAATAGTATTAAAAATGGACAAAACCGCGTTGACAAATTAGAACATATGTACTATTCTTTGGCTGTTTGGTGTTTAAGAGGTGCGCTATGGTTTTAGAGACTTGTGAGAATGGCGGAGAAAACCTGGAAGTAGTGACCGGACCAGCCTGCCGCAATGACGCCGACCTAAAGCCGGAGTTTTGCCACTATAAAGACGAAGGGTGCGAATACGCCCGGTCTTGCCTCGAGTGTCCTTATCCCCAGTGCCTCTACGATGCGCCGCGCGGCCATCAGCAGTGGTTAAAGGAGATGCGCAATAAAGAGATAGGTAAGCTGTTTGCGGCGGGCTGGAAGGTCAAAGAGCTGGCGCTGTTGTTCGGCTTGAGCCAGCGGACGGTGCAGAGAGCGCTGAAAGAGAATGCCGGCTGTAAGTAACCGCTAAGGAGTAATAACATCGATGAACGAAACACTGGTTTCACAGTTGTCCCGGATGGACCTGGACAGGATCAAAGGCTATAAAGAGCTTCTCGATTTTTACTACGGGCGGCAGTGGGAAGGTAAAAGCAGATGGAATGAAAGACGCCTGACCTTTAATTATGCCCGGGTATTTATCGAAAAAGTCACCTCGTATCTCATGGCCGGCGTCAGCTTTTCCATTGACCCTGCGGAGGACTCGGACCAGGCGAGGGCCAACGCCCGCAAGGCGGAAGCGGCGCTCAATCAAGTCTATAGTGAAAACTACCTGGAGCAACTCGACCTGGAGACGGAGATTGATGCTGCGGTGTTGGGTGACGCATGTTATAAAGTAATCTGGGACGCGGCGGCCAGGCGGGTCAGGGTGACAGCGCCGGATATCCAGGGCATTTATGCCTGGTCGATGGGCGATGATGTCTCCCGTTTATGGCGTCTTGCCTCGCGCTACCAGCTTGCCCAGGACGAGGTGGAATTGCTTTACGGCGTCAAGTCCGCCAATAAGACCGCCGCTATCACGGAGCTGTGGACGGACCGCGACTTCGAGCTGTACCTGGATAATAATCTTTTGGAAGCCAAGCCAAATCCCTACGGCTTTATCCCTTTCGTGCTTTTTCCCAATCTGCGCGAACCTAAAAAGCCCTGGGGACTTTCTGACCTGCCGCAGATTATGGAGAGCCAGCGGGAGCTCAACCGCGCCATGAGCCAGCTTTCCCGCATCCTGGAGCTGTCCGGTAACCCTATCGCCGTACTGGAGAACGTCGAGGAGTCGGAGGATATCGCCGTCAAGCCGGGCGCAGTCTGGAATATCCCGGAGGCCGCCAAGGCCTATCTGCTCGACCTGCTGCAGGGCGGCGGCGTCACCCTGCATATCAATTATATCGATTTGATTTATCGCGTCCTGCATGATTTGTCGGAGTCGCCGCGGTCGGCCTTCGGCGGGCTGGAGCGGGACATGTCCGGCGTGGCCCTGGAGATAGAGCTTCAGCCTCTGCTGCAAAAGGTGAAGCGTAAGCGGATTATCCGCACGGCCGCCTATAACCGCCGTAACGAGATGATTTTAAAGCTGCTGAAGATGTGCGGCGGGGAGGACTTCGGCGATTCGCCGACCGGCGGGCGGTTAAAGGTGGTGTGGGGGCCGGTGTTGCCTAAAGACATGGATACCAGGGTGAACAATGAGCAGGTGATGGTGCAAACCGGCATCCATTCCCGCCGGACGGCGATGGGCGAGGTCGGCGTAGCGGACCCGGACTATGAGTTCCGCAAATGGCTCGAAGAAAGAGAGTCCATTCTGAAGATGAATAAAGATCTCAACGCTAATGCGAAAGGGAACGGCGCGAGAGAGAGTGTGCTTTAACACCCTGTGCGGATAGCGGTGAGGAATAATGAAAAGGAGGCGATACATGGAAGGGGAACAACAACAAACGGCGGAGGCCGAAATGCCGGTCAGCGAAAGTGATGCTTTAAAGCTGGAAAACGAAAAGCTACAGGGTGAGCTGAAATCGCGGAACGATGCCGTCACGAAGCTGGAAAAAACGCTGGCGGACCGGGATGCCGAAATGGCAGCGATAAAGCTATCGCTGCAAACCAATCAGCAGCAGCTGGACGCGCTAAATAAAGCCCTGCCCCAGGCGGTGTCCGCTTACAAAGCGCTGGTCATCCAGGCGAATCCCGGTCCGGTGGCCGGGATGGTCCAGGGGGACACGATTATCGCCATCGACGAATCGGTAAAAAGCGCAAGGGCGCTGGTGGCCCGGGTCAAACAGGAGGTTGGGGCGGAAAACGCCAGGGTCAAGGTGCCGGCCGGCGCACCGCCGAGAACTTCCCCGGACTTTTCAAGTTTGTCCTCCCGGGAGAAGATCAAGTTCGCCATGGAAGGGAACAAATAGGAGTGAACGGACTCTCTTTCCTTACTTCGCCCCTTCCTTTGAAAAAGGAAGGGGAAAGGGAATGGATTTTCAACCCGCTGAACATAAATCAAATACCCGGACAAATCAGCTATCAATCGTAGCTAACTTGCCATAAAACAAATAGCCGGACAATTCACGCTCGAATCACTCGTCGACAAACCGAATAAAAAAAATACAAAAAAACAAAAAACAAATAACAGGAGGTAAATAACTATGGCCATGACCCTATCCGAGGCCGCCAAACTTTCCAATGACATCCTGATGCAGGGGGTGGCGGAAACCATCGTCAAAGACTCACCGGTTTTGCAGCTCCTGCCCTTCGTCGAGATCGTCGGCAACGGCCTCACCTATAACCGCGAAAACACACTCCCCAACATCGATTTTTATGATGTCGGCGATACGTGGAACGAGTCCACGCCGACCTTCACCCAGGTTACCGCCAACCTGAAAATCATGGGCGGTGATGCGGATGTGGACAATTTCCTCAAGGCTACCCGCAGCAATATCCAGGACCTGCAGACGGCCGTCATCGAGCTTAAAGCCAAGGCGCTTCAGCAGAAATTCGAAGATACGTTCATTTATGGTGATAGCTCGGTGAACTCCAAGCAATTTGACGGCCTCCGGAAAATCATCAACACCGGCACCGCCGGCAGCCAGGTTATCGCCATGGGCGCTACCGGGGCGACCTTGACCTTGGGCAAGCTCGATGAGCTGATCGACGCCGTCAAAGGCGGCAAACCGGATATGCTGCTGATGAGCCGTCGTTCCCGTCGCAAGATCAACACGCTGGTCAGGGCGGGCGGCGGCATGACCGATACTGACCGCGACCAGTGGGGGAACTTCGTGCAGCTGTGGGACGGCGTTATCATCGCCGTGAACGACTATATCCTTGATACGCATGTCCTGACCGGCAGCGTGGAGACGGCCACCACCGGCGGCACTTGCTCCACCATTTATGCCCTTCAGTTCGGCGAAGGCGGGCTTTGCGGCCTGACCAGCCCGGGGCATCTCCAGGCGGAGGCTATCGGTTCCCTGGAGACCAAGGACGCATCCCGGACCAGGGTTAAGTGGTACGTGTCCCTGGCGCTTTTCAGCACCATCAAGACGGCGGCCCTCATCGGCGTCCAGGACTAAATAACAATAAAAATTGGAGGGGCCTTTCTCCGGAAAGACCCCTCGACGGAGGAAAAATGGAAAGAAAAGAATCAGCGAGATGGCTCTGCCGCTACAGCCTGGCTAAATACCGGGCGGACATCGGGCGATACCGCGGCCGTGAAGCAGAATTTTACCGGATTTTCCGGCCGTATGAAGTCATCGCCGGAGAAGAGAACTGCCTGCTTAACAGCGGCATCAACGCCATCTGGAACGGTATCTGCGGCGGCTCGTTCACCGCTTTCAATAACACCTATGCCACCATCGGCGTCGGCGATTCCAATGCCGCCGCCGTGGCCACCCAGACCGATCTCCAGGCGGCCACCAACAAGACCTACAAAGGCATGGACAGCGGCTATCCCACCTATGGTTCCAGCCAGAAAGCCACCTTTAAGGCAAGCTTTGGCGCCAGCGATGCCAACTATACCTGGAACGAATGGGTAGTGAAAAATTCTTCCTCGGGCATTTGCCTGAACCGCAAAGTGGATAGCCTGGGCACCAAATCCAGCGGCACCTGGACATTGCAGGTTGACTTGACCTTAGCGTAAAGACAGGAGACGGCAGCCATGGAAGTTCAAAAAGTAACCGATCCGGCCCAGATTGTCACCGATCCGGTACTATTGGCCCACCTGGCCAGGCTTGGCGTGGATCAAGACTACGTTGAGTTGGCGCAGGACTATGCCTCCGCTGAAATTGACGGTCAATTGGTTAAAGGGAGGTCTCCCTACGCCAAGTTTTACCGGGACCGGAAATCCGGTCAGCACTTTGCCGTTATCTCGCAGCTGCCGATGGTGGATGCGGATGGTAATCCCGTTCTAGCCGGCTGGCAGGCCGTTGACGCAGGCTTTGAGGCTAAGAATAACCTTTTTACGACCCGCGTTCTCGGCCTGGAGACAGGATTGTCCATCCGCAACGACCAGCCGGATGGCCGGAAGTCGGGGCAAAAGGTTACCTGCCGTCCCCGGCTTTTCCTCGATGGCGTCGAGCAGGTTCCGGTTTCCGAAAAAGCTTCTTTATTAGCCGTCGATCCTCTTAACAGCCAGTACGCCGGCAATACGCTGGAATGGGACTATGGCATCTGTAACCGCCGCCTGAGAGTGATCGAGGGTGGGTTATTCGGTTACTGGCTTTTTACCGGCAATCCCGGCGGCGCCGTGGAGATCCGCTATAGCCAGCAGGGGGATTTCCGGCTGCGTCTGGGACAATATTCTGATGGTGAAGACCGAGAGAGCATTACCGCGGACGCGTTCCGCCAGGCGGAATACCCGTTGCTCGTCAGTGATAGCGCTACTTTCAACCCCAATGCCAATCCGGAGAGCACCAGCGTCGATGGCTATGTTTATCATTCGACCGGGGGACTGGGGACGGGCATCAGCTGGCCGACGCTGGTGGCGGCGGCAGGTAGCGCTTCCGATGATTCCTCGGTTACCGCGGTCGCGATGGGAATCTATTCTGATAATGTCAGCAACAAGTGGCGGTTAATCTACAGGGGAATCTTTCTCTTCGATACATCTTCCCTTCCCGATGATGCCGTCATCAACGCGGCAACACTATCGCTTTACGGCTACGCCAAGCTCGATGGCCTTTCGGCTACGCCTAATATCAACATCTATTTGTCAGCTCCGGCGTCAAATACGGCATTGGCTGCGGGTGATTTTGATAGTCTCGGCTCGACCGCTTTTTGTGATGCCCCGATCACTTACGCCGGCTGGTCTACATCCGGATACAATGATTTCACTCTCAACGTCTCCGGTATCGCTAACATTTCTAAAACGGGCATCAGTAAATTCGGCGCTAGAAACGCCAACTACGATGTGACTAATACCGCACCCACCTGGGTAAGTAATGCCGGCAGTTACGTACAGGCCTACACCGCGGATAAAGGCACCGGTTACAAACCCAAGCTGGTGGTCACTTATACTTCGGTAACCGCCGTGAATTCAAGCGACAGCGGCGCCGGGACCGAATCGTCTTCTTTATCGATAGCGGATGCTAAAACTTCCGGCGATACCGGCACGGGTGATGAATCGATTTCCTCGAGAGATCTCGGTGTTGTGGAAGCAGGTTCGGGCTCAGATATAGGTGTGACTACCGAAACGCTAACCGCCGGCGATGACGGCACAATCAGTGAAGCCAGCGAACTGATGAAAACGCTTTACAGTGCGGACGGGGGCAGCGGCGCTGACGGTCTTAAAATACTTTCAGGCAAGGCGGGCGCGGATATGCGGCTGCGGGGCAAACGCGGACACGTGAGCCTGCCGCATAAGGAGGTAAGCAAATGAATTTAACGGACATGATCGCGCTGGTCAGAACTGACCTGCATGATGGAGATGCCAATAACTACCGGTGGACGGACGCCGAGCTGACACGCCATATCAACCGGGCGGTGGGGGAGCTATCGGAGAGCTTACCACTGCCGTCTAAAGCGACCCTGCCCACCGCCGCCGGGTCGTGGGACCTGGATATATCCAGCTTGGACAACCGGATCATGGTGGCCGCCGTTGAATATCCGGTAGGAGAATCGCCGCTGTGCTACCAGCAGTTTTCTATCTGGGGAGACACGCTGACCATTACCAGCGGCTACCAGCCGGACGGCACCAACTGTAGCGTCTACTACGGGGTAAAACATACGCTGGACAGTCAGGGCTCGACGGTCCCGCAAAAATGCGAAGACCTGGTGGCCGGGGGCGCCTGCGGTTATGCCGCCATCGGGCTGGCTGTTTTCACCATCAACCGCGTAAATGTTGGCGGTACGGTAACACCCGGCGAACTGCTGGAGTGGGGCAATCAGAAAATAAAAATCTTCCGGCAGGAATTGAGGAGACTGGGGCGCCGCAATCAGGTGAGGAGCAGCTCGGTCTTCAACCCGGAGACAACATAAGCGCTCCGGCTGATGAATCCAGGGAGGCAAGATGCGAACTTTAAGTTCAACACTTTTGGCAGCCCAAAAACAGGCGACCGCGGTGCCTTACGTCAAAATCGTCGCGGTAAACCAAACAGCGGGAGTCAACCGGTATGACTGGGCGCGGTTTTACGCCGGCTCCGAGGATGATTATTACCACGGGCTGGCACTGGCCGGCGATGGCTCGATGATCAGGGTCAGGATCACGATAACGTCTGATTCCAATAAATTCTACCGCCAGCGCGTTGTCAGCCCCGGCCCGGAGAGTGATTATACCCAATGGACGTATCTGTCACAGGCTGGCGTCGCGGCTGCCGCGGTAGCGGCGCTGGGTTCGGAGGTATCGATATTCTATATTAAGCCCAACCGGGAGGTCCGGCGTATTAAGAGCACTGATTACGGCGCGACCTGGGGCAGTGCGGAACTTGTTGACTATTCCGGGAGCACGGCGATTTATGGCATGGCGGCGGCCTACAAACCCAACGGCGACCTGGCAATTTTCTTTGCCGACCAGAATATCTTTTACGTGAAAAAATGCCTCGGAGGAACCTGGCAGGCGAAAACATCCTGGGATAAGACGACCGGAGACCTCTCCGGCGTGGGCAGTATCTATGGCGGTGACTGGAACTTGATGGTCACCGGTAAAGACTCCGCGGGTAATAATAAACTCTGGAGTCTCATCTATGGTGACGGCGGCGATGTTAGCGTGGGCACATGGTCGGCTTTAAAAGAGCTGGCGTCAGCCCCGGCGGGCGGCAATTTCGAATACAAACAGCCGTTCCTCGATAAAACCGATGTTTATCGCTGCTTTTTTACGGAGAAATTCACCGGCAATGAGGCTTACAACCGGCCTTTTTATACCTGTACCGTTCCCGGCACGAGCTTTAGCGATAGTCTCTGGAGGGAGCCGTCACCGTTCAACGCTTCTGCCGAATACGGGCTGGCGATGGCGCATTACGGCGACTATGGCTGGCTGGCCAATCCCGGCGGCGTTTGGCGGGCGCCATTAGCGATTCAGAGTCTTGAGGTGACAGAGGACGTTATCGGGGCAAAGCAGGACATGGAGAAAGCGGCCGGCAGCCTGACCATCGAATTACGGAACGATAGCGGCAAGTATGCCGTGCCCGGGCAGGGCGGTCTGGCGGCGCTGGATAAAGGCTGCCGGCTCGAATTCAGCCCCGGCTGCATTACGGCCAACGGACCCGAATACAGCGAGGGACACAGCTACTTTCTGGAGTCGTTTGAGCATACCAGTGCCGGCGGGAAAGCGAGCCTGATATTACAGGCCAGGGACGGGTGGGGAGCTTTAAGCGACTGGCGGGCCCGGCATCAGTTCCGCTGGAATAAAACAACTCAAGAAGCCAGCGTCAAGGATATCATCAGCATCATTCTGGCGCGGGCGGGGTTGAAACTGGAAGTAAAATCGCTATCCTCTGCTATCACAGCATTTTATCCGGATTTCACGGTCAATCCGGAAGATAATGGCCGGAGTGTTATCGAAAAACTTTTATCCTTCGTTCCGGATGCCATATTTATCGAGGGGAATATAGCTTATCTGGTGAACCCGCAGTCAGCTGATAGCGCCGTGTACAGCTACGGCGTTGACCATGTCATTACTGAGGGAAGATACCTCAACAGCGCCTTGAAGATTAACCGCGTTCAGGCGGAAGGCCTTGATACCGGCGGCGCGATGATACTGGCGGACAGGTTCGCCTGGGACGAGGTGCCGATTTTTGGTGACCGGTTGCATCATGTCGAGGACAAGAATTTGACCACCGTGGCGGCGGCCCAGCAGCGCGGAGATGCCTATTTGAGGCGGGCGGAGATAGAGGCGGAAGCGGGGGTTATCACAATTCCGGTAAACTGCGGACAGCAGCTTTATGATGTTATCGAGGTTACGGACGCACCGGCAGGGCTGGCGGCGGTCAAAAAGAGGGTGCTGGGCATCACCCTATCTTATCTACCGTTACGCGGCAGCTATTACCAGCGGCTGGAACTGGCAGCGGCATAGCGCCAGGAATGGGGGAAGAACCATGAGTTTACGCAAAGCGGAATTGAGGAGTTTTAACTCCACTAACTATACGGCCACGATTCGTATCGCCAGCGGCTATAAAGTCTATCTGGAAGACGTGGTGGTGGCGCGGAACCTGCCTTCGGCGGAAATGGTGGCGGGGCGTAAAGTGGCCGTTATCTTTTTCGATGACAACAACCCCAAAGAAGCAGTCGTGACGGCTGTTTACACCTGAGTCAGGCGTTTTTGCCACTTTTCCAGAATCTGCTGCGGGGTCAGCTTGTGGTATTGTCCGCGGGCGCAGCCTACCGGCGGTTCCTGGCCGGAAAGGTCAGGAATTTCATGGACCGGTTTTGTTTCCTGACTAACCGGCTTCTTGGGGAGGACATATAACACCGTCGGCGGTTTTGGCACGTTCGTTTCCGGTTTATTCACAACCTTATCGATAATAGCCGTCAGCGCGCGGTTTTGTTCGGCGGCGCCCTTCTTCAGCTCTTGAGATGCCTCCGCCAGGCTCTGGATAGCGCTGGTATGGCTGGCCAGGTGTTTGGCATATTCGGAGATAGCCGAGGAAAATTGTAAGAGCGCCTGCTCTGTAGCGTCCATTTTCTTTTCCGTGGAATCGATTTTACGTGCCAGTAGACGGTTGGCGCGTTTTTCCTCGTTAATCACCGGCGAAAAAATGCCCCGGTGCAGCCAGCCGCCGCCGCGTAACAACTCTCCACCATAAAGAAATATCACCAGGAGAGCCAGGGCGATAATGGCGAATATCAAACCCTGATCGCTCTGGAAGAAAAGGAGCGGCACTCCGATATAGGATATCTGCCTGCCCACCGTGCCCCGGATGTCCTCCGGCCTCACGGTAAATGGGTCTTCGCCGGTGTTATCGCCCTTGGTGCGGAAGCTCAGCGACGGCACCGTGTTTACTTGAATTACCCGGTGGGAAACGGTGGGCGGATAGTTATAATACTTGCGCACCATCGCGGGGATGGTGTAAACAATGATATCCCCGACCTTGATGTCCTGCGGGTTAACGGGTTTAATCATGAGCAATGACCCGCTGTGGAGCGCGGGCTCCATGCTGCGGCCATAGATCGGCATGAACGGCAGGGTACCCCTTACCGAAAGGAACGCCACGATGCAGGCAGCTGTGGCGAATATCAGGCCGATGGCGCGTTTCATAAGCTTATTGTACCTTTGTGAGACCTCGCAGTAAAATTCCGGCTCGATAGACCACCCCTCCCCCCACTCCTCGGGTTTATCGGAAATAATGCGGTAAGCCCCACCGCTTACAGAGACGGTATATTTGGCGGCGGCACCACCTTGAATATTAAATAATGCTACTCCGTTTTCGATGCTTAATATCTGATAGTCCGGCGTTTTACCGGCCTCCAAGGTGTTGGCCATATAAATTTTCATATTGAGATATTTATATGCCTTGAGAAGCGCCGCCGTATCGGTGAGGTAGATTTTTACCAGTAAATCACCAGTATAGCCGGGATAAGGCGTAATATCGAACAGATCCCCCTGGGGGACAGCGCCCTCGATTAAAGTATAGGTATAATTTACCTGGACATAAACCAGTGTGCAGAGCAGCGGCCCACATTTACTACTGCCTTTGCCGGTCAAACCAGCCTGTAAGCTATTGATATCGGCAAAGGTCCAGGCTTTATTTGTGCTCGGGTTGCCGGTACAGGCCCAGGACCTGGTCACGAAATTTGTCCCGTGGACGGTAACGCTGGGGCCCTCGTAAACCTGGCAGCCGATTGTAATGGCCCCCTTCGCGGTGACATCGTAGTCGCCGCCGGCGGCGACACGGAAGTAAACAATAACGTTGGTTATTTTCGCCAGTCCGCTCATGCCTTTAAAATAACTCAAACGATACACATCCGTTTCCTCGCAATAGGAATTATCGGTAGATATATAGGAGTTCATATCCGGGGCGGACATGTCGGCCACTTTATTGAAGTGGCTGCCGGTATTGGGGAACTGGGCCGAGAAGGTCGTAATATCGCCGTCAGCCACGGGCAACAGCACCTCGTAATTCACGTTAGCATCGGGCAGAATGCTTTTCCAGTCCGGCTGGTGGGCTGACGGCTGATAGGTGGTCATTGCCGCGTCAGTGATGGTGGCCGGGAGCGTTGTCGTGGACTGGTTGGTGTAAGTATAAGCAAAGGTCCCGGTGGTTAATACCAGGGCCAGTAATAATGCTCCTCCAAAGATTAATTTCTTTTTCATCGTTAATATTTTTGCGGAAGAAGGTTAAAAGCGGGGGAGTAAATGAGTTGGGTAGGGTAGCAGTTTGGTTAGAAGCTACCCTACCGGGAAATTTGTCGGATTACCTCTGGGCTACCTCGCAATAGAGGTCCGGGCTGGCGGCACCGCTCCATCCCAGGGACGGATAAACGTGGGTAATGTAGAATCCCCGCTTCACTCTTACGGCCATAGGCGTGGTGCCAGCCTTGGTGAACATGCTGACGGAGCCGTTGTCCAGTGTCAGCATCACCCAGTCGTTGTTATCGGAAACGCCGCTCTCGTTAATATCCAGCGGGAGGTTGGTGTTGGCGTCAACCATTTCCAGTTGCAGGGCCAGGACGCGGTAGCGCTTTATCAGCTGGTCGGCGTTGCCGAAGGTGACGGTGGTTACCAGGTCCCCGGTATAGCCGGGGGCAGGGGTAACGTTAAAGATGCTGTTGGGCCCGGGAATGGCCCCTTTAAAGAACCCGAAAGCATTCCAGGTGCAGGCGGCCACGCCGGTGGTGTTAACGGTTACATCCGCGAAGTTGGAATTGATGGTGGTGGCAATCAGCGTGGTGCTGGCATTGATGAAACCAAAGGCAAAGATGCCGCCGGTAACGGCCAAGGCGAGTAACAACGCGCCCACTAGGTAAGGGACCTTGCTGCGGGCAACGTCGAAACTAAGTTTATCGTCATCGTTAAGAATGGTATCGATTTCTGCGCCGGATTTGATTTTAACGCCGTTTAAAGTGGCCCTGGCTTTATCCGGGATACCGAACCCGGTCTTGAATTGCTCGCGGGCTTCGTAAACCGTTTGCCCCGCGAGGTCGGCTATCTCATATTGTCCGCCATATCTTATTTCAATCATATTACCCTTTACCTCCCCTCGGTCTTGTCTCTTAAAGTAAGCAGGTATTCTGGTTTTTGGGGGAAGGATTTCCAGTTTTACTGGATGTGGCCTGAATACCGACTTACTTGTTTTTTTACGTCCGGATGGCCAAATCCCCGCCAGCCTTCCGGCCCTTTTCCTCTAAACGATAAGCGATTTCAGCCGCTCCATTAAGCGGTCTTTAAACTCATTGAACTCCGCCCGGGTGATATAATCGCCGCTTTTTAGATCCCTTTTGCCGGTGCGGAACATGGCGGGAAGGCTGCGCTGGGCGGCTTCGATGACCGTGCGGGCCTGGTCGTTAGCGACGAGCTTGTTCAAAACCAGCCTGACGTTGCGGCGGATGACCTCTTCACTCATGTCTAGCTTGGCGGTGACCTGCTCGATGTTGTTGCCGGCAGCGATGCTGTTGAGTATCTGGAGTTCCTTGGGCACCAGGTTCGCCAGCAGCTCGCCGAACTCTTCGTTCAGGGCGGTGATATCTTCGAATTCTTTAACGGCCAGTGTTGCCAGGGCCGGGGTAAACAGCTCTTCCATGATGGGGAGACTGCCCTGGGAGACCACGCGGATGGTGTCCAGCAGGTGTTCCGGTTCGGTGTCTTTGGTGACGCAGGCGCTGGCGCCGCTTTTAATGGCCAGGAAAATTTTTTCCGGCTCTTTGGCATCCATGATCAGGATGACGTAAACCGAGGGGAAGTTGCGCCGGATGCGTCGGGTAATCGCTAAGCCGTCAGTCTTGGTATCGTGCATGGAAAGGATGGCGATACTCGGGGGATTGGCCTGGATCAGGTTGAAGGCTTCTTCATTGCCGGTGGTCTCGCCCGTGACTTCAAAATCCTCTTCTCCGGAAAGAATAAAATGTATCCCCTCCCGGAAGAGGATCTGCGGGTCTGATAGGAAAACTTTTACTTTTTCCATCTCCACCCTTCTTGGTGGGTCATAGTACTTTATTACTAATCTACTTTAGCATACAAAAATAAAAATACCCCTCCGGAAAAATAAAGAATTCATAAAGTTACCGTAAACTTTTAATAAAATTTTAAGGGTTGGCACCCATGTGTAATAAGGGTTGGCTTTTACCCGGACGTAAAAGTTTTTACCCAAAAAGGCAAAAACGCATAAAGAAAGGATAAAGAACTGAAAAATCCGGAGTTTTTCAATCGTGAAGTACTTAAGTACCGGATGGACGGATAAATTTGTAGCCTATGCCGTGTTCTGTGACGATGATATTGGGTGTTTCCGCATTGTCTTCCAGTTTCTGGCGCAGGTGCTGGATATGGACGCGCAGCAGGTCGCGGGCGTCAACGTAAGTGTCTCCCCAAACCTTCGCCAGCAGGCTTTCATGGGAGAGAATCCGGCCTTCATTCCTGATGAGGTAATAGAGGAGTTTTCTTTCCGTGGAGGTAAGTTTAACCGACTGTCCCCCGAGCGTCACTTCATTCCTGCCGAAATCTACGGATAGCTTGCCGCTGGTGAAGGGGCGTTCTTCATCCGTGACATTCAGGCCCTGGGCACGGCGCAATACCGCCTGTACTCTGGCGATGAGCTCGATATGGCTGAAAGGCTTGGTGATGTAGTCGTCCGCGCCGAGTTCCAGCCCTTTGGCAACGTCGGTGTCTTCTCCTCTAACAGTCAGCATCAGCACCGGAACGTCGGAGAAACGCCGGATTTCCTTCAATACCTGGTATCCGTCGATATCGGGCAGGCCGATGTCCAGGATTACTACATCCGGGCTCTCCGTTTCCACCAGGCTTACGCCTTTGTGGCCGTTGGCCGCGGAAATGACAGTGGTGCCGCTCCAGCGCAGCTGAAAGCATAATGAGACAACCTCGATAATTCCGGGGTCGTCTTCAACAACCAGAACTTTCATACATCTCCTTAAAGCGTCGCGGACTGTTTGGCAGGCCGCAGCGGCAGGAAGAAAGAAAAAGTGCTGCCCCGGCCGGAATCGCTGTCCACCCAGATTCTGCCGCCGTGCAGTTCGACAACCTGTTTGGACAGAGCCAGCCCCAGGCCCAGGCCCGGGTGGCGTTGCCGGTCTGCATGCAATCGACTGTAGGGTTTGAACAGCCTGTCCTGCTGGTCTTTGGCTATGCCGATGCCGTTATCCGTGACCGAGATGACCAGGCCGATATCCTGTCGGCGCACTTTCACCGCGATGTTGCCTCCGTCCTGGGTGAACTTGGTGGCGTTGTTCATTAAATTAAGCAGCACCTGCTCCAGCCTCGGCCCGTCTCCCTGAATGATGGGCAGCGATTCCGGCAGGTCGGTTGTCAGCTTCTGGTCTTTGCCGCGCAGCAGCGGGCTGATCTGCAGGCAGGTCCCCAGAACGAGCGACTTGACATCGACGGGTTCGAACTGAAGCTGAATTTTCCCGCTACCGGTCTTCACGATTTCCAGCAGCTCCGCCAGGCGAGATTCCAGGGAGTTGGAGTTGCGGATGATGGTTTGTATCAATTTCCGGTGGGACTCATCGCCGTCCTGGAGCTCTTCTTCCAGCAGGCCGGCCGCGGCAATAATGGAGGTAAGCGGAGTTTTTAGCTCATGGCTCAAAGTATCGATAAAGCGGAGCCATTCCTCTTCTTTGGTTTCCATCGGTATCTTTTCCGCCTTGCCGGCAAGTATAGGTCCAAGGATTTACTTAAATGTAGCACGTTTCAGGTAAGGTAGCAAGTAATGCAGGCTTGAAAAAGCACCAATTACCATGGGCGGGATAGCTTCGTAGATGCCGGCACTTACCGGCTTTATTTTGAGATACCCTTGGCGACGCTCTTAAGCAGGCTCAGGATGCCGATGACGGCGCGTTGAATTTCCGGCGGTTCCTCCGCCAGTACCTTGGCCACGTAAGGGTCGAGCTGGCGGCTCGTATAGCGGGCGCCGTTTCCTTCCGCCACACCGGATGTCTGCGGTGAAAGAAAGCCGGCCAGCGTGAACAGTTCATCCTCACTGAAACTCAGTGGTTTAGCGATTTTGCGCAGTATCCGCGCCGAAGGGAAACGTTCTCCCCGCTCAATCCGTCCCAGGTGTGAAGAAGAAACGCCGGATTCGGCAGCGAGCTCCTGGAGCGTCAACGGAACGGTGATGCGTTGCTGCTTGAGTATCTTGCCTAAATCACTGTTGTTGTAGTTCATGCCGTTATTATAATTTGCCAAATGGCATATGTCAATACGCAAACTGAACTAAATTTTGGCAGCCTGTCCATAATTTGGCTTTTTCCCGGAGTTGTTAAATACTTTCTAGGGATTTTCCGCCGTGGGTTGAGGATATGGTTGCCAGTAAATGCTGATTATCTTCTTACACTCGCCCGGGTTGGTGAAATGGACCGGGGTGAATTTCCCAACGGTTCTTTTAGTTATGATATCACGGAATGGCTTTTCCTGGCAACTTTCCGCTTCAATTGCTTAGCTCGATTGGGCTTCGCTGGGCAGTTCTATTTTCACACTCTGGTTGTGATTGTTAAAAATAACGGTCATTTCTATCACAAAATTCATCGAGCCGGATTCTGCCCCCAGGGCCTGGGCATCCATGTCCATTTCCATGTAAACATAGGCTTTTTTAATGAACATGGTGTCCTGGATAAACCAGTATTTCACCGTGACTTTTTTAATCGCATTACCCATATCCTGGGTAAATGAAGACCCCTCACCCGATTGATTCATCTGGTTCATGATGGTATCCCAGAGTTGGGATGGGTCTGGCGTAACCTCTGCCAGATAGCACTGCTGCCCCTCTACGGTTTCTGTTTTCAGCGAATCGATTTGCGAGCTACCCAGCAGTTTGACCAGCTGATCGGATTGCACCTCTTCTTCCCAGACCGAGCTTGATGCTGTCTCGTGCTTCCATTCCATGTTCCCATTATCATTGGTTGTACCGGTGTATAAAACATCATCTATAACATAGGTTGATATGCGAGAAGCCTGGTTTATGGACTCTGACCCGCTTTTGCCCTTGATGTTGGCGGACATATCCATACCCATTTTTTTCGCGGTAATATCCACGGCGCCGTTGCCGCCCATGATAATATCTACCGAGCCGGGGTTGCCCTCGACTATGCCCGAAGCATTTACCGTCATTTGCAGGTTCGTTTCATAAGAATGCAAATTGGCCAGGCTGTCCTGTGCGCGTTGACTGAAATCATTCATGGAGATGGCCGCGGTGTTTGACCCGCCTTTGCCGCAACCCGTTAGTAAAGTCAAAAGCATGGCAGCCGCCAGTATCAGGATAACCATATAACGGGTTTTGTTTTTCATAGGGTATTCCTTTCAGGTCAGGGGTCTATTGCTTCCTGTCGATAAACCGCGGTCATAACGCATTCAAGAGTTACTAATTAATACCATATTCGTTGACATGTGTCAAAATATAAATGACTGGCCGCATATTATTTGCACGGCTAAACGGGATTATTCACAATTTAGTACCTTTTCCTTGACGGTGCATCGAACTACAGATATAATTTTATCTGTCACGAGATTACCGCAAAGCCGTATCGCGGTAGTTGAGCTGAGAGGTTGCCCAATTGTCCTCTCGGCTTTTTCATGTGAGGGAGAGGGAAATTTGGCCACAAACTTTGATGTAATTATCGTTGGCGGCGGTCCGGCGGGTATTTTCGCCGCTCTGGAGCTCTGCCAGGCGGCTGGCCTGCGTGTCCTGCTGCTGGAAAAAGGTAAGGATATCAGCGGGCGGCGTTGCCCGGTGCGGGATACCGGCAGCTCATGCGTGGCCTGTAAGCCCTGCAATCTGGTGTGCGGGCTGGGCGGCGCCGGGGCATTCAGTGATGGCAAGCTGGTGCTGTCCTCACAGGTGGGGGGGCACATGGCGGAATACCTCGGGGAGGAGCGTATCGCCAAGCTCATAAAATACGTCGATGAGCTTTATCTTAAGTTCGGTGCCGGCGGGAAAATCTTCGGCAATGACGGAAGAATCGAGGAGATAAGCCGTAAAGCAAAAGAAAGCGGGCTCCGCCTTATCCCCACGCCGGTACGGCACATGGGCACGGAAAACGGGTATGAGGTCCTCAAGGCGATGCAGGACTACCTTTTACCGAGGGTGGAGGTAAAAACTGGGAAAATGGCCTCGCGGGTACTGGTGGAAAAAGGCCTGGTTAAAGGCGTGGTAACGGATGACGGCGAAGAGTTCCTCGCCAAATATATCATCCTGGCGCCGGGCAGGGAAGGCGCGGACTGGCTTTACCGTGAGGCTAATCGCCTCAAATTATCAGTGAAAAACAACCCCATCGATATCGGGGTGAGGGTGGAGATACCGTATTCGGTTATGCAGGAATTGACCGACGTCCTTTACGAGGTCAAGCTGGAATATATGTCCCAGAGCTTTAATGACCGGATCAGGACGTTCTGTATGTGTCCGGCGGGCGAAGTCATCATGGAGTCCACTGGCGGCACTGACCCGGTCGTGACGGTCAACGGCCACAGCTACGCCGGGCGAAAAAGCGACAACACGAATTTCGCACTGCTGGTCAGCACTGATTTTACCAAGCCTTTCCATGAGCCGATTGCCTACGGCAAGTATATCGCCAAGCTGCCTAATTTACTGGGCGGTGGGGTGCTGGTCCAGCGCTTCGGGGATTTACTGGAGGGGCGGCGTTCCACACCCCAGCGCATGGAAAAGGGCAAGGTAAAACCCACGCTCCGGAGCGCCACGCCGGGGGACTTAAGCTTCGCGCTACCTTTCCGCCATTTGACCGGCATCATCGAGATGATGATGGCCATGGATAAGATGATACCGGGTGTGGCTTCAGCCGATACGCTGCTATACGGTATCGAAGTCAAGTTTTATTCCTTCCGGCCCCAGCTTAGCGCGGTCCTGGAGACGGAGGTGCACAACCTGTTCGCGGTGGGGGATGGCACCGGGGTCAGCCGCGGGCTGGTGCAGGCTTCGGCTTCCGGTCTGGTGGCGGCTGTGGAAATCATGAGGAGAGCCGGGCAGACCTAGCTGTAAAGCCGGGGCTAACTTGCTTGACAGTTAACGCCATGTTCTTTACAATGAAATGGTGTCTTGCGGGGCGGTGTGCCCCGCTTAATATTGACTGGAGTTGGCAGCGGCGGGCCAATATTTTAGAAGGAGAGTGATGCTACTTGGCAGAAGTCACACCGGGCGCTGAGGAGAGCTTTGATAGCTTACTCAAGCGGTTCAACAGAAAGGTACAGCAGGACGGCATCCTTGCGGAGCTGCGCCGGCGGGAACACTACGAAAAACCCAGTGTCAAGAGGAAGCGGAAGAAGGCAGCCAAGAAACGCGGTTCTGCTCGAAGCACCAGGACCTTCCGGCGGGCAGCAACCACCTCCCGCTAGGCGGAAGTTATTCAGCGGGCGTTAATCAAACGGGTTAAGTCCTCTATGGCAGCGGAACCAGAGCTTCAAAAAAGAATCACCGAAGAACTCAAGCAGGCGATGAAAAGCGGCGACACCGTCAAGCGCGATACGCTGCGCATGCTGTTGTCTTCGCTGAAGTACTCCGAAGGCGCCAAGCTGGCCCCCCTGGACGAGGGGGAAATGCTCTCCGTCATTGCCAAAGACGTTAAGCGCCACCAGGAAAGCATCGACGCATTTAAAAAGGGTAACCGGCAGGACCTGGTGGATAAAGAAATGGCGGAAATGGCCATCCTCCAGGGCTATTTGCCGCAGCAGTTGACCCGCGATGACATCATTAAAATAGCCAAAGAGGTCATGGCGGCGGTAGGGGCTAAAGGCCCCGGCGATAAGGGCAAAGTGATGCAGCAGCTCATGCCCCGGCTCAAGGGTAAAGCGGACGGTAAAGCCATCAACGACGTAGTGACGGAACTATTGGGGAAGTAGGGACAGGATTACTCTTTAAACGTAACACAATAAGTAAGTAAATAAAAAGCGGTGAATAGTGTTTTCACCGCTTTATTGTTATGTTTTTAAAGCTTTTTCCATCTCGGCGCATAGCCTTTCCGGTTTTGTCCCGGAATCGATGAAAGACCAGGGGAGCTTTTTCTCCGGGTCCCAGGGCTGATTGACATAATAGTTGATATCCAGCTTATGCTGTTCCACCGCGTTACGCCAGCCGGCCAAAGAAATCTCGTCCATGTCCGCCAGGGCCATCGCAAGCCTTTCGTCACCGCGCGAGAGCACTCCCTGCACCCGGCTCCAGGCGGGGCTTTCCTCATTGAGCTTGATGCCTTTAAGCGGCAGGCTGCTCTGTAAAATGCCCAGCCGGCGGTTGAGCGTATCGTCGGACGCCATCGGCAGCCACTGGAAGGGCGTGGACGCTTTAGGGATGAAGGGGCCGGCGTTGACCGTGATGCGGGCGCTGCTGCCACGCTTTTCCAGGCGGTCTTTCACTGCCAGCGTCAGGTCGATGATTTCTTGGATGTCTTCGTCGGTTTCGGTAGGGAGGCCGACGATGAAATAGAGCTTGAGCTGGGTAAAACGCTGCGCCGCAATCATCTCCGCCGCCTGCAAGATTTCATCGGCGGTGAGGCCTTTGTTGATAACGTCCCGCAGCCGTTGTGAGCCGGCCTCGGGCGCGATGGTAATGGTCTGCGTCTTGCCCTTCGCCAGCTCGCTGATGATGTTTTCGGTCAGCGTATCGATACGTAGCGAGCTGATGGCGATCTCGGCGTTCATTTTACGCAGGCCGGCCAGCAGGTCATCTATCTGGGGATGGTCGGTCACCGTCGGGCCAACGAGACCGATCCGCCGCCGTGAATGTAACCCTTCCCACGCCTGCTTGAGGACTTTATCGGTGGTGTGGAAGCGGAGCGGGGCGTAAATGCCGTTGACCAGGCAGAACCGGCAGCCGCGGGCGCAGCCGCGTTCCACCTCGATAAGATAGGAATCGCCGAGCTCCGTGTCCGGCGTGAGAACAACCGAATGGGTAGGGAAATCATCCAGGTTTTTCGCCCACTGGCGGGCCGCCGGTTTCGTTTGGGTTATCAGCGGAACGTAAATGCCCGGCACTTTCGCCAGCTCCCGCAACAGTACGCTCCGGGTGTTGCCGATGTTTTCCGCTATGACCGGGAGAAGCGCCGGTAGAATCGGTTCCGCTTCGCCGATGCAAAACGCGTCGAAAATCGGCGACAGCGGCATCGGGTTGGCAGTGACGCACGGCCCCCCGGCGATGATCAGTGGATGGCTTTCGTTGCGTTCGCCGGCGAAAAGCGGTATACCGGCCGCTTTAAGCATGTGGATGGCGTTGAAATAGTCCAGCTCGTAAGAGATGGAGAAAGCCAGCACGGCGAAGTCGGTCAGCGGCCGCCCGGACTCTATCGCTGCCGGAGCGTTTTTCTCTACCGTGTCCAGGAAAACGCGCTCGCAGACTACCCGGAGCTGGCTGTTCAGCAGGCTGTAAACGGCGTGTACGCCCAGGTTGGACATGCCCAGGTAATAGGTGTTGGGATAAATCAAGGCTATCGGCAGCCGACCCCCCCAGTCCTTGACGATGGCGCCTTCTTCACCGGAGAACCGCGCGCCGGGGCGGCCTTTGGAGTCGGTCTTTTTACTAGTGTACCGCATCAGTTCTTTTTGTTTGAAAATGAATCTTTCCAGCAGTCCTTGAGCATGCGGGCGTTGACCTGGATGACCATGTCCGCGACTTCCCGCAGTTGTTGCGATGTGCCCTGCTTGCCGAATAACGCCACCTCGACGTGTTTGCCGTTGTCTTTAACCGCCTGGACGGCGCCCGCGAAGTCATTATCTCCTGCCACGAGGATGGCCACATCGTAGTTGTTTTTATAGCTGTGGGTGATCATGTCCGTGGCCAGCTGGACGTCGGTGCCTTTTTCATAAGGCGGTACGCTGGGCCAGTTGGTATAGACCAGGCGTCCCAGCCGCAGTTCGGTGTATGGTATGGCGTTGACGCCGGCAAAAAACACCTGCTGCTGTTTGTAAAGCTCCGGCTCCTGCTTCTGCCCCACCTTGGCGTTGTAGTAGTAAATCCGGATTAGCTGGCGCTTCCCGATGATTTTGCGGCAGAACCTGCCCAGGTCCAGGTCCGCCCGATTGAAATAGTTTTTCAAGGAATGATAGAGATTGCTTCCATCGATAAATACCATCACCCTCTCCCCCATGCTGCACCTCCTAAATGTAATAAAAAAAATTATGTAATATTTACATTATAGCTTTTTTATGTAAAAGGGGAAAGTAAGGAGAGTAAACAGTTGACAGTAAACAGTCTAGTCATCGAATGCTCTAGATTTAGTTATCAACTGTAAACTGTCCACTGTAAACTGTAAACTCTTAACTCCAATCTGTTATAATTTGGCGGGAAATTACTGGTAAATTCTACAGGAGTATCTTATGAAACTTAGCCGTGAAGATGTGCTGCATATCGCCCGCCTGGCGCGCGTGGCGCTCACCGAGGCAGAGGTTGCGCGCATGAGCGACCAGCTTTCCAACCTTCTGGAGCACTTTGAGGTGCTGCAAAAAGTGGATACAAGTGGAGTAGAGCCCACCGCCCAATCCGTGGCGCTGCAAAGCGTAATGCGGGAAGACGTGGTAGCACCATCGTTGCCGACGGAAGACGTGCTGGCTAACGCGCCCCGCCGCGAAGGCGATATGTTCCGTGTCCGGGCAGTGCTGGAGTAAACGCATTAACAGGAGGTCGCGGTGAAAATGGAAAAAGTATTTGGCATCATTCCAGCGTCATCGGGAGCGTACACTTTCCTGTGGATTTTCGGCGTGGTCATGGGAGTTATTATCATCGGCCTCATTGTGCTGTTCGCCCTGTTCGGCTATCAGGCGAGGCACACTTCCTTCAGTCTGACCGACCAGGGGCTGCACATCGGCCCCGGTATTTACAGCCGCACGATACCTAAAGAAAAAATCGCAACGGAGGGCGTGCGGGTTGTAAATTTGAATCTGGATAAAGCCTATGCGCCAAAGTGGAAGACCAACGGTTCCAATTTGCCCGGTTTTTCCGCCGGCCGGTTCAAGCTCCAGGACAACGAAAAAGCTTTGCTGTTCGTCACCGACCGCTCCAGTGTCGTCTATATTCCGACGACGGATAACTACTCGATATTGTTGAGCGTGCGTAATGCCGCTGAAATGGTGGAATCGTTGCAGCAGTGGGGCAAATAAAAGATAGGTAGCCGTGAACATGAAAATGACGATACATGAAGCCAGCCGTATGCTTAAGGAAAAGAAAATATCTTCCGTGGAGCTGACCGGGGATTACCTTGAGCGTATTAATAAGCTCGAACCGAAAGTACATGCCTTTGTAACCGTCACGGAAGAACAGGCACTGGAACAGGCCCGCCGCGCCGATGCCCGGATAAAAGCGGGCGATGCCGCCCCGCTTACCGGCGTACCCCTGGCGATAAAAGACGTCATCTGCACTAAAGGCGTCCGTACTACCTGCTCCTCTAAAATGCTGGAAAACTTCGTGCCGCCTTATGACGCGATGGTGATGGAGAAACTCGATGCCGCCGGGGCGGTAATGGTGGGCAAAGCTAACATGGACGAGTTCGCCATGGGCTCTTCCACGGAAAACTCCGCCTTTTTCGTGACGCATAACCCCTGGGACCTGGAACGCGTGCCGGGCGGCTCGAGCGGCGGCTCGGCGGTGGCGGTCGCGGCGGGGGAGGCGGCCGGCGCTTTAGGGTCGGATACCGGCGGCAGCATCCGCCAGCCGGCGGGCTTTTGCAGTGTAGTGGGGCTTAAACCTACCTATGGCCGTGTCAGCCGCTACGGGCTGGTGGCTTTCGCCAGCTCGCTCGACCAGATCGGGCCGCTGACCCAGGACGTGACCGACTGCGCCCTGATGATGAACGTTATTTCCGGCCATGATAAGCGGGATTCCACTTCCGTGCCGGAGCCGGTGCCGGACTATACCGGAAGTTTAAAGACGGACTTAAAGGGCATGCGCCTCGGTATTCCCAGGGAATATTACGTGGAGGGGATGCAGCCGGGGGTGGCTTCCGTCATGAAAGCCGCCATGAAAAAGCTGGAGGAGCTCGGCGCAAAGCTCGAAGAGGTTTCGCTGCCCCACACCCCTTATGCCCTCGCTGTCTATTATATCATCGCCCCCTCGGAAGCCTCCGCCAACCTGGCGCGCTACGATGGCGTCAAGTACGGTTTTTCTTTTAAGGGCGATACCATGTGGGAATCCATGGAAAAGACCCGCGAAAACGGCTTCGGGCCGGAGGTCAAGCGCCGTATTATGCTCGGAACTTACGCGCTGTCCGCCGGTTTCTATGATGCCTGGTATCTTAAAGCCCAGCGGGTACGTACCATAATCCGCCGCGAGTTTGATGCCGTCTTTGAAAAGTTCGATGCTTTGATCACCCCCACCTCGCCCACCGTCCCCTTTAAGATAGGGGAAAAGACGGACGACCCGCTGGCCATGTATTTAAGCGATGTCTGCACCTTGCCGGTAAACATCGCGGGGGTGCCGGGCATTTCTATTCCCGCCGGCTTCGTCGACGGCCTGCCGGTAGGGATGCAGATTATCGGCAAGCACTTTAGCGAGGAAACTCTGCTTAAAGTTGCTTACGCTTACGAGCAGGCCACGGCGTGGCACAAGCAACAGCCTGCTGTTTAGGGTGAAACGGCATTTGCGATGGATGAAACTCATCTAAACCGCTGGTTTTCTTCTTTGCAGAAAGAATTGTATGGTACCTACCTGCAGTATGACGAGCCCTGGAAACAGTCCGGTTTTTCCGGCCCGGAAGAACGCTGGGTCAAATGCCGTAAACCGATAGCCGATTGCATTGATAAATCAGGTTCTTTCCTGGATATCGGCTGCGCCAACGGGTATCTGCTTGAATGCGTCCTCAAGTGGACGGCGGCCAGAAACCTCAACGTTATTCCCTTCGGCTTGGATTTATCAGAGAAATTGACTAACCTGGCAAAACAGCGGTTGCCGGAATACAAACAGAATATCTATACCGGTAATGGTTGGTCGTGGCTTAACCCGGTGCGCTTCGATTTTGTGCGGACAGAGATTGTCTATGTCCCGGCAGAGTTACAGAGACAGTATATCGAGAGGATAATCGACACTTACCTGGCAGACGAAGGCGAATTATTGCTTACGGAGTACCGGTCGCGAAAAGACCCCGTTAATCTGCCCTGGCTCGACCTGACACTGGAACAATGGGGACTAAAAGTGACCAGACAGTTGTCAGGGTTTTATGACGAAAAAGAAATGACTAGAGTGATGGTCATATCAAAAAGGGCAAATCTACGATGATGAAACAACCCCGTTTTTCCCCCGGCCAGACCGTCGTCCTCCAGGAATTCGTGGATGGCAAGATTTGGGGCGCCCAGCCATTATTGGTCGTTCAGGACAAACCGGATTTGACCGCGCTGTATCTGCCTGATGGCGCCATCACCAAGATGCCCACCAGGCTAGACGGCTCACGCGTTAAAGCGTCCGACCGTGTAGCTTCAAAGTGGCTGCTCCAGGACCGCGACTGGAATAAGCTCTCTTATCTGCGTCTAAATGTCCCCGGCTCTGCTTATTCCGTCCTCCTCTTCTGGCAGGCCTCGGACATGAGCTTTTACTCTTGGTATGTTAACCTGGAAGACCCCCTCCGCCGCACCCCCTGCGGCTTTGAATTTCTCGACCAGTGGCTGGATGTCATCATCGCGCCGGATTTGTCCGGCTGGCATTGGAAAGACGAAGATGAGTTCGCCGAGGCCGTTAATCTTGGCTTGATATTTAAAGCGAAAGCCGCTGCCCTGCGCGCTGAAGGAGAGAGGGTCGTGAAGTGGATAATGTCCGGCCGGTCTCCCTTCAACGGCTGGGAAAAATGGCAGCCTGATTCTGCATGGGGAATACCGGTGCTGCCGGAAGGCTGGGATAAGATATGAAAATGACTAATGCGTGGATGCCCCGAGAAAAATGGGACGCTTTGGTGCGCGGCGAGGATTGCCCGCTCTGTTCGGTCATCGCGGCAAAAACTCTCCCGGCTGATTCAGACTATTTTCTCGCTGACCTTTCCGTCAGCCGGATGATACTGGTGAAAAACCAGTACGTTAAAGGCTATTGCCTTTTAATATGTCATCAACATGTCCGTGAGCCTTATGAGCTTGCCGCCGCAGACCAGCGGAAGTTCTTTGCCGACCTGATGCTGGCCGGGCAGTCCCTGGAAAAAGCCTTCGGCGCTATTAAAATGAATTTCCAGATGCTGGGGAATGCCGTGCCCCATTTGCACTGTCATTTGGAACCCCGTTACTACGGCGACGCTTTCCCCGGCCATCCCGCCGACCCCAATAAAGAAACGGTTATTCTAAAGCCGGAAGAATACCGCCAGCGTGTGGCGCAGATGCGCCGCGCCCTTAACCGGATTCGATAAAAGCTTCTGGTGTTTAGTTAACATTAATTTGCGCTAATTGGGCCTGTCTGGATACCGGCTTTCGTCGGTATTGTTATTATTTAAGGTTCTTTTTGTCTTTATTTTCCCATTTGATATTTGTCATTTAACATTTGACATTTTCCCTTCTCCCCCTCTTGTATTCACTCCCGCCAAATGATATCCTGTTTATATCTGTTCCCATCTCGGCAAAACCTTTAGAAGGAGGTAAGGATATGCTGAAAGACATCTTGAAAATCCTGGAAAACGATCCCCGCACAACGGAAAAGCAAATAGCTACCATGGTCGGCGTATCCGCCGCCGAGGTGACCAAAGCTATCAAGCAGGCGGAAAAAGACCGCATCATTCTCAAATATAAGACGGTCGTCAACTGGGACCGGCTGGAAGGGGATGAGCAGGTCTGGGCGCTTATCGAGGTCAGGGTAAAACCGGAGCCGGAGGTCGGCTTCGATTCCATCGCCGGGCGCATCGCCCTGTTTCAACAGGTACGGTCGCTTTTCCTGGCTTCTGGCACCTATGACCTGCTGCTCGTCGTCGTGGGGAAATCGGAACACAAGGTGGCGGACTTCGTCTCGCAGAACCTGGCGCATATCGAGGGCGTGCAGGGCACGGTGACGCACTTTGTCCTCAAGCGCTACAAGGACGACGGCGAAATTCTAGAGGGAGGGGAGGGAGTCAAACGCCAGCCGATGATCTTATAACGGCGGTTTTGACGGGAATGCTATGTCGGCCAAAGAATCTGGTCATACACCCAAATATAAGCTTATTTCGGATAGGACGAACGCTCTTTCACCTTCCGGTATCCGCAAGTTTTTTGACCTTCTCCAGAGCATGGAGGGCGTTATCTCTTTGGGCGTCGGCGAGCCGGATTACGCCACGCCCTGGCACATCAGCGAGGCGGCGGTCAAGAGCCTGGAGCGGGGCTACACCATGTATACCTCTAATTCCGGCATCATCGAGCTGCGAGAGCTGACGTGTAAGTACCTCCAGGAGAAATACGGCATCGATTACGCCTCCAACGGGGAAATTTTGATGACCGTGGGCGTCAGCGAGGCGTTAGACCTGGCGATGCGCGCCATTCTCAACCCCGGTGACGAGGTCATCATGACGGACCCGCACTACGTAGCTTACGATGCCTGTGTTATCCTGGCCGGCGGCAAGCCGGTAATGGTGTCCACGTCTGAAAAGCACGGCTTTGAGGTTGACGCCAAAGACATCGAAAAGAAGATAACCAAAAAGACCCGGGCTATCCTGATCGGCTACCCCTCCAACCCCACCGGCGCCGTCATGGAAAAGCAAAAACTTTTGGACATCGCCGAGGTTGCCCGAAAACATGACCTGACCGTGATCTCCGATGAGATTTACGCCCGCCTGACGTATGGCATGGAACATACATGCTACGCGAGCCTGCCGGGCGTTAAGGACAACACGATTCTGCTCGGCGGCTTTTCTAAGGCTTACGCCATGACCGGCTGGCGCATCGGGTACGCCGTAGCGCCCAAAGAGATTATCGCCGCCATGACGAAGATCCACCAGTACACCATTATGAGTGCGCCCACCCCGGCCCAGGTGGCCGCCATCGAGGCTTTAAAAACCGGCGAGCCGGATGTGGTGGAAATGGTCGAGGACTACAACCGGCGGCGTAAAATCATCGTCAAGGGCCTTACTGATATCGGCCTGCCCTGCTTCGAGCCCAAGGGGGCTTTTTACGCTTTCCCATCTATTACCTGCACCGGCATGAACTCCGAGACATTCTCCGAGACGTTGCTACAGGAAGAAAAGGTGGCGGTGGTGCCCGGTTCCGCTTTCGGCCAGTGCGGCGAGGGATACATTCGCTGCTGCTATGCTACCTCCTTGGCGGACATCGAGGAAGCGCTTAAGCGCATAGGGCGGTTCGTGAAGAAGTACAGAAAATAGTTTACAGTTAACAGTTGACAGTCTACAGTAGGGGCGGGCTGAAAGCCCGCCCCATTTTTATTGTCATCCTGAGCACAGCGAAGGATCTCGGAGCGGGTGGTGGTAACTTGTTGCCTCGTTAAGTCTCCACCACAAAATAAAAAGTCGCTAATTGTCCATCCGCCACGTCTTTTACTTCCATCAACGTCCCTTTTTCAAAAATAGGGTCGGTAGTGTTTCTCTTCTCACCGGGGAAAAAGAGCTGGGTCGTCAGTACCGGCGCGCTATCGTTGGCCTGCACCTTAACGTGGACGTGCGGCGCGCGGAACAGGTATTGCACCGGGCGGACGGTCTCCAGATGGTAGTGGCCGTCTTTATCTGTATACTGGTGACCGCGCAGGTTATAACCCTTGTTATCATACTGGCCCGTGCCGTCCGCGTGCCAGAAGTCCAGCCAGGCCTTAGCTATGGGCTTGCCGTTTTCATCCAGCACGCATCCTTCGATAATGAGCTTGGTACCCGGAGTGTCAGGTTTGGTGATAATAGCCTTACGTTCCGGCGAGCCGTCCTTGTAGTAAGGTCCTTCTTCAACGGCGGGCGTTAGCTTTAAAGTCTCTTTAACCGCGGTCTTTTTCGTCGGCATTTTTAAGCCTCCTGAAAGTTATTTCAGTTAGAGAATAGTTTACTCAAAGTAAATTGTCTGTAAGAAAGGTCACAAGGGAGAGGAAGGGGGAATGTCAAATGACAAATGACAAATATCAAAATAAAAAAGCAAATCTAGCGGATTGTCATAAAGAGGGAATTTTTTAATCTTTTATCTGTGTCTTTGAGATTTGATTTTTGATTTTTAAGGTATCTTTACCCCAGCCCCACCCGCTTTTTCACCTCCGCCAGCATTTTCTGCGCGAGGGGACGGGCTTTGGCCGCGCCCTCGGTCAGGATATTATCGATCTGGCGGGGGTCGGCGGTTAAAGCCTTATAGCGCTCCTGTAGCGGGCGCAGGCATTCCACTACCACCTCGGCTAAGGCCTTTTTGAAGTCGCCGTAGCCTTTGCCCTCGAAGCGTTTTTCGATGTCCTGCTTTTTTTCGCCGGTGATGGTCTGGTAAATCGATAGCAGGTTATAGATGCCCGGCCGCCCCTCGTCGAAGACGACCGTCGTCTGCGAATCGGTCGTCGCCCGCATGATTTTCTTGCGGATAGCATCCGCCGTGTCCAGCAGGGCGATGGCGTGGTTCGGGCCTTCTTCGCTTTTACTCATTTTCCTGGTGGGGTCGTCGAGACCCATGATGCGCGCCCCTACGGCGCCGATCAGCGGCTCCGGCAGCACGAAGGTCTCCCCGAAGATGTTATTAAAGCGCTGCGCCGCGTCCCGCGCCAGCTCGACGTGCTGTTTCTGGTCTTCGCCCACCGGCACGACGTCCGTTTTATAGAGCAGGATATCGGCGGCCATCAAGGCGGGGTAATCAAAGAGCCCCACGCTCACCTGCTCCTTCTGCTTGCCGGACTTTTCTTTATACTGCGTCATGCGCCCCATCCAGCCCATCGGGATGAAGCAGTTGAGTATCCACGCCAGCTCGCTGTGCTCGTGCACGTGCGACTGCACGAACAATATGGAGCGTTCCGGGTCGATGCCCGCCGCCAGGAGCAGACCAGCGACCTCGCGGGTCTTGGCATATAACGTCTTGGGATCTTGCGGCACGGTAATAGCGTGCAGGTCTACCACGCAGAAGATATTTTCGTACTGATCTTGTTCGGCGGCCCAACGGCGGGTAGCCCCCAGGTAGTTGCCGATGTGGGTGTTCCCCGTGGACTGTATGCCGGAAAAGACGCGTTTCTTCATTAGAACCTCCTGATATGGGCAATTTTAACATAAATTCATGTATTTTGGCGAGTAGTCTGGAGTGACGGAGCAATCTCCGCGCGTTACACATTGTGTATTATCAACGCTTATTTGAATTATTCCAGTCTTCAACCTATAATCATTAACAAACAGCTTTATATAAGGAGAAGAAAATGATCCCTAAAGAGTACGCCAAATACTACAAGGGCAAACCCGTCGCGGATTTCACCAAGCTCTATCCGGCGCTCACCGCCAAGTCTTTCCACATCTGGGGATATGAGTGGAACTCCCCTTATCGCATGGACTGGTTCTGCGTCACCGAGCCGTTCCTGATGATTAACGACCCCCATACGCATGACTTCGACCAGTTCCTCGCCTTCCAGAACGCCGATGCCACCCATGTCAATGACTTCGACGCCGAGGTCTGGCTTTACCTGGGCCCCAAAGGCAAGCAGGAAAAACTGGTGATTACGGAAAGCTGCTTCGTCCATGTTCCCAAGGGCATGGTGCACACTCCATTGGAGTTCAGGATTATCCGCAAGCCCATCGTCTTCATGGATATCGCGCTGACGCAGGAATACGTACGTAAGCCGGAAGACAAGACCAAGCCGGTGATACGCGAAAAGCACGAGCGCTAAAAGTAAGAGAAAATAAAAAATCGCGGTGGGAAGGGCCTCAAAACAGCTTCTGCCTTTTCAGGCTGGTGTAGCTCTTCCCGCCGATGATGATATGGTCCAGGACGTCAATGCCCACGATTTCTCCGGCCTGGGCCAGTCTTTTTGTCAGGGCAATGTCATCCTCGGAGGCCGTGGTATCGCCGGAAGGGTGATTGTGCACGAAGACCACGGATGAAGCGCTGGCCGATATTGCTTCCTTGAAAACTTCCCTGGGGTGTACGATACTGCTGTCCAGGCTCCCCACCGATATCTCCGCCAACCTGATCAACTGGTTCCGGGTATCGAGTAGCAGCGCCAGAAAATATTCCTTCTTTTTGCCTTTCAGTCTTCCCTGCACCAGCCCCACGATATCTTCAGGCGTTTTCAGGGATAATTTTGCCGCGGATTCAGTATTGCCATCGACCCGGTTGGCCAGCTCGAAGGCGGCTTTGATCTGGGCGGCCTTGGCGATACCGATGCCCCTCACCTGTGAAAGCTCCTCGATGGAAGCCGCGGCGATTCCCTTTAGACCGCCGAACTGGCTTAGCAAACGCTGTGCGGTCACCATCACGGACTCGCCGGAGATACCCCTCCCCAGCAGCAGCGCCAGTATTTCCTGCGCGGAAAGGGCTTCCACCCCCAGGCTTTGCAGCCTTTCCCGCGGCCTGTCGGCAACGGGCAGGTCATGGATGGTCATCGCCCGGGTTTTATCTGTGCCGGCTTTCTTCATGACAGCTTAGTCTATCACCTCGCTCAAGAGCGGCGCAAGATGCGCTCCCTTTCGGCGATGTTTCTCCTGAAAAAGCAGGGTAATAACCACCAATCAATTTGATGGAATAGTTTTTTCAGAATAAGGGTTGCCCAGATTCAAAAAAACGGAAGTTATGCCTATCATCATGGTAGATATGGAAAACAATGGGAAACCGGCCAACAGCACCGAACTGAAGAGAAAAATACTCGGCCTGGTCCGGGCGACAGCCTGCCCGAGGTGCGGCGGCGATCTCTCAATCGAGAGCGATGTCTACGGCGTTTATATCGCCTGCATTCAATGCGGCGCCGCCTGGAATAAAAACGACCTCAAGCTGGTGAGCGTCCATCGTGAAGACACCGTAAAAACGGAAGCGGCCGGTCCGCGCTCCCCGTCCATACAGAAAATATAAATCGATAACGCCTTGTGTATTAACCGACCGTCCCCACCAGCAGTTGAGCCTGCCATTCTGTGTTAAGCCCGTCCATGTCAAATCCGTAAACCGTCTTTAAAGCGTCGTCGTAGCCGCTGCCCTGCCCGAAGATATTCAATAGCTCCAGCATTTTATCCCGCCCGTAGTGGCTGATGAGGTAGGACACGACTTCATCGCTCTCGGCATAGGACAGGATAGACAGGTTGGCATCGGCGGAAAAGGGGCTGGTCAGGCTGCGTATCGAGATCAGCGTATTATTTTTCTCGGCGGCATATAGCGCACTGGTAAAACTGGCATCCAGCGGCCCTTCCGAATACATCGCCAGGCCTTCGTCCAGCCAGGTGGGCAGGCCGTTATAGGGATTAAGTGTGACCTGATGTACCACCAGATGGGTCAGTTCGTGGGAAATAGCCCCCTTGCCCCAACTAAGGCTGGCGGCATCCGTCGCGATGCCGATGGCGATCACGCCGTACTCGGTAAAAGCCACCCCGCCCGTCCAGTCCTGGGGGAAGATCATTGAGCCCTGGAGGTCGGTTGCATTGGCGTAAATATAAATAGTTACATCCTTTTTGAGCTCGGCCCCGGTGTTATCGGATAAGCGCCCCAGCGCCTGCTGGGTGGCATCCATCAGCTCACCGGCGAAAGAGGCGTCGCCCTGGTACCAGTAAAGCGTCACCATGCCTTTTTGGCTGGTCTTCCAGTTATAGCGCCCGTCGTTGAAATGCACCACCTTGGGCGTCGTGGCCAGACTGCCACCGGAGGCATCGGTCAACGTCCACCAGTAATCGAGGTTCGTACCCGGCGGGAACCCGCCCGTTTGTCTCATGTCCATGGTATATTGCTGCTTGATGGAAGCCGCCGGCGTAAAACTGATGTAGATTTCGCTGGTGATCTTAGCAAAATCGATGCGTTCGACGGTGTAATGCAGGCGGATATCGTTGATGTTGGCGCCGTCCTGGGCGGAGATGTTGAAGGCGATGCTGTCCGGGAAACTGACGGCGGCACTGTCGCTGGTGACCGTTATCCCGCCGACGGCGTGTACCGCATTAGGGATGAAAAGTATCATTAATAAGGTGATAGCCGCTATTGAAATTATTTTTTTCTTCATTGTTCTTTCCTGCCCATCATTGATCTTAAATACGCATCGATAAAGCCGTCCAGCTCACCGTCCAGCACGGCTTCCGTATTGCCAGTTTCGTAGTCTGTCCGGTGGTCTTTGACCATCCGGTAGGGGTGGAGGACATAGCTCCTGATCTGGTTGCCCCACCCCGCCTCGATCCGCTTCCCTTTGAGACGGGCTTTCTCCGCCTCCCGTTTTTCCAGTTCCTGCTCCAGCAGGCGCGCCCGCAGTATCTTAAAAGCAAAGTCCTTATTCATGTGCTGGGAGCGCTCGCTCTGGCAGGACACCGTAATGCCCGTCGGCAGGTGGGTTATTCTCACGGCGCTGCTCGTTTTCTGCATATGCTGGCCCCCCGGCCCGCTGGAACGGAAGGTCTCCACTTTAATATCGTCCGGCTTGATGTCCACTTCTACATCGCTCTCGGCCTCCGGCATCACCTCTACCAGGGCGAAGGAGGTATGCCGGGCGTGGTCGCTATCAAAGGGCGAAAGCCGCACCAGCCGGTGCACGCCGTGCTCGCTCTTTAAATACCCCGCCGCGTATTCCCCCTTCACCGCGATGATCACCCTTTTTATCCCCGCCTCGTCCCCCGGGGACGTGTCCAGTATTTCGGCCTCGAAGCCGCGGCGCTCCGCCCACCGCAGGTACATCCGCATCAGCATTTCCGCCCAGTCCTGGCTTTCCGTACCCCCCGCCCCGGCGTGTATCGCCAGGATGGCGTTGCGGGCGTCGTACTCGCCGCTGAAAGCCAGCTGAAATTCATACTCTCCTATTTGTTTGGCGAGCCCTTCCAGTTCTTTGTTCAGCTCCGCCATGATGGGGTCGCCCTCGCCGGAAATAGCCATCAACTCGCCGATATCGGCCAATTTTTTCTCCAGTCCCCGCCACTGCTGCACCGTCCGTGTTTTTTCCGATAGCTGCCGCATGACGTTCTGCGCATTGGCCTGGTCGGCCCATAAATCGGGCCGGGAGGACTCTTTCTCCAGGTCTTTTATCTCTTTTTCTTTACCGGCGATGTCAAAGACGCTCCAGGGCAAGCGCCACTCTGGACTGTAAATCCCTTAGCCGGTCTCTGGTTTCCTGCATGTTCTTCTCCGCACCTAATTTTCCGCGATTATTTTCCGCATGTACACGTTGCCGTCGTCGCCGGGGCCGTTAACATCCGGCAGGGTAGCCACCGGAATGTACCCGTGATGCCCGTAAAACGCGATGTTGCGGCTGTCCCGGGCGTACGTCGCGATGTACATGCAGTACGCCCCGCTTTCGCGGGAGAGCTTTTCCGCATGTTCTAACAACATTTTACCATATCCCCGGCCGCGGTATGCCTCCAATACCCCGATCAGCATTAGTTCTGTGGACCGCCCGAAAGGCACGCCTTCCAACCGTTCGGGAATCAGAACCCCGGCGAAGCCGATAGGCCAGTCGCTTTCTTCAAAAGCGGCGAAGAATCTGACGCCGGCGTAAAAGTGCCGGTTAATGCGTTTCTTGAGCCACGTAACGTGCTGCGGGTTGGAGTGATTGAAGTGGTTGCCGGCCTCCACCAGCGCCACAAGGTTATTAAAGTGTTTTTCCAGTTCCGCCTGGTTTATATCGCGTATCATATTTTATCCCTGCTATATTTATTTTTTACTTAAATGCCCGCCCGCCCCCTGGTGGGCCAGCCGCGTTGGCTCCGGC
>JBEKAC010000016.1:0-50981 GCA_050018395.1 Dehalococcoidales bacterium
ACGGAAAAACCAACTGGAGACACAATTGCTGTTAGTGGCACGACTTATGCTAAAGCCATGAATAATATGGAAAAATATTTCTTGCAACATAGTTGGAGCGATGGGCTGCCTCTGGTCCCCCCTACCAGGGAGGCGGTGGACGAAATGCTCGAAGGGACCGACTTACCTGTTGATCATGTTATCGGTCTGGTCGAACCTGGAGGCGGCGAAGCTACAATAGAAAAAATCGCGATTAATGCGGTAATGGCCGGTTGTCTTCCGCAATATTTGCCATTAGTGATTGCTGCCGTTGAAGCTATTATAGACCCAAAGTTCGATTTACGGGAAGTCCAATGTACTTCCTGTAATATGTCTCCTTTCCTAATCGTAAGCGGGCAAAAAATAATTGAAGACATCAACATCAATAACAGTTTTAGTACCATTGGTCCCGGGTGGAGGGCAAATGCTACTATCGGCCGGGCAGTTAGACTGGTAATGATTAACCTGGGACATACCTGGCCCGGTGTGAATGATATGAAAACTCTGGGCAGCCCTTTCAAGTTCATTAACTTAATGGCAGAAAATGAGAAAGCCTATAAAGGTGCTTGGGAGCCCTTACGGGTGGCGGAGGGATATTCGGAAGAACAGCCTACTATCAGCGTCATGCCGGCGATGTCCTGGCAGCCGGACATCGTTCAGCCGGAACCCCCCACGGTAAAAAGAATAATTGAATATATCAGTAAACAGGGAAGAGTGAAACATGATAGGCTAGTGGGAAACTGGGGCATGGATAACCTGGTTCTCCTCTGCGCTTCCACTTTTGATTGTATCAGACGCGAGGGCTATTCCAGGCTTGAATTTCAAAAAGCCCTGGTCGATGCAATTCAAATACCCGCGTCCGAATTTCTTGGCGGGAGAGACGCTAAAGAACTACCGGCCTTTAGCCGCCTCCCGGATTGGCTCATAAAAAAATGCCAATCCAGTCCCGAAACATTAGTGCCGATACTCGCCGGGCCAGAAAACATTAAGATTTGTATTTCCGGCGGTGCCGGACCTTATGGTATCACGTATACGAGTACCTTCGGTTATGGCGCCGCCCATTTCGTTACAAAGCCGGTTAAACTGCCGAAGAATTGGGATAAACTTTTGATGAAACATAAAGGTTGGGAAAGCCCGCTGGTGAAGTGAAAACCCCGATTGAGGCAAGTTGTTTAGCTTTGTAAACAAATGTTGACCTGCGGACCTTGTATACCAAACTCCTGATTATTGGCAAGCTTGAAAGCGATAGAAATAGTTTAAGCGAATCTTTACTTCCAAGCTTGAGAGCAGTCATTAACAGTAGTAAACTATTAATAAGCACGGTTGCTATTCATTAATAGTGTCATGACCCAGTAAAAAAATAGTAACGGGTACTTCGGACCGAGTCAGGCTAAAAATATCCAACTTTTAACATGGGTATGTACATTTTGTTATAATATAATACGTATACGTACTTTTATCTTTTAAGACAATTCCCTTGAGGAGGAAATAATTGCCAAGAACTAAAAAGTCCTCAATAGCAATCACACCGGCTGAACATCCTGAAGCATCGCAAAAAAATTCGGTCAAGCTTACGGTGAATGGGAAAGAATGCGTTATACAGGTTGAGCCTAACTGGCCACTGCGGGATGTACTACGCAAAAAGCTAGGGCTTACATCCGTCAAAGATATGTGTGGTGGATACGGGGCCTGTGGATCTTGCTCTGTTATTATGAATGGCAGGCCGATATTATCATGCTCGATACTAGCTGCTGAATGTGACGGCGCCGTCATCGAAACAGCCGAAGGAATCGCTGACTCTAATCATCCCTTGGTTGAATCTTATGTCATGAACTGGACGGCGCAATGCGGATACTGTACACCGGGTTTTATTGTGACGGCCAAGGCGCTGTTGGACCACAACCCCGATCCTACCGCAGACGAAATTAAAGAGGCTCTTAGCGGCAACATATGCCGCTGCGGTAATTACCACGTACATATTAAAGCTATTCTGGAAGCTGCGCAGAAACTCAGGGAAAGGAAATAATATGTCGCAGGACACAGAAAACAAACCCTGGTTATGGCGGCCACCTGAAGGCGGTTATATTGGCAAACCGGGCTTACGCCCGAAAGAAGCCCTGGATAAAGTAACTGGTAAAGCGGTTTACACCAGTGACGTTTATCTTCCGGGCATGCTGTATGCGAAGGCTTACCGTTCGCCTTACGCCCATGCCAGAATCAAGCATATGGATAGCGGTAAGGCCGAAGACCTGCCAGGTGTGCACACCGTGATTAGATATGACGCTCAAGATATAGACCTTCATGATTATTTCCCCAGAGAAGTCGGCTGGTACTGGTGGCGAGAATCTATCCTCCCGGACACTGCCGACTTTTTTGGCGTCAGGGTAGGTGCTATTGTGGTTGCTGACAGCGAGGAAATATGTGACCAGGCGCTAAAACTAATAGGAGAAAGTATCGAGTGGGAACAACTCCCCATTATCCTGGACCCGGAAGAACCGGCTAAACCTGGTGCTCCAATACTACACCCGGAGCGAAATCCTAAAAGTAATGTCTGGAAAGACGCTGTTATTTTAAACCAGGGTGATGCGGAAAAGGGTTTTGCTGCTGCCGAAAACGTTATCGAATTCTACCAGCAGAAATTAGATGATGATGTGTGGGCTACTCCAGAACCGGGGTGTATTGTAGCTTATTTTAAAGGGGATGAACTGGAACTCTGGTTTCACGGGGCCTCTATCGGTAGGGATGTGCAATTCGGGATATTACCGGAATTTAAAAACGCTGCGATTAAGCTTAAAGTACACACACCGCATAACGGGGCGATGTTTGGCGGTAATCAAATGGGGTACAATTCCCAGTTATGCCGGTACGCCGTGATAGCAAGCAAGAAGACCCACAAGCCGGTAAAGTTCGTGGATGACTATGGTCTGGCATGGGAAGGTACGAGCTATGAGACGGGGACAGCTCATTATAAAGTAGGCTTTAATAATGATGGGACAATCGTAGCTATAAAAATTGTTACTTACCAGCATGACGGACATCCTTTGTTTAAGATGCTTGTAAATTCTTTGAAGACACCAAACATATACGTGCGCCAGATACAATCATACTGGAGCAAAGCACACGAATCCTGCTGGAAGGATGGAGCATTGGACTGCGTCCTTATAAACATGATAATCAACAAGGTAGCCGCCCATCTGGAAATGGACCCTATTAAAGTGCAATTGGTAAATGACGGTGTTAAAGGTCACGATATGGCCTGGCTCGACGAGAACGTTAAAAAGAAGTACGGGATGCCGCCAAGAGATAGCCTTAAGGAAGTTATTGATGCCGGTAAAGTCGCTTTTAACTGGGATAAAAAATGGCATGCGCCGGGCACCCGGAAACTCCCTGATGGCAAGATGCACGGGGTCAGTTTTTATGCCTGTGCATCCTGGGCTACCGGTGTTCGTGGAGCCAATAATCCTTATCCGGGTATTTCGGTAGCTCAGGATGGGACAGCTACTATATTCTTTCGACGCTGTGATTGCGGCCAGTCTGCCCCGACCACTTATTGCCAGATTGTAGCTGACGAAGCCGGGCTAAGCTATGAAGATATCAAGATCGAGTTTAAAGAATATTTCTCGTTTGATGCCTTCTACCCCGCGGGTTCTATGGGCACTATGACGAACTCTTACGGTCTGGTGTGGAATGCCAGAGCCATGAAAAAACTTTTACTTGAATACGCGTTAAAACCCATGCCTGTTCCGGGTGGATTTCCTGGTTTTGGTCCCCCGCCAAAACCTTCTCCTTTCCAGGGAAAAACGATCGAAGAACTGGATATCAAAGACAGCGTAATTTTTGAAAAAGCAAATCCGGCTAATACCTTGCCGGTAAAAACACTCACCTCTTCATACAAGTACAGTTGGTTAGAGGGTGGGCCTTTCTTTGTTGCTATCACGCCGCCTCCGCCTGATAAAGTGGAGGCACAATATGATATGGCGAGGCAGGCCTGCTTCGTGGAAGTAGAGGTTGATACCGAAACGGGCAAGGTTGAAGTAACAAACCTGGTTCATTCTTATGACCTGGGACAGTCGATCAATCCCGATGTGAACGCGCAACAGCTTTATGGTGGTGCCTATCAAGGTATCAGTATCTCCGCTACCGAGGGGATATTCTATGACCCCAAGACCGGAGTCAAGCTCAATGACAACTTCCTCGGTTACCCTATCCTGACGATACAGGACGTCGGGGATATCAATTGTCCCATTGTTGAAACGCACCTCGGGTTCAGTGCCTACGGGCTTTACGGCTGCAGTGAAGCTGGTAAGGCTGCCACCGCGGCTGCTTTACTCGTACCCGCTTTATATAACGCGATAGGTAAGTGGGTTGAGGATACCCCGGTTACACCTGATGTAGTTCTGAAAGCTCTGGGAAAGGTTTAAAGAGTACAAAATGAAAAGTCTGAGGAAATTTAGTCATATAGATGCTGCCTCGGTAGGTGAGGCAGTCTCGATGCTTAAGAAACGCGCGGATAAGGCTTGTGTACTCGCCGGCGGTACGGACCTTCTCGGCACCCTGAGGTTTGAGATATTCCGCAATTACCCTGAAACAATTGTTAACCTCAAGACCATCCCGGGGTTGGATTATATCAAGGAAGAAGATAACTTAGTTAGGATAGGTGCCCTGACACGACTTCAGGACATTGCCAACAGCCCTATCATTAAGAGCAAACTTGCCGCCCTGGCCGAGGCAGCCCACAGTGCGGCTTCTCCGCATATCAGGGAGATGGGTACCATCGGCGGTAATATCTGCCAGCTCAACCGGTGCTGGTATTTCCGGAAAGAGGGAAACAGGTTTGATTGCATGAGAAAAGGCGGCCAGACCTGCTTTGCCATCGTCGGGGAAAACAGATACCACTCGATATTCGGCGCCGTGAAAGCAGCGGTTCCGGCTTGTTCTTCAGAATGTCCCGGCAATGTAGATATACCTTCATATTTTGAAAAAATAAGGGACAATGACCTGCTTGAAGCGGCAAAGATATTACTCAAATCTAATCCTTTTCCTGCCATCACGGGAAGAGTATGTCCCCACAAATGTGAACAGGGCTGCAACCGGGGAGAATTTGATGAAGCGATTTCCATCAGGTCCGTTGAGCGGTCCATGGGTGATTATATCCTCGAAAATCATGCCAGAATTATAAAGCCGCCTGAAAAAGAGACTGGAAAGAAAGTCGCAATTGTTGGTTCCGGCCCGGCTGGTCTCGTCGCAGCTTATTATTTAAGAATGTCAGGATATCATGTCACGGTATTTGACAGGAATAAAAAACCGGGCGGGATGCTTTCTTATGCTATTCCGCTCTACCGTTTACCTGATGATATTGTTCAGAAGCAGATAAAAGTCCTGGAAAGCATTGGAGTTGAATTTAGAGTTGGAACCGACGTGGGCAAAGATATATCCGTCGAAGATCTTAAAAAAAGTTTCAATAGCGTATTTCTTGCATGTGGCGTTCAGAATCAGTCGGTTTTGAAAATCAATGATGAGGAATTACTGGTATCCGGCCTGGAATTCTTGAGGAATGCAAGGCTTGGTACTGCAAACGTCCCTGCGAGGATATTGGTAATAGGCGGAGGCAATGTGGCTATTGACGTTGCTACTGTTGCCTTGCGACTTGGCGCGAAAGAAGTAATTGCTGCCTCTTTAGAAAGCCGAGAAGAAATGCCGGCATTCGAAGCGGAGATTGAAACAGCCGTGGCTGAAGGCGTCCAATTAATGCCTTCCTGGGGACCCTCCCGGGTTATCGTTGAGAACGGAAAGGTTACCGGAATGGAACTGGTCCGTTGCACTTCAGTGTATGACAAAGAGCACCATTTTTCTCCTGTTTTTGACGATAATACTAAAAAGACGGTTAATGCCGATCAGATAATCCTGGCTATCGGCCAGAGGGCGGACCTTTCTTTTATCAGTCCGAAACTATCTTTGACCACGAATAGAGGTCTATTAGTGATTGCCCCTGAAACCCAGGCGACTAATATACCCGGCGTGTTTGCCGGCGGGGACATAACCACGGGTTCTGCTTCCGTCATCGAAGCCATTACCGCCGGACGAAAAGCCGCCGACTTTATAGATTTATACCTCAAGGGAAAGAGGACAAAACATACAGAAAAAGAAACCGGATCCACCGACCTTGCTCTTAAGTTCAATGTCTCAAGCCTTAAAAAAACAAACCGGGTAAAAAATCCGGAAATCCCGATACCAGAAAGGATGAAGAGCCTGGAGGCTGAAGATATCGGCAGCCTAGACTTGAAAGCTGCCCTAACGGAAGCAAACAGGTGTTTTAACTGCGGTTGTTTTGCAGTCAATTCGTCGGATCTGGCACCGGCGTTAATCGTCCTGGATGCAAAAATTGTGACTTCAAAAAGGACCATCAAGGCTGACGAGTTCTGGGCTGCTGGCAAAGGAGTACAATCTACGATCCTTCAAAATGACGAAATAGTAATCGAAATTCAATTGCCGAAACTTGGTGCTGGCACTAAGTGCGCTTTCGTCAAATTCGCCTTAAGGAAGTCTATCGACTTCCCGATTGTCAACTGTGCTGCTGCCATCGGCGGAAAGACGGCCAAGATATGCTTGAATGCCGTTTATAATAAACCGTTTCGGGCAACCAAAGCCGAGGATTTCATTAAAGGTAAAACGATAAATGAAACAAATGCTGAAGCTGCAGGTGCCGCTGCGGTGTCCGATGCCATAGGACTGAACTATAACAGGTACAAAATTCAGATTGCCAAGACTATGGTTAAAAGAGCGATACTTACCTGTCAGTAGATTTGTAATTTTAAGGACATGGATACAATACTGGTAAGGTAAGTGTTACCCTTAGCGAGGTAACAAGATGTTCCGTTTACCCAAAGTAAAAATCAAGCTTCCTTCGGGGAAACCCAATGAATATATTTGTGAATTAGCACAGGCTAGGGATTATCTGAACTTTAACGAAGGTGTTTTTATGGTCGAAGGTCAAGGATTACAGTCCTATGAAGATCTTATCCGTATCGCTTCCCAAGAGAAATACAGGGATAAAGAATATATTGTGGTAGAGTGGCTCCAAATTGTTGGTGGCGGTTAGCTCAGCTGGTTAGAGCATCATTTTTACAAACCGGAGGTCTCAGGTTCGAGCCCTGTACCGCCTAATCTACCGGATTTGAACCTCTAAAAAAATACTTAAATGGAAAATTATTACACATACCATGGGAAGGTTGTCGAAAATACTCTTTCTGAAAACAGATGACGACGATTGCGGACGGTTTTAAGTATCGTCCACTTTAGTGGAGCTAATAAGATTCGAATTCCAAGTTCCGCTCATGATTTTTTAAGGTAACTCAACCACACGCGTACTTCTCTATTAACCGTGATTTCATGCTAATAAGAGAGTCTGGCCAGCCAGTTTGTGTTCGCGGATTGCCGCGCTAATGAGCACATTTGGCTTCCTATGGTGTTCAGTTCTTCCCGATATCTTTTCAATAGTAGCTATAAATTAGCTGATGGTTCATAACGTTTAACGCAACTATCAAATACCGTAATATTTGAAGATAATTTAGTCACAAACTTCCCTTCAAATCCTCTCGCTACTACTGGCTAGATATATACGGGATAAAGCCCAACTGAAAATATTGAAGATGTGATTTCAACCCTCCCCCGTCTCCACCAAAACAGCACTAGGCTCTAATTCCGAATCAGGGCCTATTTCTTTATAAGGATATCGTCTTTAAGCACTTTTATCGTGCTGCCAAGCCGTTGCCCAAGAGAATCGAACAAAGGATAGAACGACGGCTTAGGTTTTATGGCCACCACCGACTGGGTATCCGCAAGGTCAACGTAGACTGCGTCATGCCTGTTGAGAAGCAGGGAGTGTTTATCTTCCAGCGAGACCACTTCCCAGACTACGCCGAAATCCTCCAGTTTTTGCCCGGCATCGAATGCGGCTTCTGCCTCTGGAATAATCAGAACGTCTAGTTGATCCTGTAATATTTTTTCTGGACTTTGTAGTCTTCTTCTTCAACCAATCCAACAACGAAAGCTTTTCCGAGACGCTGCATCCTTTTATTAAGCCTTGCCCGTTCTTTTTCGATACAGTCGTGCTCCGATAGGCTTGATACTTAACCGACGAAATAATGTAACACTAATCAGCTAATAGCGGGACGGCCTAGTCTTCATAGGCAGTTTTTCTGCCGCTAACCGGGTTTTCAAAATGGAAGGGGCAGATAAACCCGGATGGATAACGCGTTTCCTCTGGAGTTCCCCTACGCCCCAAGTCTTTATTCTCCGCCCGGTCCATTGGGCTATCATCCCTCCTCGAAGATTCCACAAAGCTTTCTGTCCAGGAAGCACGGAAAGTCATACACCAGCGGAGTTTTTTGATTTTCCATTTACCGTCTTGCTTGATATACTCCATTTCGTATATTCCATTCATCCAACCGGGGTTGATTTTACCCCCCTTTAGTGGTAAAGCATTCGCCCCTAACCCATACCACCTTCCCTTAGCGCTAATCCCATCTGGATTAACATGGACTATCCCGGAAAGCTGCATCAATTGATGCAGAAATTCAGGGCTGGGGAAACTATCCCGGATATATTTATAGAGACGGTTTACCCCCTCTTTACCCTTAAATTTGCCGGCCGTCACCCAGAGTTCAATATCTTCACCATCGGCAAACAAGTCGACAATGTCTTCTACCATCATGTGTTCTAGGTAGTAACCATAAGCCCTTTGCAGGATATTGATTTGCTCGATATCTTCTAGCATACGTACTTTAGCTTCCAGATCGGACATCCCCTGTATTTTGGCTTCCAGCATTTTTACCTTGGCTTCCAGTTCTTGTATCGTCATATCATCTCCTTGAAGGCTAACTACATTATTAAGGGAGCGCATATTTATTTTAATTTTGGTAAGTGATACTAATACCCGCTATGCCGGGATGAACGGCAGTTCAATATAAGAAGCGTACCCGGATTGATGATACACTGTTTGTAAAGCTGGGATTCCTTCTGCACCTATGCCGATAGGATTACCAGTATTCATGTTCCGGTCGAAAGCGGGGAAGTTGCTACTGGTGATATCCAGTCTGATGCGGTGCCCGCGGCGGAATAACTGGCTGGTGATTCCCAGCCGGATTATTAACTCGACGATTTCGGCCGGTTTTAACGGCTCCGGTTTGGTAAAAGAGTTCCGATATTGGGCTCTGACGATACCATCGGTAATGTTATAGGCGCGGCCGTCTGGATAGACATCTACCAGTTTCGTTGAAAAATCGGTGTCCCGGCATGACGACGATGGGAACAAATGCAGTTCTATAGGTCCGGTTATCTCCGTGTTTTGGTCGAGTTCAGGCGTCCTATAGCATAAGACATCATGGCGCCTTTCGATGTGTATCTGATCAATCGGGCCGGTTACAAATCCGTTTTCTGCTTCAGCACCTCGGCCGCCCGTAGTGGGAACCGGATGATGAGGGTCATAAACATAGGTATCAGGCGGTTCTGATTGCGGCTCTTTCCGGGTCAGTAAACCGTCACCGGATGCGGAATTGGCTCCGCCATTGCTGTGCAAGAAAAATCTTTGCCAAGTAGTCCGAGGCAATGGCCAATCATCGGCATTATGCCATGAATTACTTCCCATCCTAAAATAACGCACCAGTGGGAGGGTGATATCTTTGCGTTTAAGGTATTTGTCAAAAAAGGCTAGCTGGTATCCCCAGGCTTTTGAACCGACATCATCGGCCAAAGGCCCGAAGTCGATATCTCCTAAAACCCTCACAGGCCGGTGATGACACCATGGCCCGGCGAAGATGTGCTGGCGCTGACGGGCGCCGTTTCCTGACATGGTACGCATGTTGAGAAAGGTACGGAAAGTGCCACGGGACCACGGGTCATACCAGCTGGCAATACTTAAACACGGGATGTTTATCTTATGGTAGGGAAAAGGCTCCGGGCTAGCGGGTTGCTCTTTGGAGGAGGGGATACGCAATAGCGTGTGCCATATATCAATAATACCGGGGATGTTGAATTGGGGTACGTTCTTGAGCGGCAGATAGTTATAAACGATAGACGGGTCTTCCTCTACGGACTTAATCCACCGGCGCATTTCAGATGTATCCGTTCCGCTTCGTTCCAGTTTATTAAGTATGTCTCTTGCAATAATCATTGTAAAAGCTGACGCGATATTCAAGTAAACGGGATAATCCGAGGCTTCCGGCCCGGTTTCTCCGGGGGCAACGGTTAGGGAGGGAGCAATAGCTTTTAGATGGGGCGGATTCTCACGCGCTGTCCTCCATTGAATAGTGCCAAGAGCGGATTCTCCGGCCATGCCGATATTACCATCACACCAGGGCTGGCTGGCTCTCCATTCGACGGTGTCATAACAATCCGCTCCCTCTACCTGCTGGGAAGATGTTAACTCATACTTGCCTTCAGACCCATATCTACCCCGGACATAAGCCAATACCAGAGCGTATCCGGATATCAGTGTAGGGAGCGGTTCAACATAACTGAAACTGAAGACCTCGCTGCTGTGATAAGGCGTACGCAACAGGATAGCCGGGTATTTGTCATTTCCGCCGGGACGGTAGATATCAGCCATAAGCTTCACCCCGTCTCTCATCTCGATAGGAACACCGTGGTCAATAATAAATGAATCGGACATATTTTCACTCCCCTTCGCCGGCAGGGTGGACATCCCTATTTACTAGGCCAGATATATATTTTCAATTACCGGTGGTTTATCCTTTATATGCTTCGTAGCTTGACTCACCATTTGCGATGCCAGCAATGTCCCGGCCGCGCCATCGCTGAAGCCGGGGTAATTCTCAATCATCTCAATATTGCAGATATAACCTCCGGCGGGATCTTTATCCAGGAGCAGCGTCCGCCGGTTGGCGCGGCTCAAATATAAACCGGCCGTTAAACCTGCCGGCCCTCCGCCAATGATGACAATATCCCAATCAAACACGATAAACCTCTCTTTTGTTTCCGTAATGGATATTCATTTGATAGATATGGAAAGTTTCAGGGGCGGTCAACTTTATCGCCGGGCCGACAGTGTTGAAGCAACGACCCGCCAGCCTTATCGTTTTTCTCTAGTTGATGCTACTCTTATCCATTTTCATTTTGCAACAGTTTATAAAACATCATCCATACTTTATTTTAGTCATTGACATTATCTTCAGGTAGGGCGTTAAATTGGTGTAAAGGGGAAACCCGACTATAAAAGAACTGATGCAAGTTCGGCAGCAGGATGGTAGTGTATGGAGTTTAAAGGAAAGATAGTTCTGGTGACCGGAGCCGGCGGCAGAGGCAGCGGCCAGGGAAAAGCTTTTGCGCTGGCTTTTGCCGCGGAGGGAGCGGACGTGGCTGTTAATGATGTTAACCTTGATAATGCGGAGGCGACCGCGCAGGAAATAAGGAGGCTCGGGCGGCGTTCCATCGCCGTTAAAGCCGATGTTTCCCAGGAAGCAGAAGTCAATGCCATGGTGGCAAAAGTAGTCAGGGAACTTGGCGGCATTGATATCCTGATAAATAATGCCGGCTTCGGGCGGCCCATTCTCGTCGAAGATATGACCGCCGAACAATGGCTCCGTACTATCGGCGTTAACTTGAACGGCCCCTTTTTCTGCTCGAAGGCGGTTATCCCTGTCATGAAAGAGCGGGGCGGAGGCCGAATCATCAATATTGCCTCCCCGGCCGGCAAGACCATGACCGTTAACGGTTGCGCTGCCTATTCTGCGGCGAAAGCCGGCGTTTTGGGTTTCACCCGGCACCTTGCTTTCGAGCTCGGGCCATATAAAATCACGGTAAATTCCATCTGCCCGGCGGTATTCCACGGCACGGATGACCCACGGCCGCCGGAAGCCGTGCAAAAGGCGAGGGAAGCCTCGCTTCTGGGAGACCTCACCACACCGCAGGACATAGCCAACGCGGTACTATTTTTAGCTTCTGATAAATCGAGAATGATTACCGGAACCAATATAGACGCCTATCCGGTTGTCGCCGGCAATAAAGAATACTGGAATAAATTCGTTAAAAGACGTAAAGATTATAAGGCCGGGGAAAAAGATAATTTCTACCAATATTAGCCGGGTGTTTGCATTAGCAGGAGGTAACGTTTGATGGAACAGAAGAAAACGTTCTATGAGGTGCTAAGCCCCTGGGCAAAGGCTGATCCCATACCGCTGCAAGGTTTAGCTCCGAGGATGGACAAGCTGGACGGCAAGAAAATAGGGCTTTTTTGCAATAACAAACGTGCTGCGCCGCTTATCTTAGAGGTCACGGAAAAGCTGCTGAAACAACGGCTCCCCACCGCCACGGTTAGCCGTTTTAAAACACAATCATTCTCCGTTTCTGCGCTGGAGAAAGAACGCGAAGGGGAATTTAACAACTGGATAAAGGGAGTGGATGCGGTCATCGCCGCCGTCGGCGACTGAGGGTCATGTACCAAGTACCTTGTGTACGATGCAATCTACATCGAAGGCAAAGGCAAGCCCACTGTCACCTACATCTTCGAGCATTTCCATAATGATGCCATGTCTGCGGCATCCAGCAAGGGTATGCCGGTAATCAGGGTGGTTCCGGAGACCATCGTGTCCGAGTGCACCGTCCTGCCGGAAATCGAAAAGGCAGTCGGCGCCGTGTTCGATAAAGTTATTGACGCTCTGACCAGACCGCTGACCGCCGAAGAGAAATCGCCCAAAAGCCGCGAGCCGGAAAACCCGCCGCGGATAGTTTTTAACGGCCCTCTGGAAGAGGTGAACCGCTTTTTCTACCAACGCGGCTGGACGGACGGTCTCCCCGTGGTTCCCCCCACTGAAGCCGCGGTAGCAGAAATGCTCACCGGCACCGATTTACCGGCTGATGCTCTGGTCGAAAAACTAGAGCCACGCCTGGGCAAAGCCACGGTGGAGAGAATCGCTATCAATGGGGTTATGGCGGGATGTTTACCGATCCATATGCCGCTTCTGATAGCTGGCGTACATGCCTGGGCTGCTAACCCAGGCCCCAGCATGATGGCAGTCAGTACCGGCTCCTGGGCACCTTTCTGGTTCGTCAACGGGCCTATCGCCGGGGAAATTAATATCAATTGCAGCTACGGGGCGGCTAACCCGGGAGACATCGCCAATGCCACCATCGGGCGCGCCCTGGCTCTTATGGTCAGGAATGTTTGCGGTATCCGCAAACAGGTAGAGGATATGAGCGTGTTCGGCAACCCCGGCAAGTACACTTTTGTGGTCGCCGAAAATGAGGCGAACAGTCCCTGGGAGCCTCTGCATGTCGAAAGGGGTTTTAATAAAGATGACAGCACGATTACTCTCACATTTCCCCAATCCTTCCAACAGATGCTGCCTTTCAGTACCGATGCCAAGGGAATCCTGGCGACTGTAGTTGGTAGTATCGTTCCGGCGCGGTTCGGTCTGTTTACTTTAGCATTGACGCCCAATAACGCGCGGTCTTTGGCCAATGAGGGTTGGAGTAAACAGGCAATCAAGGATTATATTGTTAAAAATACCCGCGTTCACGATGATTATTATCGAAGGTTAGATTTAAACGAACCAAAATCTTCAGACCAGAACACTTTCTTAGCGATAGGCAGCGGCGCGGAAATCTTTCGTCCCAGCCAGAGCAATCCCGACCCGGTGCAAATATTCGTTTTCGGTGGGTTTGGTTCCTGGATGGGGTTCCTTCAAGTAGGGCCGTCACCAATAACGAAAAAGGTGGAACTGCCGAAAAACTGGACACAACTGGTAAAAAAGTACAAGAATATTGTACCTAATTACGTAAGATACTAAAGTCCGAGCCATTTGAGGAAAAAACCAGGTCGTTTTTAAAAGAAATAAAGGTTGATTTTCAACAGATTTCTTTCTGCTTCGATTATGGTTGAGTAGACATCCCGATGTTTGCTCAATTGGTGAATAGGATTTTGACCAACGGGTTATGATTAAACCTCATAATAAATCTTTAGCTCAAATGCCTTGAACTATTTGTAATATTTTTTTTAGTTAGATATTACCAGGTACGCCCACATAGATGCCTAGAATACCAACCATTGGGAGCAGATCAAATTTGTAAAAAGGAAAAAGTACCTGACAAACTTGTTTTTGAAGTAGTTGTAGAAATTGATTCGACACAGATCTCTCGGTTAAGGGGCCCGCAGGAGCTCATGATACCATTCAGTGGCACCGTCCAAGGAGAACTCTTTAGTGGACGAGCCCATCCCGGCGGAGTCGGCACCCAAACAATTGATCAAAATGGGGTGAGGCACATGGCTGCGCGTTATATGTTTGAAGGTGTTGACAAAAACGGAGAGCAATGTCGAATTTATATCGACAACAATGGATGGTTCACAGGCGAAATGGTCATACCTACCCATTAATCCCACCAATAATAAACAGCTAATATCTATTTCATTTGTTAGTTAGTTCAATAAGAAATGGTATTGCATTGCTTGTATTATTAGTTCGGTAGGGGGAACTAAAGGGGGCGAGGACGGTAAATCCCTCTCCTTTCTCTCCTTACGAACGAGGGACATCAATACCCCAAAAGAGGAGTAACAACTCTGGATTGCGCGAATCCCGTCCACTCCGAGATCCTTCGCTGCGCTCAGGATGACAACGGGAGATAGAGATGCCAATACCCCCAAAAATAGGAGTGCGCAGCGAGAGGGGCGCCGGCCCCTCTCCTTTTCTTCCCCCTTCCTTTGACAAAGGAAGGGGGCCAGGGGGATGGATTTTTAAGGCAAAGGGATTGCCGCGCCTCCCGACTACGTCGGGATGGCTCGTAATGACAGATTGGTTTTGACTCATTATCTTTAAAACGGTAAACTAAGACCAAAGCAATAGCTTGACAGGCTACACGTTTCCGTGTAAGATAAATCATGCCGATAAAAATACTGGATAAAGCCACCATCAACCAGATCGCCGCCGGGGAGGTCGTGGAGCGGCCGGCCTCGGTGGTGAAGGAACTGGTGGAAAACGCCCTGGACGCCGGCGCCACGCAAATCGGGGTGGAGATAAGGGGCGGGGGCGTCAGCCTGATTAAGGTTACCGATAACGGCAGCGGGATACCGGTAGATGAGGCGGCGATCGCCTTCGAGCGGCACGCCACGAGCAAGATCAAGGACGCGCAGGACCTATTCAACATCGGCAGCTTGGGGTTTAGAGGCGAGGCGCTGCCCAGCATCGCCGCCGTGGCGGAAGTGGAGATGGTCACCTGCGCCGCCGGCGAAAAGTCCGGCACTTTTCTCTCCCTCGAAAGCGGAACGGTCGCTCAGCAGAAGGGACAGACCCGGACACAGGGTACGACTATCACGGTCAGAAATCTGTTCAAACGCGTGCCGGCCCGCCTCAAATTTTTAAAGTCGACGGCGACGGAGACGGGGCACATCGCTAACGTCGTCAGCCAGTACGCACTGGCCTACCCGGAGGTCGCTTTCAGCTTCACGGCGGAGGGGAGGGAAAGCTTAAGGACGACCGGCAAAGGCCGGCTGCTGGATGCCGTCATCGATGTTTACGGGGCGGCCATCGCCGACAGGATGCTGCCGGTAGCGGGCGAGGAAAACATCTGGCGGAGCGGGGCGGGGGAAAGCAAAATTACAGTTACCGGCCTGGCAGGGTCGCCGGAGATTTCCCGGACGAGCCGCGACTATTTAAGCTTCTTCGTCAACCGGCGCTGGGTGAGCAGTCGAATCCTGGCTTACGCGGTCGAGGAGGCCTACAGCGGCCTGCTGATGACCGGTAAGCACCCGATCGCCGTGCTGGATATTACCGTCAGTCCCGGGGACGTGGACGTGAATATCCACCCGGCCAAGACCGAGGTCAAGTTCCAACAGGAAGGCGACGTTTTCCGCGCCGTCCAGAAAGCGGTGCGCAGCGCCATCACAGCGCAGATGCCGGTGCCGCACATCGAAGATACGGCGGCGCTATATAAGGGTGCGTCATCCCCCCGTCAACTCGAGCAGCTCTGGGGGACGCATCAGTCGACGGCCAGGCCGGAGATACCCACGGAGCAGACCGCGCCCCTTTTAGCCACCGCCCTGCCGGTACTGCGGGTGGTGGGGCAGGTCCTCAACGGTTACATTGTCGCCGAGGGGCCGGACGGTTTATACCTCATCGACCAGCATGCGGCGCACGAGCGGGTACGCTACGATCAACTGCTACGCCAGCGCGAGGCGAAAAAGCCGGAGATACAGGGTCTCCTGGAGCCGGCCACGTTCGAGGTGACGCCACGGCAGGACGCGGTCATGAAGTCGTGCCTGGAACGCCTGGCCGAATTCGGCTTCGGGCTGGAGGCGTTCGGCGAGAGGACTTACCTGGTGCGGACGGTGCCGACCCTGGTGGCCGGGGAAGACTGGCCCGCGCTGCTCAAGGAGATGCTGGACGCTTTAAGTGGGGAGGAAAAGAGTAAATGGGAGGAACGCATGGTGGCGTCGATTGCCTGCCACGGGGTCATCAAGGCGGGGCAAAGCTTAAGCGACGACGCGATGCGGGCGCTGGTACGGCAGCTGGAGCAGACGACCAATCCGCATACCTGCCCGCACGGGCGGCCGACGGTCATCCGCTTGAGCGCGGCGCAGCTGGAGCGGGAGTTCGGGCGGGGGTAACGGTCAACTGTCATTGCGAGCCATCACGACCACAGTCGGGAGGCGGCAATCCCTAGCTTTGGATTTCACGATGATTGAGATTGCCACGTCGCTATGGTTCGACAGGCTCACCATGAGCGCTCCTCGCAATGACAAAAACGGTGCAGCTGGAGCGGGAGTTCGGGCGGAGCTAGGGTTTTTTAGGCGTGGTCCGGGATTTATTCCATTCCGGCGAGCTGCACTTGGGACAGGACTTAATATCCGGTCTGCCTGTGGCAGACGAGCGCCGCCAGACAAAGCCGCAGCGCATACACCGGAAGGTATAGGATTGATTTTCAGTCGTCATACTTTAACTATAGCACAATGGCAGTATTCAAGCTTTATTCACGCTCCCCCTCCACCTGCTGATGAACCTCGTCCCAGCGTACCATGCCGTCCTCGACGAGCTGGCGGATCTTCTTCTGCGCGGCGGTCAGCCCGGCGCTTTTGCCGCTTTTCACCTCCAGGATAACGATTTCCTGCGGGTCGCCCCTGGCCAGGCCGGGAAACACTATCATGTCGATGGGGCTGCCGATAAAGCGCACCTCGGTGGGGTCGTATCTGAAGTCGGGGAAAAAGGGGACCAGCTGCTCGGTGAACTTGCCGCCGAGGACGGCCCGACTCTGGCTGACGGCGCTCTTGCGGGCCTGCTCGATATCCGCCTGCCACTGCTGCACCTGCCCGTCACGCCATTCCCTGAAGCGCCGCTCCCAGGTGAGCCGAATAATGAAATTGCTTAAGATGATCACCAGGACGGCAACGACCGCGCTGACGGCGATAACGGCGGCGATTTGCATGGTGGGCCTCCTCTAAACTCGTATCAAACGGTAGAGGCAAATGAGAGAGTAATCCCTTTGTTTCCCCCTCACTTTATCTCTCCCACCAGGGGAGAGAAACTAAACGAAAAGAGTGCTTTAGCCCTTTGGTTTGCTGCTGCCGGGCTTGACCAGCGGGATGCCCTGGGCGCAGAGCGGGCACGCGGCGGGTTGATAGGTAACCGCCGGCGTGCGGTGGCAGGCGTAGAACGGCACGCCGAAGTCCGGCTCTTGTGCACCTCGCCAGACCAATACGCCGACGCCGACCACCTTGCCCTCCAGCTTTTTGACCGCGGCGATGACCTCGCTGACGGAGCCGCCGGTGGTCATCACGTCATCCACCACCAGCACTTTTTCACCGGGGTCGATGTGAAAGCCGCGGCGGAATAAACGGCCGGGCCCGCCGGCATCGTCATGCTCGGCGAAGATGGAACGCACCCCCAATTGCCGGGCGACCTCGTAGGCGAGGATGATGCCGGGGGTGGTGGGGCCGGCCACGACGGCGGCGCCCGCTTTACGGTAATGGTCGGAAATCATGCGGCAGAGCTTCTCCGTGTATTGCGGGTACTGGATGACCAGCGCTTTTTCCCAGTATACCGGGGAATGCAGCCCGGAGGTAAGCAGAAAGTGGCCCTTCAGCAGGGCGCCCGACTTCTCGAACATGGCTTCGACGTTTTCCGTCATGCCGTTTTCTCCGTTTAGAGTATAAGTTCAGATAAATACACTAAACAAAATTTACTTCGTAGCGGCGTTAACCTCGGCGTTGAGATTATAGTTGTGCGCGATGCCCCAGTCCTTGGGCGGCCAGCTAATCAGCCAGGCTTTACCGATTAAGTTCGCCCGCGGCATATACCAGCCGCGGCTCGAATCGTTGCTGACGTCGCGGTTATCTCCGAGGAAGAAATACTCGTTGGCGGGAACGGTCACCTCCGGCATGGAATAGGAAAAGCTCATTTTAATGTACGGCTCGGTCAGCTTAACGCCGTTGACATAGACCGTGCCCGACACTACTTTTATCTTATCGCCGGGGAGACCGATGATGCGCTTGATCCAGTTTTCTTTGACCCCGTTGGGCGCCCTCAAAATAACCACATCGCCCCGCTTGGGCCCACCGAACCAGTAGGCGGCTTTAGCCACCACCACCCGCTCCCCGGGGACAAAATTGGGCAGCATGCTGGTCTGGAAGACCTCATAGGTCTGGATAGTGGCCCGGGCGAGGAAGAAAATGCCCACGGCCAGCGCCAGCGTGATGATAATTTCCTTTACGAGACTTTTTTTCATGGTGTGTCCGCCCTGACTTTACCAATTATACCCCAGTTGAGCACCCGCCAACAATAAGACGAACGTCTCTTAGACTTGACTGGCGGGGTACTTTTGGTCTAGATTATACCAAGACCCTCAAGGTATAATTGGCTTATAGGAACGGCAGAAATGGACACGGTTCTCACTATTTTATTGGCGGTAGCGGCTTTTATCCTGGGCGCGATACCGTTTTCCGTGATCATCGGGCGGTGGCTACTGGCGAAAGACATCACCGGCTACGGCGACGGCAACCCCGGGGCGGCCAACGTGTTCCGGGCGGGAGGGGTAAAGACCGGCCTGCTGGCGGTGGCACTGGACGTTGCCAAGGGCATACCCTGCGTGCTGCTGGCGCAGACCATGCTCCATTTGGCCGAGCCGGCGCTCATCGTCGTCGCGATATGCGCGGTGCTGGGCCACGCCTTCTCCCCTTTCCTCCACTGGCAGGGCGGTAAAGCCATCGCGGTGACCTTCGGAGTGCTGCTGGCCTACCCCCGGCATGACATCCTTCTCGTTTTCATCGTCTGCACGGCGCTGGGCTTCCTGCTTAACGAAGTCGACGCCTGGACAATGATTTTGGGAGCGACGGGCACGCTGGCTTACCTGGCGGTGTCCGGGGGGACATCCTGGGGCTTGGTGCTGATGTCGCTCATCCTGACGATACTGGTTATTAAGCACTTCGAGGCACTGCACACGCTGCCCCGTTTCCGCGGTCGGCTTTTCCGGTGGGTGCAGTCGCTCATCCGCTAATCGTGTAAACCCGGAAAGACAGAAATATGCTTTATCAGATAGTTATACTGGCCGGACTGGCGGTTTTCCTGGTCAACCTGTTGATTAATCTGAAGACCCTGAAAAAGCCCGACCCTAACAGCAAAATCCCCCAGCCAGCGCCGCTGGTCTCCATCCTTATCCCCGCCCGCGATGAAGCGAAAAATATCCGCGCCTGTGTAGCATCTCTGCAAAAGCAGGATTATCCCAACTACGAGATTCTGGTGCTGGACGATAACTCTACCGACGAGACGGCCGACATCGTGGCCCGAATGGCGACCAAAGACAGCCGCATTCGCCTGCTCTACGGCCAGCCGCTGCCGGATGACTGGGCGGGCAAGCCCTATGCCTGTTACCAGCTGGCCCAGGCGGCCAAAGGCTCATGGCTGCTTTTCGTGGATGCTGATACGGTCCACGAGCCGCAGATGCTGCGCAGCGTGCTCGCCCTGGCGTTGGAGCAAAAAACATCGCTGCTTTCCGGGTTTCCGTGCCAGATCGGCACCTCGCTGCCGCAAAAAATCGTGATACCGGTGTTTTACTTCATCATCCTCGGCTGGCTGCCGCTGTGGCTGCTCCACGATGCCCGTAAACCCAAGCCTTCGATGGCCATCGGGCAGTTCTTCCTCTTCCCGCGGGACGAGTACTGGCGCATCGGCGGGCACAAGGCGGTGCAGGGCAAAATTGTGGAGGACGTGTGGATGGGAATAGAGGTGACGCGGCGGGGCGGGCGGCACCTGGCCGTCGATCTGTCTTCCGTGGTCTCCTGCAATATGTACGACGACTTCGGGGCGATGTGGCGGGGTTTCGGCAAGTCGATCTATTCCGTGACGGCGATGATGCCGGTAGCGGTTGTAGGGTTAATACTGGCGGCTTACTTTTTCTACATCGCGCCGTTTTTCTGGTTCTGGCGAGGCTTTTTCGTGGTGCCGCAAGACTTATTATGGCGGGGCATCGTCATCCTCCAGATAGCGACCGTACTTTTCATGCGCTGGCTGGTAGACAACCGTTTCCGCGAACCGGCGGTTTCCGTCTGGCTCCACCCCATAGGGATGTTGTTCTATTTATGCAACGTGATTTATTCCGGTGGGCGGTGGCTGGTGGGGGCCGGCGTTACCTGGAAAGAACGATTTTACGGCAAGGAATCGACGGTTGAATAGCATTATAACCCTTCCCCAACGCCCTATTTAAGTTTGCCCGCTTTTTCCAAAGCTGCCATAATCACCTGATTTGACCGGGGGTCTTTGCCCTGGAAATAGCTTTGATCAGGATAACCCAGCCCTATCTGGATCCTGTTACTGATGGTATCGGCAAGATTTAACAGGATCGTCACACCGCTGAAGGATTGGGAAGAAATCGGCAGCCAGAACGCTCCCCAGTAAATGGGTTTTTTATCCACGCAGGCCACGAAAGCCAGGCCGTCCATGGGCACCGGCAACGCCAGCACTTTCTGGTAAGCGGGTGGGGTCAGCGTAATTACGTTGGTAGCTTTATCATAAGAAAGAATATCGTCCGGAGAAATATAGGGCATGGGCGGTATATAGTAGGTCTTGACCAGGTGCATCTCGGAAACGGGAATATTATTAAGCGTCAGATAAATGGCAAAGCCCTCGCCCGGCGCTGGCGGTGTCGAGGAACAGGCCCCTAAAACCAGCGGCGCCAACAGCGGGAGTGCCATCAGCGCCGTAATATACTTATTTTTCATGGTTTCACCCCTCCCACCACTTTATAACGATAAACTCCCCCCTTTGGTTATTTTATCTCGGCTATTTTCTCCTACGCCTTGAGGTCAATTGTCTGGTTTTTAAGCGCCGCGATTATTTTTTCCGCTTCTTTTTCCGTCGGCGGGACAAGGGGCAGGCGGGGATTGCCCACCTTAAAACCAAGGTAGTTCAGTGCGTACTTGATGGGGGCGGGGCTGGGTATGGAAAACATGGCGTTGACCAGCGGTACCAGCTTGCGGTGTATCACCGCAGCCTCTTGAATTTTATCGGAAACAATCAGGTCTATCATCTTCTTGTACTGCTTACCACACAAATGAGTCGTCACCCCGATAACGCCGTACCCGCCCATCGCCATAATGGGGAAAGTATCGTTATCGTTGCCGCTCCAGACGAGGAATCCTTCTCTCACGTTATTAATCACCTGGGCGACATGCCCCATATCTCCGTTGGCTTCTTTTACACCGATGATGTTTTTAATCTGGCTTAACTGTACGATGGTATCAGGGGTCATATTTACGACGACTCGGCCGGGAATGTTGTACATGACAATCGGCAGACTGGTGCAGGCCGCCACGGCTTTAAAATGCTGGTAGATACCTTCCTGGTTAGGCTTGTTATAATAAGGCACTACGGAAAGGCAGGCGTCCACCCCGATTTTTTCCGCTTTTTCGGTATTTTCCACGGCTTCTTTGGTGCTGTTGGAGCCGGTGTAGGCGATGAGCGTAGGTTTATCGCCAACGGCGCCTTTCACTTCCTGGAAAATTCGCAGCTCTTCTTCCCAGGATAGCGTGGGCGCCTCGCCGGTGGTGGCCGCCAGTACCAGGCCATCGTTGCCGGCAGCCAGTAAAGCTTTGGCGAGTTTTTTGACCATTTCATAGTCAACATCCTGGTCCTTGTTGTCTTTGAAAGGGGTAACCATGGCGGTTAAACAGCGCCCGAGTTTCTTCATGGGAAATGCCTCCTAAAATATCAGGATTAAATGTAAGAACTGATGCCTTTTACAAAAATCCTCCTCGGCTCCCCCTTTGACAAGGGGGACGATGCCATTAGCTACAGTTTGTTGTCCCTTTTTCGTAAAGGGAGAGGAACTAATAAAATCCCTCTCTAACTCTCCTTCAGGAAGAATCCTTCAGGATGAATCCCCTTATGAAGGGGAGAGGATGATATTACGACTTCAAATAATTCTGTTATCCCTAAGAAGCGATGATAAGATATTACAATCCAAGCAGTTTATCCAGGCCGTAGATAAATCCCTTCTGTTTGACGACGGCTTTAACGGACAGCATCACGCCGGGCATGTAGCACTCCCGGTTGATGGTGTCATGCCGGATGCTTAACGTCTGCCCCGCCGCCCCGAAAATGACCTCCTGGTGCGCCATGAGGCCGGGGAGACGGATACTGTGAATTTCAATGCCGGATACGTCCTGCCCGCGACTGGGAGTGGGCTCACCGGCGGCGGGAGGCAAAAACGGCTTACCGCGGGCTTCCGCCATGGCTTTGGCCGTCAATAAAGACGTGCCGGATGGAGCGTCCAGCTTCCTATCGTGGTGCAGCTCGATGATTTCCGCGTGGTCCATGAATTTACCGGCAATTTTAGCCAGGTGCATCATCAGCACCGCGCCCAGCGCGAAGTTAGGCGCCGCGATGATGCCAATCTCGTTAGCCTCGGCGAGCTTTTGCATTTCCTCCAGCTCCGGGGCGGAAAAACCCGTCGTCCCGATGACCAGGTTAACGCCGAGCCTGGCGGCAATGCGCACCGCCGGCATGGAAGCTTTGGCAGTGGTAAAATCCACCATCACGTCCGGCTGGCAGGATTTAAGAATAGACTGCAAATCAGTGGAAAACGGCACGGTACCGCCATCCGGCAATACCAGAGCGGTGCCGGACACTTTAATATCCACCGCCCCTACCAGTCTGGTTGCCGGGTCCTGGCAAACGGCCCTGACAACTTCCTGCCCCACCCGGCCTGCCGCCCCGTGGACGACAACGCCAACGAGACTGGTTTCCGGGTCCTGGTGAATCGCTTTGACCATTTCTTGCCCTGCCTTTCCGGCCGCCCCACGGACGACTACTTTGATTTTAGAGATAGCATCACACCTCGCTAAAATATTAGTGGGTGGAAAATTAGTCGCGTTTATAAGGAGGCCGGGGGCCGCGGCTGGGCCTTTGGGGGCGGTCATTGGAATAGCGGGGCTTGCCCCGGAAGCCGGAGGAGCCGCCGGAGCTGCTTTTCCGGAACGGGTAGTCCGCCGAGGGCGCGCCTTCGGTGGGAGTTTCAAAGCTCTGCCCCTCTTTTTCAAAAAGCGCGCGCCGGGAGAGATTGACCCGGCCCATGTCGTCTATATTGATAACTTTAACAGTGACCTCGTCACCGATCTTGACTTCGTCCTCCACCCTTTCGATGCGGCGGTCGGCTAGCTCGCTGATATGCACCAGGCCTTCTTTGCCGGGGAGAATCTCCACCATGGCGCCGAAGTTAAGAATGCGGCTGACCTTGCCGGTATAAATATCGCCGATCTGCGCGTCACGCGTGAGACCTTCGATAATGCTGATAGCCTTCTGCGTGGCTTCCGCGTCCGACGAGCCGATGACCACCGTGCCGTCGTCCTCGACGTCGATAGTGGTCTTGGTGGACTCGATAATCGACCGGATGGTCTTGCCGCCGGAGCCGATGACCGCACCGATTTTGCTCTGGTCGATCTTGATCTTGGTCATGCGCGGCGCGTACTTACTTACTTCCGGCCGCGGCGCGGCGATAGCCGCCGCCATTTTATCCAGAATGAAAACCCGGGCATCCTTGGCCTGATAGAATGTTTTCTCGACGACCTCCATGGTGATGCCCTTAAGCTTGGTATCCATTTGAACCGCCGTGATGCCGTCCCGGGTGCCGGCGATTTTAAAGTCCATATCCCCGTTAAAGTCCTCGATGCCCTCGATATCCGTGAGGATGGCGAACTTGCCGTTATCCCCGGTAATCAGCCCCATGGCGACGCCGGCCACGGCTTTTTTGACGGGTATGCCGGCATCCATCAAGGACATGCTGCCGGCGCAGACGCTGGCCATGGAAGTGCTGCCGCTGGAACTTAAAACCTCGGAGACGAGCCGGATGGTATAGGGGAACTCCTCTTCCTTGGGTAACGTGGGTAACAGGGCGCGCTCGGCCAGGGCGCCGTGCCCGATTTCCCGCCGGCCCGGGGAACCTACGCGCCGGACCTCACCGGTGGAAAACCCGGGGAAGTTATAGTGGTGGATAAAACGCTTGCTCTCTTCCAAACCCAGCCCGTCCAGCATCTGCTCCTTGCGGGTTGAGCCCAGAGTAGTTATGGAAAGAACCTGGGTCTCGCCGCGGGTGAACATGCCGGAGCCATGGGTACGGGGCAACAGCCCGACTTCACAGCTGATAGGCCGGATTTCCGTAAGGGCGCGGCCGCTGATGCGTTGGCCCTTTTCTAATACGTCCGCCCTGACTTCCGCCTTAACGCGGGTATCGATGGCGGCGGCGATATCGGCTTCGGTGACGCCTTCACCGGCGTTGCTGATGAGTTCGGTAATAAGGTCCGTCAGCATCTGCTCGCGGACGTCTTTGTTCTTCTCGCGCAGGACCGTTTCCAGCTTTTCGTCGACAATCCTGGAAACAGCATTAAGGGCATCGGACTTAACTTTATCCTCCGGCGCGGGTATCTTTGGTTTGCCCGCAAGCCGCTGTAACTCTTCCTGCATGGCGATGATCGCCTGGTTGGCTTCATGGGCGAATTTTACCGCCTGAAGAACGATCTCCTCGGAAATCTCCTTGGCGCCGGCCTCCACCATGATAATCTTGCTTTTAGTGCTGACGATGATCAGGTCCAGCTGGCTTTCATCATGCTGGGCCATCTTGGGATTCAGGACCAGTTCCCCGTTGATATAGCCCACGCTGACCGTACCTACCGGGCCATCGAAAGGTATCTCCGAAAGCACCAGCGCCGCCGAGGAGCCGATGACCGAAAGTATGTCCGGGTCATTCTCCTGGTCGGCGGAAAGGACGGTGGTGACAATCTGGATTTCACTGCGCCAGGTCTTGGGCAGGAGTGGGCGGATGGGACGGTCCGTCATGCGGCAGGCCAGGGTAGCCGCCTCGGAAGGCCGGCCCTCGCGGCGGATAAAGCCGCCCGGAATCTTGCCGGCGGCGTAAAGCCGCTCCTCGTAGTCGATGGTCAGGGGCAGGAAATCCGTCCCCTCCCTGACCTCTTTGTTAAAACAGACGGTGACGAGCACCACGGTATCGCCGTAGCGTACGGTCACCGCCGCATTGGCCTGATTCGCCAGTTTGCCGGTTTCAATAATAAGTTCGCGGCCGCCAATGGTTTGACGCACTGAATAATTTTCCAATGGAATACTCCCTCTAACCGTCAGGCTTTACTTGCGTAACCCGAGTTTTTTAATTAGTGTGTTGTACCGCCCCACGTCCTCCCGGCTGAGATACGCCAAAAGCCTCCGCCGCTGCCCGACGAGTTTGATAAGGCCGCGCTGGGTATGAAAGTCTTTGCGGTGGGCCGCCATGTGGCCGGTCAATTGGGTGATTCTTTCCGTAATCAGGGCTACCTGCACCTCGGTAGAGCCGGTATCGTTTTCCCTGGCGCGATAGCTGGTGATCACTTCTGTCTTTTTAGCTTTGTCCACTTAACTTCTTCCACCTTAATCTTTATTATTTATTACGCTTGCAATTATAACATAATATGAGAGGCAAGTAAATTTAGTAATTGATTATTCCCCCTATTTGCCCCAACCCCCGGACTTAGAAATAAAATCCCTCTCTAACTCTCCCCATTCGCTTCGCTCAGGGCAGGCTCTTTACGAAAGGGAGAGGATATGATATTACGTATCCCTATCCTTCACCCTCACCTTAATCCTCTCCCACAAGGGGAGAGGAAAATAGAAACACAGTACAATATAGCTTTTACTTTTGATTTTTATTTTTGAGTTTTGAGATTTCATAATTTGCCCCTCCCCCCACACTCCTCTATAATTAGATTGTGCACGAATCAGCTATTACGGAGAGTTTGCTGCAGCTGGCGCTGGAAAAAGCCAGGGAGGCTAAAGCGGGGAAAATAACACGCATCAACCTGACCGTGGGGGAGCTGGCGGGGGTGGTGCCGGACTGCGTGCAATTCTACTTCGACATTATCAGCAAGAACACGCTGGCTGACGGCGCCGCGCTCAATTTTGAGATGAAGCCTACCCTCCTGCGCTGCCGTAAGTGCCACAGGGAGTTTATCCCCGCCGACCACAACTGGGACTGCCCCGATTGCCGCGAGCTAAGCACGGAAATCGTGGCCGGCCGGGAATGCTTTATGGAAAGTATCGAGGTGGAATAAATGGCGATAAAAGTGATTACCGTGGGCGAAAAAATCCTGGGGAAAAACGAGGACAAAGCGAAGGAAAACAAAAAACTCCTGGATAAACACGGCATCCTGACCGTCAATATCATGTCATCGCCTGGGGCGGGCAAGACCAGCCTGATACTGAGCACCATCAAACAGATGAGTAAAAAATGGCGACTGGCCGTCATCGAGGGGGACGTGGCTTCCAGCGTCGACGCCGAGAAAGTCAACGCGGCGGGGATACCGGTGGTGCAGATCAATACCGCCGGCGGGTGCCACCTGGACGCCTTCATGGTGGCGGATGCGCTGGAAAACCTGCCCCTGGAAAAGACCGACCTGATGTTCATCGAGAATGTGGGCAACCTTATCTGCCCGAACAACTACCTGCTCGGCGAGGACATACGGCTGATGATCGCCAGCATGCCGGAAGGCGACGATAAGCCGATAAAATACCCCGCCATGTTCGCCGATAGCGACGTGGTGATCATCAATAAAGTTGACCTCCAGCCTTATATCGATTTCAACGAAAAAGCCTTCCGGAAAGTGGTAACCGGACTCAACCCGGACGTCATTATCTTCCCCGTCTCCTGCAAGACCGGCATGGGGCTGGAGGCCTGGTTTACATGGCTCGATAAGTCCCTGAAAGCCAAGAAAAACAAGTAAGGGGGTTGACTATTTGTCCGCTCACCCTGAGCCAGTCGAAGGGTGAATTCCTGACCGCTCTGGTTCGACAAGCTCACCATGAGCGGTTTTTCTTAAATATGTGGTAAGTGATATGGTAAATTTTACAGATATTTCACTCGTTCACGTCAGCGTACGCGGCGTGGTGCAAGGCGTCGGCTTCCGCCCGTTCGTGTACCAGCTGGCCACCGGACTCAACCTGCGGGGGTGGGTACAAAACACCTCGGAGGACGTTAAAATCGAGGTGGAGGGTGAGGCTGCTATCATCGAGAAATTCCTCACCGGGCTGCGCCGGAAAGCGCCGCCGCTGGCGCATATCGAGGACATTGCGGTGACCGCTGGCACGCCGGCCAACTACACCAAATTCGAAATCCGCCCCAGCCTCGCCGAGGCAGGCAAATACCAACTCGTCTCCCCGGACATCGCCACCTGCCAGGACTGCCTCCACGAAATCTTCGACCCGTTCGACCGGCGCTACCGCTACGCCTTTACCAACTGCACCAACTGCGGCCCGCGCTTTACAATTATCGCCGATATCCCCTACGACCGGCCCAACACCACGATGCGGCAATTCACCATGTGCCCGGACTGTCGCGAGGAATACGAAAACCCGCTGGACCGGCGTTTTCATGCCCAGCCCAACGCCTGCCCGGTCTGCGGCCCGCAGCTGGAGCTGGTCGATGCCAAAGGCAAACCGGTCGGTGAAGATAATCTTATCCGGGAGACGGCCATACTGCTGAGAGAAAGCAAAATCGTGGCGGTAAAGGGGCTGGGGGGCTTCCTCCTGGCCTGCGACGCCACCGATCAAAGCGCCGTGAAGCTGCTGCGCCGGCGCAAACACCGCCCCGCCAAGCCCCTGGCGGTGATGGTGGCCTCTTTGCCGGAAGCTAAAAAACACTGCGAGGTAAGCGAGGCGGAAGCCAAACTGCTGACTTCACCGGGCAGCCCGATTGTCTTAATGCGCCGGCGGACGGAATCCTCTGTAGCTAACGCCATAGCGCCGGGCCTGAAATACGTGGGGCTAATGCTCCCCTATACCCCCCTCCATCACCTGCTTTTACGGGAGACCGGGCGGCCGCTGGTGATGACCTCCGGCAACTTGAGCGAGGAGCCCATCGCGCGGGATAACGATGAAGCGCTCAGGCGGCTGGGCGGCATCGCCGATTTCTTTTTAAGGCACAACCGGGACATTTACGCCCGCTACGACGATAGCGTGATGATTGTTGAACAAGACATTCCCAGATTTGTAAGGCGCGCCAGGGGTTACGCCCCTTATCCCGTCAAACTCCCGTTTCAAAGCCAGCCGGTGCTGGGCTGCGGGGCGGAGGAAAAGAATACCTTCTGTCTGCCGCGGGACAACTACGCCTTTGTCAGCCAGCATATCGGGGACATGGAAAACGCCGAAACGCTGGAACATTTTGTCAATACAATCGCCCTCTATAAAAAGCTGTTCCGCATCGAGCCGCGCATCCTCGCCCATGACCTGCACCCGGAATATCTCCCTACGAAATACGCTAAAGAACTGGCGGAGAAAGAAAACCTGAAGCTCGTGCCGGTGCAGCACCACCACGCCCACATCGCCGCCTGCCTGGCGGAAAATGGCACGGCAGGGCCGGTCATCGGTGTTGCTCTGGATGGCACCGGGTACGGCACCGACGGGCATATCTGGGGCGGCGAGTTTTTGGTGGCGGACTATAAAAAGTTCACCCGCGCGGCGCACCTCGAATACCTCCCGCTGGCGGGGGGCGCTTTAGCGATAAAGAAGCCCTACCGGGCGGCTTTGGGCTATCTGCTGGCGCTGGGGATCAAGCCTGATAAGAAATTGCCTCTTTGGAAATACGTCAAGGATGGAGAACTGGAAATTATCCGCGACCAGGTAGAGAAAAACGTTAACGCGCCGCTGACCTCCAGCATGGGGCGGCTTTTTGACGTGGCGGCGGCGCTGGCGGGGATAAGGGGTTTAATCCAGTATGAAGCCCAGGCCGCTATCGACCTGGAAATGGCGGCGGACGATGCCGCAACCGAAAGCGGAGTTTATCCCTTTGCTTACGAAGATAAAGACGGCGTGAATATTATCAAGATAGGCGTACTGCTGGAAGCTATCATTAAAGATTTAAAGAAAAGGACACCCAAAGCCTTTATCGCCGCGCGCTTCCATAACACCGTCGCGCAAATGATACTGGAGACCTGCCAGAAAATCTCTACACAGACCGGTCTCAAAGAAGCGGCTCTAAGCGGCGGCGTTTTCCAGAACCGGCTCCTTTTCAGAAAATCCGTCACCCTGCTTGAGTCCGCCGGATTTAAGGTATATACTCACCGTCAGGTGCCCTGCAACGACGGGGGCATATCCTTAGGACAGGTGGCGATAGCCAATTTTGCTGAAATATAGTTTTTACGCGGGAAGACCTCACCCTTCGACAGGCTCAGGGTGAGCGGAAGAAATAAGGAGCATCATATGACAAAAAAGACTTTCGGACCACAACCATGGCTTTTCCCCAACCCCACGGTATTAATCGGCACGACTTTTAACGGCAAGCCTAACTTCGCGCCGTTTGCCTGGTGCGGTATCACCGGCGGCGAACCGCCGACGATCTCTGTGGGCATCAGGCACCAGCGGTACACGCTCAAAGGCATTTACCAGAACATGCACTTCTCGGTCAACGTCCCGTCCGTCGACCTGCTGAAGGAGACAGATTATTGCGGGCTGGTCTCCGGCGCCGATGTCGATAAGGTAAAAGTCTGCGGCTTCAAGGTTTTTTACGGGACGATAGATACAGCCCCCCTCATCGAGCAGTGCCCGGTCAACCTGGAATGCGAGGTCAGCCACGTGCTCAACCTGGGCGCGCATGCCCTGGTCATCGGCAAAATCGTCCAGACATACGTGACCGAGGATTGCCTGACTAACGACCAACCGGATATCATGAAGATAAGGCCCTTTGTTTACAGCCGCGGCCCCGCCGCCCGCTACAACGCCGTGGGCGCGGTCATCGGGCAGGCCTACGACGCCGGTAAAACGCTGAAAAAATAGCTGTAAGGAGAACACCAAATGAGTAAAAGAAAATTCGGCCCCCAGCCGATGATATGGCCCCACCCCACGGTGCTCGTGGGCGCCAATGTGGACGGTAAACCGGACTTCGCGGCGGTGGCCTGGACCGGCGTCGCGGCCGGCAACCAGACTTCGGCTTCGATAACTATCGGCTTGCAGCCGCACCGCTACAGCCTGAAAGGCATCTACCAGAACCGGACGTTTTCCGTCAACGTGCCGTCCACCGACCTCGTCAAAGAGACGGACTACTGCGGCCTGGTCTCCGGCAAGGACACGGACAAGGTCAAGGACTGCAAGTTCCAGATATTTTACGGTGACGTCAAGACGGCGCCGATGATCGAGCAGTGCCCCATCAACCTGGAGTGCGAAGTGTTCCAAATACTGAACCTGGGGAGCCATCACCTGGTGGTGGGGAAAGTGGTGGCGACTTATATTTCCGAGGATTGTATGACCGGCGATCGGCCGGACATCGCCAAAGTGAAGCCTTTCGCCTTCGGGCCCGGTAAGTACCATGTTATCGGCGAGGCTTTCGCCGATGCTTTTAAAATTGGCTGGGAAATCAACCCCAAGATGAAAAGGAAAGGGTAAGTCGTCCGCTCTGGTTCGAAAAGCTTACCATGAGCGGCTATTTAACAAGAGGCAATCATCATGTGTTTAGCCATACCGGCTTTAGTAAAATCGATTGACGGGGAAAAGGCAGTGGCGGACATCGAGGGGGTAACGAGGGAAATCAGCCTGCAGCTGACGCCGGAAGCTAAAGTGGGCGATTATGTTTTACTGCATACCGGTTACGCCATCAGCATCATTGACCCCGCTGAGGCGGAGGAAACGCTTAAACTTTTACGGGAGATGGCGGAGGCCGAGTGAGGTTAAGTAATTGGTAATTAGAATTTTGTGTTCCCCCTCACCACATTCGCTGCGCTCAGTGCAGGCTTAATCCTCTCCCCCGACGGGGAGAGGAAACGCTTTAGGATGATATGAAATTCGTTGAAGAATACCGCGACCCGGAGTTAGGGAAAAAGCTTTTGGAACGCATCCACCGGCACTCACGCAAGCCCGCCCGGCTGATGGAGTTCTGCGGCGGGCACACCGTGGCTATCTTCAAGTACGGCCTGCGCCAGCTCTTGCCCCCCAACATCCAGATGCTTTCCGGTCCCGGCTGCCCGGTCTGCGTGACCGCCGCCGCGGACCTGGACAAAGCGATAGCGCTGGGGAAACTGCCGGGCGTCATCATCACCAGCTTCGGGGACATGGTGCGGGTGCCGGGGAGCCGTTCCAGCTTGCAAAAAGCCAAAGCGGAAGGCTCGGATGTGCGCATCGTCTATTCGGCTCAAGACGCTCTGACTATCGCCGGAGAAAACCCGAAAAAGTCGGTGGTATTTATCGGCATCGGCTTCGAGACCACCGCGCCGACCATCGCCGCCGCCGTTTTACAGGCGGAAAAGGAAAGCATCAAAAACTTCTACGTCCTTTCCCTGCATAAAATCTGCCCACCCATCATGAAAGCCATTTTAGACCGCGGCGAGGTGCGGCTGGACGGCATCATTTGCCCGGGGCATGTCAGCGCCGTCATCGGCTCCAGACCGTACGAGTTCCTGGCTAAAGATTACCATATCGCCTGCGCAGTGTCCGGCTTCGAGCCATTAGATATCTTAATGGCGGTGGATATGCTCGTGGAGCAGATAGAAAGCGGCGAGCCGAAGGTGGAAATCGCCTACCGGCGGGGGGTAAAGGAGGGGGGCAACCCGGCGGCGCTCAAGCTGATGGACACCGTCTTCGAAATCGCCACTGCCGACTGGCGGGGTATCGGTACTGTTCCGGCCAGCGGACTGCGAATTAAAAAAGAGTTCGAGCACTTCGACGCGGAAAAACGCTTTAACATTAAAGTACACCCCGCTAAAGAGCCGGAGGGCTGTATCTGCGGGGCGGTGCTGCGGGGCGTCAGCACTCCGCTTGACTGCAAGCTTTTCCGCAAAATATGCACGCCGGAAAGCCCGGTGGGACCGTGCATGGTGTCCAGCGAAGGCAGCTGCGCCACCTATTATGAATACGAAGGGACAAATGACAAATAACAAGTAACAAGCCTCCCCTCCCCCATTTTTTTACTTAGATATTCCTTTCTACTTGTTACTTGATAGTTGCTACTTAATAACAAGATGACTAAACAAGCTCAAGAACCGGAAAGAATCCTTTTAGCCCACGGCAGCGGCGGCAAGCTCATGCACGACCTTATTAAGAGCTTTATGCCCCGCCTCGCCAACCCCATTTTAGAGAAGATGGACGACTCCGCCGTCTTCGAGGTCAGCGGCAAGATAGCTTTTACGACGGACAGCTATATCGTCCAGCCTATCTTTTTCCCCGGCGGGGACATCGGCAAGCTGGCCGTCTGCGGCACCGTCAACGACCTCGCCATGAGCGGGGCGAAGCCACTCTATCTAAGCCTGGCGTTTATCATCGAAGAAGGGCTGCAGGTGGCCGACCTGAAGAAAATCGTAGCCTCCATCGCCAGTACCGCGGCTGAAGCCGGGGTGAAAATCGTGACCGGGGATACCAAGGTGGTGGGAAAAGGCGGGGCGGACAAGCTTTTTATCAATACCGCCGGCGTGGGCAGCGTGCCGGAAGGGGTGAACATCTCCGCCGCTAACGCCCGGGCCGGCGATAAAATTATCCTGAGTGGCACCATCGGCGACCACGGCATTGCCGTCTTGAGCAAACGGGAGGGTCTGAAGTTCGATATTCCAGTCCCCTCCGACTGCGCGCCGCTGCAAGGACTGGTAGCCGGGATGCTGGCAGTAACGCCGGACATCCACTGTATGCGCGACCCCACCCGCGGCGGCCTGGCCACCACCCTCAACGATTTCGCGGAGCAGTCGAACGTGGGTATAGAGATAGAAGAAGGAAAAATCCCCGTGAATAAAGCCGTGCGGGCGGCCTGCGAACTGCTGGGGCTCGACCCGCTTTACATCGCCAACGAGGGCAAGCTGGTGGCGGTCGTCCCGGCGGCTAAAGCGGCCGCCGTTCTGCGCCGGATGAAGGCGCACCAGTACGGCAGTAACGCCGCCATCATCGGGAAAGTGGTCACGGAGCACCCGCGGCGCTTGGTCATGAAGACGGCGCTGGGGGCTTCCCGCATCGTCGATATGCCGGTGGGGGAACTGCTGCCGAGGATTTGCTAAAAGTCTAACTGAAAGCGAGACGGATTCTCGCGGTCGTCCCGATTAAGTCGGGACTCCCTCAGAATGACACAAAAAAAGAGAAGGCCATGCCCCGATTTTAGCTGGGTTAGCAATGACATCTAAAAAAATAACCAACCAATCTGATAAGTATAAAAACCAGGCCTCGCCTCGCGTGGTGGTGATCGGGGTGGGGAACCTGCTGATGCGGGATGAGGGCATCGGCATCCACGCGGTGCAGGCGCTGCAGGCAATAGACCTTCCGCCGGACGTAAAGCTTATCGACGGCGGCACATCGCCGGACCTGATCGCTTACATGCGCGCCGGGGATAAAATAATTATCATCGATGCCGCCAAAGCCGGCGGCGAGCCCGGCGCGATATACCACTTCAAGCCGGAAGACATCCTCGTGGAAAAACAATTCCTTTATTCCGCCCACGAGCTGGGCGTAGTGGAAAACCTGAAACTGATGGAGATGAGCGGACATCGACCGGTGGAAGTCATCATCATCGGCATCGAGATGGCGGTCATCGGCTGGGGGATGGAGCTTTCGCCGGTACTAAAGCAAAGGCTACCCATGATCGTGGAGGTTGTCTTGAAAGAGATGGGGCTGGGCCGAACGCCTTGATACCTCAAGTACGGTAGGCTATACTTATCCAGATTACGGGAGCGGATGAGTCCCGGTGGGCTCCGCGGACTTCAAATCCGTTGGGGGGCATTAAACATGTCTCCGGTGGGTTCGACCCCCATGCGCTCCCGCCAGAGATTTGGTTAACGTCAAGGAGGACCAGTTGGATGAAAGCCTTGAGTTTGATAGCTGCGGGGATTGCTATTACGATATTCTGGGGCATGTTGTCCATGATTTTTGAATCAGTGGTTTGGAGGGTTAGAAGCGGATGGAGTTTTTTACCGTGGTGGTTTTGCGATGTAGTAGCAACTATAGCAGGTATTGCGACATTCACCTTCGTTGCCATCCAGATGAATAAAAAGTAAGGTTGGTTCGACCCCCATGCGCTCCCGCCAGATTTAGTTTCAAGTACAAATCCTGGTATTTGCACTATTGACAACTATGTTTATTACAGATATCATATACACTTGCAGTGATCACATGTTATGATATATTATACACAGCATGCTAGAGATAGGATGCAGCAACGCGGAATATCTGAAGAAGACGTTGAATATTGTCTTCAACACTTTCACACCACTTATACAGATACAAAGGGAAATCCAATATATATGACTCAATTACCGAATGGAAAACGTATCAAGATTGTTGTTGCAGGAGATAAAGCCGAAACTACTGTGATTACTGTAGCTGATAAAGACAAAGGAGAACCTTGGTAGAACACAAATATGATCCAGAAGCAGACGCAATTTATATTACTTTGCGTTCTGAAAATTACGCATATGGCGAAGACCTCGACGATGAACGCCGTGTTGATTTTTCAAAAGACGGCATTCCAATTGGGATTGAATTACTTTCTGTTAGCGATGGAGTGAATATAAGCGGACTTCCCCATTTAGACGAAGTCAAAGAAACAATCAATAAATATGGGATAAGGTTTTATAGCATCACACCACCAAATTATTTCTTATCTTCAACGGGCAACCAAAATGTCTCATTGAATATTGAGTTAGGATTTAACGTTAAAAAAAGAGAGATAGGTATAAAAAAGGAGCTCACAGGTGTTATCAGTTGAGTTTGCCTTCATATGTGACTACGCAGAAGCCACTGGAAAAATAAATGCCATGGGAATAGGGTTTGATACAATATTTGCGCCTAGTGTGCCAACTATTCATCCTTTCTTTTTTTTAGTTTTTAAACTTCAAGCTAATATCGTGGAAACAGGTGAAAAAAAAATACAGATCTCATTAATAGATGAAGATGGTAAAAATGTCATTCCTATTATTTCTACAAAGTTCGTTATCCCTAGGCCAAAAGAAGGAACTGAAAGTAAAGCACAGATAGCCTTACAATTTGGAAACGTTACATTTCCCAATTATGGCGGTTATTCTATACACGGTGTTATTGAAGGACTTGACCTTATTTCAATCCCTATTAGGATTAGCCCACCTCCAAAGTCTGCTTAGTAAGTTATTAACATTTTCACTCTTATTCACCATTTTTACATTAATTCATTTTTCCAATTCGCTCCCGCCAGATTCAGATTTCCCGATATAGTCCCCATCCGATAAATTGACATACATCAGTTAAAAACGATACACTTCAGCCATGAATAAAATATTCCCCAGTTGCGATGCGGCAGTTGCCGATATACATGATGGCGCCGTAGTGATGGTGGGCAGCTTTGGCTCTTATGCCGGCCTGCCGGTAAACCTTATTACGGCACTTGCCAGGCAGGGGACAAAAAATCTGACCGTCATCGCCAACATGGGCGGCGTGGGATTCGAGCTGACCAAACGCATCAAACCGGAGGGCTACCAGGACCTGGGCCTATTGTTCGAGCAAGCGCAGGTGCGCAAGTTCATCGGCTCGGTACCGGCGCTGGGCGGCATGCCGCCTGATTCACCGCTGGAGAGGCTGCACCGCGAAGGCAAAGTTGAAATCGAGGTAGTGCCGCAGGGCACGCTGGCGGAAAGAATACGCTGCGGGGCCGGCGGGCTCGGCGGTTTTTACACGACTGTTGGCGTCGGCACGGTAGTCGAGAAGGGGAAAGAAAAGAAAGTCATCCAGGGCCGTGAATATATCCTGGAACTGCCGCTCAAAGCCGATTTCGCGCTTATTAAAGCGCATCGAGCGGATAGCCTGGGAAACCTGGTCTACCGCCAGACCGCCCGGTGTTTCAACCCGGTCATGGCCACGGCGGCCAGGGTCACCATCGTTGAAGTCGATAAACTGGTAGCAGTGGGCGAGCTCGACCCGGAGTCTATCGTCACACCGCATGTCTATGTTACCCGTATCGTGGAGGTGCCGCGATGAAAGCCCGCCTGGACGAGCAAACAATTGCCTTGAGAGCCGCCAGGGAGTTTCCCGACGGGGCGGTGGTCAACCTGGGCTACGGCATGCCCGGGCTGTGCGCCAACTTTATCCCGGAGGGAAGGACCGTTTTCTTCCAGGCCGAGAACGGAGTACTGGGCTACGGCAACCTGTCCACGGATGAAGCCAAAGACTACGAGCTGATCAACGCCTCGGACCAGCCGGTGCTGCCTTTGCCCGGCATCTGCTTTTTCGATAGCGCGGCATCGTTCGACATGATAAGAGGGGGGCATATCGATATCGTGGTGCTGGGGGCTTACCAGGTTTCGGAAAAGGGCGACCTGGCCAACTGGGGACGGCCGGGGCGGCCGGCGACGGGGATGGGGGGAGGCATGGACCTGGCCGCCGGGGCGAAAAAAGTAATCGTTACCATGCTGCACACGACTAAAGACGGCGGGCCCCGCATCGTTAAAGAGTGTACTTATCCCCTGACGGCAAAGCGGTGCGTCAGCCTGATTATTACCGACCTGGCGGTAATCGAGGTGACGGGAGCAGGACTGGTACTCAAGGAAATCATGCCCGGCTGGACGGTCCCGGAAGTCCAGCATTTAACCGCCGCCAAACTGATTCCGGCCGCAGATTTAAAGGAAATTGCCCTTTAATTTATCCGCTGATATTGCTATATTAGCAGGAGAATAAACAGAAAACGGAGGGACACTTTAATGGACGTGACAGCCGCGATAAAGAAAAGATGCAGTATCAGAAAGTTCAAGCCGACGCCGGTGGAAAAAGCCAAAATAGACAAGGTTATGGAAGCAGGCCGGCGGGCGCCTTCGTGGGGAAATACGCAGCCGTGGCGCTTCATCGTCGTCCAGGATAAAGCCAGGCGGGAAGAAGTAGCCAAAGCCGCCGGGCAGCCCGGCATCGCCGCCGCGCCGGTCCTGATCGTTGGCTGCGCCACCATTGACGACTTTACCAAGAAGGGACACGGTGAAGCCCTCTCGAGCCTTATCCCCGTGGGCGCCATGACCGAAGAGCTGAAGAACATCGTATTACAGAGCGATGTCTTCGCGCCCTACCTCAAGGGTGAGGCGGTCATGACCATCAAGGCCGGCGAACAACTGATGATCGCCATCGCTTTTATGACACTGGAAGCGGTGAACCAGGGGCTGGGCACCTGCTGGGTGGGCGCGATAACCCCCAAAGAAGTCCATAAAGCCCTGAATTTGCCGGACAACATTTTCGTGCACTCCATACTGCCGCTGGGCTATGCCGACGAAGACCCCAAACCTAGGCCCAGGAAAGATACGAATAAAGTAATATTCTGGGAGAAATACAGCTAATCCAGCTTGATTTCTGACGGGCAATGAGACCGACTTAGTGTTAATCGATAGAGACTAGGATCAGGTGGGTTTAGCCTTATGCTCCCACCTGATTCAGTTTTTATCCGGTGAAAACCGGGATTTCTCTCAATTGCTGGTTTAGTTCTTTCTAGCTTTCCTGACGATAAACCCCACCACCCACATCAATAACCCGATAAGAAAAACTAAAAGCCCGATGATATCCGAGTCTACATCGAACAGCCAGAGCAGTAGCGGCGTAATTGCAAAAACAATGATGCCCGCACCCATGATGATGAATGCGGCCACATTATACCAGCCAAATCTCCCCACCAGCCTTTTCATTTCAACACCGCTATGATTTGATTTTGTTAAATCTGCAAAGAGCGAGCCCTATGTCGGACTACCCTTTCAGCCAGCCCAGGCGGTAGAAAATCCAGCCCATCGCCACCATTACCACCCCGACAATGGCGAATACCTGCCAGAGGTGGAGGTTCCAGGGGTTGCCGACGATGTTGCTCCCCAGCAGCCCGAATAGAGCGGGAATGATGCCCAGGCTGGTGATTACCGCGATGACGCGCATTACCCGGTTGGTCTCAAAAGAAGTGGTGTTGATGTATAAATCCATCAACGATTGCAGGTTATCACGCGCGTTTGAGGCCGTCTCGTGCAGGTAAATAGCTTCGTCCATCAGGATATCGAATATCTTCTCGTGGCGGGCGCTAAAGCCTTCCAGCGGCACGCGCTTGGAAGTGATGACGGCGACAATTTCCTTCAAATGCAGCAAAGAAGGCACCAGTTGATCGACTTCCTTTCTCAAGTGGAAAGTGGTCTCCAAGAAGCCGGCGGGGCGGTTTTTCAGGGGGGTGCTTTCCATCACCATCAGCTCGCGCTCCAGCACGGCGATGATCTGTCTGTCCTGCTCCAGCAAATATTTCAGGATAGCATAAAGCACGGTAACGACTATCGGCTCTTCGGGCGTGTGGATTTTCTTGGCTTTCTCGATGATGCGGTTGAACAGGTCTGTCTTGCCCCGGGAAAGGGTGATCACATTCTGCTTCTGGCAGATGACGAGGATGCCCTTGCGGTTGACAAAAAGGCGCGCCGGGCCGTGGTGAAGAACCTGGATGTCCGCGATACGAGCGAAAATCATGGCATAATGCTCAAAGTAATCGACGCGCGGGTAGGACTCATCTACCATCTCGCTCTCCAGCAGTATCCGCGGGATGCCCAGGATACGGCTGAACACTTCAATATCGCCCTCCGAAATATAAGAAACGTCCACCCAAGTATGCGTGGGGCTTTCGAGATAGCCCTTGATCTCATTCAGGGAAACATTTTCATAATTGTTCTCCAGCTGGCCGTCCATTACCCGTATCTGCATCTCGGTATCCTCGGGCATATCGGATTCACCTGCCGGTGTCGCCAGCTCGGCTTTCCGGTCCACCGTCCGGCCGCCAATCGCCACCAGCCTGACGATCCGCAGCAGCCGCAGCAACAAAGAAGACGTGCCGAACCTGTTGGAGGCGGCCGGGAAGAAACTCACCAGCGGCACGACGATAATCACCAAATCGAGCAGATGCCAGGGGTTGACGATATGGCGCCACACATTTTCCGCAAAAATGGTCTTCAGCAGATACTCGATGATGAAAACGCCCAGGATCGTGTAATCGGCAAAATCAAAATAAGACCTGGCCGAGGCAGACAGGTGCACCAGGGCGGGGACTAAGACCACCGGAGCGATGATGACCGCCAGGACGATCATCAGGCTGTCCGGCAATATAAGGTTGATTCTTTCTCTAATATTTTTTCTACGGTCCGGCTTATCCGCGTCATCGCGGCCGGCCGTATTTACAGGAACAGCATTACTATCATCCATTTAAGCCCCTGCCCGCATTACTCCTGGATTGAGAAATCAGGTCTAGGGCTATTATAATCCTTTTACCTGCTTTCATCATCTATAAACAAAAGATACAGTCTTCGGACCTCACCCCTGCCCCCCTCTCCGCAAGCGTCGAGTTGGGACAGAGTTGAAGGAAATCAAATTTTAGTTTTACCGCATATAGGTTCAATGAGAAATCACGCTCATCAAAAGCTAGTTCCAAGCAAAATTGGTGCTGCCCCCCAAGACTAAAGTAGCGCCAAGCCATATACTTATTGGTACTAAGAGGCTATATTGCCGACGCACCGGAAACGATAAAATAAAGGTGCGTGAATGAACGGTTTCAATCATTTTACGCAATTTCAAGCCAAGGTAAACAAACATGGCCAAGCAACAAGTTAGTGATGTTCAACAGCTAAACGAAGAGTTCACCAGGATTTTTGACGCCTATCGCGCCAAGATAGACGAAATTACGCGCCGCAACAAGCGGAACCCTATCCCCGGTAGCGCGGAAACAGCGACGGAACCCGAACCCCCGCCTGCCCGCCAGGAAGTAGAGTCAATTATCTCGCGCGTATCTCCAAAGCCGGTAAAAAACCTGGTCAATACACCCCCGGCACCACCCCATATAAAAACGGTGGAAATAACGACACACGACGCGCCACCGGAAGCAAAACCGGAAAAAGCTCCTGTTTCCTCAGTAGAGAAAAAACTGGAGAGCCTGCTGGTCACATCGCCGGTAAGAAGCCCGAACGCCCCGCCGTTACCGGTCAGGCCCGGAGTACAGGTGGTCACCGAGTCCGAATCCATCATCAAAGAAGCCCGGCGCAAAGCGCAGCGCATTATCGAAGAAGCCGAAGACACCGTCAAGAAAGAAGCCAAGAAAAAGACCCAGGCGCAGGTAGCCAAAATGCTCGCCGAGGCTCAACAAGAAGCGGAAAGTATTATCAATAAAGCCACCGTATCCGTGGAAAAAGAAAGGGCGGAGGCGGTTGCCCAACTCAAAGAGGAAAGCGAAAGGGCGGTTAAGGCGCTTACCGAAAAATGCACCCAGGCCAACCGTGAGCAGGCCGAGCAGATTATCGCCGAGGCCCGCGAAAAAGCCGCCAAATTGCTCAATGATATCATCAAGCACAGCCAGGAAATCGGGAAACAACTGGATGAAATCATCAACCGGGCCAAAACCAGAGTGGGCGACTTCGAGACTACCTTACAGGCGGAAAACAGCGAGCTTTCTAAGATAGTGACCGAGACCCAGAACAAGGTGCGCGAGCTGACGATGGTCCCGAAGCAAGAACCTCCCAAGCCGGAAGTTCCCGCGCCCGCCCCGAACACACCCCCGGAAATCAAGAACAAGGAACCCCATAATAGCCCCGCGATGTCCGTGCACCTGCACAGCGATAACCCCGCAGAAACCGCCGCCGGGCTCTTCAGCGGCCAGGTACAGATGAAGTCCGCCACCGCGGCATTCGACTACCAGTACCTGAAGAACCTCAAGAAATACCTGGGGCACATACCCAGTATCAAATACATCCAGGAATCGGCCTCCGAAAGAGAAGTTTCCGTGATGTTCGACGTGAAAGAACCGCTGCCGCTCGTCGATATCCTGAACAAGATACCCATCATCGACGAAGTCATCATGGAAACCGGCGACGATATCTGCCTGATCTTCAAGAACAACGAATAAGCCGCGGCGCATCAATACAAAACACGGTCATCGCCAACGCGTCTGGTTACTTTTTCCCGGTCGAGGTATTCCAGTAGCGCCTGGACGTATTTGCGGCTCGTCCCGAACATGTCCCGCACCTCTCCCAGGGTTATTTTGCCTTTTTCTTTGATGCCGGCGGTGATTTTTAACAGCATCTCCCTGTAAGCTGCGGACGAAAAGACGATGCTATCGCTGACTTTTACCACTTTCCCCTGCGCGACGAGCAGGTTCACCAGGTCCGGCTCCGGCAACGTATCGGCGGGCGGGGAATAGGGGCTGGCTTCCAGCGATTTAAGGAATGCGTTTATCTTGTCCTGCTGCGCCGCGGTCAGCGTGACGCCATGTGCCGGCAGGCGCAGGTGCCCTGTTTCCTCGACGAGGATTCCCTGCTCGATAAAATCTTCCAGCGCTGTATTGATAAAGGCGCCCAGTTTAAGGCGCGTGCTTAATTCCGCCCGGGGCATGCCGGGGCGCGCCGGGTATTTCTGGTGGTAATCCGCCAGGGCCGCCACCGCTTTAGCCGTAAGCGCCTGCCAGCCCGTGGCCGTAAAAAGCAGGCGTTTTTCACCTTCCCCCACCGCCTTAATGCGCCCCTGCTGGATTAAAGACTCGATAGCCGCGGCGGCTTCAGCGGCGGGCAGATTACACTGGGCGGCCAGGGCGGCCAACTCCAGCGGCTGCTTCGTTTCCAGCAGCGCCATGATGACCTGCTCGCCGGTGCCCTCCGCCCGCGTCTTGAGGTTGGCGAGGATTTCCGGATGAAAGCGCCGCAGCCTTTTAGCATGGGCGTCAATGATACCGCCGCCGCCCAGAGTTTCCATCGGCGAGCGGATGATATAACGGTCGCCCTTGATTATCGCCAGCGGCCTTTCCAGCGTGAATTGCGCCCAGGTGCCAGCGCCGGGCTTGAGTTGCTCGGCCTCTAAGAGGCGGACTTTAGCCATGGTCTCCGCCGCCAAGGTGTGAAAGCTTACCTCCGCGCCGTACGCCAGAGGACGCTTTAAGTAAGCCAGCAGTTTGAGGTCAACGGTAACGAGGGCGGTGGGCTGTAGCCAGCCGGGGCGGGTCACCACGTCACCGCGCTGTAATTCGGTGGTGTTGATGCCAACCAGGTTGGCAGCTACCCGGCTGCCGGGCGTAGCCGTACTAACTTTTTCCTTATGTGTCTGGAGGCCGCGGATGCGGGACTTAAGACCGGAAGGGACAATCTCTACCTCCTGCCCCACCGACAAAGAACCATCGATAAGCGTGCCGGTGACTACCGTACCGGCGCCGGCAATGGAAAAAATACGGTCGGCGGGGAGGCGGGGACGGCCGGTATCCGGCCGGGGGTCGGTTTTATCCAGTTGCCGGTCAATCGCCGCCAGCAGTTCGGGCAGTCCTTCTCCGGTCACGGAGGAAACAGGGACGATGGGCGCCCCGGCGATGGTGGTGGGGGCGATAAGCTCTTCCACCTCCATGCGCACCAGTGTTAAAAGCTCCTCGTCCACCAGGTCTTTCTTAGTGATCGCCACGACGCCCCGCTTCACCCCAATGATATCGAGGATGGCGAGGTGCTCCCGCGTCTGCGGCATGATGCCTTCGTTAGCGGCCACGACGAGCAGCGCCAGGTCGATTCCGCCCACCCCGGCCAGCATATTCTTGACAAAGCGCTCGTGACCGGGCACGTCCACGATGCCCACTTCTCTACCGGCGGGGGTCTTGAGCCAGGCGAAGCCCAGCTCGATGGTCATGCCCCGCTCTTTTTCCTCCCGGAGGCGGTCGGGGTCGATGCCGGTGAGCGCCTGCACCAGTAGCGATTTACCGTGGTCGATGTGGCCGGCGGTACCAAGAACGAACATCTTTACTAATCCATCCCCCTGACCCCTTTCCTTTAAAAAAGGAAGGGGGAGTTAAATGAGAGGGGCTGCTCCCCTCTCGCAACGCACTCCCGGCTGCCCGTTCTCCATTGTTATCAAGAGCGAGTAACCGTCAAAATGTCGCGATGTCCTCATGCGAAAGGACTCCACTTAACGACACCCATTAGTTAGTGGTGGAACAACCTAATGCCGGAGAAAGCCATAACCATGCCGTAATCATCGCAGGCTTTGACCACCTCATCGTCGCGGATGGAGCTGCCGGGCTGCACCACATAAACCACGCCGCTTTCGTGGGCGCGGTCGATAGTATCGCGGAAAGGTATCATGCCGTCGGAGGAAAGCGAGACGCCCTTCAGCCCTTTGAGCCATTCGCGCTTTTGCTCCCAGGTAAGCTGTGGCGGGACTTTCTCCATCACCGCTTTAATGTTGGCCATTTCAAAGCTGTTGAGCCGCTCCTGAAGGTACAGGTCGATAGCGTTGTTCTTTTCCGCGCGCACGACGCCCTGTTTGAACTTGATGCCAAGGACCGTAGGATGCTGCCGCAGATACCAGCGGTCCGCCTTTTCCGCCGCGAGCCGGGTGCAGTGGATGCGGGACTGCTGCCCCGCCCCGATGCCGATGGCCTGCCCGTCCACGGCAAAGCCGATGGTGTTCGATTGAGTGTACTTGATGGCGGCGGTGCAGATGATAAGGTCACGCACGGCGCTGGCAGGAAAATCCTTCTTTTTCGTGACGACGGTCTTAAGGATATCGGCGGTGGCAATTGCGTTGTTGCGTTTCTGCTCGAACTGGATGCCGAAGACCTCGCGGGTCTCCGTCTCTTCCGGCGCATAGTCGGGATCGATTTCAATCATCAGGTACTTGCCGCCCTTTTTCCCCTTGAGGATTTCCTGCGCTTCTTGGCTATAGCCGGGGGCAATCATGCCGTCCGAGACCTCGCGGCTGATGAGCTTGGCGGTAGCGGCATCCACCGTATCGCTTAACGCGGCGAAATCGCCGTAGGAAGAAACGCGGTCCGCCCCACGCGCCCGGGCGTAAGCGTCCATCAGCGGGGACGACTCCATATCATCCACAAAATAGGCTTTCCTCAACGCTTCGGTCAAAGGGATGCCTACCGCGACGCCGGCCGGGCTGACGTGCTTGAAGGAAGCGGCCGCCGGCAGCTTGAGCACCTGCTTTATCTCTTTCACCAGCTGCCAGGAGTTGAGCGCGTCCAGCATATTGATATACCCCGGCGCGCCGTTGATGACCTTGAAAGGCAATCTGCCTTTTTTACTATAAATCCGGGCGGGTTTCTGGTGGGGGTTGAACCCATAGCGCAAGACGATTTCGTTGTCTGGCATTTAGTCTCACTCTCCTGTATTATTTACTTAATATCAATCAAACAAACCTGTGATCCTTTGTTTTCCATACCCCCTTGCCCCCTCTCCAAACAGGACATAGTAAAGATTCCAATATTTTTTGTTTGTAGAGGGGGAATAATTGCGAGAGGGGCTAACGCCCCTCTCGGCGGGCTATTCCCTTTGTATTTTATTTCCCTCGCCAATCTACTGTCACTCGCAAATTTTTTAGGATTTAAATATTGATATTTTTAGTTTTTATACTCTGGTGTTTGGCTATTTACTCAATCCTCGTAATATCTTTATCACCAATTCATCTTCTTCCGGCAATACCGTGCGCGGGTCAAGCAGCAGTGTATCTTTTTCTACCCGCCCGATAACCGGTATCTCCCCGAGGCGCAGTTTCGCGGCTAATTTGACGTCGCTAATAGCTACCAGCCTTGTCGGCAGGCTGCCGCCGGGCAAACTGCCCCCGCCCACCATCGTCTCCCCGGGGACCACTTTAGCTTCACCACCCAAAGCTTCCGCCCAGAACTGCGCCCGCCGCTCAATCTCATTCAAAGGCGCGGCAATCATGCGCCAGACCGGGATTTTAACTACAGCCTCCCCTTTAAGGTAATGGATTAACGTCGCCGCCAGACCGGCCAGCCGCGTTTTGTCCAGCCGCACGGCGCGTGCCAGCGGGTGCCGCTTTAGCTTATCGACGTATTCCTTCCTACCCACGATGATGCCTGCCTGCGGGCCGCCCACCAGCTTATCGCCGGAGAAAAAGACCAGCGATGCCCCGGCCTTGACGCTCTGCTGGACCATCGGCTCCGGGGCCAGACCGTAAGCGGTAGTATCGAGAAAGCAGCCGCCGCCTAAATCATCTAAAACCAGCAGATTGTGTTTTTTGGCAATGGCCGCCAGGTCTTCCAGCGTCACCTCGTTGATAAAGCCCACCAGGCGAAAATTGCTGGAATGGACGCGCATTAAAGCCGCCGTTTTTTCCGTTACAGCCTCTTCGAAATCCCGGGCATAAGTGCGGTTGGTCGTCCCCACCTCCACCAGCTTGGCCCCGCTTTGCCGCATCACGTCCGGGATACGGAACCCACCGCCGATTTCCACCGCCTGTCCGCGGGAAATGATGACCTCTTTACGCCGCGTCAGTGCCGTGAGCCCCAGCAGCACGGCCGCCGCGTTATTGTTGACGACCATGGCCACCTCCGCCCCGCTTAACTGGCAGAGCAGCTCTTCCACGTGAATATGGCGGGAACCCCGCTCGCCGGACTGCATGTCATACTCCAGGTTGGCATAGCCGCGGCTGGCCTCCGCCATCGCTGCCAGGGCTTCCGGGCTCAAAGGCGCGCGCCCGAGGTTGGTGTGCAGTATCACGCCGGCGGCATTAATCACGCGGCGCGGGCCAGGCTTGCCCAGAGCTTCCAGCCGCGCCGCCACCGCTGCCGCGATAGCGTCCAAAGAACCCGCTGCCTTGCCCGCGGTGATAGCCTCCCGCATCCTTTCCAGTTCACGGCGGATGACGCCCACCATTACGTCGTGAACATAGATTGCGGCGAACCGGCTGACCCGCGGGTCGGCAAGGACTTTATCGACACCCGGTAAGTTCCTGAAATCCTTCTCCACCGGATTTATTCTACACAAACAAAGGGTATACTTCAAAGTTGACAGAAAACAACACCGATGTTAGAATATTATTGTTTACTAAATCAGTCAACAATGTCCGGTGATATAAATCACTTTTTCGTCATGACAAATGGGGTATAATTGGATTAAAATCAGTCCGCTACCTTCCTGAAAATATTTTAGAGGAAACACGAAGATGTTCAGGACGCTCAGGGAAGACATCAAGACGGTATTCGCCAAAGACCCGGCGGCCCGGAGCACGCTGGAAATCCTTCTCTGCTACAACGGTATCCACGCTATCTGGGCGCACCGCGTTAATCACTGGTGCTGGAACCACCACTTGAGGCTGCTCGCCCGTTTTAACTCGAATATGACACGCTTTTTCACCGGCATCGAAATCCACCCCGGCGCGAAAATCGGGCGGCGCTTTTTTATCGACCACGGCAGCGGAGTTGTCATCGGCGAAACATCGGAAATCGGCGATGACGTCCTGCTTTACCAGGGGGTGGTGCTGGGCGGCACTTCGATGGAGAGAAAGAAACGCCACCCTACCCTGGGCAACGGCGTCGAAATGGGGGCTGGCTCGATAGCGCTCGGGGCAATAACCATCGGGGACGGGGCACGCGTCGGCGCCAGTTCCGTGGTTATCAGGGATGTGCCGCCGGGCGTAACCGTGGTTGGTATCCCGGGCCGGGTCGTCGTTAAAACTGAAAAGCCGGCCATGGACCTGGAACACGGTAGGCTGCCCGACCCTATGGCGGAAGCTATCCGGGTGGTGCTGAAAGACGCGCAAAGCTTTGCCGAACGCATTAAAAAGCTGGAAGAGACCTGTGGGCTGGCCACGCCACAGGACGAGCTAAGATAGTTGTGGCGATGAGCGGTGGTGTCGATTCTTCCGTGGCCGCCGCGCTTTTAAAGCAGGCGGGGCACGAGGTGAGCGGGGCGACGATGCAGCTCTACACTTCTCATGATACAAAAAACAAGCCGGACGCCGTGACCGATGCCCGTAAAGTCGCCGAAAAATTAGGCATACAGCATCACATCATCGATTTACGGGATGTTTTCGCCCGGGAGATTATCGCCTATTTCTGCGACGTATACCGCGCGGGCCGTACACCCAACCCCTGTGTGCGCTGTAACCGGCTAATCAAGTTCGGCGTAATGATGGAAAAAGCGCGGGAGCTGGGCGCCGAATTTTTGGCTACCGGCCATTACGCGCGGCTAGAAAAGGATAAAGCCTCCGGGAAATACCTCTTAAAGAAGGGGAAAGACCCGCTGAAAGACCAGTCTTACTTCCTCTGCCGTCTCATGCAGGAGCAGCTGGCCCACACGCTCTTTCCCCTGGGGGACATGAGCAAAACAGAAGTAAGAAAAATGGCCCGGGAAATGGGGCTGCCTACCGCCGAAAAGCCGGAAAGCCAGGAAATCTGCTTTGTGCCGGGGGACGACCACGCGTCTTTTTTAGCCAGCCATGCCCCCGCCGCCCCCCAAACCGGCCCGATTTACGATTCCGGAGGAAAACGGCTGGGGCAGCATCAAGGCATCATGTATTATACCATCGGGCAGCGTAAAGGGTTGGGCATCGCCGCTTCAGCACCGCTTTACGTCACCGCCATCGAGGCGGAGAACAATGTGGTCATTGTAGGTTCCAAAGCGCAGACCTACAGCGACGCGCTGGTAGCTGGCGACATCAACTGGGTTAGTGGTACGGCGCCGGAATTTCCGTTAAAAGTAAAAGCCAAGGTACGCTATCGCCACCCCGAGGCGGAAGCAACCATTACCGCCATCGATAAAGATAATGTTTATGTAAAGTTTGCCGCCCCGCAGATGGCTATCGCTCCGGGACAGTCCGTCGTTTTTTACGACGGGGATAACGTCATCGGCGGCGGGACAATTTTCAAGCAAGGAAGGTAAACATGGCATCCGTTTTAGCCGTTTGCACCAGCGAGAAAAAAGGTACCACCAAGACAGCCGTTCCGGAAATCGTCGTGGAAAAGGACTACGGCGTCAAGGGAGACGCCCATGCGGACTGCGCCACCCACCGCCAGGTCAGCCTGCTGGCCAACGAGAGCATTAACAAGATGCGTAACAAAGGCTACGAGCTTAAGTTCGGCGATTTTGCGGAGAACATCACCACCGAGGGCATCGACCTCCCCACTTTGACCATCGGCACCCGTTTTAACATCGGGAAAGATGTGATTTTGGAACTGACGCAAATCGGCAAGGAATGCCACGCGGACTGCGCTATCCGCCAGCAGATCGGCGACTGTGTAATGCCGCGGGAAGGCGTTTTTACCAGAGTCATAAAAGGCGGGCGCGTCAAGGCCGGGGACGAAATAAAAATAACTTAAAAAATATGATTTCCTCTCCCCTGGTGGGAGAGGATTAAGGTGAGGGGAAAGCAAAATCCCTCTCCTGTCTCCCTTTACGAAAGGGAGAGGGGGATTTTCCCTATTTTGTAAAGATGTCTCTTCATAAAGAGAGCGGTTAAAAAAATAAAAATGAGTAAGATTCTGGAAAAAGTAACTTATAAGCGTGTCAACGGCGGGTGCACGGATGCCAGTGAAAGGATCGTTAAAGAGACAGCGCTTGGCATTAGCATCGACGGCAGGCATTATGCCACCGCGATGATCCTGGCGACGCTGGAAAAGGAGTACATTACCGGCCACCTTTATAGCCAGGGCGTTATCCGCCGTACCGCCGATATTGCGTCGCTGGTCATTAAAAACAATTCCGCTGAAGTCACGTTAGCCAAAGATATTGCCAAAGCGCCCCTGCCGCAAAACGTTGTGTCCAACCTTAAAGTAAAGCAGGAAGACGTCTTTGCATGCGTGCGGGCGATATTGAAATCCGCGGTTTTTACGGAGACGGAAGCGGTGCATTCCGCCGGGCTTTTCCTTTACGGTAAGGAGACAGTGTGCATCGCGGAAGATTTGGGAAGGCACAACGCCCTGGATAAAGTCATCGGGTACGCTTTATTGCGTGAAGTTGATTTGAGCAAGACGCTGGCAGCCTCTACCGGCCGCCAGCCCACGGAGATGATCTTAAAATGCCGCAACGCCGGCATCCCCATTATCGCCACCAAAGGGGTGCCCACCACGCTGGCAGTGGAAATGGCGGAAAAAGCGTGCATCACCATCGCGGGGCTGGTGCGGGGCAAAAGCATGATTGTCTACAGCCACCCGGAGAGGATCGAGTAAGGTCATGGCGACAAATCCGATAGCCGTTTCTAAAAACATTAACTGCTGGAAACTGGCCGACGGGCAGTTTTCCCCGGCGAAAGTGGGCGTGGTCATCGAAAAAGAGCTGCCCCTTTTCGTGAACGGCGGGCGCCTGGCCACGGCTTCCCTCGCCCCGGGATTGGAAAAAGAATTTGTCGCCGGGTATCTCTATGGCCAGGGTTTTATCGAAAGCGCCGCGGACATTATTGATATTAACCTCAAGGACGCTGCCTTCGTAACTTTAAAAGGCAATCTAAAAACTTCATCAACCACCAGCTATCGTATCGTTTCCGGCGGCGGACGCTCGGCTTACGCCGGGGAACCCGCTTTCCGCAAGATAAAATCCGATATAAAAATCCGCAAGGCAAATATCTTCCGCGCGATGAATACCCTTTTTCAAAGCGCCGGGCTTTACGGGGAGACGGAGGGCGTTCACGCCGCCGGGCTTTTCAGGGTCGCCGCCGAACCCCTCTGCCTCACCGAGGACATCGGGCGGCACAACACGCTGGATAAAGTCATCGGGTTTGGCCTCCTGCATAAAATCGACTTCGCCGGGACGTTTTTAGTGTCCACCGGCCGTATGGCATCGGAGATGGTGACCAAAATCTGCCGCTGCGGCATCCCTGTGGCGGCCACCAAGACAGCCGTCACGGATAAGGGGCTGGAGATCGGCAAAGCCTGCGGGCTGACTTTAATCGGCTTTGTGCGGGACGCCGGCACCCGGATCAATACGGATATGGACGTGCGAGTCGTCCGGGAGGCGGGCATGAAAATATATTCCGGCGCCCGGCGGATACTCTGTGATTAGCGCCGGATTTGGGGTAAAATAAACTATAATGAGCAGCATTACCGAGCAAATCCTGAAACTGAAGAAGGAACGTAACGCCGTCATCCTGGCCCATAACTACCAGCGTGGCGAGGTGCAGGACATCGCGGACTTCGTGGGCGATTCACTGGAGCTGAGCCAGCAAGCGGCCAAAACAGAAGCCGACGTCATCGTCTTCTGCGGCGTGCACTTCATGGCGGAGACCGCTTCCATCCTCAACCCGCACAAGGTGGTCCTGCTGCCGGACGCCAGCGCCGGCTGCCCCATGGCCAACATGATCACCGCAGAGCAGCTGCGTGAGAAAAAACAGGAACTCCCCTACGCCGCCGTCGTTACTTATATTAACTCTTCCGCCGCCGTCAAGGCGGAATCCGACTATTGCTGCACCTCCGCCAACGGCGTGCGTGTCGTCCAGCACGTCAGCAACAACGATATTCTTTTTGTGCCGGACCAGTATCTCGGCGCTTTCATCGCCGCCAGGACCGGCAAGAACATGACCCTCTGGCCCGGCTACTGCCCCACCCACGTTAAAATCCTCCCGGAGGACATCCAGCAGCGGAAGAAAGAACACCCCAGGGCCAAAGTCGTGGTGCACCCGGAGTGCCGGCCGGATGTCATTGCCCTGGCGGATGAAGCCTTGAGCACCAGCGGCATGATACGCTATGCCGCCCGTCCGGAGGTGGCCGAGTTGATCGTCGGAACGGAGATAGAGCTCCTGCACCGGCTG
>JBEKAC010000017.1:0-45481 GCA_050018395.1 Dehalococcoidales bacterium
CGGCAGGAGGTGCGGCAAAGCGTGCCCGGCCTTCAGGAGACGGTGATGCGTTTCTTCCATAATGCCGCCGATGACCTGTTCGCCCAGGCCGTTGAACATGTTGGCGTAAGCGAAGCCGGGCGGGCCGGAAACGTTCATCTGCCCGCCCAGGCAGCCGAGGCGCTCGACGATGATGGTATTAGCGCCTGCGCGGGCGGCGGCGATGGCGGCTGCCACTCCCGCCGTCCCTCCGCCGACGACGATTACATCATATTCGCCGAAAAGCTCCATTTTACTCCCCTTTTAATGCGTCCCGAACAGAATAGCGCCCTGTTTTTGTAAAATGTCCTGTAGTTCTTTAACGTCTTTTTCCAGCTGCCGCGGGGTAATGCCCTTCTTAACACATAAGCCAGCAGCCACGCCGGCGGCCTGCCCGGTGACCATCGTGTCCGGGAGAAAGCGCAAGTAGCAGTTCCGGTCCGCGGAAACGTGTTTGCCGGCTATCAGCATGTTCTCGACTTTCTGGGGCACGAGAATACGGTACGGCAGGTCGAATGACCCGTTATCGCCGACGCCGTGATGGTTGGGAATAACGGTTATCGTATTAATGTTCGCGACGTGGAACGCGCCCATGCCCTGGACGCTTTTGCCGATGACGTCCGGGAATTTCCGGGCGGCCTGGACATCCGCCAGCACCATCTTGTAATCGCCCATGACCCGCCGCGTTTCACGGATACGCAGGTAGCTGGTAATCCTGGAAAGATAGGCGTTTTCAAAACCCGGAATATATTTCCGGGCCGCCTTGAGGGCGATAGCTACCTGCCGCCGGGCTTCCACTTCGCCGGCGGTGAGCTCCCGGATATCAGTAGCATCGCACTGGCGCACCTGCGAAGAATGCTGGAAGATAGCCTGCCACTTGCCGCCTTCGCGGGGCGTAAAGAAGAAGCCGAGGTCGCCGTATTCATGATATTCGCCTTTGGCCACGAGCTCCCTGGTCAGTTTCCCGAAGGTAATGCAGCCGATCTTGACGAGGTCATCGATGGTCCTGAAGCTCTTATAAAGTTTCACCCGGGCATCTTTAACTTCTTGTTCTGTCTTAGTGAGCGTGCCGCGCACCGCCCAGGCATCCAGCAATTCTTCCGCGTGCTCCCGGATGTATTTCAGTAATTTTTCCCAATCCACGCCGTCCATGGTGAAAGAGATTGAAGGAGGCTCGATTTCTATTTCCTCTTTGGGAATTTTTTCATAGGGGACGCCGGCCCGTGCCGCGATATCCCCCTCCCCGGAGCAATCGATGACGATTTTACCCATCACCGCCATCCGGCCGGAGGTATTTTCCACGATGACGCCGGTCACGGCGTCTCCCTCTTTAATTACTTCCACCGCCAGCGAATGCAGCAGCAGGTTGACGTGGTTTTCCGTCATCATTTCAAAGATCATTAGCCCCCACCAGTCCGGGTCAACGAAAGCGTAAGTAGTTTCCACCGGGTTCTTGGGATAGGGCATGGCGTGCCCTTCCTTTTCCAGTCGGTGGTGCGTTTCCTCGATGATGCCGGCCACGCATTTTTCGCCGCGCCGGTTCCATAGAAGGGCATAGGCAAAGCCGGGCGGGCCGGAGATGTTCATCTGTCCCCCCAGCGCCCCGAAACGCTCGATAATGATGGTCTTGGCGCCGGTCCGCGCGGCCGCGATGGCAGCCGCCACCCCGGATGTGCCGCCGCCGACAATGACAACATCGTATTCACCGTAAATTTCCATCTTTTTGCCCCCTTTTCTTAGTGAGTCCCGAATAAAATTGCGCCCTGCTTGACGAGGATATCCTGCACCTCTTTAATATCTTTTTCCAGCTCCCGCGGCGTGATATTTTTCCTGGCGCAAACGGCGGCGGCCACCCCGGCCGCTTGCCCAGTGACCATCGTCGAGACGATAAAGCGCTTGTAGGTGGTCTCGTCGGTGCAGATGGGCTTGCCGGCCACCAGCAGTCCCTCCACGTTCTGGGGCACCAGACTGCGGTAAGGAATATCTGTGGAGCCGCCGTCTTTAGCAAAGATGGCGTTGGGGTCGAGCATCGTGGACATCTTCATGTGCTGGCCGCCGGCCTGGTACTGGTCCTTGCCGATGACATCCTTGAATTTCCGTGCCGCGGCAATATCATTTTCCGTTATCTTATAGTCACAGAGGATACGTCGTGTTTCCCGCACCCTGATTTCCGGAGTCACGCGGGTAATATAGGCTTTTTCAAAGCCGGGGATGCGCTTTTTAATGAACGTCCAGGCCATGACGGCCTGCCGCCTGGCCTCGACCTCGGCGCGGGTTAAATCTCTGACGTCGGTGGCATCGCAGTCCGGCACGTGGGCGGAGTGCTGGAAATGGGCCTGGATGACGCCGCCTTCACGCGGCGTGAGAAAAAAGCCGATGGTGCCGAACTGGTGCATCTCGCCGTCTTTCACGCCCTTATCCACGATGGAGAACCAGCCGTCCGGCACGTTGCCTATTTCCTCGATTTTCTTAATGGCCTTGATCTGCCGCCACATCTCCTCGTCGGACATTTTCAGGTAAGGGTGGGTACGGAACTGGAACTCCTTGGGATTTTCCTTGATGTATTTCAGGATAACGTCCCAGTTGACACCGTCCACGGTAAAGGCGATGGAGGGCCGCATGAGGTGCTCGCGGGCGCGTTTTTCAAAGGGCACGCCGGCGCGGACGCAGATATCTCCCTCGCCCGTGCAGTCGATAATGACCTTGCCCAGCACGGCCTGGCGTCCGGAGGTGTTTTCCACGACGACGCCTTTGACCGCGTCCCCCTCTTTAACGACATCGACGGCCAGCGAATGTAAAAGCAGGTTGACGTTGTTCTCCGTCATCATCTCGAACATGAGCAGTCCCCACCAGTCCGGATCGACGTAAGAGAAGGTGTAGCCAGCCCGCCAGCCGGGTTTCAGGTGCGGCAGCGCGTGCCCCGCTTTAAACAGCCGGTTGTGCGTCTCCTCGACGATACCGCCGATGACCTGCTCGCCGCGCGGGTTGAACATGTGAGCATAGGCAAAGCCGGGCGGCCCCTGGACGTTCATCTGCCCGCCCAGCGCGCCGAGACGTTCCACCAGGATGGTATTGGCCCCGGCCCGGGCCGCGGTAATCGCGGCCGAAACCCCCTCGGTGCCGCCGCCGACCACGACCACATCATACTTGCCGAATATTTCCACTTTTTCACTCCTTTACGGTCTTGGATTTCTAGATAATTAACCGGTACTGCAAATATTGTTTCATATCCATGCAAAATCTGCAAACACCTTGTATTCAGGTAAAGAGGTTTAGATCGTTATATCCCTATCCCCTTTATCTCCTTCCCGGCCCGGTATCTTGAATATCAATAACATTTTTCGGGCCGGGAAGGGGGGAGTCATCAAGAGAGGGGCTTCGCCCTTCTCAAAATCATCCCCCTTTCAGACAGTCCGTGAAACAGGCTTAGCATATTTTGCGTCTGAAAGGGGGTAAGGGGGGTAGTATGATAAATCTCGAACGCCATAAAAGGAGAAGAAAGATAAAAAGTTGAGTATAACGCACAAAATGTGCCGCCATGGACTTCAACAAATGATCCTTAAAAGCATCAAATAAAACTACCGTACGTAAACGGGCACCCTGGCCGGCACCGGGAACTTATTTTGCGCCGGTGACGGTTCGGGACGCCATTTTGCCGTAGGCACATCGGTCAGGGTCACTTCCGGTTTCGGCATGGGCTCCGCTCTGCGGTCGCGGCCGTCTTTAACTACTGACCGGAGCGTCTGCCTCAAATAGCTCGACCATTCGGATTCATTATAATAGAGTCCCTGGCTGCCGCCCGTCCGGCCCGGTTCCGTTTTCGGGAGGAGTAAATGCGGTTGGGGCCTCCAGCCGTAAGCGGCGGCAATTTCTTCATCGCCGTACCAGGGCCGGCGTGTTGGTTTTAATACCGGCGGTTTTTCCGCTGTCCTTAGGTCAAAGGCTGGTTTTTCCTGTACTGTCCAAACTCGCTGTGGCGTGCTTTGGGTATTTTTTGCTAGCATCATAGTTTCCTCCCTGATTGACGGCGCTCTGGCGGGTTTTTCCGTTGCCGCCCAGTTGCGTCGCTGCCGGTTTTTCATATTTTTAGCCAGCGCCAGTATTTCCGCTTTGGCGGCCTCGGCCTTGGCCAGCCTGTCGATGATAATCTGGTTGCGCTGCCGCATCGCCGCCATGTCCTCCGCCAGCTTGGCCGCGTTGTACCCGATGACCGGTGAATCGGTCGGCTCGTCCTGGAGGCGGTAGAACAACCCCCGCTTTGATGCCACGGCCTGCCCATCTATAGCCACATGCGGCGGGGCTTTGGGCTTGCCGAAGGACACCGCCAGGTCCACCAGCTTGGGCATGAGGTACATCACTACCAGCGCCCGGAAAAACCCGGAAATCATGAAAATGGTCAGCAGTCGGCTGCCGAAGGTGAAAAAGATGCCCTTCACCAGGTACGCGCCGAAGAGCCCGCCCACCGCCGTCGAAAACAGTATCAGGCACCGGGTGTAGACGATATACTTCAGCTTCTTCGCCTTCGGCGCCACTTTGTACAGGTAGCTCTGCGTCGAGAGGTCGAAAGCGCCCCAGCAGATGCCGGAGAGTACCTGTACGAAAACCAGATAACTTACGTTAGAGCAGAACAGCCAGGCGACGGGAATTGCCGGTATGATGCGGGCCACGATGCCCAGCACCTTGATGTTGCCGGCTTTATCCGCGTACTTGCCCCAGAAAGGCGCGCTGACGACCCTGGCGAGGTATTCCGCGGCAATGATGAGCGTGAAGCTTAAATAGGTGAAATGCTTTTCCTCGAGCATGTAGACGGCAAACAGCGGCCCGCTTAAGCCTACCGTAAGGTAAAAGAAGGAGGTGAACGTGATGAACATGTCCAGCTTCTTCTCTTTCAGCTCTCCGATGAAGTTGAAAAGCCCGAACTGTACTTTCGCGGGCGGTTCGGCGGCCGGGGTATCGGCCTCCTTTTTCTTTATATCGCGCATGTGGGTGAAAACGACGAAGTCAACCGCCGCCATGATTAATGCGACGATAAAAACAAAAGCGAAACTCGCCAGGTTATTCTGTCCGAAAGCGTCCAGCATGAAGCCGAGGGAGATGAAGGCACCCAGGTAAAAAGCGCTCTTGATGGCTAGCCGCTGCCCCAGATATCGCCCCAGGCCTTTCTGCGGTACGAGGTTGGAAATCCAGTTGTCCCGCTGGAAACTCAATAATATCCCGGGCATGACGTTGACCAACCATAAAAGGGCCAGCCATATCGGCACGATACCCTGGCTGGAGAACAGGCAGGCGAAAATCAGCGGCACCCATACCAGCATATTAAGGAAGCTTAACAACACAGCACCGCGTTTGGTCTGCCCCAGCCGCTCGATGAGCGCCGGCGCCTTAAGGCATAAAATGGACAGGCATAAATTGACCAGCGTCGCCAGGACAGACACGTTTTGCGCGTTGGCGCCCGCCACGATGATCGAAGGCGACTGATAGTTGATGGCGGCTTCTTCTACCGCGGAAGCCGCGGCGTCCCCGTGGAAACGTAACAGATTAAGATCAACCTGCCGGCCATCATCATTTTTAGAAATCTTGGACCCGGGCGTAAGACACCTCTCTTCCAATACTTCTTTCAGGAGAAATGCCCAGAGGCAAACTCACAAAAATAGAAAGCCTGAATCAACAGACTTTCCATAGTATTAATCTATATTTAGTTTTAAGTTATACGGTTAACGCCGCATGCCTGCGGCCGTAACATTCACCTTTATGCCTCGCACCGGGGTTTATCCTCCTAATGGCAGGTCCCCGGTGCGGCTATAACCCTCTGTAATCAAAGCTAAGACCGGTTAAACCGTCCGGCAGACCTTTATCTCTTTAGCTACCAGGCCTTTTTCCCCCAGCCCAACTTTGTACATTACGCTCTGTCCCGGTTTTAAAGAGCCGAATTGAATCCCCTGGAGTGCGCTGTAATGGAAAAATATATCTTTGCCAGCACTGCTGGAAACAAAACCGTAGCCATGTTCGCCAACCAGAGTTCTAACGACACCAGTGGTCATGATATCCCTCCATTCCAGGGAAACGGCTCCAGAATTGTGCTTATTTGCCCAGAGCCGATTCCTGTTTCTTTCTTACGGGCCGCGTCCCGTGCCCGTGCTTGACGTCCTTGAACGCCTCTTTATAGCTTCTGCGCTGTGACTGTTTTTCCGCTTTTCTGCCCATTTTGTTTTTCTTTCCTTTACCGGTTATTTTTCTTTTATTATAGCTTACCTGGCATGTTCGTTTCTAATTCACTTCCGCTGCAAACCGGCAAGGATAGCTTTTGCCCCACGCCTCCCCGGTATCGCGGTGATTCTGGTCAACCGCTCACCGGGAGGCATTTGTTTAACTGTTTTCCAGCACCAGTTGCCAATCGCGCCAGTTAAATAAAGACATATTGAGGATCAGCCGGCGCATCGTTTCTTCTTTGGTCAGGGTATAGAAAGTGTTGTTATTTTCATTGCTGGCTTTGAGGATGCCCTCTTCGGCCAGTTGGGCTAGAGCCCGTTCTACTTCCAACTGGCTGCCCGCTTCGTCGATGGCGTGCACTACCGCCAGCTTGCTGAATTTCCCATTGGGATGGATCGCGAAGAACCGCAGCAGCCCCAGGCAACACCGGTTGCCCACGAATTTTTTCATCAGCAGGCTCATGTAAGACTGTTGCTGGCCTTTGGTAACCTCGATAATAGACATGAGGATGCTCCTTTCCTGTTACCTTGCGGATAGCGTTAGTTTCTCCTGCCGGGGCTGGTCCGCGCTGACTGATATGCGTCACGCTGCCGGGAAAATGAAGGCGTGTCCAGCTCGTCATCCGCGATGCCCTTGAGAAGCTTGGTCAGCTCCTTTTCTCCGCTTTCTCCAGACAACTGGTCCTTGGTCTGGAACCCGGTAGCAATCAGGGTAAGCCTCACGTCTTTGCCCATGTTGGGATCCAGGTTCACGCCGAAGATCACGTTGGCCTGCGGGTCGACCGCCTGCTTGATGATCTCGGCGGCGTTATTGACTTCAAACAGTGTCAGGTCGGCGCCGGAGATATTGAAGAGTGCGCCTTTGGCGCCGTGGACGGATACGTCCAGCAGCGGGCTGGCCAGAGCGTCCCTGGCGGCATCGATGGCGCGGTTCTGTCCGGTCCCCCGCCCGATGGACATCCAGGCCGGGCCAGCGTCCTTCATGATGGTGCGGATATCGGCGAAGTCCAGGTTAATCAGGCCCGGTACGGTGATGACTTCGGCGATTGCCTGCACGCCGTGATGCAATACCTCGTCGGCCAGGCGGAAAGCCCCGTCGACGCTCGTCCGCTGGTCGCAAAGGTCCAGTAGGCGGTCATTGGGGATAATAATTAAGGTATCCACGTTCTGCATCAATGCCTTGATGCCTTCTTCAGCGGTCTTATTGCGGTGCGTTCCCTCGAAGGAGAACGGTTTGGTCACTACGGCGATAGTCAGTGCGCCGCTCTTCTTGGCCATTTCCGCGATGATCGGAGCGGAGCCGGTACCCGTGCCGCCGCCCATGCCGGCCGTCACGAAAATCATGTCTGCTCCGGCCACCAGTTCGGCAATGGAGTCGCGGCTTTCTTCGGCAGCTTTGCGGCCGATGAGATGGTCGCCGCCGGCGCCCAGGCCGCGGGTGGACTTTTCACCCAGCTGGAAACGCTGCATCGCTTCGGTAATCTCAAGGGCTTGCGCGTCCGTGTTCATCGCGATGAACTCTACCCCACGCAGGTGTTCGCGCACCATCCTCGATATCGCGTTGCAACCCGCGCCACCCGTCCCGATAACCTTTATCCTGGCACCGCTGGGTACATAACTCGATTTTGCCATTATAGCCCTCCAAATATCATTTTTCTAACTTTATGTCCGGTTACCGAAAGAGCTTCAGCATGCGCGCCAGCAGACCATGCATACCTTTTTGTTCGTTTACCTTTACTTTAACCTTGCTCTCCTGGGGATCGTGTTTCTTGAGGTTCCACAGCAGCAGCCCTACGCCGGTGGCATGGGCCGGGTCCAGCAGGACATCGGAAACACCCTGGAGCTTCATCGGCCGCCCGAGCCTGACCGGTATTCTGGTTACCTTCTGGCCCAGCTCGGCGATGCCGGGGAGGTTGGCCACACCGCCGGTGATGACCAGCCCGGCCGGGATTAATTTCCGGTAGTCCGATTGCGGCAGCTCCAGCATGATGAGCCGCAGCATTTCTTCTATCCTGACGCGGATAATATCGGAAAGATCATTATAGGAAATGCTGTGCCCGTCGCCGGTGATGGCGATTTCTTTGGCCATGGGATCGACATCCCGCGGCGTCACATCGCCGTAGCGTTTCTTCATCTCCTCGGCGAGCTCATAGGTAATGCCCAGCCCTACCGAGATATCGCGGGTGACCTGGTAGCCGGCTACCGGCAATACCGAGGTGTGATAAATGGTGTCGTCCTTAAAGAGCGCCAGGTCCGTTGTGCCGCCGCCGATGTCCACCAGCAGTACGCCGTCCTGTTTTTCTTCCTGCTCCAGGACCGCCTCGGCGCTGGCCAGAGGCTCCATAACGAGGTCCTCCACCTCTACGCCGATGCCGCGGATACACTTGGTAAGATTCTGTATGGAGGTTACGCCGGCGGTGATGACATGCGTTTCCACGTCCAGGCGGAAGCCATGCATCCCCACCGGGTTCTTGACCCCTCCCTGCCCGTCAACCACGTATTCGCGGGGAATCACGTGGAGAAGTTTCTGTTCGGTAGGCACCTTCACGATGCGGGCGACATCAAGGACACGCTTCAGGTCATCCGGATGGACTACTTGATTGTTGCGCGTGATGGAGATGGAGCCCCTGTTATTCACCGATGAAATGTGCCTGCCGGTAACACCTACATAAGCCGATTCCAGCCTGCGCCCGGCCATCTGCTCCGCTACACGAACCGATTGTCGTATCGATTCCTTGGCTTCGTTAATATTCACGACCAGGCCCTTATGCAGACCATGCGACGGCACTACGCCGACTCCTAAAACGCGGATGCCCTCGTCATCATAGACATCGGCCATGATTGTACAAACCTTGGTTGTTCCAACATCTATTGCACCAATTCTTTCCCTTTTCATTTTCTCTCCTTTACGGCATTATGCCGCCTGCATGGCAGGTTCTTACCTATATATATTATTAGTGCCCCTTATTTGCTCGGGGCGTTGCGATAGCGCACGTTCCACTTGTTGCACAGCGAGTGAAGGTGCTCTTTGAACTCGGCGTTCGGGATCCGGTATAGTTCCGCCAGGAACCCATGCAGGAGTTCGCCGCCGGTCATGTTGGGAGCCGCCTCTTCCGGCCCCGGGAGATTGATGTACACGATTTCGGTCATGAGCTTTTGATACTCTATTGGAGTACCCATAGGATTAAATCCCTCCTTAAATATTTTTTTACAGGTTTTGGCGTTTTTTCATACGCTAGCATAATGGTACTCCGTTCCAGTAACAGGCAATAAATATTGTCCTTTCTATTTCCCGTCCGTCCTTAATTAATTCCATAACGGAATTCCCTTATTTCCATAAACAATATATCATGTTACCAATTCGCCAAACTCTTGTTTTTTGTCCTTTTCCGGTCTATAATGATTTGAGGATAGCGAGGACTGATTATGGTTACCGAAAAAGGACGCAAACACCTGCCACCTTACGTTTCTTATCGAACGTTTCATAATTTTATCGAACGCTTACAGGAGCAAATGCCGGCACGTATTGACCGCAGCTACTGGGGGGAATTACTCTCCGGTAGTACCGGAATACAACTGATGGCGGCGCTGCGCTTTCTGAACCTGATAGACGCCAACGGCAAGCCGCTGGAACGCCTTAAGCCGCTGGTGGCCGCCCGCGGCGAGCAGCGGGCGCAGCTTCTCCGCATTATCGCTTACGATGCGTTCAGCTTTGTCCTGGAGAGCTCTTTAGACCTGGAAAGCGCTACTTATTCGCAGCTGGTTGAGGTATTTCACAGCACCTTCCAGTTGACCGAAGATGTCAGCCGCAAGTGCGTAAAGTTCTTTATCGCCCTGGCCAATGATGCCGGTATGCCGCTATCGCCATTTATTACCAAACGCACCCGGTCGGCGCATACCACACCTAGTACCAAAGTAATATCCCGGAAAGTTGGTAATAGGACAAATCGGAATTTACTGATTCCGCAAACTGTGGACGAAATTCCAGAATCGTCTTCCTGGAATGGTATGCTGCTCTCAAAATTCCCGAATTTCGACCCCTCCTGGAGCGACGACCTTAAGCTGAAATGGTTCGCCGCCTTTGATGAGCTGTTGAAAAAGGGACTATATAAAGGCTAGCCGCCGCCCGGCCCTGCCAGGTATAAAAAAAGTAATTACCGGGGATGGCGATGCTGCTATATTTTATGCTGTATGTCATCCGGCATCATTTTTCCCGCCGATATCACCATCTTTACCGCCTCATCCACCGATATGTTGGTGTGCACTACATCCTCTTCTTTTAACATTTCCAGAAAGCCGGACATCGGATTCGGCGCGTGGGGTATCAGTACGCTAATCCACTTTTGCCCGTTTTTATCAATTATTTCATTGGTAACAAAGGCTAAAGCTCTCATCCCCTTCCGTGGAAACTCCGCCAACACCACCTGCATAAAGCCGTTTTTATCTTTGGCGGAGAAACTATCTACTATCTGTCTGATGCCCCGGTAAAGTAGCTTGAATACTGGCACCTTATTTAGTAATGAATCGCCGTATTTTAATATCCTCCGCCCCACCACGTTCTTGGCTATCACGCCGACCACATATATTAATACTATTGTAACCCCGAAGCCTACGCCGGTGATATTGTGCCCCCATATTTGCCGGATAACCGGCTGCAATATTTTATCTATAGAGGTGAACAACCACACAAATATCAGTATCGTCGCTCCCAGGGGAACCATAACTATAAGTCCCGTCACGAACTGACCTCTTAATTTTTTGCCCCATCCCTCTTTATGCACTTGCTTCTCTTCCATTTTTTACTCCTCCCCTGCTTTATCTTGCTTCTGGTTCTTTTCCGGATTAAGAAGCGAAGCGATAGCGGAAATAACCAGGATGCCGATTACCACCCCCAGCGATACCAGTTGCGGAATCTCAACATTGAAATAGCTGGAAGAAATGATCATCTTCACCCCCAGGAAAGCCAGTATCACCGCCAGCCCGTAGTTCAGGTAACGCAGGCGCTGTATCACACTCGCCAGGGCGAAGTAGAGCGCCCGTAATCCCAGGATAGCGAAGATATTGGAGGTGTAAACGATGAACGGATCTCGCGTTATCGCCAGCACCGCCGGCACCGAATCCACCGCGAAGACGATATCCGTCGTCTCGATGACGATCAACACCATCAACAGCGGCGTTGCCAGCCGGCGCCCCCTGCCCCGGGCGAAAAACTTCTGGCCGTGATATCGCTTGGTGACCGGCACAAATCGACGGAAAAGCTTGAGCACCGGGTTATTCTCCGGTTTTACTTCCTGCTCTTTCTGTATGGCCAGTCTTATCCCCGTATAGACCAGGAAAGCCCCAAAGATGTAAATCACCCACTGGAGATTTTCCAGTAGCGTGATGCCGGTGGCGATGAAGATACCGCGCATGACAACCGCCCCCACGATCCCCCAGAAAAGCACCCGGTGCTGGTAGCGGTCCGGGACGGCAAAATAGGTGAATATCAGTAAGAAGACGAAGAGGTTATCGACACTTAAAGACTCTTCAACCAGATAGCCGGTAAAGAAATTCACTGCCTTACCGGAGCCGAGCATCAGGTAAATGGCCAGCCCGAACAGTAGCGCCAGAGAAATCCAGACGGCGCACCAGAGCAGCGCTTCCTTGACCTTGACCTTATGCGCCTCGCGCTGAAAAACGCCCAGGTCCAGCCCCAGCGCCACGGGCACCATGATAGCGAATGTTATCCACAGGATGGTTTCATGAGACATTTTTTACTTTTTCCAGTCCCGGTTTTTTCTCCTCCCCTTCACCCCCCTCTTTTAAGTACCGGCTCCTTAGCTGTCCGCACCCCGCGGCGATATCCTGACCACGCCGTTCGCGCAACGTCACATTGACATGGTTCTTCTTCAGTTCCTCCTCAAAAGCCAGCACTGTGCGGCACGGCGGCGGCCGGAAGGTCCGGTTCGCGGTAAGATTAGCTGGAATAAGGTTGACATGACATTTTATGCCGCGGACGAGCGCCGCTAGTTCACGTGCTTGCGAGATAGAATCATTAACACCGGAAAAAAGAATGTACTCAAAGCTCAAGCGTCGCCCCGTCAGCAACGTGTAATCCCGGCAGGCCTGCATAAGCTCTTCCAGCGGATATTTGCGGTTTAGGGGCACCAGCCTGTCCCGCAGCTTATTGTTGGCGGCATGGAGTGAAACCGCCAGCCCTACCTGCAGTTTTTCCCCGCTCAACCGTTTTATCTGCGGTACGATTCCGGCGGTGGAAATCACCATGTTGCGCGCCCCCAGTCCAAAGCAAGCCGGCGCGTTCAGGGTCTCGATTGCCTGCCACAGGTTTTCATAGTTAGCCAGCGGTTCGCCCATGCCCATGAAAACGATGTTGGAAATGCGTTCCGGCGTTTTCTGATCTTTTAAGTAACGTGCGCTAAATAAAACCTGGTCGATGATTTCTCCCGCGGTCAAATTGCGTGCGAACCTTTGCTGCCCGGTGGCGCAGAAAGGGCAGCCGATGTTGCACCCCACCTGGGTAGAAACGCAGACCGTCCGGCGTTCCGCCCCACCCTCCCCGCCATAAAACATTAAGGCTGTTTCTACGGTTTTGCCGTCGGCCAGCCGAAGAAGCATTTTTACCGTACCGTCCGCCCCGGCGACTTTTTGTACCGGCTCCAGCGTATGCAGCCCGATTTCCCGTTCCAGCCTCTCGCGTAAAGAAAGCGGCAGATCTGTCATTTCCTCAAATCTCAGCGCCAGGTTTTGATAGACCCACTTGCGGAGCTGCCGGGCGCGGTATAAAGGCATCTGCATTGCAGACGCGTATTCTTCGAACGCCATACAGGCTAACTCCGTCATGGCGGGTGGTTTTATCGGCATATGTTATGTCTACCCCGAGAACAAAATAAAAAGACCATCATGTTTGTTGAATTATAACATGGGCGAATCTGTTTCGGAAAACTGTGAAGAGGGCAACGCTGAAAGTATTCGTTTAAGGTCTAATTGCTGCGAATTTTTTTGACTAGCTGGATTTCACCTCGTTGTTCTGCCAGCCCAGCGATTTCAGTAAATCGCCGATGGCTACTTCCAGGTGCGTGTCCTGCCGTAACGATAGGTCGGGGTTGATGCGGTATTTTACTCCCCTACCCTCACGTTTTTTATCGATATATCCGGCCGCGGCCAGGTCGGCGATGATCTTCCTTACCGCTCTTTCGGTAACACCCATCGTCCTGGCTAACTCCAGGGCGATCGTGCGCGGGTGCTTGGCGATAAGGCTAAGCACTACGGCATGCCTGGTAATAAAAGTCCAATCCGCCACTTTGTATTCTCCTTGGAAAAATCCGGATTGTCTGGTTGCGCGTTGACACTGAATATGCGTGGTGATAATATTACGTGATAGATTAATTCATGCTTAAAATAGACAGTTATTAATATTTATTTTTAGCATATTCGGACTGTATTTGCAAACAGATATATTGTTTTACGTGTAAAACTTTACAAAAAGGTGTATAATTTATTGGTGCGTCTCTGGAAAAGGCTAACATAACGATATATAATTTAGATTGTGCCTCTGGTAAATTACCTTGATTAGTATTATAATTGTATCCATTTAGAGCCTTTCGAGGCAGTGAAAAACTGCCCTGATAATAGTAATAGGCGATGAAGGAGAATACACATGGTTGGTAAAAGTGTTCCAGAACCGGAGAAGACTGCAAAATCTCCCAAAATAATGAGCAAGCCGCTCCCCCAGATTCTCGATGAGATGGATGATAACATCCGGGCAGCGGCAGAAGCCGCCCGTAAAGCTGAAGAAGCAGCGAGAGCGGCCAAAGAAGCCGCTGCTGCGGCCACTAAAGCTTCATCTGAAGCCGAAAAGCGTGCCGAGGAAGCCAAGCGGGCCGGTCAGTTAGCCGCCGAAACGGCGACCAAAGCCGCCGCCGATGCCGCACGTAAAGCTGAAGAAACTGCCAAAGCCGCTCGCCTCGCGGCTGAAGCCGCCCAGCGCAAAGCTGAAGAGGCCGATGCCAGCGCCAAGGCGGCTATTGAGTCGTTCCGTAAAGCGGCCGAAGAAGCCGCTAAGAAAGCGCAGGATGCGGCTAATGCTGCTCGCGCCGCCGCGGAAACTGCCGCCAAGATGGCGCAGAAAGCCGCCCAAGACGCGATCAAGAAAGCGGAGGAAGCTGCCAGATTAGCCCAAGAAGCTGGGCAAGCCGCGATGCGGGCCGCAGCAGAGGCCAAGCGCGCCGCCGAGGAAGCCGCCGCAGAAGCTACCCGCAAGATGGAAGAAGTTGACCTCGCCGCCAAAGCTGCCCTGGCCGCCGCGGAAAAAGCCGCGGAAGAAGCCGCCGCCCGCGCCCAGGAAAAAGCTAGTATCGCCACCCAATCCGTCCAGGAAGCCATTGATGCGGCGAATGCCGCAGGCAAATTGGCGGATGATGATGCCAAAGAAGCCAACAAAGCCAAGACCGACCTTACCAAAACATTTTCGGCGGAAAACGCCATTAAAGCCGAACAGACCGGTAGGAAAGCCAAGCGTTCTGCTGCCAGTGCCTACCAGGCTGCCGATGTTGTCCAGCTAAGAGCCCAGGCTGCCGATGCCGCTGGCGATGAAGCTCTTGACGCCGCTGCCAGAGTTACCGGCCGGCTCGCAGAAAAAGTGGAATCCGCCGGTCAGGAAGCCAAAGCTGCCGCCGCTAAGGGCCTTCAGGTAGCTGATAAGACCCGTAAGAAAGCTGCGGCCTGTGATGTCGCCGGTGATGAAGCGATTGAAGCTGCTTCCCAGGCGCTGCATCAGATGGTCAAACAGGCGGAAGCTCTTTCTAAAGCCGCTGAAGCCGCCGCCGATGCCGCCCGCGCCGCTTCTCTGGAAGCTGAAAAAGCCGCCAGGGCCGCCGCCGCGGAAGCTGCCCGCCGGGCAGAAGCTGCTATCAAGGCAGCCGGAGAAGAATCCAGAAAAGCGGCAGAAGAAGCTAAAGCAGCTGCCGAAGAAGCTAAGAGAGCCGCTGAAGCGGCTAGCTTAAAAGCCCAGAAAGCCGCTGAAGAGGCCGCCAAGAAAGCCGCCGAAGCTGCCAGGCTTGCCAAGGAAGCCGCTGAAGCCGCTGCCAAAGCCGTCGGCGAAGACGCCGCCAGAGCCGCCGAAGCCGCCAAACTGGCTGCTCAGGAAGCCGCTAGACGTGCCGAAGAGGTGGCCAGGGCTGCCCGTGCTGCCGCTGAAGAAGCCAGGCGCGCCACGGAAGCTGCCGCCGCCAGAGCGGAAGAAGTAGCCCGGCAGGCTATCGCCGCCGCCGAATCTGCCTCAAGGGCCGCTGAAGAGGCCGGCAGGAAAGCCGCCGAAGCCATCCCGACCGCACTTGTGCGGAAAGTGCTCGGCTCCTGGGAGTTCATCGTCTTCCTTATTGTGGCCATGCTGGCCTCGGTATTCGGTGCCGTAGCCATCAGCGTTGGCTTATCCTCTTTTGGTTTTACTCACTAAGTAGAAAATATATTTAACATTATTTAGTTTAATAGGGAAGCTCTGGGGAAGGACGCGTTTTATATCAGGCCGTCCTTCCCTAACTTTTTGGTGTGATAATTGTTATCTATTTTGTATGGCAGTACATGTACTAAATTAGGCCGTCCTTCCCTAACTTTTTATAACAATAAACGTTATATATTGTAACAGTAGTGTGTTAGTAATATAATTAATAGAGGCTACCGACAGGCATGCTTCTTAAGGAGAAATTGTGGTAACGGAAATGAAACCCAAGAAAATCATGACGCAACCTCTTCCCCAGATTCTTGATGAGATTGAGGATAGTATCCGACTTTCTAACGAGGCTGCCGCCGATGCCCGCAAAGCCGCTGAAGAAGCGCGCCGCGCCGGTGAAAAAGCTGCCAGCGAGGCCGCCAGAGTTGCCGCCGATGCCATTTCCAAGGTCCAGAAGACGGCGGAAGATGCCCTGGCGCTGGCCCGGCTGCTTAACGCCACGCTGTTAGAAATGGCTGCAGGCGTTGATAAAAAGCTTTCTAAAAAATAGTATACTACCTGTATTTTGTACAGTTATATAAGGAGATATGAAAATGGTTAAGAATCCACGCAAACCGACCGATGGTTCCTCCGAACCTGAAGAAATACAACCGGCCATTATGACCAAACCCCTGCCGGTAATTCTCGATGAACTCGAGAGTTACATCCGGCGGGTAGAAGAAGCGCTTCGTCTGGCTGAAGAGGCCGTTCGGGATTCCCGAGCAGCCGCTGATGACGCTAGAGAAAGCGGCGAAAGAGCTGCTGAAGCTGCTAAAAAGGCCGCCGAAGCCGCTGTCGCCAAGGTCAGAGAAGAGGCTGCCAAAAGAGCCGATGCTCTTAACGACCGCATCAATGAAGTGGCGGAAAATCTTGCCGGTCTTGAAGACAAGGTGAAGCAGGAAGTCATCGCTCTTGATGATGCCTTCATGACTTTACATGATCGGCACGTTGAACAGTCGCCGTTCTTCAAGAGCTAGGTATATACCGGCTCGTTTTTCTTATTGAGGCCCTTCAGGGCACTGTAGCGGTTAGTCTGTCATTTTTCGAAGCGTCAACTTCGAGATAATGGCGACTATTGAAATTTTACACCCTCTGTGCTCAAGGGCTTATTTGTCTTTTTTCTCCATAAATTAACCTGTTACAATATTGTTATTATTATCAATGTTTTCTCTTATTGATATCAATTATCTGTTATCTATTGTAACATTAGCCTCGGCATGTTTAGTGCTCTATCTTTCCGCCTGGTGCTACTCGCCTTAAAGCCTTTGATGATAGTATAATAAACTGTTATTCAAAATTTTCCTTGAAGCGAGATATTTCATGAGCAAATTGAGATTCTGGTTCCTGGAAACGCGCCCCCAGTTTCTTATATTATCCGTGGTGCTGGCATTCCTCGGCACGGCCATCGCCTGGTATGACGGCAACGTCAATCTCTGGCATGCCGTCCTCGCCGGTCTGGGGTTGGTGCTGACGCACGCCAGCGTCAACATTCTGAACGACTATTTTGATTTCCGCTCCGGCATCGACCAGGCCGCCAAACGCACCCCCTTCAGCGGCGGCAGCGGCATGCTTCCCGCCAACCTGCTGACTTCCCGCCAGGTGCTCTGGCTGGGCTTAATCTGCTTTGTGCTGGCAATACCTATCGGCATCTATTTTATCGTTATCAAAGGCTGGGAACTGCTGCCTTTGCTCATCGTGGCGGCGTTTTTCATCGCGCTTTACAGCCCCCTTATCCTCAAACGCCCTTGGCCGGAGTGGGCCGCCGGCGCCGGCCTCGGCGCTTTGCCCATACTGGGCACATACTTTGCCCAGGCCGGGGCTTATACCTGGACGGCAGCCATCGCTTGTGCCCCTTCCGCTTTCCTGGTACACAACCTGCTGCTGCTTAATGAGTTCCCGGACGTCGCTGCTGACAAGCTCGCCAAGCGTCAAACCCTGCCGATCGCCATCGGCCGGAAAAACGCCGCAATCTTTTATTCCACCGTTGCCATCGCGGTATATGTCTGGATATTGGTCTGGGTGGGACTGGGTGTCTTCTTCGATGTCAATCCCCGCATGCCTGCCTGGTCGCTGCTCGGCCTGTTGACCCTGCCGCTGACGATCCGGGCGATTAAAGGCGCCATCCACAACGATAACCCCGCCCTGCTCATACCGGGCATGGCCGCCAACGTTATGACGGTGCTGGCGACACAACTGCTTATCGGCGTCGGTTATGTCATCGCCCGGGCAATCTGATATGAAAAACCAGGAAGGCACTCCGCGCCCTCTGCACGGTATGTTCACCGTAGTGCCGCCCCGCTATGACCTCATTAACCATGTCATCACATTGGGCATGGATAAAAGGTGGCGCCGTTTGGCTGCCCGGGCCTGCCTGGAAAATACGCCGCAAAAAATCCTCGACCTGGGGTGCGGCACCGGCGACCTCTCCGTGAATATCGCCCGGCTGGCGACTAAAGACGTCGCCATTACCGGTCTGGACTATTCGCTGCCGATGCTGGAGAAGGCACGCCAAAAAGCGTTACAGGCCGGTGTAAAAATGGAATTTATCGAGGGAGACGCCACTGGTTTACCCTTCCCGGATGCCAGCTTCGATACGGTAGGAATATCCTTCGCCTTCCGCAATCTGACCTACAAAAACCCCCTCGGGCTAAACCACCTCGCTGAAGTATACCGGGTTCTAAAGCCCGGCGGCCGTTACGTTATCGTAGAATCGAGCCAGCCGGAAAATGCCGTCATCCGGGCGTTTTTCCATCTCTACCTGCGCGCCTTCGTGGCCCCGACCGGGCAGGTGTTATCCGGCAATAAAGGCGCCTATAACTACCTGGAGGAATCCGCCCGGCGCTACTACATGCCGGCAGAAGTGAAATCTATGCTGCTTGGTGCCGGCTTTAAAGATGTACGCTACCACCCGCTCTTCTTCGGCGCCGCCGGTCTACAGGTGGCCCTGAAATAGAGCCTCTGGACAAATTTAGACCAATTCGCTTTCTTTTCTTTTTAAAGGATAACCTAATTCGGGGTATTGGCATCTCCCTTTCGCAAAAAGCCTGCCCTGAGCGAAGCGAATGGGGAGACAGGAGAGGGATTCGGTTAGCCGCCGGCCTGCACGTGGCTCAAAAATAGCTACACCTGGTGCTCGATGCAGTATTCCCGCAGTGTATTCAAAGCCGCGAAGAAGTCCCGCATCATAACGCTGACGGTGTACATGCCCTTTTCCGTGACCTGTAACAGGCCGTCGCCTTTAACCACCCCGAACGTTTTGAGGAAAGAGAACTCCAACCAAAGCCCGGTCCCCTTTTCGCGCCCAAAGCGCTGCCGCAGCGCCGCCAGGTCCACCTTCATCCCGAAGAGCTTGGTCAGCAGGTAATAGCGGCGGCTCTCCTTTTCCGTCAGCTTACGCCACCGTACGATAGGCAGTTTCCCGGCCGCCGTCATCTCGTGATACCGGTCTAAAGAAAAAGAGTTGACGAAGAAATTACCCTTAATAATGCTTACCGACCCGGCGCCGATGCCGATATAGTCATCCGATTCGATGATATATTCGTCGATCAGCCTTTCGCCGCATGAAAAGCACCAGGCTGTCGAGGCTTTATATCCGCCGCGGTAAAGCTGGCTCAATATCACTTCATAAAACTGCTTTTCGCGGGAATTATCCACGCGGTTGAAGCGCCGTTCCATGGCGTCCTTTTTATGCGGCGAGGCCATCAGCGGATAAAACGTCGTCTGGTCGATGCCCAGCTCCTTGAACGCTGCCACGTCCGCGGCGAACTGCTCCACTGTCTGGCCCGGGAAGTTGAAAACGAAATCGACGTTCAGAGTATCAAACTGCCCCTGCGCGGCCAGCAGGCGGCTTTTCACCTCCGCCGCCGGCCCGTTAACCCTGCCCATCGTCTTGAGTACCTTTTCATCGAAGCTCTGTACCCCCACCGAAAGGCGGTTGACGCCCGCCGCTTTCAGCAGTGCGATGTTTTCCGCGGTGAGCTCCCGTGGTGTCGTCTCTACGGATACTTCCTTGACCGGGAACTCCTGGCGCAGCACCGTGATGAATTTACTCAGCTCGTCCATCATCACCGTGGGTGTGCCGCCCCCGAAGTAGATATCGGAAAACGTAAATCCCCGCCGGATATAAAGCTCCAGCTCCTGCTTCAGGTCTGCAAAATAGCGGCGGGCAAGGTCTTCCTGGAAAAGATAGCGGTTGAAGCAGCAGAACGGGCACAAAGACCGGCAGAAAGGAATGTGGACGTAGAGTGAAAGCCCCTCCCCTTTTCCCCCCTGCTCCGCGTTCAATATAGATTCATCAACCGGGGGGCTTAGATGGCGGAACTTGCGGCCTTCCCGCCGCGTAACAAGACTAACCAGTTGGGGAATCATGCTAGTTCAATGCTCCAAGGGGAAATCATAAAATCCGTTTAATGATATCACACCTTGGGCGTTTTGGATAACTGGGAGATGGGTTGGCGTACCTTAAATTGCGGGTCTTTAGACACTTGAGATTTTGGCGAATGTTCTGCCGCTGGTAAGGCTGTTAAGAACTCAAATGACTTCGGAATATAGGCGCCTTTGATCTTATTCAGGCGCGTCTTGGCGAATCCATCACTAAAAGCTTTTACCGCGATAGGGCAAAACTGGGAACGAATATTTTTAGTCAACTCGCTGAAGGCTTTATGATGGTCCATCGCTTGACGGTGGTTGTGTTCAGTCGTCATAGCATCGAAGGCATCAGCCACCGCTATCAATCTGGCTTCCAGAGGAATTTCCTTTCCCTGTAACCCCTGAGGATATCCCCCGCCGTCGTACCTCTCGTGGTGATATAATATTAACCTGGCGGCTCCTTTAAGAAATGGAATGTCCCTGAGCATATTGTAACCAACTACCGGGTGCTTCCGGATTATCCCCCATTCTTCCTCGGTAAGAGGTCCGGCCTTATTCAATATTTCATCGGAAATACTGAGTTTACCTATATCGTGAAGAATCGCTGCATATTCGATGTTCTGTTTGGCTTCTTTGGAGAGCGCCAATTCGTTTGCCCCCATAAGGACATATTCCGCCACACGTCTGGAGTGTCCAACCCCGCTAATGGTCTCCTTAGAATCCGCCAGAGAAACCAGCGCCTTCACCGTGCCCTTGTAAGAATGGATCAGTTCTGCGTTCATCCTGATATTTTGTAGTGTCACTGCGGCCGAAGCCGCCAGGTCTACCACGATATCCAGGTCCTGCTGGCTAAAACCGGCGCCGGTTTCTTTGTTCAGAACCTCGATAACGCCGGCGACCTTATTATTCATCATCAACGGCACGCCGATAATCGCTTTGGTTTTAAAGCCGGTGGCATGGTCTATCCGTTTATGATAGTTGGCGTTTTTTTCCGCGTTATTGACCAGCATCGTCTTGCCGTTTTTCATGATCCAGGCGGTGATGCCGGACTGCCGGGCAACGTGCAGCCTTTTTGCCGGCTGCACTGCCGGTTGGGCGAATTTGAAATAAAGCTCCTGCCTTTTATCATCATAAAGCAGCAGCGAGCAGGCCATGGCGTTCGTAGCGGCATTGACCAGCCGCATCAGTCGCGCGATAATTTCTTCCTCTTTATCTTCCGGCTTTACCTTCGTCCAGACTTTATCCATCAATTCGAGCTTGTTGTTCTTGGATGGTACTATTTTTTCAAATAGTGGCATTCCCTCTCCCCATTGGCACAGTTGCCGCTTTTTACATCTTCAGGCATTATGACGCTTTTCCGGTAACGCCCGGATAAACAATCAATTGCTAAAACTAAATTTTATGTAAATATTGGGGCAGCTGCAGGGATACGCGAGATGGGAAAAAATGGAAAAAGACAACATTACCGGGCCGGAACACACCCTTGGAATGAGCCTGTCGTTATTTCGGCTTTTTCGCTTTGGCCCGCTTCACAATCTCGGACATCGTTTCACCCGTTTTTTCCCCGATGATGACGTCCGCGTGACGGTCGTGGGGCGTTTCTCCGATGTTGATAATAACCAGTTTCGCACCCGCTCTTTTAGCGAGGACCGGCATTTGTGCCGCCGGATATACCACCAGCGACGACCCCGCCACCAGGAAAAGGTCGCATGCGGCGGAACGCTTCATGGCTTCCTCGGTTTCCCGGACCGGCATTGATTGCCCGTACGCTACCGTCGCCGGTTTAAGAATCCCCTGGCACTCGCCGCAGCGCGGCACCTTTTCTCCGGCCAGCATTTTTTCGTGCGCGTAGTCCCGCGGGAAGCGTTTCCCGCAGCTTAAGCAGTCCACCCAGTGCATTGTGCCGTGCAGCTCCAGTACCTTGGCGTCCGGCACACCCGCTTTCTGGTGCAGGCCGTCCGTATTCTGGGTGATAACGCAGTCCAGCTTGCCCATTTCGTGCAGTGCGGTGACGGCGTAATGGCCGCGGTTGGGCGCGGCGTCTTTTACCGCCTCCCAGAACATCCGGTGCACCTGCCAGTATTTCTCCCGGATTTCTTCGCTGCGCAAAAAATTGGGCAGGTTCAGCTCATCCGGGTCGAACTTGCTCCACATGCCCTGCGGGCCTCGGAAGTCCGATACGCCGCTTTCCGTGCTGAAGCCGGCCCCGGTGAATACCACCATTTTCTTCGAGTTAACAACCATATCGGCAACGGCATCGATATTATCCACGTTTGCCTCTTTCTATATATCATTCTCGTAAAAACGGGAGCCCTGAAATGTTTGTCATTCTGAGGGAGTCCCGATGAGCATCCTTAATTCCCCATGCATCGAGACGACCGTGAGAATCCGTTCCCGCTATATAAATTTGAACTAATGATCATTCTCAAGATACTATACTCTTACCACGCTCCTGGCCAGCTCCCAGGCATATTCGTAAAGATGCAGCCCCTTGCTCATGGCCACGATTTCCCCATCCTCCACTCCTATCTCGCTGGCCATGTACTCTTTAAGCAGCTGGATCGCTGCCAGATTGGAAGGAAAGCCCGCCCACAGGTCCCACGACCGGAAATAAACAACGAAATTCAGCTTGCCGTGCCGTATCCGCGTATCGATCATTCTTAAGCAGGGCGGGTCCGGCATGTTGATGGACTTTTCATTGCCCACGGACATGTATGCCTGGTTGGTGTTAAAACCGTCCTTTTTATACATCCTGATGACTTCCGCTATCTGCTTCTCCAGGTATTGCCCGTAGGTATACTGCTCACCTTCTCTTTTGTGAGAGGTCATCAGGTACGGCAAATATTCTTCGACGTATTCCATGGTGCTGGGCGGGGGAACGCCCTGCGGCACAACCGGTACCAGCGGCCTGGTCCCGGGGAACTCTACCTGTACCACCGCTAGGTCCAGCTCTTTACGGCGCTGGCCGGCGTAGCTGCCCCGGTCGATTTTATATTCGTAACCCTCGTTGAGTGTCTTGCACAGGCAGAGGAACCATGCCTCGGCCAGGTCGCGGGCTTTGATAAATGAAATATCCATGAAGAATTACTTCCCCTTGACCAGTGCAAAGAACCTGTCCTGGTACTCCTCGAAAGCCCCCCACCGGTTGAGCTCTTTTTCCAGCTCGTGGACCTTGATTTCCCCACGGTGTGCCTGCTGGAACATTTCCTCGATGACCTGCCGCGCCCCCACCGGAATCCCGCCGTGGCTCATCCCTAAAAGCCCCTGCGACCCCATCTGCGCCAGGTTGCTCTGCACGGAGCGGCTGGTGATTTCATAGATGAACTTCAGCAGCGATACGTCCCAGAGGTCGTCCTGGCCTTTGATAATGGCCGCCAGCGGGTCGCCTTTTTTATCGATTTCATCATTCAGCTTTTCCACGACTACCTGCCACTCGTCGGAGACGATATTGAGCCCTTTTGGTTCGTTTTTATAGGTGTAAAACAGCCCGGGCGCGTTGGGCCCGTGCATCATCATTAGCTTTTCCAGGTACTGCCGGGCGTCGTAGCTGAAACCCTCCAGCTGTGTGAGGTAATAAGGGGTGACGATTTTCGGTCTTTCCGCGATGACCCTGCCCTCACGGATGACCGTTTCGTTGGCATCGTTGGAAATTTCAGAATATATCGGCTCGGTCACCAGGTAATAGTAGACGTTGGTTATCCCGAAGGTAGCCAGGTGCTGCCGCGGATGCCTGATAATCTGGGTATGCCGCGCCGCGTATTCGATTCTTTCGCTTTCGCTGTCCATGGTTTCTTATCCCCGGTAAAAATCAGAGTCCGCTATCGTTGCTTTCGGTAGTGCAACTTTGTCAAAATCCCTCTCTCACTCTCCCTTTACGAAAGGGAGAGGATGAGTTTCCCTCCTTTATAAGGAGGGACTAAGGGAGATTTTGTTTTTTTGCTTCTCCCCCACTAACTACCAACTACTAAGTACTAATTACTTAATCGCCGCCAACTCCTGCTTGTATTCATCCAGCAAATTGACGTACTGCGCTTCCATCTGCGCCTGTACCCGCGCCCATTCTTCCTGGAACTGCGGCTGTTTTTCCACGTCGATTTTCATCCTGGCATTGACGCCCGTCTGCTTCCTGATGGCCTGCTGGAGCTTGGCTTCGAATTCCGTCTTGAGCGCTTCATACGCCTGTTTCTTTTGCTTGGCGCCTTCCTGCACGTAATGGTCCAGGACGTGCCGCATCCGGCTGAAGACATTTTCCACCGCCGCTTTATCGTTCTTTAAAGCCTTGAGGCCGTCCATGGCCTTTTTGTTGATTCTCCGGGCGGCTTCGTTGTGGGGCAAACTGATATTGCGTACTAAAATATTATTGACACTGGCGGAGACAATCTGCCTGGCTTTATCGTCGTATTTCTTGACCTCGTTGACAAGGTTGGTATCCTCTTTAAGATAAAGCGCCGCCAGCTTTTCCCCTTCCGGCCCGTATTTCCACTTCAGGCGTTCCTGCTCCGTGGGCTCGCCGATTTTCTCCAGCTTCTCTTTGGCTATTTCCGCGGCGGTTTTAATGATGCCCATACTGACCTCCGGACATTAATAAAAATATCGTTTGTTTCCATAGTAATTATACTACAATCGGGAAGCAGCAGGAAGATTATTCTCTCATCCCCACCAAAACAGGAAGAGGGGCTGACGCCCCCCTTTTTACCGAATGCTATTCAATACAATCTTATTTCTTGTTTTTCACCAGCCAGTATGCCAGCCCGTCCGCCAGCGCCAGCCAGCTTGCCTCGATGAGGTTCGTCGAGCCGCCTACCGTGCGCCAGCTGTTGGTGCCATCGCTGGATTCTATCAGTACGCGTACCTGGCTTTCCGTTCCGGTGCTTTCCTCGAGGATGCGCACTTTATAGTCCACCAGCTTGACCTGCTGAAGGCTGGGATAATACTGTAAAAGCGCCTTGCGCAGGGCCAGGTCCAGAGCATTGACCGGCCCGTCGCCCTCTGCCACCGTGTGGATGATTTCCCCGCCCACCTTCACCTTGACCATTGCTTCGGAAAGCATCTCTTCGGCGATTTTCCGCGTCGAAGGCCGGCGGCGACTTTCTACCACTACCATGAAATCCACGAGCTCGAAAGGCGGCTGGTAATCCGGCTTGGCCCGGTAAAGTAATAGCTCGAACGATGCTTCGGCGTTATCGTACTGGAAGCCGCGGCTTTCCAGCTGTTTTACCTTCTCTAAAAGCTCTTTGACCTCTTTGCTCGCGCCGGAAAGCTCGATGCCCAGTTCTTTGGCTTTCTTCACGATGTTTTCTTTGCCGGACTGGTCGGAGACGACCGTGCGCTGCCGGTTGCCCACTCTGGCCGGGTCGATGTGCTGGTAGGCGTCCGGCCACTTGGTGACCCCATCCATGTGATAGCCCGCTTTATGGCTGAAAGCGCTGGCGCCCACGTAGGGGGCATAAGGGTTGGGGGAAATGTTGGCCAGCTCGCTGATATAATGGGAGACCTCGGTCAGCATTTCCAGCTGTTTATCGCTGATGCAGTCGATACCCATCTTAAGTTTCAGCGCCGGGATGATGGAGCAGAGGTCGGCGTTGCCGCAGCGTTCGCCCAGCCCGTTGATGGTGCCCTGCACGTGCTTTACCCCGGCTGTCACCGCCGCCAGCGAGTTAGCCACTGCCAGGCCGTTATCGTTATGGCAGTGGATGCCCAGCGGCACGTCGGTCACTTGAGCCGCCGCTTTCACGCCTTTAGTGATTTCCTCCGGCAGTGCCCCGCCGTTGGTATCGCACAGCACCAGGCAGGCCACGCCCGCTTTGGTAGCAGCTTCCAGCGTTTGCAGCGAGTATTCCGGGTTATGCTTGAACCCGTCGAAGTAATGCTCGACGTCCCAGAAAACGATGAGGTCTTTCGACCTTAAATACTGGATGGATTCGGCGATCATTTTCAGGTTTTCCTCGAGCGTGGTCCTCAAGACATTGAGTACGTGCAGGTCGGACCCTTTACCGACGATAGTCGCGTATTTGGCGCCGGACTGCATCAGCACCGAAAGGAAGTTGTCTTCTTCCGGTCTGACGCCGGCCCGCCGAGTGCTGCCGAAGACGGCGATTTTGGCGTGCTTCAGTTTGAGTTCGTTCTGGCGGTTATAAAACTCCGCGTCCTTGGGGTTGGAGCCTGGCCAGCCCCCTTCGATGTAATGAATGCCCAGTTCGTCCAGCTTTTGGGCGATATGCAGCTTGTCCACCACGGAGAAAGAAATCCCCTCGCTCTGGGCGCCGTCCCTTAACGTTGTGTCGTATAGTTCAACCCCGGCCATATTTGCCTCCCCTAAAATCCTCTTCTGCCTCCCCTTTAAAAAGGGGAACGATGTATATTCCCCTTTTTACCCGTAAGGATTGTCCCCCTTGTCAAAGGGGGATAAAGGGGGATTTTTCACGTTTATCCTATCTTCCCGGCAATAACATCCCCCATCTCCTTGGTCCCCACCTTGGTCTTGCCCTCGCTCATGATATCATAAGTGCGGTAACCTTCCTTTAAGACCTCGTCAACCGCTTTCTCAATCGCCAAAGCTTCTTTTTCCAGCGCGAAGGAATAGCGGAACATCATCGCCACGCTTAAAATGGTGGCGATAGGATTGGCTTCGTTCTTCCCGGCGTGTCTGGGCGCGCTCCCGTGTATCGGCTCGTAAAAACCGGCGATGCGCGTACCCTCCGCGGGTATGCCGGCAATGCTGGCCGAGGGCATCATACCCATCGAGCCGGTCAACGTGGAAGCCTCGTCGGTGATGATATCCCCGAAGGTGTTTTCCGTCACGATGACGTCAAAATAGGTCGGGTTCTGTATCATGCGCATACTGCAGGTATCTACCAGCATGTGGTCGAGCGCGATATCCGGATACTCTTTGGAAATTTCCATGGTCACCTGCCGCCACAGCCGCGAAGACATTAAAACGTTGGCCTTGTCCACGGAGGTCAGCTTCTTGTGCCGTTTGCGCGCCAGTTCGAACCCGACGCGGACGATACGGTCGATTTCCTGTTCCGAGTAGACCATTGTGTCCACGGCGCGGCGACCTTTTGATGTCGTCCACTGGCGCTTGGGCTTACCGAAGTAAAGTCCGCCGGTCAGCTCGCGCACTACCACGAAATCCGTACCCTTGACGATGTTCGTCTTGAGAGGCGTGGCGTCAATCAATTCCGGAAAAAGCTTGACCGGGCGCAGGTTAGCAAACGTTTTCAACGCCTGGCGCAGCCTTAACAGGCCGTCCTCCGGATGGACTTTAGCCATGGGGTCGTCATAGCGCGGGTCACCCACCGCCCCGAACATAATAGCGTCCTGTTTCTTGCACATCTTCACCGTGTCTTCAGAAAGCGCCGTGCCTTCTTCGTAAATGGCCACCCCGCCGATGAGCCCGTGGGTGGTGGTAAAGCTATGGCCGTATTTCTTCCCTACTGCTTCCAAAACTTTAACGCCCTCGGCCAAAACCTCTGGGCCGATGCCGTCACCGGGCAATACTGCAACTTTAAATTTCACTTCAAGCCTCTTCTTTCTATTTGTCATTCTGAGGAGCGAAGCGACGTGAGAATCTCAATTATTGACTCAGCCCAGTCTTTGAGATTGCCGCGCCTTTCGACTTCGTTTCAATGGCTCGCAATGACCGCTACTTTGCTTTAGCCAGCCTTTTCCTGGTGTATTCCACCAGCCCGCCCGCCGCAATCAGCTCCGACATAAAATCCGGATAGGGCTTGGCGGTAAAGACTTTGCCGTTGGTCAGGTTCTTGATTATTCCTTTTTCCAGGTCCACTTCCAGGATGTCTCCGGTAGCGGTGTTATTTACTGCTTCGGCGCATTCCAGCAGCGGCAGCCCGATGTTGATGGCGTTGCGGAAAAAGATGCGCGCGAAACTCGCCGCGATGACGCAGGAAACGCCGGACGCTTTAATGGCCAGCGGCGCGTGCTCCCGCGACGACCCGCAGCCGAAGTTCGTCGTCGCCACGATAATATCCCCCGGCTTTACCTTATTGATAAAATCCGCGTCGATGTCCTCCATGCAGTGCTTGGCCAGCTCTTCCGGCTCCGAGACGTTGAGGTAGCGGGCCGGGATAATCACGTCCGTATTGACGTCCGCGCCGTATTTAAAAACTTTACCTTTCAGTTTCATTTGACTCCTTATTTAATTTAACCGAATCCTTCTCTTATCTCCCTTTATAAAAGGGAGACGATATTTATTATCCTTTTCATCTTCGTTTTTAGCTTCATCGTTCGTCCCACTTTCGTAAAGGGGGACTAGAGGAGGATTTTGTTTCCCTTGCCTTTTAGTTTCATTTGACTCCTTATGTAGTTTATAGTAAATAGTTGTCAGTTCTGATTGTCGAGTTAACTTACTTTTTGTATTCTAAGCCAATAAATATTCCTTTTTGAAATAATCATCTGGAATTATTTTTTCGGCAGGTATGTAGATAAACACATTTATATCCATCTGTCTTAGATACTTACACATCAAGGGTCCAACATCTTTCCAATCCAATCTACCTAATCCACAACCGAGCGCAGGTATTGCTAAAGATTTTATGCCTTCTTGTTTATAGTTATCGACTAACCAATTCAGCCCTTCCTCAATTCCTTTTATGTCTGACATCTCTCTCCAGTTTCTTTTCGTCGGAAAAAGCAGAAACCATTTTTCTCCATTTCCACTTGTCAAACTGTGTGGTTCATCAGCTAAATTATAATCTAGAGACGACTCTCGTTTATATATCTGTGGTTTACCCATTTTTAGTTTTTTACTACGACATAAGTCTTGATAATACACGTAAACGTCAGGAAATTGATATTTTGCTCTAGAAGCTAATCCCTTTCCCATAACTCCAACGGTATTCACACTAACCGTAACGGTCTGCGCTTTTGAAAAGAACATATCACCCTGTAACAGATAAAGACGTGATGTAAGCATATGAACCCAGGTAGGTAAGAAGAACATATGCGGTTCTGGGATAATAGGGACATTATGCTCCCGTACTAATGGCTCAAGCTTTTCTTTCGTTTCATGCCCCGAGACATATATTGCTTGTATACCTTCCGGTGGTAACATATCTGGTACCAGACATTCAGCCATTATCTTTCTTTTTGACCCATCGGCTTCGTTCCACCATTCGACTTTGGTATCATTCAATATCTGCGGGAGTATTTTAAGCCCCTCTCCTACCGGAAGTATGTCCGAGAGCGAATGAGCGGCATTGCCTGTTGAGATATAAATATCAAGTCTATCAAGTATATTTGGTTTTACTGAAACAATAGCTATATCTTTGACTGATTTTTCGTTGGTTACCCTATAAAGCATTGGATTTCTGGCTTGAAAGAAAAAATTCGCAAATTTCCATAAGTTTCTTCCGTCAGGGACATGAATATCATGTCGGTTAGCTACAATATTCTCATCGTATATTCGCGTAAACTCAATGTGCTCAGTCTCAATCTTTTCATGGCTATATATACCATGTGTCAACATAGAGGGCACATTATTTATATGTGTTATGTAATAAAGTCCGTTAACTCCTGTTTTTTTCATTTTTAGCCCCCTTTTCCACAACCTTACACATTCTTTTAAAATTCCACCAATTTTCTCTCCCACCCCTTCACCCGCCTGGGCTTACCCGCTTTGTCCGTTTCTATTTCGTGTCCCTCGGCCTTGAGCTTTTTAGCCTGTTCCGCCGCGCCGCCGGGGTATTTTTCGTTGAGCTCACCCTTGCCCTTCATCGTCCGCCAGTACGGCGTAACGTCCTTTTTCCCTTCCGCTTTGTCCTCTTCAGCCGCCCGGGCTGCCATCCCGACAAAGATGCCGGTGGTGATCGGTCAGCCAAAGGTGGCGTCGTACTTTTTCGCCATGTATTCCCGTATCTTGTTGATGGTGATGAGCTTGCCCAGAGGCACGCTTTTCATTACCTTGTCCACCTCTACCGGCGAAGGAATGACAACGGTTCCTTCACCCCACTTCTTGCTCAACTTCCCTTCCACTACCGAAACTTTGGGCAGGTTCTGCCTTTGCGCCGTCGAACCCAGTTTCTCCCGCCAGGTCTCTTTTACTTTGGCCATTTTGTCCTCCCGCAGGGCGCTAATACTTTAGTTTTTGCCCCAGTATTTCCACTCCGGACTTCCATGTCCGGCCGCGTTCCGGGGCCAGGTCCTGGAAAAGCTCGACGCCCCCCACCAGGTTGAACCCCAGTTTTACGTACAGTTTAAAAGCTTCTTCATTCCGCAGCTCTGGCCGGATCGTGATGAACTTATAGCCTCTCTTTTTCGCTTCTATTTTTATGTATTCCACCAGCTCCGAACCAATTCCCTTCCCGCGGGAACCAGTGGCAACAACCAGCGGCTCGATTTCCGCCACTCCTTCTTCTCCGATGACATCTAGCAAACCTATAAATCCAACAATCTGGCCTTTGTTTTCCGCCACCCATTTGCCGCAACAATCCTTGCGCCTGATGAAAACATCGAACCCCCGACCGGGGTCTTCTCCGGCAATCGTAGGGTCACCGTAAATCTCAGCATGGTGCTGCGTTAACTCTCCGAAAAGAGCGCGGCAAGTGCCAAAGTCGCTATCCTTATACTCACGGATTAAGATTTCCACTTTACTTCATCACCTCATCCGGGTGAGTAATCCTGCCGGTCACCGCGCTGGCGGCGGCCACGGCCGGGTTGGCCAGGTACACTTCGCTCTTCGGGCTGCCCATGCGCCCCACGAAGTTACGGTTGGTGGTGGAAACGCACCGCTCGCCGGCCGCCAGAACCCCCATGTGCCCGCCCAGGCACGGCCCGCACGTGGGTGTGCTGAACGCCGCCCCCGCCTTGACGAATATCTCGATCAGCCCCTCTGCCAAAGCCTCCAGGTACACCTGCTGCGTCCCGGGGATGACGATGCAGCGCACGCCCGGCTTGACCTTATGCTTTTTCAATATTTCAGCGGCCATCCTTAAATCGGTAATGCGGCCGTTGGTGCAGCTCCCGATGACCGCCTGGTCGATGGTTACATTACTAACCTGGCTCACTCCCTTGGCGTTGGCCGGCGAATGCGGCAGCGATACCTGCGGCTCCAGTTTGGAGACGTCCCATTCGTACGTCTTGGCGTAACCGGCATCTGCGTCGGACTCGTACACTTTATATTTTCGTTTGGTTCTATTCTTTATGTATAGTAGTGTTTTCTCATCTACGTGGAACAGCCCGGCCTTGCCGCCGGCTTCTATCGCCATGTTGGCCATCGTGAACCGCCCGTCCATGGATAAAGCCTCAATAGCCTCGCCGGTGAACTCCATCGCCGCATATAAAGCGCCGTCCACCCCTATCTGTCCTATCGTATAAAGGATGAGGTCTTTGCCCCCCACCCATTTACCCAGCCTGCCGTGATAGACGAACTTGATGGTCGGCGGCACTTTCATCCAGATATCGCCGGTAGCCATAGCCACCGCCACGTCTGTAGATCCCATGCCCGTGGCGAAAGCGCCCAACGCGCCGTAGGTGCAGGTATGCGAGTCCGCCCCGATGACCACATCCCCCGGCAACACCAGCCCCTGCTCCGGCAATAGTACGTGCTCGATGCCCATTTCGCCAACGTCATAGAACCTGATTCCCTGCTCGGCGCAGAAATCGCGCATCTGCTTGGCCTGTTCGGCGGAAAGGATGTCTTTGTTCGGCACAAAATGGTCGGCCACCATCACGATCTTGCCCGGGTCGAACACTTTGGCCACCCCCAGCCGCCGGAACTCCCGTATGGCGATGGGCGCGGTTATATCGTTGGAAAGCACCACGTCCACCCGGGCGTTGATAAATTCTCCGGGGCTGACCTCTTTTTTGCCCGCGTGGGCTGCCAGTATCTTCTCTGCTATATTCAAGGTATTTCTCCTCTATGGTTTTTCTAGCTCTGTCCGTTTGGTTTATGGAAATGGGGCAGTAGTAATGTCACCAGCACCAGTACGGTTGCGGCCGGCGCGATGACATACTGCCCGGCGCCGGCCGCCATGCCGATGCCGGCTACCACCCAGATAGTCGCGGCTGTGGTCAAGCCGACCACCGTGCCGCCGGTGCGGTGAAGGATAACGCCGGCACCGATAAACCCAATTCCTGCGACGATGCCAGCGGCAACACGGCCGGGAACGTCGCCGGGAAAAGCATAAATCGAAAGCAGCGTCAGCAATGCGGAGCCAAGGCAGATAAGCATGTTGGTCCGCAGGCCGGCTTCCTTGCCGGACCACTCCCGCTGGAAGCCGATGACCGCCCCCAGGAAAGTGGCCAGCGCCAGACGCATTACCATCACCCAGTCCTGATGACTCATCTCAAGCCGCCTTGGCTTTCTTGGCCGCGAGCAGGCGGTTCAAAGCATTGATATACGCCTTGGCGCTGGAAACGATGATATCCGTATCGGCGCCGCGGCCTGTATAGGTAATGCCATCGCTTTCTATCCTGATCAGCACCTCGCCGATGGCGTCGATGCCTTCGGTGACGGATTTCACCGTGAATTCCGTTAAAGTATTGGGCTCTTCCACGCAGACGTTGATAGCCTTGTAAACGGCGTCCACCGGGCCGGTGCCCAGCGATGCGCCCTCGATATACTCTTTGGCTTCCGGGCGGAAAAGCCTGATTCCGGCCATGGGGAGCCCCTGGTCGCCGCAGGTCACTTGCACGCGGTCAAGGTGGTACTCCTCGGATATCGTGCGGCGTTCTTCCGCCACCAGGCTCTCGATATCCCGGTCGGTGATATCCTTTTTCTTGTCCGCCAATTCCTTGAAAGCCGCGAAGGCCTTGTTCAGGTCTTCCTCGGTCAGGATATAGCCGAGCTCGGATAGCCGCTCCTTAAAAGCGTGGCGGCCGCTGGTCTTGCCCAGCACCAGGCTGCTCGACGGAATCCCCACGGATTTCGGGTCCATGATTTCATAGGTCGAAGCCTGTTTGATCATGCCGTCTACATGCAGGCCTGAGGAATGGCGGAAAGCGTTGCCCCCCACCACCGCTTTATTGGGCTGGACGGGAAAACCTGTCAGGTCGCTGACTAGCCGGCTGGTGCGATAGATTTGCCTCGTATCGATATTCGTTTCCAGGTTGAAAAAGTCCGCCCGCGTCTTGATGGCCATCACGATTTCTTCCAGCGCGGCGTTGCCTGCCCGCTCGCCGATGCCGTTGATCGTCGCTTCCACCTGCCGGGCGCCGTGCTTGATGGCCTCCAGGCTGTTAGCCACCGCCAGGCCGAGGTCGTTATGGCAGTGGATACTGACCACCGCGCTGCTGATGTTGGGGACATTTTTAAAGACCCCGTCAATGAGCTCACCCCACTGCGGCGGCATGGCGTAGCCCACCGTGTCCGGTACGTTGACGGTGGACGCGCCGGCTTCGATGACGGCTTTGAGCAGCTTATAGATGAATTCCGGTTCGGTGCGGCTGGCGTCCATCGCGGAAAACTCGATATTTTGCGTGTATTTCCGGGCATGCGCCACCGAATCGACGGACATCTGCAAAATCTGTTCCCGGCTCTTTTTGAGCTGGTAGAACAGGTGGATATCGGAAGATGAAAGAACGACGTGGATGCGCGGGTTGGACGCCGCTTTAATCGCTTCCCAGCTTTCGTCGATGGCCTTAAGATTGGCGTGCATCAGCGCGCAGACGGATGGATTGCGCACTTCCTGGGAAATAAGCCTTACCGCTTCAAAATCGCCGGGAGAAGTTACCGGAAAGCCGGCCTCGATGACGTCCACGCCCAGTTTTTCCAGCTGCCTGGCGATTTCCAGTTTTTCCTGAACGTTGAGGGAACCCCCCGCCGCCTGCTCCCCATCCCGCAGTGTGGTGTCAAAGATTATAACCCTGTCCATTATTTGTTCCTCCTGTGAGAATTTTTTAAAGACAAACGCCGGTTCCCCTCTCCTATTGCAGGGAGGGGCTAATAAGGATGAGGCTAATTCTCACTGAGTTGGAACTTTTAACGTGTGACATGGCTATATTGGAACATTATATACGATTTTTATCGGGTTGTCCATACTGGAGCGTAGGGGTTGATTTGTATTTTAGAGATGAGACACATAACATCTTCAAACAGGGGGTCCCTTTGGAGAAGGGGCTCCGCCCCTTCTCAATTCTCTCCCCTCTCCAGCCGGCAAAATGTTCCGAGTGCACTAAAAGATTGTTGAGTGAGGCTGTTTTGGTAGATTATCGCTATCCCCATTTAGCACCAGGGGGTCCCTGCGGAGAAGGGGCGAAGCCCCTTCTTTCTTTAATCCCCTTCCCAGCTGGTAAAAACTCGGTTAGTGACTATGTTCCCGGCTGGGAAGGGGCAAGGGGATAGGTTAAAATATGATGTATTTATGTAAAATTCAAGAATCCCCCTTTTGCATTTGGTTCTTTTCCTCCTTATAATCGAAAATAGAGACTACTTAAGGAGAAAAATGCAATACCGTAAAATTCCCAAAATCGAATGGCAGCCCTCGGCTTTAGGTTTCGGCGCGATGCGCCTGCCCGTCATCGGCGGCGACCAGGCCAAAGTGGATATCCCCGAGGCCAGGCGGATGATACGCTACGCCATCGACCACGGCGTCAACTACCTGGATACCGCCTATTTCTATCACGGCGGCTTCGCCGAGCAGGCGGTGGCCCAGGCGCTTAAAAACGGCTACCGGGAAAAGATCAAGCTGGCTACCAAGTTCCCCGCCCGTGAAGTGCAGTCCCGGGCTGATTTTGATGCGGCTTTTTCCCGGCAGCTGGAGCGCTTACAGACGGATAAAATTGATTTTTATCTTTTACACGGGCTCCACCGGCCGTTGTGGGACAATTTGAAAGAGATGGGCATCATCCCCTGGCTGGAGAGCAAAGTGGCCAAGGGCCAATTGGAATACCTGGGCTTTTCTTTCCACGATGAGCTGGACTATTTTAAAAAGGTCGTGGATGCTTATGATAACTGGACTTTCTGCCAGGTACACTTCAACTATATGGACGTGGATTACCAGGCCGGGCGCCGCGGTATCGAGTATGCTGCCGCCAGAAACCTCGCGGTCTTTATCATGGAGCCTTTACGCGGCGGGCAGTTAGCCCGAAAACCGCCGGAAAAAGTCGCCCGGGTCTGGGAAAGTGCCAAAACTAAACGCTCCCCGGTGGAATGGGCGCTGCGCTGGGTCTGGAGTTACCCGGAAGTATCCATGGTGCTTAGCGGTATGAGCACCATGGCGCAGGTACAGGAAAACGTGGCGATTGCGGACCGGGCCGGCAACAGTAAACTCAATAAAAAGGAACTGGAACTGATTGACGCCGTCCGGCAGGCTTACAAGGATTTACGTCCCATCCCCTGCACCGGTTGCCGCTACTGCGCGCCCTGCCCGAATAATGTGGAGATTCCCGGTATCTTCGGTATCTATAATGAATTAAAAATGTACGGGGATACCCGTATCGTCAATTTCCGCTACGGGGACAGCCCCTGGGCGATTAAGCAGGACCAGAATGCCGCAAATTGCATCGAGTGCGGAACCTGCCTGGAAAAATGCCCGCAGCACATCGCCATACCGGACCGCTTAAAAGAGGTGCACGAGGAACTGATAAGCTATCTGTAAATTGAAGCTGGGTTTTATTTTTAGTGCGGTTCCGGGCCGGCTTTTCCCGGCAGCATGTAAACTTGCCGCTTTTAATGCTTTTTTCTTTCTATGGCACGGAGGTGCTCTGAATAATGACCGGCGGTGTTACCCCAGATATAATCGAATAATGTCCTATCGCCCGTCCAGGAATATTTACCTTCAGCGAATATATCTTCTTCCGGAATAGACTCGATGGTGGCGATGATCTGACGATAAGTTGCGGTAAAATCGGCAAGGACATCGTTTAGATTACGGGAAAGGTTGGTCTCAAAGATTCCCCGGTTGATAACACCCAGCGTTCCCTTGATGCGCCAGTCCGGTATTTCGATCCTTTTCCCGGTAAGACCGTCGCTATACCACGCTAATAACTGCTTTTCCCAGGTTGTAATGTGGGCGATGGTGTCTTTTACCGACCAGGCGCCAACGGTCTTCGGTTTAACGGCTTCGTCTTCCGTTAAACCGGTGATTTTTTCTTCAAGTTTTTTATGACGAGTCCGGATAACTTCCAAAAGCTGTGCCTTTGATTTCGGTTTGGCCAATCTGGTACCTTCTGCCTCTTATTCTTTAATTACAGCTTTTTTCACGTGGCTCCGGGATGGCTTTTCTTCCACCATCGTGCCCAGGTTGCCGCGTACCATCGCCACGCGGCCCGTCCGTGCTATCTCCTTGATGCCGAAGCCGTGCAGCAGCTTCAGCATGGATTCGATTTTATCCTCGTCGCCGGTTACTTCTATCGTTAGAGAATCCGAAGCTACATCGACGATATTGGCCCGGAAAATATCGGCAATCTCGATGATATCGCTGCGGCTGGAGGAGCTCGCTTTCACTTTAACCAGCGCCAGCTCCCGTCCGGTCAGTTTTTCGCCGGTGATATCAAAAACCTTGACTACGTCAATGAGTTTATCCAGCTGTTTCCGCACCTGCTCGACGGTGGCCGTCGTGCCGTTGACGACGATGGTCACCCGGGAAAGATGGGCGACCTCGCTGTGCCCCACGGCAATGCTATCGATGTTGAATCCGCGCCGGCGGAACAGGCTTACCATACGGTTGAGGACACCGGGCTTATCCTGGACAATAGCCACTAGGGTGTGCTTCTGCGTTGCCATGCGGTCACCTCTTTCTTCGGCGCTTCCATAAACTCGATGTTGGCGGCCCCCGGCGGCACCATCGGGAAAACGTTCTCCTCCGGCTCCACCATAAAATTGATCAGGAATGGCCCGTCGTGTGCCATTGCTTTTTCGATGGCCGGCAGTACCTCTTCACGCCGCGTTACCTTGAGCCCCGCGATGCCATAGGCCTCCGCCACCTTGACGAAGTCCGGGCAGGAAAGCGGTGTGGCCACGTAGTTCTTTTTATAGAACAGGTCTTGCCACTGGCGCACCATGCCCAGGTAGCCGTTATTCATTACCGCGATTTTTACCGCGATGTTGTCCTGCACCAGGGTAGCCAGTTCCTGAATGGTCATCTGGAGACTGCCATCCCCGTCGATCAGCCAGACGGTCTTTTCCGGGCGGCCCACTTTAGCGCCCATCGCCGCCGGCAGCCCGAAGCCCATCGTTCCCAGGCCTCCGGACGAGATGAACGTATCCGGTTCGTGGAAAATGTAGTGCTGGGCCGTCCACATCTGGTGCTGGCCCACGCCGGTCACCACGATAGCGTCGCCTTTGGTCGCCTCGTAAAGCTGGCGGATGATAAACTGCGGTATCAGCCCCGAGCCTTCCTTAACATCGGTCAGCGGGTGCATTTTGCGGCATTCATCCAGCTGGCCTATCCAATCCACGTGATGTTTGCTTTCCAGCAATTTTTGCATCGCCTGGAGTACCGCTTTCACGTCGCCGACGATGGGTACATCCACATCAACGTTTTTACCGATTTCCGCCGGGTCCAAGTCGATATGGATGATTTTAGCTTTGGTCGCGAAACCGCTGATTTTACCCGTCACCCGGTCATCGAACCGCATGCCGATGGCGATCAGCAGGTCCGTGTCCTCCAGCGCTTTATTGGCGTAGCCGGTGCCGTGCATCCCGGCCATGCCGTAGCTCAACACGTGATTTTCCGGAAAGCAGCCGATGCCCAGCAAAGTGGTGATTACGGGTATCTGGCTTTTCTCCGCCAGTTGCTTCAATTCTTCGCTGGCCCCGGAAATTATAACACCCCTGCCCGCGATGATAAGCGGCCGTTTGGACTCGTTTATAATTTTGGCGGCGTTCTTTAGCTGCGTGGGGTGCCCGGTGGTGGGAATCTTATAGCCGGGCAGCGAGACCCTTTCCGGATAAGCAAATTCCGCCGTTTCCTGCATCACGTCTTTAGGGATATCGATGAGCACCGGCCCCGGTCTCCCGCTCCGGGCGATGTAGAAAGCCTCTTTGAATATCCTGGCCAGTGACGCCGTCTCCATGACCACGTAGCTGTGCTTGGTGATGGGTAAAGTGATACCCGCGATGTCTATTTCCTGGAAAGCATCCTTGCCGATGAACGGTCGGGCGACCTGGCCGGTCAACGCGACCATCGGCACGGAGTCCAGATATGCGTTAGCGATGCCGGTCACTAGGTTGGTGGCGCCGGGACCGGAGGTAGCCATGCAGACACCTACTTTGCCGGTAGCCCTGGCATAACCATCTGCGGCATGGGCGGCGGCCTGCTCATGGCGCACCAGGATGTGCCGGATTTGCGGGTACTGCGGTAGAGTATCGTAAAACGGTAACAAAACGCCGCCGGGAAAACCGAACATGACGTCCACTCCCTCGGCGATTAAGCTTTCACAGATTATCTGGGCACCTGTTTTTTTCATATAGCCCCCTTATTTGCTAAACACTGCCCCGGTGCTGGCGGAAGTCACTTTCTCGGTATAGCGGGCGAGATAGCCCGTCTTTATCCTGGGTTGGAACTTCGGCAGCTTGCTCAAGCGGTCTGCAATTTCTTTATCAGTGAGCTCTACATCCAGTTTGCAGTTCGGGATATCGATGATGATCGTATCTCCCTCTTTGACGGCGGCGATAGGCCCTTTGGCCGCCGCCTCCGGTGAAACGTGCCCGATGGACGCGCCGCGCGTCGCTCCGGAGAACCGGCCATCCGTGATCAGCGCCACTTCCTTTTCCAGGCCGATACCGGTAATCAGCGACGTCGGCGTGAGCATCTCCCGCATGCCCGGCCCGCCTTTAGGCCCTTCGTAGCGGATGACCAGCACGTCGCCGGGTTTTATTTTCTTGGCCATGATAGCTTTGGTGGCCTCTTCTTCGGAGTCGAACACCCGCGCCGGGCCCTTGTGGGTCATCATTTCCGGCGCCACCGCCGCTTTTTTCACCGCCGCGCCTTCCGGCGCCAGGTTGCCGAAAAGTATCGCCAGCCCGCCGGTGGCCGTGTGCGCGGTCTTTATCGAGCGTATGACTTCACTATCGAGCGTCTTCGCCCCGGCGATGTTCTCCCCGATAGTTTTTCCGGTCACCGTCTTCGATTTCAGCCTTAATAACCCCTTTATTTCATTCATGACCGCCGGTATGCCTCCCGCCCGGTCAAGCTCCTCGATGCGGTAGGGGCCGGAGGGGCGGAGTTTACAGAGATACGGCGTGCGCTGGCCTATCTCATTGACCGTCGCCAGTTTAAAATCCACTCCGGCTTCGTTGGCGATGGCCATCAGGTGCAGCACCGAGTTGCTGCTGCCGCCCAGCGCCATATCCACCGTAAAAGCGTTAAATATTGCGTCGCCGTTGATGATACTCTTCGGCCGGATATCCTGCGCGAGCAATTTCATGACCTGCTCGCCGGCCTGCCGCGCCAGAGCACGGCGCCGACCATCGACGGCCGGGATGGTGCCGTTGCCCGGCAGCCCCATGCCCAGCACCTCGGTCAGGCAGTTCATCGTATTGGCGGTAAACATGCCGGCGCAGCTGCCGCAGCCGGGACAGGCGGCCTGCACCAGCTCTTCCAGCTCCGCTTCGGTCATTGTGCCGCCGGTATAAGCGCCCACGCCCTCGAACACATTATTCAAATCCACCATTTTGCCGTTTAAATGCCCTGCCATCATCGGCCCGCCGCTGATAAAGATAGCAGGGATGTTCAGCCTCACCGCCGCCATCAGCATGCCGGGGATAATTTTATCGCAGTTGGGGATGAACACCAGCGCGTCGAAGGCGTGCGCCTCCGCCATGATTTCCACCGAGTCCGCGATTAGCTCGCGGCTGGGCAAACTGTATTTCATCCCGGCGTGGTTCATGGCGATGCCGTCGCACACGGCCACGGTATTAAACTCAAAAGGAACGCCGCCGCCAGCCCGCACCCCTTCTTTCACCGCCGCGGCGATTTCCCGCAGGTGCGTATGCCCCGGGACGATATCCGTGTAGCTGTTGACGATGCCGATGAACGGCTTGCCGATTTCCTCCCGCGTACAGCCCAGCGCGTACAGCAGCGACCGGTGCGGTGCCCTCTCCACTCCCTTTTTAACAGCGTCACTCTTCATTTTTCTTTCCTTTTCCGTCTCTAAAAAAAATAACCGTCTCTCAAGACGGACCGGGGAAACAAGTATTTTAGCTTGAAGCCCGTAACTAAAGATAACATTTTTAGGCGTTTATTGTCAAGCTAAAAGAGAGGGAAGTTATTCTGTTCCAATTAAATCTGTGGCCTCATCCCTTGCCCCCTTTCCAAACTCAACATAAAAAGATGCACTGATTTTCTGTTTGGAGAGGGGGAGGATTTTATGAAAAGGCTAACAACATCTCTGTAGGCTACTCACTTAATTTATTGTTTCTTAAGTTCAATTAATTTCTTAATATCCTTATGTATCGTGTAAAACATTTGCCATCTGCTATTTCTTTGTGCCATTGCCTATTGACATCTTCAAAACTTTCTAGTAAACTATAAATTGTAGACTGTTTTAAGGAGACGACAATGATAGATGACAATAAAAATAACGGCAGCAATACGGAGTTTGCTTCCTCAGTAAAGCAGCGAGCAGAAGAAAAAGCGGCAGAATATCACAATCTTTTACACGAACAACAGCGGATAGAAATGCTGTTGGAACGTATTAGAAAATATATAGATAAACTTAATAGTGTTCTTGAAGCTGAAGGGCAATCACCTATCGTTCTAAGAGAACCAAAGTCTGGTAGCATTGTAGCAAAACCAGGCAATAGAGCAAAGGACTTTCCCATACGAAAAGTTCAATGGGAAGGAATGACACTATTTGATATTGTTCACAGTATATTGAATGCGTCACCAACTCAAATTCTTCATGCGGATGTAATCGCACATCAAGTATATGAAATTCAGAATAAGAAAGACCTACAAAGAGTAAAAAGAAGTTTAGTATCAACCTTGCGAAGAGGTGCAAAAGACGGAAGATGGGATTTTGTTCCTCGTAATAAATATAAGGCTAAATCAGCAATAGCACAAGAAAGGCTAATAAAGGTTTAAAATGCCAAGTTAGGCAGGCGAGACAACCTGCTTGGAATACATATCGTGGGGCTAGAAGGTCTCAACTTTGACAGGCTCAACCCTTCTAGCCCCAGAAGGAGGACTGCTTGGTTAGCAATCCAGGTACATTATTATAGCATAGCCCCCGTAAGGGGGCAATCATTGGTTGTGTTGCCTAGTACTAAGGTACTATTATCATCCTATTCCTACCGTCCCGTGGGTAATGAAGCCGCAATTAATGGCTGCTTTAGTTAACTCATCTCTAAAGGCAGGGTGGGCTAAAGATATAAGCGCCTTGGCCCGCTGCCAGACGCTCTTACCTTTGAGGTTCACCATACCGTATTCCGTCACCACGTAAGATATGTCGGAGGCGGGCACGGTCACCATGTCGCCCAGCTCTAAAGTGGGCACGATGTTGGATACCGGTTTACCGTCTTTGCCCTCGCGGGTGGCGTGTAGGCAGATAAAAGCCTTGCCCCCCGCCGCCATGTATGCCCCGCGGGTGAACTCCAACTGGCCGCCGGTGCCGCTGATTTGCCGGCAGCCCACGGACTCCGAGCAGACCTGCCCGCGTAAATCCACCCGCAACGTGCTGTTAATGGCTATCTGTTTCTCGTTTTTGGCGATGATATACGGGTCGTTGGTGTAGTCCACCGGAAAGCCGGCCAAAATCGGATTTTTGTCCATGAATTTATACAGCTTTTCCGACCCCGCCGCGAAGCAGAACACCGCCTTGTCGGGATTGAGCGTTTTTTTCTTGCCTGTTACCACCCCCGCCTCGATAAGCTCCATCATGCTGTCATTGAACATCTCAGAGTGTATCCCCAGGTCTTTCAGCCCGTGCTTTATCAGGAGCTTCCCCACCACGCTCGGTATCGCCCCCACCCCCAGCTGTATCGTGGCGCCGTCCGCTATCTGCTCGGCCAGCAAAGCCGCGATGGCTTCATCTTCTTTAGCGACCGCCGTCGTCGGAAACTCCGGTATTTTATACTCGTGGTTTTCCACGATGTAATTGACCTTTGATATATTTACCGATTCGTCGTAGCCGCCGTAGACCCACGGCATGTGCTCGTTGACCTCAACTACTACCGTCTTGGCCACCTCGCAGGCGGCTTTTTGCCGCGTTACCGCCGCCCCGAAGTTGAAATTACCGTTTTCGTCCATCGGCGTTGTCTCGATGAACGTAATGTCCACGTCGTCCTTGAGCCACTCGCGGTACATGCGCGGCCCCTCCCCCAACCCGAACGGGATATAGGAGCAGGCGCCGTTCCTGGCGGCTTCCCGCTCCACTTTACCGAGGAACCAGGAGTTGTGTATAAAATGCTCCTGCTTTGGGTCGATGCGTGGGATAATGGTATGCGAGTGCTCCGCCCTGATTTTCACGCCCTGGAGCTCTTTCGCCCGTGCCGCCAGCTTTTCATCGATGAGTGAAGGAAAGCCGCAGATGGCGCCGTAGTCCACCCACATACCAGACTGAACCAGCCCGGCGGCTTCTTCCGCGGAGATTAGTTTACGCTGATATTCACTATTGTAGTTTGACATGTTATGAGTTTAGCAACATCTTAATAGATTAACATTCCGCCTTTTCTATCCTGTCATTCCAGCGAAGGCTGGAATCCAGCTTAGAATAAAGCAACAGAAAGGTCTTTCCACAAAGGATTTGTTTCTTCAATCAATCTGATCTTCCACTCTCGGTGCCAGGCCTTTAACTCCTTTTCTCTTTGAATCACTGATTCTATATCTTCACATTGTTGGAAATACACTAGATTATGTACTTTATACCTTTTTGTAAAACCTTCAACCACTCCATTCTTGTGTTCTCGTATTCGCCTTATCAAGTCATTAGTAACTCCAATATATAATGTGCCCCTGCGTTTACTGGCTAATATATAAACAAAGTAGTATTTCATGCTGGATTCTGACCTTCGTCAGAATGACACTTTGGTCGATTACTGGCACTGTTTGTCTTCTATCTCCTTAATCTTATTTATCCGCGCGATGTGCCGCCCGCCCTCGAACTCGGTGTTAAGAAAGTCCTCGACGATAACCTTGACTTTAGTATCGCCCTCCTCCGCCGCCAGGCAGCAGATTTGCGCATCGTTATGCAGGCGGGAGCGGTGGGCGGTAAAGACATCGTAGCACTGGGCGGCGCGGATGCCCCGCACCTTGTTGGCGGCGATGCACATGCCGATGCCGGTGCCGCAGATCAAAATACCCCGGTCGAGCTCGCCGCGGACGATAGCCTCCGCCACCTGCACGGCGATATCCGGGTAATCCACGGCATCTTCGGTGTAGCAGCCGAAGTCGCGGAATTCGTGGCCGGCTTCCATGACAACCTTAATCACGGTGTTCTTTAACTCACATCCCCGGTGGTCATTACCGATGGCGATACGCACGTTTACGGCCTCCTTGTCTTAATTGTCTGGAGATGATGTATCCTGGAACAGCTTTAAAGCGTCGCGGATATCCAGCCAGCTGATACGTCCCTGTCGGATAAGCTCCGGCGGCATAGTCGTCAAATCGACGATGGTGGATACTTCTTTCATTTTCAGCGGCCCCTGGTCCATCACCATGGCTACCTGCTGGATGGTTTCTCCCAGCTGCGCCCTGACTTCCTCGATAGAATAAGTTCCCGGCTTGCCGCTGATGTTGGCGCTGGTCGTGGTCAGCGGTCGCCCCGTTATCTCCACCAGGCGCAGGATAGCTTTATTATCCGGAATGCGGACCCCCACCGTTTCCAGCCCTGCCACCAATAGCGACGGGACAACCTCTTTTTTCTTCAGCACGAGTGTCAGTGCCCCCGGTAGGTAACGCGTTGCCAGGTATTTAGCGGCCGCGGTGACGTAGGCGTACTTTTCCGCCTCCGTGATGGAATTGACCCCGATATGTATCGGGTTGGAAAAAACACGTCCTTTTAGTTGAAAAACTTTGGTCACGGCGCGTGTATCCAGGGCGTTGGCGGAGAAAGCGTAGCCGGTGTCCGTCGGGCAAACGATGACCTTCCCCCGGTTTATCAGGGCGGCGGCGTGTTCCAGTATTTTCTCGTCGGGATTGGCGGCGTCGATGGTTTCAAACTTCGTCTTCATCCTATCCCCCGAGCGGCGCGTTGGGAAACACGTTAAGACGCAGGTCCGACCTTTCCCCCAGCATCATTCTAGCGTATCCGGCGGCCGCAATCATAGCCGCGTTGTCTGTACAGAGTGATAATTTGGGGAAAAACACGTCAATGCCCCGCTTGCGGAAGGTCTCCTGGCAAAGCTCGCGGAGCCGGCTGTTGGCGGAAACCCCGCCGGTGACGCTTAACGCGGATAAGTCCTTTTCTTCCGCGGCCCGTACCGCTTTGGCGACCAGCACCTCCACGATGGCTTCCTGGAAGCTGGCGGCGATGTCCGCCAGGGGCAGCGGCACATTCGCACTTACCCTTTCCTTGAACATGTTGATGACCGCGGTCTTCAGCCCGCTGAAAGAAAAATCGAGCGACCTGTTGCGGAGCATGGGGCGAGGAAAATTGAAAGCGCGGCGGTTGCCCTGCCGGGCGAGTTTATCGATGACCGGCCCGCCCGGGAAATCTAGCCCCAGGAACTTGGCGATTTTATCGAAGGCCTCGCCGGCGGCGTCGTCCAGCGTCGTGCCCAGCAGTTCATAGCGGCAGCCTTCCTGCACGTGTACCAGCATGTTGTGCCCGCCGGACACCGTTAACGCGATATGCGGCACCGGCAGCTCCGGATTGCTTAAGCGGTTGGCGAAGATATGCCCCTCGATGTGATGTATCCCTATTATCGGTATATTCCTGGCATAACTGATGGACTTGGCCGCCGCCACCCCGACCATTAAACACCCCACCAGCCCCTGCCGCGCCGTTACCGCCACCGCCTCGACGTCATCCAGGGTCTTGCCGGCTGTATCCAGCGCTTCTTTAATGACGTATCCGATCAGCTCGGTATGACGCCTTGCCGCTACTTCCGGCACCACCCCGCCGTACTTTTTCAGCAGGTCCAGCTGCGTGGCGATGGTGTTGGATAATACCGTCTTGCCGTCGGCCACCAGCGCCGCGGATGTTTCATCACAGGATGTTTCAATGCCTAAGATAAGCATCTTCTAACTCAAAATTCCTCTCTAACTCTCCCTTTACCAAAGGGAGAGGATGGTAGTGCCAACCTGATATCAATGTTTTTATTCTATCTTTCCCCCTTTGTAAAAGGGGGATTAAGGGGGATTTTTCCCCTTCCCTCCTTCTTAAGAAGGTAACAAGAGAGAATTAAAATCCCTTTTTCCGACCTTACCCTCTAATGACCTGCCCCCATTTTTAGTACCAGGAGTTAAGTGACTAATGCTTCTAGTTTAAGATTCTGCTGATATCTACGCACATATTCTGAAGGACTTAACCCTCCCAATGAGCTGTGCGGCCGGTA
>JBEKAC010000018.1:0-41461 GCA_050018395.1 Dehalococcoidales bacterium
CGGAGTACCGGGCGGCGCCCACCGGTTTACCATGTCCATCTTGTCAAAAGGATAAGGGGCGATAAAATGGGCGAATATCGCACAGGTAATCAATAAAGCGAATATCACCACAGGAATCCAGAACGTCAGGTTCTGCATTATCCGGCGGCTACGTGGCATACCTGAATATTTGCGTTTGGCTTTGGTATCGATCGCCGTGGCTGTCGTTTGTGTCTGCATCGTTGCCAACCTTTATGATTTCTGGTATCTGATTTGCGGGTCTACCCAGGCATAAGCAATATCCACGAATAAGTTGATGCCCAGTACCATGATAGCCACCAGGAGTGCGATTGTCTGCACCACCGGGAAATCCCGGGCCATAGTCGCCGTGACGGCCAGCCTCCCCATCCCGGGCCAGTTGAAAATGTTCTCCGTAATGACCGCGCCGCCGACGATACCGGCGAAGAGCATGCCGGCAGTAGTCAGCGGAGATATCATGGCGTTTCTCAAGGCATGCTTCCAAATAACTTTGGTTTCAGAAAGCCCTTTGATCCTCGCCAGTTTCACATATTCGGAATCCAGTACGTCCAGCATACTGGACCGTACCAGACGCATCATGCCCGGGAGCATAAAGAAGACCATGGTTCCCACCGGCAGTACGTAACAGGCGATACTGTTATTACCCTGTGCCGGCAGCAATCTCCAGTGCACGGAAAAGATAAATACGGCCATGATGGCCACCCAGAAGCCGGGCAGCGCCTGGCCCAGAACAGCGATAAATTTTACGCCATTATCAATCCATGAATCGCGCTTGGTGGCCGACCAGACCCCCAGCAAAATCGCCAATATCATGCCGATTACAAATGAAGGAATTCCCAATTTCAATGTGTTGGGCAGCGAGTCTTTGATTTCCTGGGCAACGGTTCGCTGCTGCGAATAAGACTGCCCGAAGTCCAGCTTGGCGTAATCTTTAAGATAAATCCAGAACTGTGTTCCTATACCCTTATCAATCCCGAGTTTATGCCGTAGAAGGTCAACCTGTTCCGGAGTTGAAGTAGTACTGCGTAAAAAGACGGTAGGGTCGCCGGATGCCCTGACCAGGAAAAAGACCAGCACCATAATGCCGAAGAAAGCGACGATTGACTGCAGAAACCTTATTATAATAAAACGTGTCATCTGCTCTTTTCCTTACACAAAGGAGATTAAATTCTCGTCTTTATAGCGTAAAATGCTATTCTCTTGATATTCTTCCTTAAGGCAAAACGTACTGATAATGAAAAGGGTTTTTTATATTTAGAGCGTGACGAAAATCTTCGTTACAGCTAGTCATATTTTCCCAATTAGTTATAATAGCATAATTCTTTTAAAGATTATGATACATGTACGGATTGGATATGTCAAATATCTTAACATTCAGCCATGGTTATTTTCAATTTTAGATACCGAGTTTAACCGTTTAATATAAAAAAAGACCTGCGTAAAAGTGATAATTTATCGGGATTTTCTTAGTGCTATGATATTCGGGGGGGATTGCCCCCCCGAATATCTTCTTTTCTCTGTGTTACGTCTGTTATAACCTATTGTTGTCCTGCGTGCTTGATGCCGTTCGCGCAGTCAGCAATACCTAGCCAGTTCTTGCCGGTGAAGTCGCCCAGGCTGGGGCCCACTATCATGAGCGGTTTCACGCCGCAGATGCCAACGTCCACATAGAGGGATCTGGCGTAGACGCGGAAGGCTGCCCATTTTTGAAGGGCTTTGGCCGTGTCGAGTTCGGAGGTGGCATCTTTGTACATCGCATCGGCGGTCGGGTCGTTAGAGGTGTTATGGGCGCCCCAGGAGCAGTACATGTTGGAGCAGTGATAGATACTGTTGGCAACCGTCCCATAGTACCACTGGAATATCCAGCCTACGTTCGTCTCATTGCCGGTGAGTCTCTGGAAGTTGAAGAAGTAGGTGCCGTTGACCATGGAGTCAACCACCTCAATCTTCACCTGTATGCCGGCATCCTTCCAGTAGGCCTGCAGGAGCTGCGTCATATCGAGGGAAGCTGCCGTGGTGTAGATATGAATGGTCGGGTCAGTGTAGGCAGCGGGATAGTTCGCCTGTTGCAGCAGGTCCTTGGCTTTAGCCAGGTCAAACGGATCGTTCTTCAAGGCGTCGGTCCATCCGTAACCGCCGGGCTGAATGAACCATTGCCCTAGCGTTGCGTCGCCGTTGCCATGGAAGTAGGTATCAACGATTTGCTGGCGGTTGATGGCGAAGGACATGGCCTGGCGGATGCGGATATCATGAGTGGGGCCGGCTTTTGCCAGCCAGGTGCCCTGGAAGTTGATGTTCCACAGGTTCGGGTAGCCCAACTCCATGGTCTTCCAGCCGGCTTTCTGCAAAGCCACGAGGCGGTCCATGTTGACGGTTACCAGGTCAACTTCGTTGCGCTCGAGCATGGCAACCTGGGTTGACTCTTCCGGGACCAGGATTTGTTTGAAGTACTGGAAATAGGGTACCTGACCCCAATAGTTGGTGTTAGCTTCCATGGTGAAGCTGGTTTTCTGAATATGCTCGACGAATTTCCACGGGCCGGAGCCCATCGGAGTAGCACGGAAGCCAGCCTCGCCCAACTTGTTGTAGTAAGCCATGGGCAGGATTCTGGTCCAGGCGAACGGGATTTCCAGTGCCGGTTCGGGGTGGGCGGTCACGTACTGGAAAGTATAGTCATCAACTACTGTCGAGGAAACCTTGTTGTATTTGGGGTTCAGGTAGTAAGACCACGGGTTCGTCGATTCGTCCGAGCCGAACCGGTCGACGGAGAATTTGACGTCAGCGGCGGTAAGCGGGGTTCCGTCCCAGAAATTGATGCCATGACGGATCTTGAACGTCCAGGTATTACCGTCCGGGCTGATGGACCAGCTTTCAGCAACGTCGCCGATGTAGTTACCATCTTTATCGGTGCTGATCAGGGAGTCGTACATTGACCAGCCCCAGAAAGATTCATAGTAAATGGGGTCGGTGGATTCATAGCTGAAATCGGTCATGGCGTAACGGATGGTTCCGCTGGGGGCTACTTTAGCTGGTACGGTGGACGAGGGATTAGGGTTGGAGCTGGTGGGTGGCTGAGTTGGCGGTGCGGTAGTCTTTTCGGCAGTACTGCAGCTGCCTAATATCATTACCACAGCAAGAAGTAAGACAAACGGGATGGCAAGCCATTTTCTCATTTTTTCCTCCTCAAATATTTTTGGCGTATGCACATTATACTGCTTTTTGGCTATTCTCATCCTCCCCTGTTTTTAAAAATTTGGGTTTTTTCCTCCAGATTTCCAGCCCCTAACACACAGAATAACCCAATTTCTGGCGTGTATTTCCATTTAGGAAATCTTAAGTTTCACATACTATATATTAATTTTTCTCCTTTGTCAACTCCGATTGCGGCAATCTTAACAATGTTTTCCGCCGCGGCACGGTTTGAATTGTTCATTTGTAGGCGGACGTTAATGTTTTATATCATATTAATTTAAAGAAACCGTCTTCACAAGTGGTCTGTTTACGCAATAGGGTGTTTATCCATATTTTCCTGCCTTGGTGAGTAGCCATAGCTCCAAACTCCGGCGGAATATTACTAAAGATTGGTATACCCTTTTAACGTTGGAAACGATGATTATACTTTAAATGTTCTCTATGCACATAGTTATTAACACTGGATGGTTTTTGCGTACATAAATTTCCCAGCCGGGGCTAAAATATTACCGGAAAAAGCCAAAGGAGGTTAAATCATATTTAGAGTCAACAGGAAATGGTTGTCACTGGTTTTTTGTGTCTTTCTTAATCCTATCCACACTCATAAGGCTCATACCGGCATCAATACTGGCTTATGATGGAAAAAACTCCTCTTTCACCTTCCCGGACCCGGCGGGCACGGGCTTTACTTCCAATGCCTACAACGGACAGGCAGGGTGGGGCATTGTAGTGCCTCCGACGCCGCCGGCGCCGCCGGTGCTGGTATCGCCGGGCACGGCGATCACTTTCACCTGGGCGGCTGCTGCCGGGGCTACCAAGTACTATCTGGAGGTAAATACCGCCGCTGATTTTACCGGAACCGTAGTATGGGATGGTGAAGTCGGCAATGTTACCTCAAAGGATATTGGCTCCCTCAGCCTGGGCGTTACATATTACTGGCGTGTCAAAGCCGACAATGATGGAGGGTGGAGCGCCTGGTCTGCGATATGGAGTATCATCGCTTCACTGATACCGTAGCCATATATATATAAGAAGCTTAGAAGTATAGATAACAGCAGGGCTGGAAACTCGAGCGGTTTGGTCCTTTAGGGGCAGGAAACCATCGGGTTCCAGCCGTGCTGTTTTAGCCGGTCGGCTTTATTTCCGGGATCACTCCCCTGTCTATCGGTGTAAAGGAAAATACAGTCCCCCGAATTTTCGAAGAAGCTACGATAGCAGGTTTCTGTGGAGATGAAAAGTTACTGTCCGTTGATCTGTCTGCATAATTCACCTCGATAAGAGTTGATACACCATGACTTCCTACGAATCTATTCTGTAAGCCGCGAATCACATCATCGTCACAAAAGTCCAAACGCTTCTCACAAAGTTGTCACTTTTAACGGAATATCTATTATATACGGTTGAAAGCGGAGGAAACTTGAGACCACTCGGTGATTAAGTTCAGATCTGGTTGAAAATTGCAGAACGGGGAAGCGGGATCGTCGAGGTTGATCCCTATTGACATGGCGGGAAATTCGTGTTATTTTATGATATAGTTGACATAGTAGACTAATATAGTAAACAATAATGTACGATATGAATATATAAAAATTCACAATAATGATGGGAGATCGTTCGAAACAGCGGGACGGCTGGTAAAGACCAGGACACGCCCCCGGTGTGACTTATGCAGCATGAGTGACCGGAAATAAATAAAAGAAAGAGATGTGGTTAAATGGCAAAATCTAAAATTGAGACAACTAAATTCAGAACGATAGAAATGCCAAAATTAACCCGCGGCATTGCCCGGGACATCACGGAAACTATCGGCAACACGCCCCTGGTGCGGCTGAACCACGTGACCGACGGCGCCGGTGCAACCGTTGTCGCCAAGCTGGAATCCTTCAACCCCATCCATAGCGTGAAAGACCGGATCGGGGCCGCCATGATACTGGATGCGGAGGAAAAGGGGCTTATCAACAAGAATACGACTATCGTGGAGCCGACCAGCGGTAATACCGGCATCGCCCTGGCTTATGTGGCCGCGGCGCGCGGCTATAAACTGGTGTTGACCATGCCGGACACCATGTCCCTGGAGCGGAGGCAGCTCCTCGCTATCTTCGGGGCGCAATTGGTCCTCACTCCCGGCGCGGAAGGCATGAAAGGCGCTATCAAAAAAGCCGAGGAGCTGGCGGCGGCGCCTAACCATTTTATGCCCCAGCAGTTCAAGAACCCGGCCAATCCGGAGATACACCGCCTGACCACGGCGGAGGAAATCTGGAGGGATACCAACGGTAAGGTGGATATCCTGGTGGCCGGCGTGGGCACCGGCGGCACGATTACCGGCATTTCCGAGGTTATTAAGGCCAGAAAGCCATCGTTCAAAGCCATTGCCGTCGAGCCGGCGTCGTCACCGGTACTTTCCGGCGGTAAAGCGGGTTCGCATAAGATACAGGGTATCGGTGCGGGCTTCGTGCCGGATGTTTTTAAGCCAGAATTCGTGGATGAGATTATCCAGGTCACCAATGAAAACGCCGGAGCAATCGCCCGGCGCCTGGCCCGGGAAGAGGGCATACTGGCCGGGATTTCTTCCGGCGCCGCCGCCTGGGCCGCTATCGAGGTGGCCAAACGGCCGGAAAACAGGGGCAAACTCATCGTGGTTATCATACCGGACACGGGCGAGCGTTACTTGAGCACCTGGTTGTTCCAGGAAACCACCCAGCCGCCGCCGGTCATATAAATATGAATGAATGAAGTTTTCACTTATCCTTGAATATCAAATAAGCTAAATATACCAAGAACCACTATTAATGTTTCGCCGACCTTAATAGCAACGTCCTATTAAATTATCAATGCTGAAAATGTTGCCTCGCAAGCAGCTTCAAAACCTTATTTCGTTTTCCGGTGTTGTTCTGCTTCTAACGTGGGTGTAGAATAGACATATCCCGAAGGACTTCCGGGTGACGTACAGCAATACTTGAAAGGAGCCAGCCCAATGGATTTCTTTAAATCTACTTTCTACAACAAGTACACACCGCTGACCGACAAGCAAATTTCAGCAAAACTCAAGCCGGCGCCGGCGGCCAAAAGCGCTTCCCCGCTCTCCGGGGCGCTTTCGGGAAAATCTTTGAAAATCGTGCTGGACCAGGGGCCGACGCTGGAGTACAAATTCCAATCCAAGGATAAGCTTACCCTCTCGGAGGGCGGCGCCGCGGTGGTGACGGCGCCTTATTCGGCCAGGGAACTTGACGATATTATCCTCTTTACCCACATGATACCGGATACCGTCCGCGGCTATGGCATTGTTTACGATACCAGGACAAACCTGGTGACCGCTTTCGAGCTATGGTTTTGCGGGTTCGAGAAGGATAAACGCGAGGTATGGCGCAACTTCATGTTCGGCTATGCTGCTACCGGCACTCCCGCACCGGAAAAACGCCATACACTCACCAACCGCATTGAAGGCAAGGGCACCTACTGGAAGAACGATAACGGCGTGGAGATGCTCTACTTCTTCCCGTCGGTCGTCTGGTCTTCTTTTGTTGAGTTGAGCGACCCGCTCGGCGGGATAACCATCACGGCGCCGTCCGATTATATCAAGATCGACGACAGGCTCTACATCTACTCCCGCGTGGAGCAGGAGTATTCCGGCACTTTTACGCTGGAAGTAATCGACCTGTTCACGGTCAGACATATCGGTATGCGGCTCGGCTTTGATAAGAACGACGCGCTGGACTATACCATGTATTCCGGGAACGGCGAGGTTACCGGCCAATCGACTAACCTGGAGCCGCTGAACGATTACGGCACGGATATTCCTCTGGGTGAAGCCCATAGCAAAACGATTAACCCTCAGAATAAGGGCTCGCGGCCTGCTTACCGCCCGAGGTTCATGCACAAAGACTACACCAAGGCCGAAGTAGACAAAGTCATCAAGACGAACAGCAAGATCTTTGTAGGGCGGTCCATCATGTCGAGCATGAACACGATGGAACCGTCCGACCATATGGTGGGGAAGCAGTTCACCCTCCGTTATGACGACGGCCCGGCCTGGGAGTACGATATCATCGATACCAAACATTTGAAATGGCGCGAAGAGGGTGAAAGCGCTTGGCATGCCGAGCTTTACGAGGCCTATGAGCCGGCTAAGGATATTATTATTTTCTCCCATATCTGCACCGGCAGCGACCCGCTGCGCTGCCTGACACAGGCTGTTGACTTCTCCAACGCACTGGCAACCTGCGTGGATGCCCAGCTAGGCAACGGACGCAAGCCCTGGGAAGTAGGGCACAAGGCGATTTTCGGCGTCCTGGAGCTTAAAGGAGGCCCGACGCCTCCGGCTGTGGAGAGGCATGGCTTCACCACGGAACTGGTGGGCCGGGCATTCTCCTGGACTTACGGAGAAATGATGCAGTCGATACACGTCTACAGCACGCCGGACTCATATTCGTGGACGATTATGCTCGGGCGCAACACGGGCGGATGGATGTGGAGTTCCCCTTGTCTCTATGTAAAGTTGCGTGACGACGCGTATCTGATGAGTTGGACGGAGGACGCCTGCAACGGAAATCAGGGCACGTTTATTCTGAATCCGCGGATTATGCACGACGGAGGCTTCTTCTTCGGCGTCGGCGACAGCCCGGACGGGAGCAGCGACGTCCACCTGACGCCGATGGGCGCTTTCGCCCGCCCGCTGCATAGGTTCGATATTATGAAGTACTTTGATAAGAAGCAAAAGAGCTAAACCGGCAGAAAAAATAGGGGGAGCAGTACTGCTCCCCCTTAAAAATCAGACTAAATTCTTAATTGCCACAACTTAATACTTGGACGCCCCGATCTCTTCCATCTTTCCGGTCACCACAAACACGACGCGCTCGCAGATGTTGGTCACGCGGTCAGCGGCGCGCTCGAGGTTGTGAGCAACCCAGATAAGACGGGTGGCTCTCGTTATTGTTTTAGGGTCTTCCACCATGAAAGTTAGCAGCTCTCTAAAAACCTGGTCGTAGAGATGGTCGATGGCATCATCTTCGGCGCTGATTATTCTGGCTGCCTCGGCATCGCGGTTAACAAAAGCATCCAGGCTGCGGCGCAGCATGTCCACCGTCTGCTCCGCCATGCGGGGAATATCGATCAAAGGCTTTAGCGGCGGCTCGTCGCCGATCATCACGGCTATTTTGGCGATGCCCTCTGCATAGTCGCCGATGCGCTCTACCTCGGAAACGATATTCAGCACCGCCAGGATAATGCGCAGGTCGCTCGCCATCGGCTGCTGCGTGGCGATAATCTCCACGCATTTCTCCTCGATTTCGTACCGTTTTTCGTTCACCTTACGGTCGTCGCTGATTATCTGCTGCGCCAGTCCCATGTCCCGGTTCTTGAGCGCCTCGATAGAGCGCAGGATAGCTTTACTGACCATGCTGCCCATGACCAGGATATCGTCCTGCAGCTCTCTTAATTTCTTGTGAAAAACTGCCCTCGTCTCCATGTTGTCCTCCTTAGAGTTGTTAAAATCTACAACCAATTATAAAGGTGGGCGGGGAAGACTGAAAGTGAACGTTGAGCCCTTGCCTTCTTCGCTCTGCGCGCGGATATCGCCGCCGTGGGCTTGAATGGTATGCTTGGCGATGGCCAGCCCCAGGCCCGAGCCGCCGCCGGAGCGGGCTTTATCGACTTTGTAAAAGCGCTCGAAAACATGGGGCAAATCATCCTGGGAAATACCGATGCCGGTATCGGTAACGCTCAAAGTGACCGATTTGGCACCGTAGCCGGTAGCTATAGTCACCTTACCGCCGGGTCTATTGAACTTGATGGCGTTGTGCACGAGGTTGATGACGGTCTGCTTTATCCTGTCCTTGTCCGCCGGGACCGGCGGCAAATCGGGGGCCGGCTGTATGACTAGTTTTACCTGCTGTCTTTCCGCCAGCGGCGTCAGCTGCGCAATGACCTCCGTAGCCAGCCCGTTAAGGTCTATCGGCTCCATTTTCAGTTCGGCCTGCCCGCTTTCAATGCGGGAAAGCTGGGTCAACTCTGACACCATCTGTGTCAGGCGGTCGGCTTCACTCTCGATTCGGTTCAAAAAGTCTTTAGCGGCTTTTTCATCGTCGATAGCGCCGCTTTGCAGGGTCTCGGCCATCGCTTTGATGCCCGCGATGGGCGTGCGCAGCTCGTGAGAGATATTGCCGATCAGGTCACGGCGCATCGTTTGCAGGCTGCGTAGCTCGGTAAGGTCCTGGACGAGAATCAGCACGCCGTTCAATTTAGCCTGGTTCTTGAGCGGCAGAGCGATGGCCCTTAAGAATTTCTTAGTAGTTACGGATTCGAACTGTACGTTTTGTTCCTTGCCTGTTTTCAGGCAGAGCTTTAACATGGCATCTACTTCATGGTCGTGCACCACCTCGATAACCGGCCTGGAGATGGCATTTTCTTCTTTGAAGCCGAACAGGCTGCCGGCGGCCCGGTTCGCCAGGATAATGTCGCCGCCGGCGTTGGTCATGATAACGCCGTCAGCCAGGTTGGCGAGGATATTGTCCAGCTTATTTTTTTCGGTGGAGATCGATTCTATCGTCGCGGCGAGGTTGGCGGACATCTCGTTAAAAGCTTCGGCCATCTGGCCGATTTCATCCCGGCGTCCCACCCTGATTCTTTGCCCCAGTTGGCCGGCGGCGATTTTTCTTGAGGCGCTGGTAAGGTCTTTAATGGGCCGGTTGACCGTGCGGGAAATAAGCCACGCCGCCAGCGCCGCCACCAGGATAGTAACGACCGTCGCCAGGATAATCGAGCGGGTGACGTGATTTACAGTGTTGTTAACGGTGGTCAGGGGAAGGGCCACCCTCGCGATGCCCAGCAGCTTACCCTGATTGTTGACCGTTACCGCCACGTACATCATCTGCTCTTTGAGAGTAGTGCTGTAGCGTGTAATTTCCCCGATACCCGAAGCCAGCGCCGCGATAACTTCCGGCCTGGTGCTGTGGTTTTCCATTGTAGCAGGGTCTTCGATGGAATCGCCCAAAACCGTGCCGTCCGGCGCGATAATAGTGACGCGGGAATCGATTTCTTTCCCGAGTTTTTTGGCTAATGTGTCAGGGGCATCCCCCTGGCCTAAGAGGGAAGGCAGGCTGGCGGCTTGCAGTATCCTGGCTTCCTCTTCCAGGTGGTAATGTAATTCGGCCACCTGGGAGTGGCGGACGGACACCGCCAGGTAGGCCCCCATAATTCCCATGCTGACGATGATGAGAATGATAAAGGGAATGGCGATGCGCCATTGAAAACTGCGCAAACTAGCCCTCCAGTTTATAACCCGTGCCCCGTACCGTGATGAGATATTTGGGCTGCGCGGGGTCGGCCTCTATCTTCTGCCTCAACCAACGGACATGCACGTCCACCGTACGGGAATCGCCGGCGAAGTCATAGCCCCAAACCTTTTCCAGGAGCTGCTCACGGCTGAATACCAGGCTTTTGTTCTTTGCCAGGAAAGCCAGCAGGTCGAACTCTTTCGGCGAAAGCTCTAATACGGTTCCGGTAAGCATGGCCCGATGACAGGAAATATCTACATCAATAGCGTCTATTTTTATCGTTGATGTTGCTGCGGCCGGCGTGGTTGTCATTTTGGTGCGGCGGAGCATCGCCCGGACACGGGCCAATAGCTCCCGCATGCTGAAAGGTTTGGTCATGTAGTCGTCAGCGCCTATTTCCAGCCCGACAATTTTATCTGTTTCATCGGCCCTGGCTGTCAGCATTAGAATAGGAACTGTCATTTCTTTGCGGAGGATACGGCATACTTCGAACCCGTTTAGCTTGGGAAGCATAATGTCCAGGATAATAAGGTCGGGTTTTTCCTGGCGGGCAACCGCTAAAGCCTGCTCGCCGTCGCTGGCGGTAATTACCTCGTAACCCTCTTTGCGGAGATTGTACTTAATTGTCTCCAGCAGGTTAATATCGTCTTCAACAATAAGTACTTTATCGACCATAACAGCGCTCTAGCCCTAGTATAGAGCGAAAATAGGGGTACGGCAAATAAATACCGGGGAAATCGATAGAACATCAACTAAATAGATATAAGTGGTCAGAAAAAAGGCGTGGTTGAGATAAATTGGCGACCCCGGGGGGATTTGAACCCCCGATCTCCACCGTGACAGGGTGGCATGTTAGACCGCTACACCACGGGGCCGTTTAACGTAAATACGCCGTCTGGAAAGCGTGATTAACGTTCTTTTAGAGTCTAGCAAAGGCGGCATGATGTGTCAAGGTAAATAGCCCTGTCTTTTAACTTGGCCGGCAAGGCTGCGGCGCCGGGGCGCCATATGGTCAATGTTGTCTCTATTTTGTATTTTATGGTATAATGACGTAAAATTCGTAAAGGGATCGGACAGTGGCGAAAAAAAAGAGAGAAAAGAAACCGGAAGATAAAAGGTTACAGGAGTACGAACTGGTCTACGTCGTCAGCCCGGAAGTGGCTGATGATGCTCTGGAAGCCAGGATTAATAGTATCAGCCAGTTCATTACCGGTAAAGAAGGCGTGATCGATGGGGTGGATAAGTGGGGCAAGAGGAAATTAGCTTATCCCATCAAGCACTTCATAGAAGGTAATTACGTACTGACCAAGTTCAAAATGGGCCCGGCGCACTGTAAAGAGCTTGATGCTAACCTGCGCATGACGGAAGAAATCGTCCGGCATCTTTTGATAAAAGTCGGCAGTTAGTACGCAGCTGATGAGTTGAATGGTGGAGGTGCAGAGCCATGCCGAGTTTGAACAAAGTAACCATTATCGGGAACGTCGGTAACGAACCGGAAATGCGTTTCACACCTAACGGCAAGCCGGTCACATCTTTCTCGGTAGCTACCAACTGGGTTTACACCACGCCGGAAGGCGAGCGCCGCCAGGAAACGGAATGGTTTAACGTCGTCGCCTGGAACCGGCTGGCGGAACAATGTAACCAGTTCCTGGCTAAAGGCAAACTGGTGTATGCCGAGGGACGGATTCATACCAGGAGCTGGGAAGGGCAGGACGGACAGCAGCATTCGCGCATGGAGGTTATCGCCAACCGGGTTATCTTCCTGGACAGGAAGGGCGCAGCGGGAGGCACATCGGATGAAAAGGGCGACGAACCCGCCAGCGGAGACATGGAACCGGAAGACCTCCCGTTCTAATTTAGAAGAAAAATCTTAATTTAAATAGGGGAAACGATGACACAGTCTAGAGACACCAGACCAAGGAGACCATCCCGGGGTAAATATATTCCCAAGCGCAAGGTGTGCTTCTTTTGCCGGGATAAAGTCGAATACATTGACTATAAAGACCCCGCCAAACTGCGGCCCTACATATCGGACAGGGGCAAGATTTCGCCGCGCCGCAAGAGCGGTGCCTGCGCTAAACACCAGCGCGCGCTGGCCACTGCCATCAAGCGGGCGAGGCACCTCTCACTTTTGCCTTTTGTTGCGGCGCACGTACCCAGGACCGGGGCGCCGAGCTAGCCTAATATAACGCTGCATCGTTTTAGCTTTCCAATTTATTCCTTTTACAGCGGTCAGTAAGTAGCAGGGAGTTAAAGTGCCGAAAAGAACCTATCAACCCAAGAGCATTCCCAGGAAGCGAGAGCACGGTTTTCTCAAGAGAATGAGCACCCGCGGCGGCCGGGACGTCCTTAAAGCCAGAAGAGCCAAGGGGCGGAAAAGATTAACCGTCGTCTAGTCGCCGCTAAGACCGCACCGGTTGAGGCAGCTTTGATGACCGATCGATTACCCGCCGGGAAAATACCATTCAGCCTGGTTTACGAACAGGGTAAATCCTGGGCGGGTAAAGAGATCGTCGTCAGGGCTTTAGCCAACGGACTGGAGGCCTCACGGTTCGGGTTCGCCGTCAGCAGGCGTTTAGGCGGAGCGGTGGTGAGGAACCGGGTTAAACGGCGACTGCGGGAGATAATCCGGCGGAAACAGATAAAGCCGGGTTGGGATATTATCATTATTGCACGTACGCCTGCCGTAACGGCAGGTTTTATGGATTTAAGCCAGTCGGTCGGGCGATTATTGGACCGGGCCGGATTGGCGGCGGGGGAAAATGAAGGCGATAGCCCGCGGACTGATTAAGTTTTATCAGGCAACCTGGTCGAAGGTCATGCCTCCGGCGTGCCGCTTTACGCCGACGTGCTCGGAATATACGCTGCAGGCGATTGAAAAGTTCGGCGTGTTCAAGGGGATAGGGCTGGGGATCAGGCGGATTTTCCGCTGCCACCCCTTTAACCCCGGCGGCTATGACCCCGTCCCGGAAAAGTAGCTTATTTGACAGTGACACGGAAAATATAATAAATTCAACTGAACTTTTTGTGGAGAACATGGTGGAATCGCGTAAAATGAAAATCGGTGTGATTGCGCTGCTCGCAGCCATTATCCTGGCTATCGGCCTGCTGGGGTTAAGCTGCGTCAGGGGAGTCTCACCGGTCGGCTGGTCCGGCGGCACTGTGGCCAACAATGTGTTGTATGTCGGCTCTAATCAAGGTCGATTGATGGCGTATAATTTTTCGGATAACAGCACGCAATGGGCGGAAGCGCTTAAAGTCCAGGCTACAGGTGGTTTGTTCGGTTGCTCGGGTGGCGGTGGCTGCGGTGGCGGTACGCCCGCCGTCCAGATATACGGTTCACCGGTAGTCTCGGATAACCTCGTTTACATCGCCGGCTATAATGGTAAAATCTACGCCTACAACGCCGGCAACCTGGCCACGCGCTGGGTCTATCCCCGTGATAGCTATCTACAGCAACTCGTTGGCGGGCTGGTCGTCGCGGATGGCAAGCTGTTCATCGGTTGCAGCGACGGCAAAGTGATTTCCCTGGACGCGCTGACCGGCGATAAGCTGGCCGAATACAAGACCGGCGATAAAATCTGGGGCACGCCGGCGGTAGTGGACGGCGTCCTCTATATCGGCTCTTTCGATAAATATTTATATGCCCTGAACGCTGCTGACCTTACTTTGAAATGGAAATACAACACCGCAGGCTCGATTATCTCCACGCCGCTGGTGGATAACGGTACTGTCTATTTCGGCTCCTTCGATAAAAATCTCTACGCCCTCAATACCGCCGATGGCACTCTAAAATGGAAATTTACCGGCGACAAGTGGTTCTGGGCGCAGCCGAAGATCATTGACGGGACGATTTATGCCGGCTGCCTGGATAATTACGTTTACGTTTTGGACGCCGCTAATGGCACCCAGATTACCAAGTTTAACCTTAACAGCCCGGTGGCTTCGACGCCGGTTGTCTCCGGCAATTACATCGTGTTTGCTTCACACAACGGGCTGATCTTCAAAATCGATCTTACTACCCGGGAAATCAAACAGGTCGACGATCTTAAAATAAACGTGGACGGCCCGCTGACCGCTTACCAGGGTGTGGTCTATATTCACCCGCAGGAAATCGTGTTGTTCCGTATCAATATAGATAATGACGCTATCTTACCGGCCATCTCGCTACAAAGCTAAAAATCGGGGTATGATGAATTGAACGTTTGGGATCTCATAATCCAGCAGCCTTTAACTAACATCCTGATCTTGATGTCCCACTATCTGGGCGGCAGTTTCGGCCTGGCCGTTATTTTTTTGACCATTATCATCAACCTATTGTTATACCCCTTTACCATGAACCAGATTAAATCCTCGCTGGCGATGCAGAACCTCCAGCCCAAGCTGGCCGAGTTGCAAAAGAAATTCGGCAAGGACAAGCAGAAGCTGGCGCAGGAGCAGATGAAGCTTTATAAAGAGGCCGGCGTCAAACCCGCCGGCTGTCTTTTATCGATGTTCATCCAGATGCCGGTCTGGATCGCGCTTTACCAGTCGGTGATGCTAGCGCTGGCCGTTGCTCCGGAAGGGCTGCTCAATCTTTCCCGGTTCCTCTATCCTTGGCATGTCGTATATAACGCTCTACCGTTGAACCACTCTTTCCTGGGGATTAACCTGGCCTATGGCAATCCCATCCTGGCCGTGCTGGTCGGGGTAACTATGTGGGTCCAGCAGAAGATGTCGACTCCTATTTCGACCGACCCGCGCCAGGCGCAGCAGGCCTCGATGATGCTCTGGATGATGCCGCTGCTTTTCACTTTTATGGCGCTCAGCTTCCCCGCCGGTCTTTCCATCTACTGGGTAACCTCCAGCGTTTTCCGTATCGCTGTCCAGTACCGCATAACGGGGTGGGGCGGTCTGCGCAAACAGCCTGCACCGGCTGCCGATGCGGGCAAGAAGTATGTTAAGTTTGATACTACTGCTCCGGAAAATGAGATCGAGGAAAAAACGGATACCGATGTCGCCGTCAAGGATAGCGGCCTGTCTAAGGATAGCGGCCCGTCTAAAGATAACAATAACCCCTATAAAACCGGTAAAAACAGTTTCTTACCCGGTAAGAAAAAGGGTAAAAAATAGCCGAGATATTAGTACGAGGTTGGAGACTATGGAGACATCCGGAAATCAAATTGATGTTTTTGATGAAGCGAGAAAAATCCTGGAAGACATTCTTGACCTGATGGACCTGCGCGGCACCGTCAGGCCTTCCGATGAATTTACGACGAATGACGAGAACGGCAATTTTACTTCCATCGGACTTAATATCGAGGGCGAAGACCTGGGCATTTTAATCGGGCGGCGCGGCCAGACGATGGTCTCTTTGCAGTACATAGTGCGGCTCATCCTGGCCCACAAGATGCAGGTGCAGATACCTATCGTGCTGGACGTTGAAGGTTATAAACAGCGGCGCTGCGAGGGACTGCGTGTGCTGGCCAACCGGCTGGCGGAGCAGGTCAAGACACGTAAAGTGCCCTTTACCATGGAGCCGATGCCCGCTTTCGAGCGGCGCATTGTTCACCTCGCCTTGGCTGACCACCCGGATGTGATTACGGAAAGCACCGGTGTGGGCGAGTCCCGAAAAGTGGTCATTACCCCCAAGACCTTGCCCAGTAATTGATTTTTACGCCATGGTATGTTAACATAAACCTGTAAAAGCGCCGACGGAGAAGAGTAAGGGCGCCTTAGAGTAGCCAGCGAGTCTGGTAAGGTGTGAGCAGACATACTCGGTGTCCTGAAAATCACTCCAGAGCTGCCAACTGAAAATCCCGATAAATCGGGACGAGTAAGCCGGGCCGGTCCCGTCAGCCGTTATCCCGGACGAGGGCATCATTCGTGCCCTGCAGAGTGTCCCGATTTTATCGGGAAATTTGGGTGGTACCGCGGGAGCTTTAAGCCTCGTCCCTTGGGACGGGGCTTTATTTATTTATGGCCTCGTCATTGGGAGAAATAGCTAAGAAGAGTATCCGAAAATAATAGAAACGATTCCTCTCCCGCCAGGGGAGAGAAGGTTACAGCAAAAGATGTTAAGGTAGATTAGAAAGTTACTGAACAATACTCGCAATGACACAGGATAGCGAGATAATAAAACGCGGGAGATAACAATATGTTTAAACCAGTCAGCAGCCGGGTAAACTTTCCCCAGATGGAAGAGTCCATACTGGCTTTTTGGGAAAAGGAAAAGATTTTCCAGCGCAGCGTGGCGGCGCGGCAGGGTGGCCCCCGGTTCACGCTTTATGACGGCCCGCCCACCGTCAACGGCAGCCCGGCCCTACATCATGTATTCATGTCCGTTTTCAAAGACGCTATCCCGCGTTATAAGGTGATGAAAGGCTTTTATGCCCCCCGCATCGCCGGGTGGGATACGCATGGCCTCCCGGTAGAGCTGGAGATAGAAAAAAAGCTCGGCTATTCAACCAAGACCCAGATCGAGGAATACGGCATCGGGCGCTTTAACGACCTTTGCCGCGAAAGCGTTAATAAATACCTCCACGAGTTCGAGGATATATTCAAGCGCGTCGGCTACTGGGTTGATTACGAGCATGCCTACGTTACCATGGATAAAGATTACACGGAATCCTGCTGGTGGGCCGTCAAGCAGATGTGGGATAAAGGGCTGATTTACCAGGGCTATCGCGTTACACCTCACTGCCCCCGCTGCGGCACATCGTTGAGCTCCCACGAGGTAGCCCAGGGCTACAAAGATGATACGGAAGACCCCTCGATATACGTAAAGTTTAAGGTTGTTGGAGAATCTAAAGTTGAATTACCCTCGGATAAACCGGTCTATCTTTTAGCCTGGACCACCACGCCCTGGACACTGCCGGGCAATACCGCGCTGGCCGTTGCGCCGGATGCTGAATACGTTTTACTGAAAAGCGATAGTGATTACCTTATTCTGGCGGCAAGGCTGGCGGCATCGCTCAGGCTGGAGGGTTACGGAGAATTTCAGAAAGTAAGGGGCCAGGAGCTGGTGGGCACGGCTTACCAGCCCCTGTTCAACCCTCATGATTACGGAGTAGCCAGGCTAAAATTCGGGGAAAGCGGCGCGCTGGCGGCGCAAAAGCCGCAGAAAAACCTGACGTACCACATCATAGGCGCGGATTTCGTCACGCTGGAAGACGGCACGGGCGTTGTGCACATCGCACCCGCCTTCGGCGAAGACGACTATAAAGCCGGGACAACGGCTTTGCTGGACTTCGTGCAGCCAGTAGACCTGCAAGGCAAGATGACCGGCACTTACGCTTTCGCCGGTAAGTTCGTCAAAGACGCCGACCCGCTCGTGCTCGAAGACCTTAAAAGCCGGGATTTGCTCTTCCGCCGGGAGACTGTCAGGCACACCTATCCCTTCTGCTGGCGTTGCGATACCCCTCTGCTTTACTACGCCAAAACCGCGTGGTACATAAAGACCACGGCGTTAAAGAGCCGGCTTATCTCCAGCAACGAGGAGATCAACTGGTACCCTGAACACATCAAGTACGGCCGTTTCGGCGACTGGCTAAAAAACAATATCGACTGGGCTGTCTCCCGGGAACGCTACTGGGGCACGCCGCTGCCCGTCTGGCGCTGTGAAAAGTGCGGTGCTTTCGAGTGCATCGGCAGTATCGATGAGCTTAAAGCCAAGAAAGACGTCTCCGGTCTGAAAGAGCCCCTTGACCTCCACCGCCCCTACGTTGATGACTTCACTTTTACCTGCGCCAAATGCGGCGGCAAGATGAAGCGCACGCCGGAGGTCATGGACTGCTGGTTCGATTCCGGCGCCATGCCCATCGCCCAGAGCCATTACCCCTTCGAGAACGGCACTCTGCTGGAGGACGGCCGCTTCCCCGCTGACTTTATCTGCGAAGCGGTGGACCAGACACGCGGCTGGTTCTATAGCTTGCACGCCATGTCCACCCTCCTTTTCGACCGCCCCTGCTACCGCAACGTGATCTGCCTTGGGCATATCCTGGACGCCAAGGGCGAAAAGATGAGCAAGCGCAAGGGAAACGTCGTGTATCCCTGGGAAGTGGTTAAAAGGTATGGCGCCGACGCCCTCCGCTGGTATCTCTACACCGGTTCAGCGCCGGGCAACCCACGCCAGTTCGACGGAAAGAAGGTGGAGGAGGTTTCCCGCCAGTTCCTGGCCACGCTCTGGAACGTCTATTCCTTCTTCATCATGTACGCCAATATCGATAACTATCAACCGGCGGCGGGCGCTTTCCCGCCCCCCGAGGCCGAGCTGGATAAGTGGATTCTCTCCGAGCTTCACCAGTTGGTCGCCGATGTGGATGCCTTGCTGGCTAATTATAACCCCACCGAGGCCGGCCGCAAGCTAGAGGACTTTGTCGATGGCCTGTCAAACTGGTACGTTCGGCGCAGCCGGCGGCGTTTCTGGAAAAGCGAAAACGATACCGAAAAATTTTCCGCCTACAACACGCTCTATTACTGCCTGGTTACGCTCGCCAAGGTGCTGGCTCCCTTTACCCCCTTTATCGCCGAAGAGCTTTACCGCAACCTGGTCGTTAGTGCTTTCCCGGATGCTCCGGAAAGCGTGCACCTGGCGGATTTCCCGGTAGCGGATCCTACTAAAATAGATAGGCAGTTGGCTGATGACAACCGCCTGGCGATGAAAGTCTGCTCGATGGGACGGGCGGCTCGGGCGAAAGCGCAGATAAAAGTGCGTCAGCCGCTGGAGTTTTTCTATGTCGGTGTCAGCTCTGAATCGGAAAAACAGTCGTTGGAAAGAGTCGCTCCCCTGATTCTTGACGAGTTGAATATTAAGGAAATGAGATACGAAACCGTAGAAAGAGTCGGCGGCCTGGAGGTAGCGAACTATGAAGTTATCAGCGAACCCGGCAGCGCCGTGGCAATTTCCACGATCATTACGGTGGAGCTCCAAGCGGAGGGCATGGCCCGCGAGATAGTGCATCGCCTGCAGACGATGCGCCGCACCGCCGGCTATGAAATCGCCGACCACATTATTGTTTATTACGAAGGGGACGCTTACTTCGTACAGGCCGTTTCCGCCTTTGCGGACTATGTACGGCAGGAGACGTTAGCCGACGACATCGAGGAAGGCATCCCCGAAGACGCCGACCTCCAGGAAGAACATAAGATCACCGGCTATCACCTCCAGCTGGGAATCAAAAAGGTAAAATAGAGATTCAAGACAATTCTAATAAAGAACAAATAAGGGGGAGATCTCTTTCAAATGAGTATTCTCCCCCTGTTTAATGATACAGTCAACTAAATCTAGCTCGTCGTGGTATTCGGGCTTTCTACCGGCGTGACGGTAACTGTGTGTTGGTTCTTACCGCGCCAGAAGACGATTTCCAGCGGGTCTCCAATCTTGGCTGAATTGATTATCTTGTTATAATCCTCGACGCTATTGACCGCCTGCCCGCCCATACTTACGATAACATCGCCTTCTTTGAGGCCGGCCTTATCCGCAGGGCTGCCGGCGCCTATCTGGACGATGACCGCCCCGGTATCGACGTATAGATTCAATTGCATGATGGCCAGCTGGTCCACGGTGTAAAGCCCCACCCCCAGCCACGGCCGTATCACGTATCCCCGGTTGACCAGCTGCTGGATAATCGGCATCGCCGTATCCGTGCTGATAGCGTAGCCCATACTTTCCACGCCGACGCTGGAAATCTTGGCGCTGGTTATGCCCACCACCTCCCCGGCCAGGTTCACCAGCGGCCCGCCGCTGTTGCCCGGGTTGATGGCCGCGCTGGTCTCGATGAGGTTGTAAAGGCTCTCGTTCTGGTCGACCTGCAAGGTAACTCCCTTCTGGCTCACGATTCCCTCGGTGGCCCGGATTCCCTGCCCCAGCGCGTTACCGATAGCGATGACCCAGTCCCCGATGCGCATACTGGAGGAACTGCCCAACTTCAGCGCCGGCAGGTTGGTTGCATTTAGTTTGATAATCGCCAGGTCGTTGAGCGGGTCGGTGAAGACAGCGCTGGTAGAGGCGGTATAGGTGGTACCGTTGTCCATGGTGACGGTTATCGTTTTGGCGCCTTCGACCACGTGGTTATTGGTCACGATAACGCCGTTAGAGTCGATGACCCAACCGGAGCCGGCCGCTTGCTGCGTGTAAGGGCGATTGAAAAAGTCGTAAGAGACCACCTCGGTATTAATGGCCACAACCGATGGTTTTACGGATGCCACTACATCGGCCAGGTCAGGAAATTGTGTGGCAGTGGTGCTGCCAGTAACCGTCTTGACCGTCCACGGTGCGCCGGTGGCGCTGATTGTTTCTGCAGTGGTATTGGTTGTCGGGCCGGTCGTTTTGGGGTTATTGGTGGTGATACAGCTTGCGCCGGCCAGCACGCCCAGCACCAGCACGATGACGGCAGTGAGAAAGATGGTTTTAATATGAGTTTTCTTCATCGTAAGTCCCTGTTTTTCAATGTATTTCAATTATAGCATAGGAAAAGATTGTTAATTAAATATGAAATATGTTGTCTAATAATGAGAAAAACAAAGCCCCCTCTCTTTTCAGGGAGAGGGGGCCGGGGTCAGTGTCTATAGTTTGTTTATCTATATTCGGCGGGGACTTCAGGAAGAGATTTCAGCGCTTCTTTGACCAGCTCTTCAGGGTAGGCGTAGTCCTGGAGCTTACCGGAGAGGTAAGACTCGTAAGCCGCCATGTCGAAGTGGCCGTGGCCGCTGTGGTTGAACAGGATGACTTTGGACTCGCCGGATTCCTTGCATTTTAAGGCTTCGTCGATGGCGACGCGGATGGCATGGTTGGTCTCCGGTGCGCTGATGATTCCCTCGGTGCGCGCAAAAGTGACACCTGCCTCAAAGGTCGCCAGTTGAGGAACGGACTTGGCTTCAACGAATCCGAGCTTGTGCAGGTGGCAGATAAGCGGCGCCATGCCGTGATAGCGCAGGCCGCCGGCGTGCACCGGCGGCGGCATGAAATCATGCCCCAGCGTGAACATCTTGGCGATGGGCGCCATGCCCGCGACGTCGCCGTAGTCGTAAGCGTAGAGTCCCTTGGTAAGCGTCGGGCAGCTATCCGGCTCGACGTTAATAATGCGCAGGTTCTTCTTTTTACCCGAGAGCTTATCCTTGATGAAGGGCAGGAACATGCCGGCAAAGTTGGAGCCGCCGCCTACACACCCGATAAGGATATCCGGGTAATGGCCGGCCATCTCCATCTGCTTCATAGCTTCCTGTCCGATGACCGTCTGGTGCATCAACACGTGGTTGAGCACGCTGCCCAAGGAATAATGGGTGTCCTCCCGGCTGAAAGCGTCCTCGCAGGCTTCGCTGATGGCTAGGCCGAGGCTGCCGGGGCAGTTGGGGTCCTTCGCCAGGGCATCCCTGCCTGCCTTGGTATCCGTGCTGGGGCTGGGCACGCACTTGGCGCCCCAGGTTTCCATCATGATGCGGCGGTAGGGCTTCTGGTTATAGCTCACTTTCACCATGTATACCTTACACTCGATGCCGAAAAGGTTGCAGGCAAACGCGAGCGAGCTCCCCCATTGTCCGGCGCCGGTCTCGGTGGTGATACGTTTTATCCCTTCTTTTTTGTTGTAATACGCCTGGGCAACGGCAGTATTGGGTTTATGGCTGCCGGGCGGGCTGGAACCTTCGTATTTATAGTAAATCTTGGCAGGTGTATCCAGCAGTTTTTCCAGGCGGTGCGCCCGGAACAGGGTGGTCGGCCTCCAGAGGCGGTAAATTTCCTGTATTTCCTCCGGGATGTCGATATACCTTTCCTGGCTGACTTCCTGCTTAATCAGTTCCATCGCGAAGAGCGGCGCCAGGTCGGCCGGGCCCAGGGGCTGTTTGGTAACCGGGTGTAGATAGGGCGGCAGTGGTTTCGGCAGGTCTGCCTGGACGTTATACCAGCGGGTCGGCATGTCTTTTTCACTTAATAGATATTTGGTTGGTTCCATTTGTTAATACTCCTTTACATAATATAATATTGTCTATGTTAACGGGCACTACTTATCAGTACCTCCCGGTTTTTTTCGGTGCATCCAGAGCCTGGCCCACGCTGGTGATAAAGGACTGAAGCGAGCCGAGCGTGCTGTCTTCTTCGATAAGCTCGATGATGCGGCTGCCGATGATAACGCCATCGGCGTAAGATGCCGCCTGCGCCGCCTGCTCCGGCGTGGCTATACCGAAGCCGATGCAAAGCGGCTGACCGGCTTTTTCTTTTACCCTCTTCACGAAGTCTTGCAGCTCCGGCGCAAGGGTCTGCCTGGCGCCGGTCACGCCGGTGAGCGAAACCAGATAAATAAAGCCCCGGCTCCGCTCCGCCACCATTTTAATCCGGGCAGCGGTGCTGGTGGGCGCCAGCAGGTAAATCAGGTCGAGGCCATTATTTTTGGTTACAGTCTCAAGTTCCGTGCCCTCGTCCGGCGGCAGGTCCGGCACGATGAGTCCGTTAACGCCGGCTTTAGCGCAGCTCCGGCAGAAAGCCTCGAGCCCGTAGTTGAGCACCGGATTGTAATAGGTCATAAAAGCCAGCGGCGCGGCGGTTTGCTTGCGGATGGCGGCGGCTGCCTCCAGGCATTTTTGCGGCGTGACGCCCTGCATCAGGGCATGGTGGCTGGCTTTCTGGATGGTCGCGCCGTCCGCCAGCGGGTCGGAGAAGGGGATGCCCAGCTCGATGATGTCGCAGCCGCTTTGCGCCAGCAGCACGGCGATTTTTACCGTCGCCCCGATGTCCGGATAACCGGCGGTAACAAAAGCGATCAGCGCTTTGTGTCCCGGTTTAAAAACCGACGCAATCCCGTTCATGGTTCCATCCCCAGGGCTTTGGTAACGATTTCCAGGTCTTTATCACCCCGCCCCGACAGGTTCACGATGATTATCTTGTCCGCGGACAGTCCCCCGGCGAGTTTGGCGGCATAGTAAATGGCGTGGGCGGATTCCAGCGCCGGGATAATGCCCTCGGTATCGCAGAGGAGGCGGAAGCCTTCCAATGCCTGTTCGTCTGTCACCGCCACGTAGACCGCCCGACCGCTGTCTTTGTAAAAGCTGTGTTCCGGCCCCACACCCGGATAATCCAGCCCCGGAGCAACGCTGTGGGTCTCTTTTATCTGGCCGTAGGCGTCTTCCAAAACGTAGGACATCGTGCCGTGCAGCACGCCCACTTTTCCGGCGGCCAGCGTAGCCGAGTGCTCGCCGGTGTTGAGGCCTTTGCCCCCCGCCTCCACCCCGATGAATTTGACCGTATTGTCGTTATAAAACGGGTGGAAGAGGCCGATGCTGTTGCTCCCCCCGCCGACGCACGCCACCAGGTAGTCCGGCAGGCGGCCGTATGCCGCCAGTACCTGCTCCCTGGCCTCCCGTCCGATGATAGACTGGAAATCGCGTACGATCATCGGGTAGGGGTGCGGCCCCACCACCGAGCCCAGTAAGTAATAAGTGTCTTTGACATTGCTGACCCAGTCGCGTATGGCTTCATTAATGGCGTCTTTCAGGGTGCGGCTGCCGGAGGTGACCGGGCGTACATCGGCGCCTGTCAGCTTCATACGGTTGACGTTCGGCGCCTGTCGGCGGATGTCTTCTTCGCCCATATAAACGATGCACTCGAGACCCAACATAGCACAGACGGCCGCCACGGCGAAGCCGTGCTGTCCCGCCCCCGTCTCCGCGATAATCCTTTGCTTGCCCATGCGCTTCGCCAGCAGTCCCTGGCCCAGGGCGTTATTGATTTTATGCGCGCCGGTATGCGCCAGGTCCTCGCGCTTTAGTAGGATGGTCGCCCCGCCCGTTTTCGCTGCCAGCTCGCGGGCGTTATAAAGCGGCGTCGGCCGCCCGATATATTCGCGGCACAGCCGCTCGAACTCCGCTTTAAAGCCGGCATCGGCGCAGGCTGCAGCGTAAGCGACTTCCAACTCATCCAGCGCCGGCATCAGCGTTTCCGGCACGAACTTGCCGCCGTACTTTCCGTAATAGCCGCGGCTATCCGGTCTATCCGGCATCGGCGTCCCTCACGGCATTGATGAATTCGGTTATCTTTTTCATATCTTTAGCTCCGTTGGTTTCTACCCCGCTGGATACGTCCACCCCCCAGGGTTTGATAAGTTTAATCGCCGTCCCCACGTTTTCCGGTTTCAGACCGCCGGCAATAATCACCGGGTATTTCTCGGCGATGGTCCCGGCCGCGTTCCAGTCGAATGTCTTGCCGGTACCGCCGCGCTTTTCCGGGTCGCCGGTGTCCAGCAGGAACAAGTGCTGCCGCCCGGCCAGTATTTTGTTGCCCTTGGCCAGCGCCTGGTTCACCGGCTCCGCCGACTGCCTGTGGCTCACTTTTGTAGCTTTAATTACCGGGTGGTATAGCTCCAGGCAGTATTCCCACGGTTCTTCACCGCTCACCTGCACCCAGTCAAGCCGGCAGGCGTTGGCGATTTTTCTGACCGTGGGCGCCGGCATATTCACGAAAACCCCCACCGTTTTAACCCCCGCCCCGCTTTTCTTCAGCGCGGCCACTATTTTCTCCGCTAAAGCGGGCGTGACCTGCCGCGGGCTGCTGGCAAACACCAGGCCGATAAAGTCCGCGCCTGCCTGTGCCGCCGCCAGTGCGTGTTCCTCGGTTCTTATGCCGCAAATCTTGATGGCTGTCATGAAAGCAGCTCTTTCATTTTGGCGGGGATATCGGCGGCGGTGACCAGCGCTTCGCCCACCAGCACCGCGTCGACTTTACATTCCCGCATCTTTTTCATGTCATCCGTATTACTAATGCCGCTTTCGCTCACCACGGTTACCCCTTCAGGGATGAGCATTCTCAAACGGCGCGTTACATTAGTATCCACTTTAAATGTATTCAGGTCGCGGTTATTAATGCCGATGATTTCCGCCCCCGCCAGCAGAGCAGTCTGTAATTCTTCCTCATTATGCACTTCGACCATGCATTGCATCCCCAACTCGCGCGTCATCGCCATCAGTGCTTCCAGTTGTTCCGGGTTCAATATCGCCGTTATCAGGAGCAGCGCGTCCGCCCCGTAAGCGGCGGCCTCGTAAACCTGATATGCGTCGAAGATGAAGTCCTTTCTTAAAAGAGGGATATTCACCGCTTTTCTTATGGCCGCCAGGTATTCCAGGCTCCCCTGGAAGTATTTAGCTTCAGTGAGTACGGATATCGCCGCGGCACCGTTTTTCGCATACGTTTCCGCTATCGCCACCGGCTTAAAGTCCGGGCACAGTAGCCCTTTGGAGGGCGACGCTTTTTTCACCTCGGCGATCAGCTTCACATTCTTCCCCAGCAAGGCGCCGGCAAAGTCCAGCGGCTTACGCCCGCCCGCGCGCTCCTTTAAAGCCGCCAGCGGCGTCGCCCGTTTGGCGCGGGCAACTTCGTCCTTCTTGTCCGCCAAAATTTTATGGAGTATCGTGTTCATGACGCTGCTTGATATTCTGGGTCAAAACGACCAGCCTTTCCAGTATGTCCTTGGCGCGCCCGGTATCGATGGTCTCTTCGGCGATACGCGCCGCCTCTTTAAAATCAGTCGTAACGTTACCGGCCACCAGCGCCGCCGCGGCGTTGAGTACCACGATATCCCGTGCGATGCCCTTTTCCCCGTCCAGGATGCACAGCAATGTAGCCGCGTTTTCCTGCGGTGTGCCGCCTTTGATGTCCGCGTTCTTAACGGTCTTGATGCCGAAGCTTTCCGGTGATATTTCCTTCGGCGGCGACACTTTACTGGCGGTCACCTCCCAGATAATCGATTTCCCGCTCAGCGATATTTCGTCCAGGCCTTCTTTGCCGTGAACTACTAAAGCGTGCTTCGTGCCGAGGCGCTGCAGCACCGCCGCTATCTTTTTCCCCAGCTCTTCGCTCGGTACACCCAGCAGCAGGTAATCGACGTGCGCCGGGTTGGTCAGCGGCCCGAGGATATTAAAGACCGTCCTGATGCCGATTTCTTTGCGTACCGGCGCGGCATATTTCATGGCCGGGTGGAAGACCTGCGCGAACATGTAGCCCATGCCCACTTTTTCCACGCATTCCTCGACGTCCTCCGCTTTAAGGTCAACCTTTACCCCCAGCGCTTCCAGGATATCGGCGCTACCGCACTGGCTGGACATGGCGCGGTTGCCGTGCTTGGCTACTTTCAGCCCCGCCCCGGCTACGACGAACGCCGCCGCCGTAGAGATGTTGAAGCTGCCGGAACCGTCGCCGCCCGTCCCCACCACGTCAATCGCCGGGTCATTGAGCTTTACCTGCATGGCTTTGGCCTGCATGACGGCCGCCATCCCCGCAATCTCGTCGATGGTTTCGCCTTTAGCCCGTAACGCGGTCAGGAAGGCGGCAATCTGGGCGGGCGTGGCCTCCCCGTTCATGATTTCCCCCATCACAAAATAAGCTTCCTCGAACGTCAGGGATTTTCCCCCCACCAGCGTGCCGATAGCTTCTTTAATCATATTCTGCCCATCTTCAAAAAATTAGCCAGTAAATCTTTCCCCGGTTTAGTCATTATCGATTCCGGGTGGAACTGTACTCCTTCCACCGGGTATTGCTTGTGCCGCAGCCCCATAATGATGCGGTTGTCCGTGCGGGCGGTCACTTGGAGGCAGTCCGGCAGGCCCTTGTCCATGACCGCCAGCGAGTGGTAGCGCACCGCCGGGAAAGGGCTTTTCAGCCCCTCGAAGACCCCCTTGCCGTCGTGGTGGATGAGGGAAGTCTTGCCGTGCTTTATCTCCCCGGCATGACTCACCGTCCCTCCGTAAGCGTAGCCGATGCACTGGTGCCCCAGGCACACGCCCAGGATAGGCGTTTTTTCCCCGAAGCGGCGGATAACGTCGTTGGAGATGCCGCCGTCCTGCGGCGTCCCCGGTCCCGGCGAGATGACGATGCGTTCCGGCGCCAGCCGCTCTATCTCTTCGACGGTGATGCAATCGTTACGCGCCACCCTGACCTCTTCCCCGAGCTCGCTCAAATACTGGTAGAGGTTGTAGGTAAAGCTGTCGTAGTTATCGATGAGTAAAAGCATTAACCCCCTCCGCCTGGTTGATCGCCGCCAGCATCGCCTGCGCTTTGTTGAGGCACTCGCGGTATTCGTTTTCCGGCACGCTGTCCGCCACGATGCCCGCTCCCGCCTGCATGTAGGCCGTGCTGTCTTTGATGATGATGGTGCGGATGGCGATGGCGGTATCGATGTTGCCGTTGAAGTCGAAGTAGCCTACGGCGCCGGCGTAAGGCCCGCGTTTGTCCGGCTCCAGCGCCGCGATGATTTCCATGGCGCGTATCTTGGGCGCGCCGGACACCGTGCCCGCCGGGAAGCAGGCGCGTAAAGCGTCGAACTGTGTCAATCCTTTTCTTAGTTTGCCCTGCACGTGCGAGACCAGGTGCATGACGTGGGAATAGCGTTCTACGTCCATGAATTGCGTCACCTGCACCGTGCCCGGCTCGCTGATGCGTCCCACGTCGTTGCGGGCGAGGTCCACCAGCATCACGTGCTCGGCGCGTTCTTTTTCATCGTTTTTAAGCTCGGTTTCCAAAGCTTTATCGCTTTCACTATCCTTGCCCCGCGGCCTTGTCCCCGCGATGGGGTGGTTGGAAACGATGCCGTCCTCGACACGCACCAGCAGCTCCGGCGACGCGCCGACGATGTGAGTGTCTTTGAGATGGAGAAAATACATGTAAGGGGATGGGTTGATGGAACGCAGCGCGCGGTAGATGGCGAAGGGGCTGGATGTCGTTGCCCGCCCCAGCCGGACCGAGGGCACGCCCTGGATGATGTCGCCTTCGTAGATATGTTCTTTCATGCGCGTGACCATCGCCGCGTATTCTTCCGGCGTGACGTTAGAGGTCATTTTGTTGTGGTTCGTGGCAACGGCTTTCATTTCCGATTCGGGAAGGGGCTTTTTCAGCCGGGCCGCCAGGGCGTCGATTTTTCGTGTGGCCTCGCGGTAGCTCTGTTCGATGTCCCCGTCCAGCCGCACGTGGGAGACCGCTTTAATCTTATGGGTCAGGTGGTCGAAGACAAGGAGCGTGTTGACCAGCATCAGCTGGCTCTCCGGCAGACCGATGCCGTCCGGCTCCGGCGCCGGTAGCCGCTCGAAGTACCGCGCCGTCTCGTAGCTTAAGTACCCCACCATTCCCCCGCAAAAGCGCGGCAGCCCGGCGACGGCTATCGGCTGATATTGCTGAAACTCTTTTTCAATCAACAGCAAGGGGTCTTCACCATCCCGCTCACCCTGAGCTTGTCGAAGGGCTTCAGTTCCCCCGGGGGAGAGATTGAGTGAGGGCGAAACACCACTCTTACCCGTTTCCTCTCCCCTTGCGGGAGAGGATGAAGAGCCTGCCCCGTACTTGATACGGGGTGAGGGGTAATCATTGACTTTATCTCCAGTTATGATTACCTTGTCCGGTTCCGTCCCCAGGAAGCTGTAGCGCGCCACCCTTTCGCCCCCCTCCGCGCTCTCCAGCAGGAAAGAGTAGTCCCCCCGCGCTATCTTGAGGTAGGCGGATACCGGCGTTTCCAGGTCCGCATCGATATCTCGATAGACCGGCACCAGGTTGCCCCGGTCCTTCAGTTTCTTCACTTCTTCGAGCGTCGGTTGATACATAATTTTCCCCAATAAAAAAGCCCCCACCCTGAAAGGGGCGGGGGCTAATGCTTCCGCGGTGCCACCCTTTTTATCCCGAGGTACTCGAGGGATTTTCCCTCTAATACCGGAAGGACATCTCTGCGGGTACGGCCCCGAATCTATCGGGACGATACCCCGGGATGCTTTAACGCTTCCCCTGCGGCAAATCCTATTTATCCCGAGCCTGTCGAGGGACTCTCTCTGGATGTTCGGTTTGCGGCTCCCAGGCCCATTCAGCCCCGGCGCTGGCGTCGGCTCCCACCCTGCCCGACTCTCTGCGGCCCCGCTTTAGAGCTTACTCTTCCTGTTCACAGCCTTTACATTATTAAGATATTTCACAGGTTATCATGATATGGAAAGTTTGTCAAGAGAAGTTACTTGAATATTTTCCGTATCCAGCCTTTTTTATTATTTATCTTGCTTATTCGATCTAACCATTCATTTCTAATATCTTCTTCTTTTATCAATTCTCTACTTATAATTTTATCAAGAATTTCTTTTGCTGCTTGACCTCGTTGTTGCAATCGATTTGCCGCTCCGATAAATATCAAATATGCGACTAAAACAATAAATAAAAAGATTATAAGTGGGACCCAAAAAGACTTACTTGTACTAGTTACATAGAACATACTAAACAAGGATACTGCGAGTGCTAAAAAACTAAAATAGGTGGTTGCTAAGCCATGTTTTTCACTAGATAGGAAGGTTATCCAATCACTAACGGTGAGATTTGATTTTTCTTCATCTTGAGGGGCGGCTGGAGGATGATTTATCAATGGAGAATTGTCATTATTTGGCGGGTTTTTTTGTTGTTCTCTTTCTCGTCTTTGTCCCAAAATAGATATTGATAAGACTATCAATAATCCTAAACATAAAAGGCCAACGATTGAAACAGCTACTAATGCTAAAATAAACATTTCATTCGAATTAATTGCGTGCACATATCCCTCCTGATTGATTGGCATTATAGGGGGCTTTGTTTAGGTTGTCAATGTTAAACATATTACGGTAATTTATCAATTTGAAATTAACATTGATATTTGTTGGACAAAAGCAATGTAAAAGAATATGATGATTATCACCAATTAATTGGGTGGTGATTAGAATGAAACCAAACAAAACTGAAGACTTAATGTATTATTGGGTTAGATTCAGGAATGGCAAAAAGGGTATTAGTGATAGTAAGATTGCAGAAGTCAGAATATTAGAAGACAATCCTGAGAAACCAGATTATTATTTATTGAGGGGTAAGACGATAAAACATTGGAACAAAATGAATATTACAGCTAAACAAATATCCGTGAATATGGATACTTTAGTTTTAAGTGCTTCTAAAGGACGACCTCAAAGCGAAATAGATAAACTAATAAAAAATATTACTGACGCCATAAGTGGATAAACTGACAGTTTCACGATTTCTTCAATACTCAATATGTGATTAGTTAGTCCGGCTGCCAAAGCTGGCATTGTGTCATTCTGGTCCTTCCGCAAAAGGAAAAGAATCCGTAAACCCCATCGTCGGCGTCTCCATCTTTTCCCCGTGTCATCTTCCCATTCCTTTTCTCGCCTTCCACTGATAAACTGTTTACGGTAAACTGTGAAATACAGCAATTTGACATAAAACAAATGCTTGAGCAAATCAGCTACGAATTGTAGCTAGCTTAACATAAATCAAATACTGGGACAAATCAGCTTCGCTTTGAAGCTGAATAGCCAAAATAAAATAATTTGAAAAACAAATAAACAAATTAACGCCAAAATGGGGTGGTGGTTTAGAGTTTAGAATTTAGGATTTAAAGTTTCGTACTTTCCATAAGCTGTTGCCTCAAAACGCCGGATATGCTATACTGTTTCAATGTATGAATCTCCTGATTCTTACGATTAATATACCATGGGAGGTTGACTAAATTGCCAGATACTACCACTATCAAACAGCTCCTGGAAGCGGGAGCGCACTTCGGTCATCAGACGGGTCGTTGGCACCCGCGGATGAAAAACTACATCTTTACCAAGCGTAACGGCATCCATATTATCGACCTGGAAAAGACCGCCGTCATGCTGGATAAAGCCTGCAAATTCGTCCGGGAAATCGTCTCACAGGGCGAGACCATCCTCTTCGTCGGCACCAAGAAACAGGCCCAGGAGTCCGTCGAGGAAGAAGCCAAGCGCTGCGGCATGTACTTCGTCAACCAGCGCTGGCTGGGCGGCATGCTCACCAACTTCGCTACCATTCAGGCCCGTGTCGACCAACTGGTACGGCTGGAAGACCAGCAGGCGCGGGGCGAGCTGGCGCGGCTCTCCAAAAAAGAGGTCGGCAAGATCACGGAAAAGATCGCCCACCTCAACCGGCAGATGGGCGGCTTTAAAGAAATGACGCGTCTGCCCGGCGCGCTCTTCATCATCGACCCCATCAAGGAAAAGATAGCCCTGGCGGAAGCCAAACGCATGAGCATACCCGTCGTCGGCATCGTGGATACGAACTGCAACCCGGATGAAATCGACCATCCCATCCCCGCCAACGATGACGCCATCCGCGCCGTTAAGCTGATTTGCAGCAAGATCGCCGATGCGGTCCTGGAAGGCAAAGCCGGCCTCGCTGCCGCCTCTGTACCTACGGAGGTCGTACCTACTACCGGCCCGGCCGTTACCGCCGCTGGCCCGGTCCCCGCCACTACGGAACCGCTCGTTTTCACCCCTGATGAGGAATAAGGAGGAACATTGGAAATCACTACGGACATGGTTAAAGCGCTCCGGGAGCAGTCCGGGGCTGGAATTATGGATTGCCGCAACGCGCTCAAGAGCACCGGCGGCAATATAGAAAAAGCGCTGGAAATACTCAAGGAAAAAGGCCTGCTAAAAGCCCAGAAAAGGGCCGAACGCAACACCGGCTCCGGGCTGGTGGAATGCTATATCCACACGGCCGGGCGTATCGGCGCGATGGTGGAAGTCAACTGCGAAACGGACTTCGTCGCCCGCACCGATGAATTCAAAGAGCTGGCCCACAATCTCGCCATGCAGGTAGCAGCCATGGCGCCGGTCTGCGTCTCTAAAGAAGACGTGCGCGAAGGCGAAACCGTCGCCGATGAATACTGCCTGCTGCTGCAGCCGTTTATTAAAGACCCTACCAAGACCATCAAAGACGTTATCATCGAAACCATTGCTAAGACCGGAGAGAATATCAAGGTACGCCGGTTCCACCGGTACGAATTAGGCAATTAGGGGTGGCCGATGCCTGCAGCCAAGTATAAGAGGGTTCTGCTCAAGCTTAGCGGCGAAGCGCTGCGCGGCGGCCACAACAACTACGGCATTGATAATCCCACCCTGGTCAAAATAGCCCTCCAGATTAAAAAAATCGCTGAGATGGGCGTCGGCGTGGCCATCGTCGTCGGCGGGGGGAACATCTGGCGGGGTGCTAAAGCGGAAGAAGACGGCATGGACCGCGTCACCGCGGACTACGCCGGCATGCTGGCCACGGTCATTAACGCGCTCGCCCTCCAGGATGTGCTGGAAAGGCAGGGCGTCGAGGTGCGCACCCAGTCGGCACTGGAAATCCGCCAGGTGGCGGAGCCCTATATCCGCCGGCGCGCCATCCGCCACATGGAAAAAGGCCGAGTGGTCATCTTCGCCGGGGGCACGGGCAATCCTTACATGACGGCGGACACGGCGGGCGCCTTACGCGCCATCGAGATCGGCGCGGAAGTCCTGTTGATGACTAAAAACGGCGTTGACGGCATCTATACCTCGGACCCGCGTAAAAATCCCAAAGCCAGGAAGATCGATAAGATAACTCATCTCAAGGCGTTAAGCATGCGCCTCAAGGTGATGGATACCACCGCCCTCTCGCTCTGCATGGATAACCACCTGCCCATTATCGTTTTCGACCCGGAACTGAAAGACGGTATGCAAATGGCCGTCCTCGGCGAAACCATCGGTACTCTGGTAACAAGTGAGGCCTAATTATGGTTACGCAAGCACTAAAGACCACCGAAGAAAAAATGAAAACCTCGCTCAAGATGTTCCATGCGGACCTGGCTACCGTGCGTACGGGACACGCTTCGCCCGCGCTTGTCGAGCATATCCGGGTGGAATACGCCGGTGTGCCTATGCCGCTCAACCAACTGGCGGGTATTTCGGCGCCGGAGGCGGGCTTGCTGGTGATACAGCCCTGGGACAAAAGCAGCCTGCACGAAATTGAAAAAGCCATCTCCAAGTCCGAGCTCGGCCTGAATCCTTCTAACGATGGCAACATCATCCGCATCGCCATCCCGCCGTTGAGCGAAGAGCGCCGACAGGAATTGATAAAAATCGTCCACCGCCACACTGAAGAGCGCCGCATCGTGATACGCAACCTGCGCCACGAAGCTTTGAACGAGCTGAAGAAGCTGGAAAAGGATAAGGCCGTTTCCCAGGACGAGCTGAAGCGGGCCCAGGACCAGCTGCAAAAGCTGACCGATTACCACATCATGGAAGCGGAAAAGTTAAGCAAGGACAAGGAGCGGGAGCTCCTGGAAGTCTAGCCCTGATGTATGATGTTTACTGTGTTAAGTCTGCGCCGGGCCGGCGTGAATTTCTGGAACTATGGAAAAAATAACCGCTCTGCCACAACATGTTGCCATTATCATGGACGGCAACGGCCGCTGGGCTGAAAAGCGCGGTCTGACACGCCTGGCCGGGCACCGCGCCGGCGTAAATAATCTGCATTTCCTGGTAAATTCACTCGGGGAGAAAGGTGTACCCTTCGTGACGCTCTACGCTTTCTCCACCGAGAACTGGCGCCGACCGGAACCTGAAGTCAACGGTATCTTCCATATCCTCGAACAGATCATTGGCAAAGAGTCCCGCGAGCTGCACAAGAACGGCGTTAAAATCCGCCATGTCGGGAGTCTGGAGGGGCTTTCGCCCAGGCTGCAAAAGTCCATCAAAAAAGCTGCCGAGCTTACCGCCGGCAATACCAGGATGACTCTCGGAGTGGCGCTGAACTACGGCGGCCGCGCGGAAATCCTGAACGCCGTACGTCAGCTGATAGCTGCCGGGACCAAACCGGAGGATATCGACGAAGCGACTTTCCATAAGTACCTTTATACCCCCGATTTTCCGGATGTCGATCTAATCATCCGCACCGGCGGCGAGATGCGCACCAGCAATCTGCTCATCTGGCAGTCCACATACAGCGAGCTTTATTTCACGCCGGTCCTCTGGCCGGATTTTAACGAAGAAGAACTGGAGAAAGCGTTGCTGGCTTACAACCAGAGACAAAGGCGCTTTGGCGGGCTGCAACCTAAAGCCGCATGCTCAAAAAAAGAGTCTTAACCGCGCTCTGGGGCATCCCTCTGCTGGTCATCGCCATCTGGTTCGCCACGCCCATCTACTGGTTTACCATGCTGGCCGCGGTGGCCGGGTTACTTGGGGCGGTCGAGTTTTTCCGGATAACGGGCGTTGCCAAGACCCTGCCGCTGTTGCTGGCAGGGCTGCTTTTCACGGTTCTCTTTATCATTTATCCTCATTTACACTGCAATTGGAACGTGCCGCCGCTAACAATATTACTGATGGCGGCGGTGGTGCTTGCCCCTATTTTGCTGCTGTTCATGCCATCCAAAGAAGGGCTGTTTCAAAGCTGGGCGTGGATGCTGGGGGGGATTTTATACATCGGGTGGCTGCTCGGTCTGCTGGTGGCATTAAGGATAGGACCAGGGACGGCGGCTTTCCCCGAAGCCGGCCGCAACTTTTTATTTCTGGCTCTGTTAGCTACCTTTGGCTCGGACACCGCCGCTTACTTTGTAGGTAAAGCCATCGGGTGGCACAAGATGGCGCCGCGTATCAGCCCGGGCAAGACCTGGGAGGGTGCGGTCGCCGGACTGCTGGACGCGGTGATAATCGCCCTGCTTTTTAAAATAGATTCCCCGTTACAACTCCCCTTAAGCTACTGGCAGGCGGTTGTGCTGGGCTTACTTATCAGCATCTTTGGCCAGTGCGGCGACCTGGTGGAATCGCTGCTGAAGCGTAACTTCGGCGTTAAAGATTCCGGCACGCTGATGCCGGGGCACGGCGGTATCCTCGACCGTCTGGACAGCATTCTCTTTGCCGGCGCCGTAGTATATCTCTACTACTTCCTGGTCGTTCTCTAGGCGGACTTTATGATGGATAAATTGGCATCAGGCGCCGCGGAGTTAGGTTTTTACCTCAATTCAACTCAGCTTCAGCAGTTCGAAACTTATTACCGGCTGCTCGTTGATTGGAACCAAAGGATCAACCTTACCGCTATTACAGGTTACGAAGAAGTGCAGGTCAAGCATTTCCTTGATTCACTCACCGTAATTCCGGCGCTCAAATCCATTTATCTGGATAAATCCTTGAACGTCATCGACGTGGGGACGGGGGCGGGGCTGCCCGGCTTACCGCTGAAGATAGCTTTTCCGGAGATTACTCTCACTTTGCTGGAAGCTACCGCTAAAAAGGTGAGATTCCTGGAGCAACTGATCGCCGAGCTAGGGCTGAAATCTGTCACTACCATTTCAAGAAGGGCGGAAGAAGCCGCCCATGACCCTGAATACCGCGAGAAATACGATATCGCCCTGGCCCGTGCCGTAGCCGGGCTGCCGACGTTAGCAGAACTGGCGCTGCCGTTTTGCAGGATTAACGGCTGCTTTATCGCCCAGAAAAAGGGTGAAATTATCATCACTACGGAATTAGCGCTGCCGGTCTGCCGCACGACGATTAGCGCCGGAGGCGAGCTGGCTCGGGAAATTACGCAGGCACAGCAAGCGATAAATATAGTGGGTGGCAGCTTGCGGGAAATAAAGCCGATAACGATAAACGAGTTTAATGATGGCCGCTGTCTGTTGATTATCGATAAAGTAAAACCGACGCCCGCCCAGTATCCCCGCCGCCCCGGCATGCCGGAAAAACGCCCGCTTTAGGGTTGCGGTAGTCTTTCCGCCAGCCGCTTGACCAGCTCGACAAACTCTTTGTCTTTACGCCAGCGGCCGCCGTAAAGGCGCAGGAGCTTTATAGTTTTTGCCACCACAGTAGGGTCAGGATCAGGTGTATCCAGGAGGCGGTAGGCCTCTTTTTTATATTTGTTTTTCGTCCTTTTTTCGCTGCGCTGTAAAAAAAACATCGCTGCGCCCAGGGCAAGTATAACTAATATAAAAATCGCGTAGTCCATAATGCCTCATCATGCCGGAATATCGCCGGTCTTTTAATTAATAACACATTCGGGAGTCCCCGTCAAAACCAAAAGCTAATTCTGTTGCTATGCCGTAGCAACCGTAGTAGAATTAGAATATCAACGAATAAACTGGAGGTGGTGGCTATGGAAAAGGGGACGTGGAAAGTTAAAACCGGGCTGGCCCAGATGCTTAAGGGCGGCGTTATCATGGACGTGGTTACCCCGGAACACGCTAAAATCGCCGAGGCGGCCGGCGCCTGTGCGGTCATGGCGCTGGAGAGGGTGCCGGCGGATATCCGCGCCGCAGGCGGCGTGGCACGCATGGCCGACCCCACTATTATCGAGGCTATCATGAAAGCCGTTTCCATTCCGGTGATGGCCAAGTGCCGTATCGGGCATTTCGTGGAAGCCCAGGTGCTGGAATCGATGGGAGTGGACTACATCGACGAATCTGAGGTATTGACGCCCGCCGATGAAAGCCACCATGTCTGGAAGCACGACTTTAAAGTGCCGTTTGTCTGCGGCTGCCGCGACCTTGGCGAAGCCCTGCGCCGTATCGGCGAAGGGGCGGCGATGATCCGGACCAAAGGCGAGGCCGGCACCGGCAACATCGTGGAAGCGGTGCGGCATATGCGCGCCGTTATGGACGGCATCCGCCGCCTGGTAAATATGCCCCAGGAAGAGCTGATGAAAGAGGCCAAAGAGCTTGGCGCGCCTTTTGAGCTGGTAACGGAAGTCCATAATGCCGGCAAACTGCCGGTGGTCAACTTCGCCGCCGGCGGCGTGGCCACGCCGGCCGATGCCGCTTTGATGATGCAGCTCGGGGCGGAGGGTGTCTTTGTCGGCTCGGGGATATTCAAATCGAGCAGCCCGGAAATCCGGGCGAGGGCTATCGTCAAAGCTACCTCGCATTATAACGACCCGGCCATCATCGCCGAGGTTTCCAAGAAACTCGGGGAAGCCATGCCCGGGCTGGATATCAAGCAGATACCTGACGGAGAGCTGCTCGCCAAAAGAGGTTGGTAAAAAATGAAAATCGGTGTCCTTGCTTCGCAGGGAGCCTTTTCCGAACATATCACAATACTCAAGAAACTGGATACAGCGGCTGTGCCCGTCCGTTTGCCCGGGGAGCTAAAGGGAATCGACGGGCTGATTATTCCCGGCGGTGAAAGCACCACCATGAGCCTCCTGATGAACGAGTATGACCTGATGCAGGCAATCGCCGATTTAGCTAAAGGCGGCCTGCCGCTTTTCGGCACCTGCGCCGGCATGATCCTGATGGCCAGGCAAATCTCCAATAACGGCAAGGCAAACCTAAGTTTGATGGATATCAGCGTCCGGCGCAACGCCTTCGGGCGGCAGGTGGACAGCTTCGAGACGAAACTGGCGATACCGGCGCTGGGTAACGAGCCTTTCCCGGCGGTATTCATCCGCGCGCCGGTGATCGAAAAAGTGGAAAAAGGCGTGGAGGTGCTGGCCAGGCTGGAGGATAACACCATCGTCGCCGCCAGGCAAGCCAAAATGCTGGTCTCGGCCTTCCACCCGGAACTGACCGACGACCTGCGTTTTCATAAATATTTCCTGGATATAGCCTCGAGTAGAGGGTAATTTTATAGCGGGGAGGAGCATGTGCAAAAGGTAATAACCGATGACATGGACGCCCTGCTCGATATTTTCCCGCCGCATATTAAAGAGCCGCTCGTGCGGGCGCTGGATATCAGCGAGCTGGTGGAAGTGGTGCTGGACCTCGGACGCCCGCCGGAAGCGCGTTTTCCCCACCGCGAGGCGGTACTCACGACGCAGGAAGTCGATGAAGCTGATATCGACCACGTGGTCGAACGCGTCAGCAATTTCGGCGATGACAACCGCGCCGGCATCGAGCGTACGCTGCACCGCATTTCCGCCATCCGCAACCGCCGGGGGCGGATCGTGGGTTTGACCTGCCGCGTGGGGCGCGCGGTCTTCGGCACGATAAAAATCATCGAAGACCTGGTCCAGTCCGGCAAGAGCGTCCTGCTTCTGGGCCGTCCCGGCATAGGCAAGACCACCATGCTCCGGGAAGTGGCCCGCGTACTGTCGGTCGAATCTAAAAAAAGGGTCATTATCGTGGATACTTCCAATGAAATCGCCGGCGACGGCGATATCCCGCACCCGGCCATCGGGCATGCGCGGCGGATGCAGGTAGCCACGCCCAGTCTTCAGCACGCCGTGATGATCGAGGCTGTGGAAAACCATATGCCAGAGGTCATCGTCATTGACGAGATCGGCACCGAACTGGAAGCCATGGCCGCCCGTACCATCGCGGAACGCGGTGTTCAGCTCGTCGGCACGGCGCACGGCAACACGCTGGAAAACCTGATGATGAACCCCACCCTGGCCGACCTCATCGGCGGGATACAGTCGGTCACTTTAGGGGACGAGGAAGCCCGCCGCCGCGGCACGCAGAAATCCATCTTGGAAAGGAAATCGCCGCCTACCTTCGATATCGTCGTGGAGATCCAGGAACGCGATAGAGTAGCTATCCACCCGGACGTCGGCGAGTCCGTTGACGCTTTATTACGCGATACCCCGCCCAATACCGAAGTGCGCTCAATGGACGCCAACGGCGAGGTGAAGATAGAGAAAGCCAGAACGGAAAAAGAGCCCAAAATCAAAGGCAAAAAACCTGCCGAAGAAAAGAAAGCCCTCCGGCTGCACCTCTTTGGCGTCAACCGGTCGCGGGTGCTCCAGATAGCCCGCGAGTTGCATATCGACCTCGATGTTACGGAAAGCCTACATGACGCCTCCATGCTGGTGACGTCTAAAAATTACTACCGGCGGCGGCCGCAAAAGGTCCGGGACGCGGAGAGCGCCAACATTCCCGTCTACGTCCTGCGCGGCAATACGCCACCACAGATAAGACAATTCTTGAGCACGCTTTACGCGACCAAGGAAAGTGATAACTCCGGCGGCTTCCAGACCGCCCTGGAAGAAGCAGAAGAAGCCGTGGAGCAGGTCAAGGAAGACGGTGAAGAGGTGGAGCTTAGCCCGCAGGGTGCTTATATCCGCCGCCTGCAACACCTTATCGCGCAGCGGAGCGACTTAGGCTCCCACAGCACCGGCCGCGACCCCCACCGCAGGGTACGGATTTTTAAGGGGAGATAAAAACTCCCTTAATCCCTCTTTATAAAAGAGGGACAATAGATTTGGTAAAGAATATCATCTCCCTTTATTAAAGGGAGAATGAGAGGGTTTTTAAACAATCATGGGCCTTTTCATTACATTTGAGGGTGGGGAGGGGTGCGGTAAGAGCACACAGTCAAAGCTGTTATACTCCCGCCTGAAAAAGCTGGCTGTCCCTGCGCTGCTGACCCATGAGCCCGGCATCACAGCTCTCGGTAAGAAAATCACGCGTCTCTTGAAATTTTCACAGGATGTCGATATTTCTCCGCTGGCAGAGTTACTCCTGTTTAACGCTTCCCGCGCACAACTGCTGGAAGAAGTAATCAACCTGGCGCTAAAAAAAGGAACGGTCGTTATTTGTGACCGCTTTACCGATTCGACATTGGCTTACCAGGGCTACGGCCGCGGCTTGGATTTAGCGCTGGTTAATGGCGTTAATAAGTTAGCCACCCGTGGCTTGAAACCCGACCTGACTATTCTGTTGGATTTACCGGTTGAAACCGGACTGGCGCGAAAAAAAGATAAAAAGGCTGACCGTTTCCAGGCGGAGAATCTGGCTTTTCACCGGTGCGTCAGAGAAGGCTATTTAAAGCTGGCTAAAGCTGAACCGGAACGCTGGCTAACAATAGATGCAACGCAAAGCAAAGATACTATCGCCGGCATCATCTGGCAAAGCGTGAGTAAATTGCTTCATAAATAAGGACGGGTTTCCGTGATTCGCCAAAAGCCGTCGTTCGCTGAAGAAAAAACACTTAGAGCGCAAGGCTACGACCTCATCGCCGGGGTGGACGAGGTGGGGCGGGGCGCTTTAATGGGGCCGGTGATGGCCGCCGCCGTGATTCTCCCGGAACATTTCCGGGCAGGCTGGAAAAGTCGGGTACGTGATAGCAAGCAGCTGACACCGGAAAAACGTGAGTATCTCGTCGATTTTATCAAAGAAGTGGCGATCTCTTTTGGTGTTGGCGAATGCTCCAATAAGACTATCGACACTGTAGGCATCGCCAAAGCGACGCGGTTGGCGATGGTGGCCGCCATCGAAAAGCTAAAGCCGCAGCCGCAGTATCTACTTGTTGATTATGTCCATATCGAAGAATCGCTGCTGCCGCAGAAGGGTATCAAGCACGGCGATAGCTTGTGCTTTTCGATAGCCTGCGCCTCGATCATTGCTAAAGTTACCCGCGACCGCCTGGTGACGGAAATGGATAAAGACTACCCGGGCTACGGATTCGCCGAGCACAAAGGCTACGGCACGGAAGAGCATTTGAAATGCCTCCGGGAAAAAGGTCCCTGTCCTTTGCACCGGCGGTCGTTCGGCCCGGTATCGGAAATAATCGGAGCGAGTCATGAATAAGCGTGAAACGGGCGCCCTCGGCGAAAAGATTGCCTGTGATTTCCTCGGGAAGAACGGCTACAGCATTCTGGAGACCAACTACCGCTGCCCCGAAGGTGAAATTGACATCATAGCAAAACAGCCGGATAGTCTGGTGTTCATTGAAGTGCGTACCAAGAAAAGCTGGCTTTTCGGCAGCCCTGAAGAATCGATTACCAAGGTAAAAAAAGAAAGGCTCCAAACCCTCGCCGAGCGTTACGGGCAGGAACACGAAAACCTCCCGGAAAACTGGCGCATCGACGTCGTCGCCATACAGCTGGACAGTAACGACCGCGTGTGCCGCATCGAGCTTATCGAGAACGCCGTTGACGGGAGCTGCTGAAAGCTTTTACCCGCTCGCCCCCCTGTGCTAGAATTAACCGCCAGGACAAAAACGATGGAAAATATCCCCGCCGACCGGCTGCGTATTATCGATGCCAATATCAACCGCTTGGGTGAAGGGCTGCGCGTCCTTGAAGAATTCGCCCGTCTCACGCTAAACGATACAGTTTTGACCCAGCGGCTGAAAGACCTGCGGCATAAGATGGTCAATGTAAAAGGAGATTTACAAAAACAGCTCCTCCAGGCGCGCGACGCCGCCGGGGACGTCGGCAGCCAAATGGATGTAACGGGCGAAGAAAAAAAACGGGACGTCCCTGCAACGATTATCGCCAATGCCCGGCGGGTGCAGGAATCGTTAAGGGTCAT